>NZ_JBIVLB010000003.1:284582-589303 GCF_044751045.1 Streptomyces sp. NPDC088745
GGGGCTATGGCGTGTTCGCCTCGGGGGCCCCCGCGGACCCTACCCGCGCCTCCACTACTACCCCACATCTTGCCGGGGGGGGGGGGGCCGGGGGGGGGGGGCCCCCCGCCCCCCCCCCGGCGCCGGGCGGCCCCGCTCAGCGCCGGTAGCCCAGCACCGTCATCATCCCGGCCTCCGCGTGGTAGACGTTGTGGCAGTGCAGCATCCACAGGCCCGGGTTGTCCGCGTCGAAGTCCACCGTCAGCCGGCCGTTCGGCAGCACGATCGCGGTGTCCTTGCGGGCCCCCGACGCCGCGCCGCCGAGCGCGAAGGTGTGCCCGTGCAGATGCACCGGGTGCCACATCGCCGTCGCGTTGGCGACCTCCAGCCGCACCCGCTCGCCCGCCCGTACCGGGTGCCGCTGGTCCGGCGCGTACGGCCTGCCGTCGAAGGCCCAGTCGTACTTCGCCATCCCGCCGGTCATCCGCAGCCGGATCGTCCGGTCCGGCGCACGCGGGGGCAGCGCCACCGACCGCGCGGCCCGCAGCCGGTCGGCCGTCACCAGCTTCCCGGCCAGCTCCCTCGGCCGTACCCCGGCGTCGGGCGCGGCGCCGCCGCCGGTGCGCAGCAGCGCGAGCCCCGACGCCTTCTTGCCCTCCGCGACCGCCGTCAGCGGGAACACGCCGTCCCCGGCGGTCACCAGGACGTCGTACCGCTCGCCCATCCCCAGCAGCAGCGCGTCCGTAGTGACGTGCTCGACCGGGAAGCCGTCGGTGTGCGTCACCGTCATCCGGTGCCCGCCGAGCGCGACGCGGAAGGCGGTGTCGCCGCCCGCGTTGACGATCCGCAGCCTGATCCGCTCGCCGGGTTCGGCGCGGTACGTCGAGGGGTCGGCCGGCACACGGCCGTTGACCAGGTAGTGCGGATAGGCGACGTCGCCCGCGTCCGCGCCCAGCAGGTCGCTGGCGGCGCCCGTCATCATGCGGGAGGGGCCGGCGCCCCGCGGCGGCTTCGTGGGGGCGGGCACGCCGTGGCCCCCGTGCCCGCCGCCCGGACCTCCGCCGTGGTCCATGCCGCCCATGCCCCCGCTGAGTTCGGCGAGCACGGCGTCCGGGGTCGAGCCCGCCACCCCGTCCACCCAGTCGTCCAGCACCACGACCCACTCCCGGTCGTACGCCAGCGGCTCCTTCGGGTCCTCGACGATCAGCGGCGCGTACAGTCCCCGGTCCTGCTGGACGCCGGAGTGCGGGTGGAACCAGTACGTCCCCGGGTGCGGCACCGTGAAGCGGTACGTGAACGAGGCGCCCGGCGCGATGTCCCGCTGCGTGAGCCCCGGCACGCCGTCCATGTCGTTGCGCAGCGCGAGGCCGTGCCAGTGCAGGGAGGTGGCGGCGGGCAGGTGGTTGGCCAGGGTCAGGGCGAGGGTGTCGCCCGCCGTGACCCGGACCTCCTGGCCGGGCAGCGCGTCGCCGTACGCCCAGGACTTCACGGTGACGCCGCCGCCCAGGTCGAGCGGGGCGGGGGTGGCGATGAGCCGGACGGTGCGGACGGGGCCGTTGCCCCGGGCGGCCTCGGCGGCGACGACCTCCTCGTCGTACGGGGCGATGTAGCCCCGGGGTGCGGCCGGCGGGGCGGAGGGGGAGTGCCCCGGCCCGGCGTGCCCGGTGGCGCCGCCGGACGAACAGGCCGTCAGGAAGCCGGTCCCGGCGGCGGCGATGCCCGCGCCCAGCACGGAACGGCGCGTGTGATGCGTACGCATGACTGGAGTACCTCGTGTGTCTGAAGGTGAGTGCCCGGCTCCCGCGGCCGTGCGGGCGTGCGGGAGCGGCGGATGGACGAAGCGGGAGGAGGGCCGCTTCTAGATCCGCAGGACCGACAGACGGGCGAGCGCGACGCGCAGGGGCGGCGGGTGGGGCCACAGGGCGCGCAACAGGCCGCTGTCGCGCACGGGTTCGGCCCACTCCCGCCGACGCCGCGACAGTGCGAGCGCGCACAGGAGCGCGACGCCCCACGCCGTGAGCACGGCGAGGCAGACGGACATGGGGTCCATGCCGTGCAGCGGGGGCTCGGAGGTCGCCGCCAGGGGGTCGGCGGCCGCGAGGGGCGCCGCGGGGGCGCTCGCTGCCGCCGCTTCGTGGAGGGGCGCGGCGGACCCCTGGTGACGGGCCGTCACGGAGGCCGGGTCCGCGGAGCCCCCGTGCTCTTCGGCGGGATGCCCCAGCGTGTGCATCGCGACGATGCCGCACAGGAGCGCGACGAGCAGCAGGAGCCGCCCGCCCCACGTGTCCCGCCCGCGCCTCGTCGCCATGCCGTGCACCTTACCCCCGGCGGGTATCCCTTCCGAGGGAGGCGTGGGCCCCGGATGACCGTCTGTCCCGTGTGTCCGGATTCGCGCGGCCTCCGTACGCACCCGGGTGCCGGGCCCCGCCGACGCCTTCAGGTGCTGCTGGTGGCGATCCGGCCCATGGTGCTCGCGCACTCCGTGCGACGCGAGAAGCTGTCCCCATGACGATCATGGGAGAGTTCGTGCGGATCGCGGGAGTGCCCCACCACGTGGTGGTGGAGGGCAGCGGCCCGGTGTGCGTGCTGAGCGCGGGGCTCGCGATGAGCTGGTACGACTGGGAGCCGGTCGTGCCGCTGCTGACGCCGCACCGCACGGTGGTGCGCTTCGACCGGCCCGGCCACGGGTTCTCGGGCCCGGCGCGGGCGGTGCCCACGGCGGCGGGGGAGGCGCACCGGATCGGGTCGCTCCTGGACGCGCTGGGGCTGCGCACCCCCGTCACCGTCGTCGGGCACTCCATCGCCGGTTTCCACGCGGAGGCGTTCGCGCGGCTGCACCCGGAGCGGGCGGCCGGTGTCGTCCTGGTGGACTCCAGCGCCGAACCCCACGCGCAGGCGCCCGCCGCTCCCGCCGTACGGACCGGGGCGACGCGGGCGCTGGGATCGGCCCTGGCCGCGGCCGGACTGCCCGCCCTGCTGGGCCCCGCCGTCCGCCGCGCCGCCGTACGGGCCTCCCGCGCCCGGCACGCCCACGACCCGGCCCCCACCCCGCTGGTGCGCCGCACCTACCGGACGGCCCGGGTCCTGCGGGGCGCGCTGCTGGAGAACGGCTCCTACCGGGCGGTCGCCGCCGAACTCCTCGCCCTGCGCACCACGCACCCGCTGCCCGCCTCCCTCCCGGTGACGGTGCTCGCCGCGTACGACGGCCGGCCCACCCTGCCCGCGCTGCACTGGCTGGAACGCCAGCGCGACCTCGCCGACACGCTGGCCGCACGCTTCGAGGCCGTCCCCGGGGCGGGGCACCTGCTCATGCTGGACCGCCCGGAACGGGTCGCGGAGGCGGTGCTCTGTCAGACCCCCGTGCTGTGATGGGGGCCATGACGGAGCTGAGGCTGAGACTCATCGGGGAACACCTGCCGGGCGCGGACTGCGGCGAGTTCCGCGACGTGCACGTGGCGGTGCAGCGCGGGAAGGACCCGGAGGGGCCGGTGCGGGGGGACGCGGCGGAGGCGGTCTGGGACCTCACGCTGGACGTCCGCCCGGGCCCGGACTTCCGCGGCCCGTACGTGCACGGCCGCCCCGGGACCCGCTTCCTCTACCTGACCTGGGGCGAGGTGGGCCCGGACGGGGCCTTCGCGATGTTCCGCCGCGCCAAGATCTTCTGCGCGGACATCCCGGCGGCCCTGGTGGCCCGGGGCGAGGCGGAGGGCCGCATGTCCCTCACGGACGACAAGGGCCTGCCCCTGTGCGCGGGGATCCTCCCCCCGGAGATCAGGTGGAGCTGACGGCCCCGCCGGCGATCCAGCGGAGCCGACGGCCCGGCGACCATGTGGGGCTGACGTCCCTCCCGGCGGTCACGTAGAGCCGACGGCCCCCGGCGATCACATGGAGCCGACGCCCCCGGCGATCACGTGAAGCCGACGGCCCGCACGGCGGCTGCCCGGCGGCCCGCCCGACGGCCCGCACGGCTACTGCCCGCGCTCCCTCAGCATCCCCTCCATCAGCTCCACCTCCGCCTGCTGCGCGTCCACCATGCCCTGCGCCAGCTCCTTCTCCACCCGCACCGAGCACAGCCGCACGCAGCCCCGGGCCATCTCCACCCCGCCCCGGTGGTGCGCGGTCATCAGCCGCAGGTAGCGGACCTCGGCCGCCCGCCCCGACGCCGTGCGCAGCTCGGCGAGCTGGGCGCGGGTGGCCATGCCCGGCATCAGGCCCTCCGGACCCCGCGCGTGCCCCGCGTGCCCGGACCCGCCCAGCCACGCCATCGGCGCGGTGCCCGTCTTCGGCAGCCCCCACAGGTCCAGCCAGCCCAGCATCATGCCCCGCTGGTTGGCCTGCGTGTTGGCGATGTCGTACGCGAGCCGCCTGACGTCCGCGTCCTTCGTGCGGTCCCTGACCAGGAACGACATCTCCACCGCCTGCTGGTGGTGCGCCGCCATGTCCCGCGCGAACCCCGCGTCGGCGGAGTCCCCCCCGGGGCCCCCGGGCACGGCGGGCCCGCCCTCGGACGGCGCGGACGCCACGGGCGCGGGCGACGACGTCATCGCCGCCCGCGTCACCGTCACCGTTCCGGCCACCACCGCCAGCGCGAACACCACCGCCCCGACGGCCTGCCACCACGTACGGCTCCCCGCACGGCCCACTACTCCATGCCCCCGCCCAGCACCGGCTTTCCGGCCCCGTCCAGCGTCACGCCGTTCGAGCAGGCCGCGCCCGGCTCCGGGGTCTGCTTGCCCATCACGTACCGGGTGAAGAACTGGCCGACGCGCGGGTCGTCCGCCCCGTCCACGGTGACCTGCTTGCCCCACGCGCTCAGCATGATCGGCCCGGCCTGCGCCCGCACCGGGCTCATCAGTGAGTACTGCGTCTTCCTGACCTTCGCCGCGAGTGCGTCGACATCGCTCTTGGCGGCCTTGTCGTTGTACGTCACCCACACCGCGCCGTGCTCCAGGGAGTGCACGGCGTGCTTGTCCGGGACCGGCTTCGTGTAGACGTCGCCCTGACAGTTCATCCACGCCTGGTGGTGGTCGCCGCCGACCGGCGGGGTCATCGGGTACGTGACGTCCTTGGTCACGTGCGTGCGGCCCAGCTTCTTGGCGTCCCAGGCCTTCTCGCCCCTGATCGGGGCCTTCGCGGCCGCGACCTGGGCCTCCTTCTTGTCGGACTGCTCGGTGAAGACGTACACCCCGAAGCCGACGACCCCGGCGAGGACGGCCCCGCCGACGCCGAAAGCGATGATCTTGTTGCGGCGGTCCCGGGCCTTCTCGGCACGCCGCATCTCGTCTATTCGGGCCTTGCGGGAGGGGGAGGCGGTGGACATGGCTGGACTTCCTCTTCTGCGCGGGGAGTTGGGCGTACGGAGGGAACTCGTCCGGAAACGGACCCCCTCCTACCTCCGCAGCACTCCCAGCACGTGCGCCCCCGGCGCCCGGGCCCGCACCTCGCCCGCGCGCCGCACCCTCGGCCTCTCGTCACCGCTCGCGTGCCGCACGACGAGTACGGCGGCGCCGGGGGCGGAGTCCTGGGGCGGGGCGGTCAGAACGGCGGGCGCGAGGTGCGGGAAGACCCCGCAACCGCCTTGCTCATAGGGGCAGTTGTACGCAGCCGTGGCCGCGGCCGTGGTCAGGCCCTCGCGGTGCGGGCCGGCCGTCCCGCCGCCCGCCCCGGCGGGGTCCGGGCAGGCGAGCAGGGTGCCCAGCAGCGCGGCGACGGCGCACAGCAGGGCCGCGCCGCGCCACGCGTGACGCACGGTGCCCGTGATGCGGAGGTGCCGCACTCGCCCCATGGCCCGAGATGCTAACGGCCGCCCGGTCCGGCGTCCCCGTTTCTCCGTCACCAGGCCGGTTCGGTGCGCGACGGCGGGCACGACGCGTTGGCCGGTCCAGGGGCACTGCGCAACCTGCGCGAAACCGTGTGGTGGGATGCTGGAAGCCCCGATTGTGTCCCGAGGCGCGGGAGCAGGCGGCCTGACCAGCAAGGATGGATGTGAAAATGGACAAGCAGCAGGAATTCGTGCTCCGTACCCTGGAGGAGCGTGACATCCGCTTCGTGCGCCTGTGGTTCACCGACGTGCTCGGCTTCCTGAAATCGGTGGCGGTGGCCCCGGCCGAGCTGGAGCAGGCCTTCGACGAGGGCATCGGCTTCGACGGCTCCGCCATCGAGGGCTTCGCCCGGGTCTACGAGTCCGACATGATCGCCAAGCCGGACCCCAGCACCTTCCAGATCCTCCCGTGGCGCGCGGAGGCCCCCGGCACCGCCCGGATGTTCTGCGACATCCTCATGCCGGACGGCTCGCCGTCCTTCGCCGACCCGCGCTACGTCCTCAAGCGCATCCTGAACAAGACCTCCGACCTCGGCTTCACCTTCTACACGCACCCCGAGATCGAGTTCTTCCTGCTCAAGGACAAGCCGCTGGACGGCTCGAAGCCGGTCCCGGCCGACAATTCCGGCTACTTCGACCACACCCCGCAGAACGTCGGCATGGACTTCCGCCGGCAGGCCATCACCATGCTGGAGTCGATGGGGATCTCGGTCGAGTTCAGCCACCACGAGGGCGCGCCGGGCCAGCAGGAGATCGACCTGCGCTACGCCGACGCGCTCTCCACCGCCGACAACATCATGACCTTCCGCCTGGTCATGAAGCAGGTCGCGCTCGAACAGGGCGTCCAGGCGACCTTCATGCCCAAGCCCTTCTCCGAGTTCCCCGGCTCCGGCATGCACACCCACCTCTCGCTCTTCGAGGGCGACCGCAACGCCTTCTACGAGTCCGGCGCGGAGTACCAGCTCTCCAAGGTGGGCCGCTCCTTCATCGCGGGCCTGCTCAAGCACGCCGCCGAGATCTCCGCCGTCACCAACCAGTGGGTCAACTCCTACAAGCGCATCTGGGGCGGCTCGGCGCGCACCGCGGGTTCCGGCGGCGAGGCCCCCTCGTACATCTGCTGGGGCCACAACAACCGCTCCGCCCTCATCCGCGTCCCCATGTACAAGCCCGGCAAGACCGGCTCCTCACGCGTCGAGGTCCGCTCCATCGACTCCGGCGCCAACCCCTACCTGACCTACGCGGTCCTGCTCGCCGCCGGCCTCAAGGGCATCGAGGAGGGGTACGAACTCCCGCCGGGCGCCGACGACGACGTCTGGGCCCTCTCCGACGCGGAACGCCGCGCCATGGGCATCGAACCCCTGCCGCAGAACCTCGGCGAGGCGATCGCGCTGATGGAGCGCAGCGAACTGGTCGCCGAGACGCTGGGCGAGCACGTCTTCGACTTCTTCCTCCGCAACAAGAAGCAGGAGTGGGAGGAGTACCGCAGCGAGGTCACCGCGTTCGAGCTGCGGAA
This sequence comes from Streptomyces sp. NPDC088745, assembly GCF_044751045.1. Taxonomy (NCBI): domain Bacteria; kingdom Bacillati; phylum Actinomycetota; class Actinomycetes; order Kitasatosporales; family Streptomycetaceae; genus Streptomyces; species Streptomyces sp. NPDC088745. The sequence goes on from NZ_JBIVLB010000003.1 coordinate 291,896, forward strand.
GAACCTGCCCGTTCTGTAGCTTTCGGGCAACGAGCCTGCCTGTCGCATCCGTTGAAGGGCCGTTAAACGGGTGCGGCGGGCCCGCCGGGGTGAGAGCCTGCGCGGATGGAAAGATCACTCAGGTCCCGGCTGGCCCACACGCACCACCCCATCGCGGCACCGCTCGACGACTCCTCCGTACGCAGGGTGCTGGACCGCGCGGTCGTGCGCGGTGACGAGCGTCTGCTCGACCTCGGCTGCGGCCAGGCGGAATGGCTGATCAGGGCCCTTGAGGCGAATCCCGGGGCCACCGGCGTCGGGGTCGACATCGACACGGCGGCCCTGGCGGCCGCCCGCGAGCAGGCGGACGCCCGGGGTGTCGGGGACCGGCTGACCCTGCACGAGGCGGACGCGGACGCCTTCGTGCCGGACGGGGACTTCGACGTGGTCCTCAGCGTCGGCGCCACGCACGCCTTCGGCGGGCTGATCGCCACGCTCGCGGTCGCCCGGAAGTACCTCGCGCCCCGGGGCGCCGTGCTCGTCGGCGACGCGTACTGGCTGACCGAGCCGACCGCCGAGGCCGTCGAGATGCTCGGCGAGTACGAGGACCTGGCGACGACGGTGGAGAACGTCGTCGCCGACGGGTGGGTCCCGGTGTACGGGCACCTCAGCACCCGGCACGAGCTCGACGACTACGAGTGGCACTGGACGGGCTCGCTCGCGGAGTGGGCCGTGAACCACCCCGACCACCCGGACGCCGCGGCGGCCCTGGAGTCCTCCGCCGCGCACCGCACGGAGTGGCTGCGGGTGTACCGGGACAGCTTCGGCTTCCACACGCTCGTACTGCGGCCGACGAAGGGCTGAGGGGGGATCGCGATGGACGCCGGGACCGGGCGGCCCGCGCCGCCCCTGCGCGGGGGCGAGCGGGAGACGCTGCGGGCGTTTCTGGACTTCCACCGGGCCACCCTCGCCATGAAGTGCGAGGGGCTGTCGGACGAGCAGCTCAGGACGCGGTCGATGCCGCCCTCGACGCTGTCGCTGCTGGGGCTCGTACGGCACATGGCGGAGGTCGAGCGGACATGGTTCCGGCGGGTCGTCGGGCGGGAGACCGGCCTGCCCTTCGTCTGGTCCGACACGCAGGACTACCAGGAGGCGTACGACGCCACGGGCGCGACCCGGGCGGAGGCCTTCGCGGCCTGGGAGGCCGAGGTGGAGTGCGCGCGGCGCGTCGAGCGGGAGGCGGAGTCGCTGGACGTCACCGGGTACCAGGAGCGGTGGGGTGAGGACGTGTCGTTGCGGCTGGTGATGCTGCACCTGATCCATGAGTACGCGCGGCACAACGGGCACGCGGATCTGCTGCGGGAGGGGATCGACGGGGTGGTGGGGGCCTAGCGCCGACCGCCCGGGCCGCGCGGGTCCGGGGGCAGGAGGGTCCCGCGCGGGAGACCGGGTGCGCGGGGCCCGCGCGGGCGCCTCGTGGCCGGTCGCGCGGGCCCCGTACTCCAGAGGGGCGTCGGCTCACGACCCGTAGAAGAGGTCCTCCATCACCGCCCTCGCCCGGCGGGTGATGCGGCGGTAGTCGTCGAGCATGTCGCCCACGTGGCCCTCGTCGTAGCCCAGGTAGCGGCCCATCGCGGCCAGTTCGCGGCCGTCGGAGGGGAACGTGTCGCCGGCCCGGCCGCGCACCAGCATCACTCCGTTGCGGACGCGGGAGGCCAGGACCCACGCGTCGTCCAGGGTCTGCGCCTCCTCGGTCGGGATCAGGCCCGCCGCGTGCGCGGCGCGCAGGGCCTCGCGGGTGCGGGTGGTGCGCAGGCCCGGTTCGGCCCAGCCGTGCCGCATCTGGAGGAGCTGGACCGTCCACTCCACGTCGCTCAGGCCGCCCCGGCCCAGTTTGGTGTGCAGGGTGGGGTCGGCGCCGCGCGGCATGCGCTCGGACTCCATGCGGGCCTTCAGGCGGCGGATCTCGCGCACCGCGTCGTCGCCCAGGCCCTCCACCGGGTAGCGCAGCGGGTCGATCAGCTCGATGAAGCGGCGGCCGAGGTCCGGGTCGCCCGCCATCGGTTCGGCGCGCAGGAGGGCCTGGCTCTCCCAGACCAGGGACCAGCGGCGGTAGTAGGCCTCGTAGGACTTCAGGGAGCGGACCAGCGGGCCGCTCCTGCCTTCCGGCCGCAGGTCCGCGTCGATCAGCAACGGCGGGTCCGAGGTGGGGAGCTGGAGCAGCCGGCGCATCTCGGTGACGATCCTGTTGGCGGCCCGGGCCGCCTCCTGTTCGTCGACGCCCTCGCGCGGCTCGTGGACGAACAGGACGTCCGCGTCGGAACCGTAGGCGAGTTCGTGGCCGCCGAAGCGGCCCATGCCGATCACGGCGAAGCGGGTGGGGAGTTCGTCGCCCCACTGGGCGCGGACGGCCGCCCGCAGGGCCCCGGCGATCGTGGCCGCGTTCAGCCCGGTGACCGCCTGGCCGACGCGGTCCACCAGCGCGCCGGGGTCGGATTCCGCCGGGCTCTCCTCCGTGCCGTAGGAGCCGATGATGTCGGCGGCCGTGGTGCGGAAGAGCTCGCGGCGGCGTACGCCGCGGGCCGCCGCGACGGCGGCCTCCGCGCCGTCCGCGCGGCCCACCGCGGCCAGGACCTCCTGCTCCAGGTGTTCGCGGGTGCGGGGGGTGAGGCCCTTGGGGTCGCCGAGGATGGCGACGGCCTCGGGGGCGCGCAGCAGGAGGTCGGGGGCGAGCCGGCCGGCGGACAGCACGCGGGCCAGGTTCTCCGCCGCCGCGCCCTCGTCGCGCAGCAGGCGCAGGTACCAGGGGGTCTTGCCGAGCGCGTCGGAGACCTTGCGGAAGCCGAGCAGCCCCGCGTCCGGGTCGGCGGAGTCCGCGAACCAGCCGAGCAGGACGGGCAGCAGGGTGCGCTGGATGGCGGCCTTGCGGGTGACGCCGGAGGAGAGGGCTTCGAGGTGGCGGAGGGCTCCGACGGGGTCCGCGTAGCCGAGGGCCTGGAGGCGCTGGCCGGCCGCGCGGGGGCTCAGCCGGGCCTCGCCGGGGGCGAGCTGGGCGACCGCGTCGAGCAGCGGGCGGTAGAAGAGCTTCTCGTGCAGGCGGCGTACGACCGACGCGTACCGGCGCCAGGCCTGCTGGAGCTCGGTCACCGGTTCCCCGCGCAGGCCCAGGGAGCGGCCCAGGCGGCGCAGGTCCGCCTCGTCCGTGGGGACGAGGTGGGTGCGGCGCAGGCGGTGGAGCTGGATGCGGTGCTCCATGGTGCGCAGGAAGCGGTACGCCTCGTCGAGCTGCGCGGCGTCCGCCCGGCCCACGTACCCCCCGGCGGCGAGCGCCCGCAGGGCTTCGAGGGTGGTGCCGCTGTGCAGCGACGCGTCGCTGCGGCCGTGCACGAGCTGGAGGAGCTGGACGGCGAACTCCACGTCCCGCAGGCCGCCCGGGCCGAGCTTCAGCTCGCGGTCCACCTGCCCCGCGGGGATGTTGTCGACGACCCGGCGGCGCATCTTCTGCACGTCGGGGACGAAGTTCTCGCGCTCGGCGGCCTGCCAGACCATCGGGGCGAGGGCCTGGACGTACTCCTCGCCCAGGGAGAGGTCCCCGGCCACCGGGCGGGCCTTCAGCAGGGCCTGGAACTCCCAGGTCTTCGCCCAGCGCTGGTAGTACGCGACATGGCTGGAGAGGGTGCGCACCAGGGGGCCGTTGCGTCCCTCGGGGCGGAGGTTGGCGTCGACGGGCCAGATGGTGCCCTCGACGGTGGTGTCCGAGCAGATCCGCATGAGGTGGGAGGCGAGCCGGGTGGCCGCCCGCATCGCCTTGGCCTCGTCGGCCCCCTCGGCCCCCTCGACCGCCTCCCCGACGAAGATCACGTCCACGTCGGAGACGTAGTTCAGCTCGTGGCCGCCGCACTTGCCCATCGCGATCACCGCGAGGCGGCACTGGGCGGCGTCCTCGGGCGCGGCCCGGCGGGCGATGGCCAGGGCGGCGCGCAGGGTGGCGGTCGCGAGGTCGGCCAGCTCGGCGGCGGTCTCGGCCACGTCGGTGGTCCCGCAGACGTCCCGGGCCGAGATCGACAGCAGGCAGCGGCGGTAGGCGACGCGCAGGGCGTCGGGGTCGTCGGCGCCGGCGAGGTGGTGCTCGAACTCCGCCACGCCGGGGTGCAGGTCGGCCGCCTCGTACGTGAGGAGGGCGTGCCAGTCGCCGGGGTGGCGGGCGAGGTGGTCGGCCAGGGCCTCGGAGGCGCCCAGCACGCCCAGCAGCCGGTCCCGCAGCGGCTTCGCCGAGACGAGCGTCCGCAGGAACTCCTGCCGCCGCGCCGTGTCCTCCTGCGCCTCGGCGAGGCGGACGAGGCCCCGCAGGGCGAGGTCGGGGTCGGCGGTCGCGCCGAGGGCGTCGAGGAGGACGGGGTCGTGGCGCACCGGTTCGAGGGCTTCCTCGTCGAGGAGGCGCTCGGCGGTGGCCGGGTCGGTGAAGCCGTGCCGGATGAGGCGGGTGAAGGTGCTGCTGCGGCGGCCTGGCACGGTCATGCGGGTCCCTTGGGCGGTGGGCGTACGGTGCCCTCCGAGCCTAGCCGGGCGCCGCCGCACGAACCCGGGGCCGGGCGGTGCGCCCCTTCAGGGGCGCGGGGAACTGCGCGCCCAGCCACGACGCACCCGCGGTGAACCCTGGACAGCCGCGCGGCGAGCGCTTTAGGGAAAGGGGCGGGTCCGGGGCCTCTCTGCCCGAGCCGGGCGGGGCTGCCTGGCCCGGTGCCGGGGCTGAGCTCGCGGCCTTGGCGGGATCGCGCACCCGGCACAGGCGCTCACGCAGGGGGCGGCACCCGGGCGGGCCGGGAGCGGGAGGGGCCGCCCCCTTGCCCGCCCGTTCCGCCCCCTTGGGGCGGCCCCGTCGCCCAAGGGGGCTCGGAGGTGAAGCCCAAGGGGGCGGGGGCGGAGGGCGGCTGCGGAGCCGAAGGGGGCTGGTGTCACGGCCTTGGCGAAGTCGCGCGTCCGGCGCAGGCGCTTGCGCAGGGGGCGGCATCCGGATGGGCCGGGAGGAGGGTGCGGGGTCAGGCCTGGGCTGGGAGGAGGTGGTGGGGGGAGGGGGCGGAGACCAGCTTGGGGAGGCGGTGGGGGAGGGACCCGTACCAGGCGTAAGCCACCGCGTACCCGAAGGACAGGCACAGCAGCCCCCCCACCGCGTCCAGCCAGAAGTGGTTCGCCGTGGCGACGATGACGACGAGGGTGAGCGTCGGATAGAGCAGGCCGAGCACCCGCACCCACGGCACCGACGCCAGGAAGAAGATCGTCAGCCCGCACCACGTCGACCACCCGATGTGCATCGACGGCATCGCCGCGTACTGGTTCGACATGTGCTTGAGGTCGCCCGACGCCATCGACCCCCACGTGTGGTGCACGAGCACGGTGTCGACGAAGCCGCCGCCGTTCATCAGGCGCGGCGGGGCCAGCGGGTACAGGTAGTAGCCGACCAGTGCGACACCGGTCGTGGCGAAGAGGATCGTCCGCGCCGCCGCGTACCGCCCCGGCTGCCACCGGTACAGCCACACCAGCACCCCGATGGTCACCAGGAAGTGCAGCGTCGCGTAGTAGTAGTTCATGCCCACGACCAGCCAGGTCACCGAGTCGACCGCGTGGTTGATCGTCTTCTCGACGGCGATCCCGAGCTCGTTCTCGACCTTCCAGATCCAGTCGGCGTTGGCGAGCGCCTTGGCCTTCTGCTCGGGGACGGCGTTGCGGATCATCGAGTAGATCCAGTAGCTGACGAGGAGCAGCAGGACCTCGAACCAGATGCGCGGCCGCCGCGGCGAGCGCACCCGCCCGGCCAGCGAGACGGCGGCGCGGCCCGCGCGCCGCACCCGGCCGGACGGCACGGAACCGGGCCGGTCGGCCCCCTCCCCGCTCACCTTGGGTGAGGGGATGGTGGCACGCCTGCCCTGGTCGGGGCCTGCCTCCCGGCCTGCCGCGGTTCTGGTCCTCGCTTCACCCATGGCACGAGAGTCTGCCAGATCGTTATCCGCGCGCGATCATCCCTCGGAGGGTTCCGGCGGGCCCGGAGTACGACTCAGGTACTACTCACCGGCGGGGGCCGGAGGCCGTCGAGCCCCGCACGACCAGTTCCGGGTGGAAGACGAACTCGCTGTGCGGCGCGGGCGTCCCCCCGACCTCTTCGAGCAGGGCCCGCACGGCCGCCTGGCCCATGGCCGTCACCGGTTTGCGGATGGTGGTCAGCGGCGGGTCGGTGAACGCTATGAGCGGCGAGTCGTCGAAGCCGACCACCGACACGTCCTTCGGCACGTCGAGCCCCAGCCGGCGGGCGGCCCGTATCGCGCCGAGCGCCATCATGTCGCTCGCGCACACCACCGCCGTGCAGCCCCGCTCGATGAGCGCGGAGGCGGCGGCCTGGCCGCCCTCCAGCGTGTAGAGGGAGTGCTGGATCAGCTCCTCCGTCTCCTCGGCCGCCAGCCCCAGCCGCTCCTGCATGCTCGCCCGGAAGCCCTCGATCTTGCGCAGGACGGGTACGAACCGCTTCGGCCCGACCGCGAGCCCGATCCGGGTGTGCCCGAGGGCCGCGAGGTGGGTGACCGCGAGCCGCATGGCCGCCCGGTCGTCGGGCGAGATGAAGGGGGCCTGCACCTTCGGCGAGAAACCGTCGACCAGGACGAAGGGCACGCCCTGGGCGCGCAGCTGCTCGTAGCGCTGCATGTCGGCGGTGGTGTCGGCGTGCAGTCCGGAGACGAAGATGATGCCGCTCACCCCCCGCGCCACCAGCATCTCCGTCAGCTCGTCCTCGGTGGAGCCGCCCGGGGTCTGGGTGGCGAGCACCGGGGTGTAGCCCTGCCGGGTCAGCGCCTGCCCTATCACCTGGGCGAGCGCCGGGAAGATCGGGTTCTCCAGTTCGGGGGTTATCAGCCCGACGAGGCCCGCGCTCAGCCGGCGCAGCCGGACCGGGCGCTCGTACCCGAGGACGTCGAGTGCGGCGAGTACGGATTCGCGGGTGCCCGAGGCAACACCGGGCTTGCCGTTCAGGACCCGGCTGACCGTCGCTTCGCTGACCCCCGCCTGGGCTGCGATGTCGGCTAGCCGTGCGGTCATGACTGTGGACCTTACCGGGCGCGTGTCAGATTGCCCACCAAGCGCAGGAATCGGCCGGGAGCACGACCTGCGCCCCCGCGCCGGGCGCGACCTCGGCCGACGCGACCAGCAGCCGCCCCGGGGAGGGGAGTTCGACGGGGGCGGAGGTGGCGTTGAGGGTGCAGCGGAAGCCGTCCCGCTCGAAGTCGAGCAGTCCGTCCGCCGACGGCCGCCACTCCATCGCGCCGTCCCCGAGGCCGGGCAGCTCCCTGCGTACGGTCAGGGCCGTGCGGTAGAGCTCCAGGGTCGACCCCGCCACGCCTTCCTGGGCCGCCGCGCTCAGCCCCTGCCAGTCCGCGGGCTGCGGGAGCCAACTGCCGCCGCTGCCGAAGCCGTACGAGGGCCCCTCGGGCGTCCAGGGGAGCGGCACCCGGCACCCGTCGCGCAGCCCGTCCTGGCCGTCGCTGCGGAAGAACGAGGGGTCCTGCCGGACGGCGTCGGGCAGGTCGGTGACCTCGGGCAGACCCAGCTCCTCGCCCTGGTAGAGGTACGTCGAGCCGGGCAGCGCCAGCATGAGCAGGGCCGCGGCGCGGGCGCGGCGCAGGCCGAGGGCGCGGTCGGCGCCGCCGTAGCGGGTGAGGTGGCGCACCACGTCGTGGTTGGACAGCACCCAGGTGGTGGGCGCGCCGACGGAGCCGGTGGCGGCGAGCGAGGCGTCGATGACGGCGCGCATCGCGACCGCGTCCCAGGGGCAGGTCAGGAACTGGAAGTTGAACGCCTGGTGCAGCTCGTCGGGGCGCACGTACAGCGCGAGCCGCTCGGGGGACGGCGCCCAGGCCTCCGCGACGCCGATGCGCTCGCCGCCGTACGCGTCGCCGTGGTCCGGCCGGTCCGTGTACGAGTCCAGGAGGCGGCGCCAGCCGCGGTGGATGGCGTGCACCCCGTCCTGGTCGAAGAAGGGGAGGACCTGCGAGCCGATCATCCGGGCCTGTTCGCGGGCCCCGATGTCGGGCATTCCGGCGGCCTTGACCATGCCGTGCGCGACGTCGACGCGGAAGCCGTCGACGCCCTTGTCGAGCCAGAAGCGCAGTACGGAGTCGAACTCGGCGTGCACGGCCGGGTTCTCCCAGTTGAGGTCGGGCTGCTGCGGGGCGAAGAGGTGGAGGTACCAGTCGCCGTCCGGGACCCGGGTCCAGGCGGGGCCGCCGAAGACCGACTCCCAGTCGTTGGGCGGGAGTTCGCCGCTCGCGCCCCGGCCCGGCCGGAAGTGGTAGAGGTCGCGCCCGGGGCCGCCGGCGAGGGCCGCGCGGAACCACGGGTGCTGCTCGGAGGTGTGGTTGGGGACGACGTCCACGATGACGCGCAGGCCCAGCCCGTGGGCGCGGTCGATGAGGCCGACCGCGTCGTCCAGGGTGCCGAAGAGCGGGTCGACGGCCCGGTAGTCGGCGACGTCGTAGCCGCCGTCGGCCTGCGGGGAGGCGTAGAAGGGGGTCAGCCACACCGCGTCGACGCCGAGGGCGGCCAGGTGCGGGAGGCGCTCGCACACTCCCGGCAGGTCTCCGACGCCGTCCCCGTTGCTGTCGGCGAAGGAGCGGACGTACACCTGGTAGATGACGGCGTCGCGCCACCACCTCGACGAGGCGGGGCGGGGGCCGGCGGCGGGCGCGGGGCGGCGCGGCAGGGTGGTCATCGGCGTCCTTCTCGTACGGGAGGCGGGGGAGCAGCGGCGCGGCGGACTCCCGGGACGCCAGGATCAACGCCGGTGGGACGGGAAAGTAACCCGTGCTGCAAGTTCTTGCGGAGGGGGGTGCGAACATGTACGGAAGCCCGCGAAACCAGGACTGGCCTGGGAATCAAGGCTCCCGACGGACACCTTCCGGTCTCGCGGCGGTAACGTCCGACCGCTTCTTGCAGAAATTTCCCGCAAACTCTTTCGGACTTCTTTCAGGCTTGTTACGTTCCTCCACGACCCGGCGCCGCGACGGAGCGGTACGGCAGTTGAAGGAGTTCGGATGCGACGTGGCATGACAGCCACCGCCCTGGTCGCGACGCTGGCGCTCGCGGCTACCGCCTGCGGCGGCGGCGACGGCGACAAGCAGGGCAAGGGCGCGGGCGGCGAGCTCGCCGGCGAGGTCACCTGGTGGGACACCTCGACCGTCGGCAGCGAGGACAAGGTCTTCAAGAAGATCGCCGAGGACTTCGAGAAGAAGCACCCCAAGGTCACGGTCAAGTACGTCAACGTGCCCTTCGGCGACGCCCAGAACAAGTTCAAGAACGCCGCGCAGGCCGGTTCCGGCGCCCCCGACGTGATCCGCTCCGAGGTCGCCTGGACCCCGGACTTCGCGGACCTCGGCTACCTGGCCCCCCTCGACGGCACCACCGCCCTGAAGAACGAGGGCGACTTCCTGCCGCAGGCCGCCGCCTCCACGAAGTACAAGGACAAGACGTACGCCGTCCCGCAGGTCATCGACTCGCTGGGCATCTTCTACAACAAGAAGATGCTGAAGGACGCGGGCGCCGAGGTCCCCAAGGACGTTCCCTCGCTGAAGGAGGCCTCCAAGAAGGTCAAGGAGAAGTCCGGCAAGACCGGTTTCTACCTGCGCGGCGACGACGCGTACTTCTTCCTGCCGTTCCTCTACGGCGAGGGCGGCGACCTGGTCGACGCCAAGACCAAGACCGTCACCGTCGACAACGCGGCCGGCGTCAAGGCCATGAAGACCGTCAAGGACCTGCTCGACTCGGGCGCCGCCAAGACGGACGCCACCGACGGCTACGAGAACCAGCAGAAGGCCTTCAAGTCCGGCGAGGTCGCCATGATGGTCAACGGCCCCTGGGCGCTCGCCGACACCTACACGGGCGAGCAGTTCAAGGACAAGTCCAACCTGGGCATCGCCCCGGTCCCGGCCGGCTCGGCCAAGCAGGGCGCCCCGCAGGGCGGCCACAACCTGGCCGTGTACGCGGGCTCCAAGAACCTCGACGCCTCGTACGCCTTCGTCGAGTACATGTCCTCGCCCGCCGTCCAGGCCCAGGTCACCAAGGAGCTGAACCTGCTCCCGACCCGCACCTCGGTCTACGCCCAGCCCGAGGTCGCCAAGAACGAGATCGTCGGCCTGTTCAAGCCGGCCGTCGAGAAGGCCGTCGAGCGCCCCTGGATCCCGGAGACCGGCAGCCTCTTCGCGCCGCTGGTCACCGAGTACACCAAGGTCCTCACCGGCCAGACCACGCCGGAGGCGGGCACCAAGGCCGCCGGTGACGCGTACCGCAAGCTCCTCAAGGGTTGGAAGTAACACCTGATGGCTGCCGCTGACACCGGCCGGCCGGTGGCGCCGGCCGCGGGCGGGAAGTCCCCCCCCCGCGGCCGGGGCCGCGCCACCGGCCGCGAGACGACGACGGGCGCCGCGCCCGGGAAGGCTCCGGGCGGGCTCCGCCGGTCCTTCTCCACCCACTGGTACGCCTGGACGATGGTCGCGCCCGTCGTGGTCGTCATCGGCGTCATCATCGGATACCCCCTGGTCCGCGGTGTCTACCTGTCGCTGACCAACGCCAACGAGCGCAACGTCGAGCGCTCGATCGGTGTGAACGAGCTGCCCGCGACCTACGAGTTCGTCGGTCTCGACAACTACCGGGACGCCCTGACCGGGGACCAGTTCCTGGCCACGCTCGGGTGGACGGTCCTGTGGACCGTGGCCTGCGTGTCGATCACCTTCGGACTGGGTCTCGCACTCGCCAACATCCTGAACCGGAAGATCGCGGGCCGCTCCTTCTACCGGATGCTGCTGGTGCTGCCGTGGGCGGTGCCGGGGTTCGTCTCGGTCTTCGCCTGGCGGTTCCTCTACAACGAGGACAGCGGGCTGTTCAACAAGATCCTCGCGGGCGGCGGCATCGACGCGGTGCCGTGGCTGAACGACCCGACGTGGGCGAAGTTCGCCGTCATCTCGGTCAACGTCTGGCTCGGCATCCCGTTCATGATGGTCGCCCTGCTGGGCGGACTCCAGTCCATCCCGGGCGAGCTGTACGAGGCCGCGGAGATGGACGGCGCGTCCCCCTGGCAGCGCTTCCGGCACATCACGATGCCGGGACTGCGGCCGGTGAGCACGACCGTGGTGCTGCTGTCCACGATCTGGACCTTCAACATGTTCCCGGTGATCTTCCTGCTCACCCGGGGCGGGCCCGGCGAGGCCACACAGATCCTCGTCACCCAGGCCTACAAGTTCTCGTTCGAGATCAGCCCGCGCGACTTCGCGCAGTCCTCCACCTGGGGCGTGCTGATCCTCGTGCTGTTGATGCTCTTCGCCGCTGTGTACCGGCGAGTGCTCCGTAAGCAGGGAGACGTCTGGTGAGCACCTCGTCCATGACGACCGGTTCGACTCTGGTGACGGGCCAGCGGGCCAACGTGCAGTTGCGGGAGAGACGCTCCCCGCTGGCGTCGTTCGCGCTGCACGCCACGCTCGTCGTCACCTCGGTCGTCGCCGTGTTCCCCGTGTTGTGGGTGCTGCTCACGTCGCTCAAGCCGGCGAAGTACGCGACGACCACGGACTTCGTGCGCGAGACGACCTTCGACAACTACACCCGGCTGCTCGGCGACACGCCGTTCCTGACGTGGTTCGGCAACTCGCTGCTGATCGCCGGGCTCTCGACGGTCATCGGCGTCTTCGTCTCGGCGACGACGGGCTACGCCATCAGCCGTTTCCGCTTCCCCGGGAAGCGGGGGCTGATGTGGACGCTGCTCATCACGCAGATGTTCCCGGTGGCCGTGCTGATCGTGCCGATCTACAACATCATGGCGAAGCTGGGGCTGCTCAACCAGCCGATGGGCCTGGTCATCACGTACCTGACGATCTCGGTGCCCTTCTGCGCGTGGATGATGAAGGGCTTCTTCGACGGGATTCCGCAGGAGATCGACGAGTCGGGGCAGGTGGACGGGCTCACCCCGTTCGGGACCTTCTGGCGGCTGATCTTTCCGCTGGCCAAGCCGGGCATCGCGGTGACGGCGTTCTACTCGTTCATCACGGCGTGGGGCGAGGTCGCCTACGCGTCGGCGTTCCTGGTCGGGGACGAGAACATGACGCTGGCGGGCGGGCTGCAGAAGTTCGTGAACCAGTATTCGAGCCAGTGGGGGCCGATGGCGGCGGCGTCCGTGCTGATCGCGATTCCGGCGGGGGTGGTGTTCGTCTTCGCGCAGAAGCATTTGGTGAGCGGGATGACGGCGGGCGCCACCAAGGGCTGACGCGTCATCCCCGGCCCGCCCCGGCCCCGTCTCCGCCCTTCCCGCTTCCCTAGCCCCCTTGGGCGACGGGGCCGCCCCAAGGGGGCGAGGGGGGTACCCCCTGCTCGAGCGAAGCCGAGAGCTTGGGGGAGGGCGGGCAAGGGGGCGGCCCCTCCCGCTCCCGGCCCGCCCGGGTGCCGCCCCCTGCGCAAGCGCCTGCGCCGGACGCGCGTCCCCGCCAAGGCCGTGAGTTCAGCCCTGGTACCGGACGCACAGCCCCGCCCGGCTCGGGCAGGAGAGGCCCCGGACCCGCCCCTCCACCTAAAGCGCTCGCCGCGCGGCCAGGTACACGGTTTCGTGCAGGAGCGTCGTGGCTGGTCGCGCAGTTCCCCGCGCCCCTGACGGGGCGCACCGCCCGGTGGGAGATGTGCACGTGCGTCGTGGTTGCTCGCGCCCCCTGAACGGGGCGGACCGACCGGGCCCGCCCTTCCCCACCGACAACACCCCGTACACCCCACACCCCCCAGGGACGACATGACCCAGCACCTCACCGCCCCGGCCTCCGCCGCCGCCCCGGCCGCCCCCCGCGCCGACTGGTGGCGCGACGCCGTGATCTACCAGGTCTACCCCCGCAGCTTCGCCGACGGAAACGGCGACGGCATGGGCGACCTCGCCGGTGTCCGCTCCCGTCTGCCCTACCTCCGCGACCTCGGCGTCGACGCCGTCTGGCTGAGCCCCTTCTACGCCTCCCCGCAGGCCGACGCGGGCTACGACGTCGCCGACTACCGGGCCATCGACCCCATGTTCGGCACCCTCCTCGACGCCGACGGCCTCATCCGCGACGCCCACGCGCTCGGCCTGCGCGTCATCACGGACCTCGTGCCGAACCACTCCTCCGACCAGCACGACTGGTTCCAGCGCGCCCTCGCCGAAGGGCCCGGTTCCCCGTTCCGCGCCCGGTACCACTTCCGTCCCGGCAAGGGCGCGGACGGCGAACTCCCGCCCAACGACTGGGAGTCCGTCTTCGGCGGCCCCGCCTGGACCCGCACCACCGACCCCGACGGCACCCCCGGCGACTGGTACCTCCACCTCTTCGCCCCCCAGCAGCCCGACTTCAACTGGGACCACCCCGCCGTCGCCGACGAGTTCCGCTCCATCCTGCGCTTCTGGCTCGACATGGGCGTCGACGGCTTCCGCATCGACGTCGCCCACGGCCTCGTCAAGGCCGACGGGCTGCCCGACATCGGCTCCCACGACCAGCTCAAGCTGCTCGGCAATGACGTCATGCCCTTCTTCGACCAGGACGGCGTCCACGCCATCTACCGCGCCTGGCGGAAGATCCTCGACGAGTACCCGGGACAGCGGATCGGCGTCGCCGAGGCCTGGACCCCCACCGTCGAGCGCACCGCCAACTACGTCCGCCCCGACGAGCTCCACCAGGCATTCAACTTCCAGTACCTGGGCACCCATTGGGACGCCGAGGCGCTGCGCGAGGTCATCGACGTCTCCCTCGCCGCGATGCGCCCCGTCGACGCCCCCACCACCTGGGTCCTCTCCAACCACGACGTGACCCGCCACGCCACCCGCTTCGCCAACCCGCCCGGCCTCGGCACCCAGATCCGCACCCCCGGCGACCGCGAACTCGGCCTGCGCCGCGCCCGCGCCGCCACCCTGCTGATGCTGGCCCTCCCGGGTTCGGCGTACGTCTACCAGGGCGAGGAACTGGGACTTCCGGACGTCACCGACCTGCCCGACGAGGCCCGCCAGGACCCGTCCTTCTTCCGCGCGGCGGGCCAGGACGGCTTCCGCGACGGCTGCCGGGTGCCGATCCCGTGGACGGTCACGGGTTCCTCGTACGGCTTCGGCGACGGCGGCAGCTGGCTCCCGCAGCCCGACTCCTGGGCGGAACTGTCCGTCGAGGCCCAGACCGGCGACCCCCACTCCACGCTGGAGCTCTACCGCTCCGCCCTCGCCGTCCGCCGCGACCACCCGGACCTGGGCGCGGGCACGGACGTGAGCTGGCTGCCGGACACCGCGCCCGGCGTCCTGGCCTTCGCCCGCGGCGGTTTCGTCTGCACGGCCAACACCACCGCCGAGCCGGTACGCATCCAGGCCCCCGGCCGGCTGCTCCTCGCCAGCGCCGCGGTGGACGCCGGCGACGGCGAGGTGACGCTTCCCGCCGACACCACCGTCTGGTGGTCCGTGTGACGAACCCCGCGCCGGGGAGCGGCCCGCCCGCTCCCCGGCTGGCCCACATCGCCACGCAGGCCGAGGTCAGCGAGGCGACGGTGAGCCGTGTCCTGAACGGCAAGCCGGGAGTCGCGACCACCACCCGCCACCGCGTCCTGGCCGCCCTGGACGTCCTGGGCTACGCCCGCCCCGTACGTCTCAAGCCCCGCGCGACGGACCTGATCGGCCTGGTCACCCCGGAGCTGACCAACCCGATCTTCCCCGCCTTCGCCCAGATCATCGAGCAGCAGCTCGCGGGCCACGGCCACACCCCGATCCTGTGCACCCAGATCCCCGGCGGCGCGACGGAGGACGAACTCGTCGAGCAGCTCGTCGACCGGGGCGTCGGCGGCATCATCTTCCTGTCCGGCCTGCACGCCGACCTGTCCGCCGACCCCGCCCGCTACGCGAACCTCTCCGCGGCCGGCATCCCGTACGTCCTGGTCAACGGCTACAACGAGCGCGTCAGCGCGCCCTTCGTCTCCCCGGACGACCATGTCGCGGTCCGCATGGCCCTCACCCACCTCGCCGACCTCGGCCACACCCGGATCGGCCTCGCGGTGGGGCCGGCCCGCTACGTCCCCTCCCACCGCAAGCGCCAGGCGTTCCTCGAAGCGCTCGGGGACGCCGCCGAAGGGGCCGTCCAGCACACCCTCTTCAGCGTCGAGGGCGGCCGGGCGGCCGCCGCCGCCCTCCTCGACCAGGGCTGTACGGGCATCATCTGCGGCAGCGACATGATGGCTCTCGGCGCGGTCCGCGCCGCCCGCGAGCGGGGCCTGCGCGTCCCTGCGGACGTCTCGGTCGTCGGCTACGACGACTCCCCGCTGATCCCCTTCACGGACCCGCCCCTCACCACGGTCCGCCAGCCCGTCCAGGCGATGGCCTCGGCGGCGGTCGGAGCCCTGCTGGAGGAGCTGAGCGGCAGCCCCGTCCAGCGCACCGAGTACGTCTTCCAGCCCGAGCTGGTGGTGCGCGGCTCCACGGCGCAGGCGAGCGTCAGGGGGCCGGCCGCGCGGACGCGGGCCCCCTTCTGATCACCGGACGGCTCTCTCCTCCTCGGCCGACGGCCGCCAGGAGGGGGCGTTCCGACCGGGGAGGCGTCCTTCCCGGGTCCGAAGAACCGGTCCGGGTCCAGTGCCTCGGGGACCTGGCCCGGACCGCCGCACCTCATCGCCCGCGTACAGGTCCGCGTGCCCCTCCGCGAGGTGCCGCCGGAACGCCTCGTGCCCTTGCGCCGCCTGCTCCCGCGTGAAGTCGATCAGGGCCTGCAGCCGGTCCGGTAGGACGTCCAGCACCTCGGGGCCCGCCAGGTCCGGCCCGTACGCCCGGCAGAACGCGGTCACCCGCCGCCCCTGTTCCGCCGACGTGCCGAAGCTCGGCCCCCGCAAGGGGTGCTCCCGGCCCACCGGTCAACTTCCCCGTACGGCCAGCAAGTTACCTGACCTGCACGGACGGACGCCCGACCGTTCGATCAGCCCGGTCCCGGAACTCGATCAGCCCGGTCCCGGAACAGCCCTTGCGCGGAGGGTTGACCTCCCCCCGGCCCGCTCATAACGTCACCCCGCAAGAAATTCCCGGTAGTTGCAGCAAGAACCTTCAACGCGCCCTGCGCGGCCCGCGCAGCGCCCCCCACCGAAGGAATCCCCATGCCCCGCAAGCTCCCCGTACCCCGCAGACTCCCCTCCGTCCTCGCGCTCCTCGCCACCGCCACCGCCCTCCTCGCCGCCCCCGCCCCCGCCGTCCAGGCGGCCCCGCCCGGCGGCAGGGACGTCACCGCCGTCCTCTTCGAGTGGAAGTTCAGCTCGGTCGCCAAGGCCTGCACCCACCGGCTCGGCCCCGCCGGTTACGGGTACGTCCAGGTCTCGCCGCCCCAGGAGCACATCCAGGGCGGCCAGTGGTGGACCTCGTACCAGCCCGTCAGCTACCGGATCGCGGGGCGGCTCGGCGACCGGGCCGCCTTCAAGGCCATGGTCGACACCTGCCACGCGGCAGGCGTCAAGGTCGTCGCCGACGCCGTCGTCAACCACATGGCCGCCGGTGACGGCACCGGCACCGGCGGCTCCTCGTACCGGAAGTACGACTACCCCGGCGTCTACTCCGGCTTCGACTTCGACGACTGCCGCGCCCCCGTCACCGACTACCGCAACCGCTCCAACGTCCAGAACTGCGAACTCGTCGGCCTCGCCGACCTCGACACCGGCGAGGAGTACGTGCGCGGGCGCGTCGCCGGCTACCTCAACGACCTCCGCTCCCTCGGCGTCGACGGCTTCCGCGTCGACGCCGCCAAGCACATGCCGGCCGCCGACCTGGCCGCGATCAAGTCCCGGCTGAGCGACCCCGCCGTGTACTGGAAGCAGGAGGCGATCCACGGCGAGGGCGAGGCGGTCTCCCCGGGCGAGTACCTCGGGACCGGGGACGTCCAGGAGTTCCGGTACGCGCGCGGGCTGAAGCACGCGTTCCAGGGCGGCAGCCTCGCCTGGCTGAAGAACTTCGGCGAGGGCTGGGGCTTCATGGAGTCCGGCAGGTCGGCGGTGTTCGTCGACAACCACGACACCGAGCGCGTCGGCGACACCCTCAACTACAAGGCGGGCAGCACCTACACCCTCGCCAACGTCTTCATGCTGGCCTGGCCGTACGGCTCCCCGGACGTCCACTCCGGTTACGAGTGGACCGACAAGGACGCCGGCCCGCCGAACGGCGGTCACGTCAACTCCTGTTACGCGGACGGCTGGAAGTGCCAGCACGACTGGCGTGAGATCGCCTCCATGGTGGCCCTGCGCAACACCGCCGCCGGGCAGCCCGTCACCGGCTGGTGGGACAACGGCGGCAACCAGATCGCCTTCGGGCGCGGCTCCAAGGCGTACGTCGTCATCAACCGCGACGGCTCCCCGCTGACCCGCACCTTCCAGACGTCCCTGCCCGGCGGCGCCTACTGCGACGTCCAGAGCGGCCGCCCGGTCACGGTCGACGGCGCGGGCCGCTTCACCGCGACCGCCCCCGCGGGCACGGCGATCGCCCTGCACGCGGGCGCGCGGGCCTGCTGAGGGCGCGGGGGCGGGCCGTCCGAGGGCCCCGGCACGATCCGCCCCCGCCTGACCAGCCCAAATCCCCACCCCGTCCAACCCCTTGACCCCTCCCCGCCCCCCTCGTACCGTCACGCGCAAGAAGTTTCTGCTGTCTTGCTGCAAGAACATTCAGCGGCAGGCCGAGGACATTCCGCGGTGGATCCGGACCGGCCCCGCACCGCCCCCGCCCCGCACCGCCGACCCCGCGCCACCGCCGCTCCGCGCCACCACCCCCTCCGGTCGACCCGTACGAGGAGAACCCGCCCGTGATACCCACACCCCTGCGAAGAGCCGTCGTCGGCGTCGTGAGCGCGGCCCTGTGCGCCGCCCTCGCCCCCGCCGTCCCCGCCCTCGCGGTCCCGAAGGCCCCGGCGGCCCCGAACGCGCCGGCCCCGCCCTCCGACGCCCGGCTGGCCGCGCAGCCCGCCCGCCACGACCTGACCCGCGACCAGTTCTACTTCGTCCTCCCGGACCGGTTCGCGAACGGCGACCCGGCCAATGACCGCGGCGGTCTCGCCGGAACCCGTCTCGACCACGGCTTCGACCCCGCCGACAAGGGCTTCTACCAGGGCGGCGACCTCAAGGGCCTGACCGAGAGGCTCGACTACATCAAGGGGCTCGGCACCACCGCCCTCTGGCTGGCCCCGATCTTCAAGAACAAGCCCGTGCAGGGCACGGGGAAGGACGCCTCCGCCGGATACCACGGCTACTGGATCACCGACTTCACCCAGGTCGACCCCCACTTCGGGACCAACGCCGACCTGGAGCGGCTCATCGACAAGGCCCACGCCAAGGGCATGAAGGTCTTCTTCGACGTCATCACCAACCACACCGCCGACACCGTCGACCACGCCGAGAAGAAGTACGGCTACCGGCCGAAGGGCGCCCACCCCTACCTCGACAAGGAGGGCCGCCCGTTCGACGACCGCGTGCGGACGCCCGAGGTCGACCGGGACGCGTTCCCGTACACGCCCGTCCCGCGCACGGGCGAGCGCAAGACCCCGGCCTGGCTCAACGACCCGACGATGTACCACAACCGGGGCGACTCCACCTTCGCGGGCGAGAGCGCCGAGTACGGCGACTTCTCCGGCCTCGACGACCTGTGGACCGAGCGGCCCGAGGTCGTCGACGGCATGGCGAGGATCTACGAGAAGTGGGTCCGCGACTTCGACATCGACGGCTTCCGGATCGACACCGTCAAACACGTCGACCTCGGCTTCTGGACCCAGTGGGCCACCGCCCTCGACGCCTATGCCAAGAAGCGGGGGCGCGCGGACTTCTTCCTGTTCGGCGAGGTCTACGACTCCGACCCGGCCGCCACCGCCCCCTACGTCACCCGGGGCCGCCTCGACGCCACCCTCGACTTCCCCCTCCAGGACGCCCTGCGCGGCTACGCCTCCCGGAGCGGCGGCGCCGCCCGGCTCGCCAAGGTCTACGGGGCCGACTACCGCTACACCACCGACAAGGCCAACGCGTACGAGCAGGTGACCTTCACCGGCAACCACGACATGGGCCGCATCGGCGCCTTCCTCAAGCAGGACAACCCGAAGGCGAGCGACGCCGAACTGCTCCAGCGGGCGCGTCTGGCCAACGAGTTGATGTTCTTCGGGCGCGGCAACCCCGTCGTCTACTACGGCGACGAGCAGGGCTTCACCGGCGCGGGCGGCGACAAGGACTCCCGCCAGACCCTCTTCGCCTCCCGGACCCCCGACTACCTCGACGACGACCAGCTCGGCACCGACCGCACCCACGCGAGCGACGCCTACGACACCGCACACCCCCTCTACCGCTCGATCGCCGAACTGTCGAAGCTGACCCGGGCGCACCCCGCCCTGCGCGACGGCGTCCAGGAGGAGCGGTACGCGCGGGACTCCGTGTACGCCTTCTCCCGTACGGACAGCAGGCGCAAGGTCGAGTACGTCGTCGCCACGAACAGCGCCACCGGGGCGAAGACGGTCGAGATCCCGGTTGCGAGCACCGGCTTCCGCACGCTCTACGGCGGCACCGCCCCCGTGACGGCCACCGGCGGCACGGTGAAGCTCACGGTCCCCGCCCTCTCCAGCGTCGTCCTCCGGGCCGAGAAGCCGCTCGGCACACCGGCTGCCAAGCCCTCCCTCACCCTGAAGGCCCCCGCACCCGGCGCCACCGGCACCGTCGAGATCGAGGCCGCCCCCGCCGGCGGGCAGCTCAACCGGGTCGTCTTCGCCGCCCAGGCGGGCAACGGCCCCTGGCGCGTCCTCGGCTCCGCCGACCACGCCCCGTACAAGGTCACCCACCACGTCGACGCGGCCACGCGTGCCGGAACCGCCCTGCGGTACAAGGCGGTCGTGGTGGACAGCGCCGGACGCACGGCCAGTGCCCTCGCCGCGACGACGGCGGGGCGGACGCCCCCGCCCGAGAAGCCGCGCGCCGGGGACCGGACGTACGCCGTCGTGCACTACCGGCGGACGGACGGCGACTACACCGGCTGGACGCTCAAGTCCCCGCTCGGGACCGGCGCGTTCACCGGCCGCGACGCCTACGGCGCCTTCGCCTGGGTGAAGCTCCCCGAAGGGGCGGCCGCCTTCCCGTACACCGTCGAGAAGGACGGCGCCGCCGACGGGCCCGCGCGGACCGTCGACCTCGCGGCCACCGGCGAGGTGTGGATCGAGCAGGGCGGGGACGGGCAGGCGACGAAGGCCCCCCAGGGCACGTACCCGCCGCAGGACAAGGGCAAGGCGGTGCTGCACTACCAGCGGGCCGACGGGAACTACGACGGCTGGGGCCTGCACGTCTGGACCGGGGCCAAGGACCCGACCGACTGGGCGAAGCCGCTGCCGCCGGTGCGCGAGGACGCGTACGGAGTGACGTACGAGGTGCCGCTCGCCGCCGGTGCCGCCTCCCTCTCCTACATCCTGCACAAGGGCGACGAGAAGGACCTCCCGACCGACCAGTCCCTCGACCTCGCCACCCACGGGCACGAGGTGTGGGCGCTCGCCGGACAGCCGGCGTACGTCCTGCCGCAGACCGCCGGCGCGGGCTCGCTCGACCTGGGCAGGGCCGAGGCGCAGTGGCTCGACCGGGACACCGTGGTCTGGAAGGTCAAGGCCACCGAGGCGACCAGCCAGCAGCTCGTGTACGCGAAGGACGGCGGCATCGAGGTCGTCGACGGCGCGCTGAGCGACGAGGGCCGCTGGCTGCGGCTGAACCCGGGCACGCTGAGCGAGGCGCAGAAGGCGAAGTTCCCGCACCTCAAGGACCATCCGGCCTTCGTGGTCGACGCCCGTGACCGCGACCGCGTGGAGGACGCCCTGCGCGGCCAGGTGATCGCCACCCAGCGGGCCGCGAACGGCGCCCTGCTGGCGGCCACCGGCGTGCAGCTCCCCGGTGTCCTCGACGCCACCTACGCGGCGAGCGCCCAGCAGGCCGCGCTCGGGCCCGTCTTCCGCGACGGCCGCCCGACGCTGTCCGTGTGGGCGCCGACCGCGCAGCGGGTCGTGCTCGACCTGGCCGGGCGCAAGGTCCCCATGCGCCGGGACGCGCGCAGCGGCGTGTGGTCCGTCCGGGGCGAGCCGGGGTGGGCCGGGAAGCCGTACCTGTACGAGGTGACCGTGTGGGCGCCCAGCGTCCGGAAGGTCGTCACCAACCGGGTCACCGACCCGTACTCCACCGGGCTGACGACGGACTCGGCGCGCAGCCTGGTGGTCGACCTGCGCGACCCCGGGCTCGCGCCGAAGGGATGGCAGGGGCTGAGGAAACCCGCCCCCGTGCCCCTGCGGAACGCGCAGATCCAGGAGCTGCACGTACGGGACTTCTCCGTCGGGGACCGGACGGCTGAGCACCCGGGCCAGTACCTGGCCTTCACGGACCGCGCCTCGAAGGGCTCGCAGCACCTGCGGAAGCTGGCGGCCGCCGGGACCTCGTACGTCCACCTGCTCCCCGTCTTCGACATCGGGACCGTACCGGAGAAGAAGTCCGGACAGGCGTCTCCCGCCTGCGACCTGGGCTCCTACCCGAAGGACTCCGAGGCGCAGCAGGACTGCGTCGGGAAGACCGCGGCGAAGGACGCCTACAACTGGGGCTACGACCCGCTGCACTACACCGTGCCGGAGGGCTCGTACGCCAGCGACCCGGAGGGGACGCGGCGCACGGTCGAGTTCCGGCAGATGGTGCAGGCGCTCAACGGCAGCGGGCTGCGGACCGTGATGGACGTGGTCTACAACCACACCGTCGCCGCCGGGCAGTCGGAGAAGTCCGTACTGGACCGGATCGTGCCGGGCTACTACCAGCGGCTGCTGCCGGACGGCTCCGTCGCGACCTCCACGTGCTGCGCCAACACCGCGCCCGAGAACGCCATGATGGGCAAGCTGGTCGTGGACTCCGTGGTCACCTGGGCGCGCGAGTACAAGGTCGACGGCTTCCGCTTCGACCTCATGGGACACCACCCGAAGGCCAACATCCTGGCCGTCCGCAAGGCGCTCGACGCGCTGACCGTCGCCGAGGACGGGGTCGACGGCAAGGCGGTCGTCCTGTACGGCGAGGGCTGGAACTTCGGCGAGATCGCCGACGACGCGCGCTTCGTGCAGGCCACCCAGAAGAACATGGCGGGCACCGGCATCGCGACCTTCTCCGACCGGGCGCGGGACGCGGTGCGCGGCGGCGGCCCCTTCGACGAGGACCCGGGCGTGCAGGGCTTCGCCTCGGGACTCTTCACCGACCCCAACTCCTCTCCCGCCAACGGCAGTCCGGCCGAGCAGAGGGCCCGGCTGCTGCACTACCAGGACCTGCTGAAGGTCGGCCTGAGCGGAAACCTCGCGGACTACTCCTTCGTGGACAGCGGCGGCCGTACGGTCAAGGGGTCGCAGGTCGACTACAACGGCTCCCCGGCGGGATACGCGGCCGCCCCCGGCGACGCCCTCGCCTACGCGGACGCGCACGACAACGAGACCCTCTTCGACGCGCTGGCCTTCAAGCTGCCGGTGAGGACCACGGCGTCGGACCGGGCGCGGATGCAGGTGCTGGGCATGGCGACGGCGGCCCTGTCGCAGGGCCCGGCGCTCTCCCAGGCGGGGACCGACCTCCTGCGGTCCAAGTCGCTGGACCGCAACTCCTACGACAGCGGGGACTGGTTCAACGCGGCCCACTGGGACTGCCGGGACGGCAACGGCTTCGGCCGGGGCCTGCCGCCGGCGGCGGACAACCGCCCCAAGTGGCCGTTCGGCAAGCCGCTGCTGACGTCCGTCTCGGTCGGCTGCCCGGAGATCGACGGGGCGTCGGCCGCCTACCGGGACCTGCTGAAGATCCGTACGACGGAACCGGACTTCGGGCTGGCGACGGCCGGTGCGGTCCAGTCCCGGCTCTCCTTCCCCCTCTCGGGCGAGGACGAGACGCCGGGGGCCGTCACGATGCGGCTCGGCGACCTGGTGGTCGTGTTCAACGCGACGCCGGACGCCGTGCGGCAGACGGTGCCGGCCCTCTCGGGCCGCCCCCACGCACTGCACCCGGTGCAGGCACGCGGCTCCGACCCGGTCGTCAAGCGGTCCTCCTACGAGGCGTCCTCGGGCACCTTCACGGTCCCGCCCCGCACGGTGGCGGTCTTCCGGGCGGGCTGAACGCGGTCCCCGCGCCCCTGAAAGGGGCGCGGGGAACCGCACGGGCACCCACCGCCCGGCCGCGCGGCGAGCGCTTCGGGGAAAGGGGCGGGGCAGGGGCGCGGAACGGGGGTCCGG
Organism: Streptomyces sp. NPDC088745; assembly: GCF_044751045.1. Classification (NCBI taxonomy): domain Bacteria; kingdom Bacillati; phylum Actinomycetota; class Actinomycetes; order Kitasatosporales; family Streptomycetaceae; genus Streptomyces; species Streptomyces sp. NPDC088745. Next base: position 315,145 of record NZ_JBIVLB010000003.1, read on the forward strand.
CAGCGGAGCCCCCGGCAGGGCAGCCACCGCCCACCCGCCCCGCGCAGCATCCAAGTGGGCAAGAATGACCCCGTGTTGGGAAACCTCCCCGAGGACGCCACGACCTTCGTGGGCCGCCGCGCCGACCTGGCCCGCGTCGCCCACGCCCTCCGCACGTCCCGCCTCGTCACCCTCACCGGCCCCGCCGGCATCGGCAAGACCCGCCTCGCGCTCCGTGCCGCCCAGCAGGCCCAGGACACCCCGGCCGCCCACCCCGACGGCGTCTGGTGGGCCGACCTCTCCCCGCTCCGCGACGACGCCCTCCTCGTCGCCACCGTCAGCGACGCCGTCGACTTCGCCGACCACACCCTGCGGATGCCCGCCGAAGCCCTCTGCGCCTGGCTCCAGCACAAGCGGCTCCTCCTCGTCGTCGACTGCTGCGAACGGCTCGCCGCCCCCGTCGCCCACCTCGTCGCCGAACTCCTCACCGCCGCCCCCCGGCTGACCGTCCTCGCCACGAGCCGGCAGGCCCTCGGCAGCCGCGGCGAGCACGTCCTCGACGTACCGCCGCTGCCGCTGGCCGGCCCCGACGGCGCCGCCGGCCTCTTCCGCGAGCGGGCCCGCCGCGCCGCCCCCGGCGCGACCCCGGACGCCACCGACGTGGACGCCGTCTGCGCCCACCTCGAAGGCATCCCCCTCGCCCTCGAACTCGCCTGCGCCCAGCTCACCGAGGGCCGCACCGTGCACGACCTCGCCCAGCGGCTCACCGCGCGGGCCGGCGCCCGGCTCGACGTCCTCACCCAGGACGGGGTGTGGCCCGAGCGGCACCGTGCCCTGCGGACCGCCATCGGGTGGAGCCACGAGCTGTGCACCCCGCTGGAGCGGCTGCTCTGGGCCCGGCTCTCGGTGTTCCGGGGGGACTTCGACGAGGAGCGGGCCGCCGAGGTCTGCGCGGGCGGCCCGCTGGACGCCGGCGCCGTCGGGCGGGCCCTGCGCGGGCTGGTCCGCAAGTCCGTCGTGCGGGAGCGGGCCGAGGGAACCTTCCGCATGCTCGACACCCTGCGCGAGTACGGGGCGATGTGGCTGCGCGAACTCGGCGAGAGCGCCCGCGTCGCCGAACGGCACGCCACCCACCACGCCGAGCTCGCCCGCCGCGCCGACGAGGGCTGGATCGGGGCGGAGCAGGCCCACTGGTACCGGCGGATCGGCGGCGCGCACGCCGACCTGTGCGCCGCCCTGGACCACCTGCTGGAGACCGCCCCCGAGCGGGCGCTCGCCATGGCCGGGAGGATCGGCTTCTACTGGGGGTGCTGCGGCCACCTCCACGAGGCCCGCGCCTACCTCACCCGCGCCCTGCGGGCCCACGCCGCCCCCGGCCCGCACCGCTCGCGCGCCCTGTGGGCGCTCGGCGTCGCCGGCAGCCTCCAGGGCGACCATGAGGGCGCCCGCCGGCTCGGCGAGCAGTGCGCCGTCGCCGCCTGGCAGGACCGGAACCCCGAGGACATGCTCAGCGCGGCCTACCTGCTGGGCGTCACGTATCTGCTGATGGGCAGACCGCGGGCCGCGCACACCGTCGCCGACCGCTGCCTCACCGCCCGGCCGGGCGCCCCCTTCGACTCCGCCGCCCAACTGCGCTGCCGCCTGGTGCGCGTCTTCGCCCTCACCGGCATGGGCGAGCTGGACGACGCCAGGACCGCCGCCGAGGAACTCCGCCGGATCTGCGCCGAGCGGGGCGAGTGCTGGACGCGCTCCTACGCCGACTACCAACTGGCCCTCGTCGCCCTGCTCCAGGAGCGGCCCGACGACGCGGCCGCGCACGCGCGTGCCATGGTCGACGCCAAGTACCGCATCGGCGACAGCTTCGGCATCGCCCTCGGCCTCGACACGCTGGCCGCCGCCCTCGCCGCCCGGGGCGATGGCGAACAGGCCGCCCGCGTCTACGGGACCGGGCACACCTACTGGAGCCAGGTCGGCCACCCCCAGCGCGGCACCCCCGAGCTGGGCCCCGTGCGCGAGGAGTGCGAACGGCGGGCCCGGGCGCTGATCGGCGACGCCGCGTACGAACGCGCCTACCGGGAGGGGGCGGCGGCCCACCAGGACACCGCCCTCGCGCTCGCCCTCCTGGGGCCGCTGCCCTGACCGGCGCGATCCGCCGCGGCCCCCCGCGGAACCGTCCGGGACGCCCCGGCGCGAAGTCGTGGGTGACCATCCCACGAATGGTTCGTTCTGCGTAATGTGCGCCGCCCCCAGGATGTCCTCAGCCGCCCCAGCAAGCCCACCGACGACCCCGCCGCCGCGCCCCCGGCCGACGCCACCGTCGCCGTCGGCGTCGAGCAGGCCGAGGCCGCGCTCGTCGAGCACTACCCCGGCCTCGTCCGGCTCGCCTACCTGGTGCTCCCGCCGCACCTCGGGCGCAACCGGCGGGTCCTGACCGCCCACTCCCTCGTCCAGCGCGCCCTCCCGCGCGGCCGCACCGGCCGCACCCCGCAGGCCGTCGCCGCGGTCCCCGGCCCCCGCGGCCCCGAGGGCGAACGCACCCGGGGCGGGCACGCGTTCGTACGCCAGCAGGTGCTGCGCCAGGCCCTGGAAGCCCAGCCGCCGCTGCTGCGCGGGGCCTGGCCCAAGCGGGCCCAACTGCCGCCCGTGCTGCCGCAGGTGTGGGGGATGCGGCTGTTCCCCGCCTCGGGCGGCGCCGACGAACTCGCCCTGGACCAAAGGCTCGCCGCCCTGTCCGGCGCGGGCCGCGCCGCGTACGTGCTGCGCGGCCTGGAGGGACTGGACGCGGCGGAGGCGCGCGGTGTGCTCGCCGCCGCCGGGGCCGCCGACCCGGACGCCGCCCTCGCGGAGGCCGGCACGGTCGAGCCGTCCCCGCTCCTGGCGTCCGCCGAGTTCGACCCCTGCTCGCTCCAGGCCCGCCCCACCGACCTCATGCGCCGCCGCCGGCTCACCCGCGTCGGCGGCGCCGCCCTCGCCGCGCTGGTCGTGGGCGCGGTGGTGCTGGGCGGACCGGGGGAGCGCGACGCGTCCGTACGCAACCTCGCGGCCGAAGAGGCCCTGGACCCGGGTCTGCTGACGGTCGCCGCGGCCGGGGCGTGGAAGACCTCCGACCGCACCGACTTCTCCGCCTGGCCCGTCCGCGGCTCCCTCGCCGACGACAGCGAGCTGCTGCGCCGCGCCCTGGCCGTCTGGGCCGCGCCGGGCGACGCCGTGCACATCTCCGCCACCCCGGAGACCGCCACCGGGCCCGCCGCGGGCGCGCCCCAGCTCCTGTACGCGGGCGAGGTCGACGGGGCGCGCGTCGTCGTCCTGTACGACGGGCTGCGGCTCGTGCGGTACGCCGAACCCCTGGACGGCGCCGGGCGGACCGCCCTCGACTTCGCCCGCGCGGACGGCGCGCGGGAGGCCACCGCGAACGCCGTGGTCGTCTCCAGGACGGCCACCGCGGTGCGCTACCTGACCGCCCCCTGGGCCGACCGCGCCTCGGTGCGGGACCTGCTCGACGCGGCCGCCGCCCCCCGGCCCCTCAAGCGCGGACCCGACGGCGTCACCGAGCCGGTCGCGGCCTCCTCGATGGCCCGGGACTGCACGTCCTGGGACGCCGTGGAGATCCGCGACACCACCGGGACGCGCACCCTCACCGACCTCGGCGAACTGCTCCCGGCCCGGCTGACCGCCGGAGCTCCGGCGGCCGCCGGGGACCTGAAGTCGCCCGCAGACCGGGCGGGCTGGGCCCGTACCGCCTGCCAGTTGCCCACCCTGCGCTCGCACGGCGTACGCGGCGTCCACGTGTGGTCGTACGCCTCCCAGAGCCTGCCCGAGGGCGGCGGCACCGCGCAGTGGACGTGCGTCAGGGCGGAGACCTGGCGGGGGAGCGGCAGCCGGGTCCTCGCCCAGTTCCTGCCGCCGGCCGCCGGGCGCGCGACGCCGGGGGCGACCGTGGCGAAGGCCGAGGACTCCGCCGCGTGCGGGGCCAAGGACCCGAAGGTGCTCGCCGGGGCGCTGTGGAAGTCCAAGAGCGACAAGTGGTACCTGCTGGCCGCCGGGAACGAGGACTTCGCCTCGGTCACCGCGAGCGGCGGCATCAAGGGCTCGGCGGACGGCAACGTGCTGGCCGTGCCCGCCCGGCAGGGGGCGCAGGCCCACCTCAGCGGCAGGCTCGCGGACGGCACGGAGGCGGACTCGCTGAGGTGACGGCCCGGCGCGCGGCCGGCGTCGGCCGCGTGGCGCCGGAGTGCGCGTGGGGCGTTGACCGCGTAGGGGCGGAGTGCGCAGGGGGCGTTGACCGCACGGCGTCGAAGTTCTGGCCGCACAGACCTGTTGCCAAGGTCGTACTCGTCAGTACATTGACGCCATGTCTAATACGCAGCAGGGGCCGGCCCCGGTGGCGTCGGAGCGGACGCCGCTGAAGGCCCGCAACGTGTCCTTCGACTGGGCGGACACCCCGCTCCACTGGCTCCCCGGCCGGCCGTTCGCCACCCACACCATCAACGTCCTGCACCTGCTGCTCCCGGCGGGGGAGCGCTGGTTCGTGCACGTCTACCGGCAGGCGCTGCCGCTGATCACCGACGAGCGGCTGCGCCGGGACGTCATCGGGTTCATCGGCCAGGAGGCCATGCACTCCCAGGCCCACGACGCGGTCCTGCCGCACCTCAAGGCGCAGGGACTCGACCCCACGCCGTACACCGCACAGGTCGACTGGCTCTTCGAGAAGCTGCTCGGCGACCGCACGCTGCCGCCCGGCAGGCCGCGCAGGTGGTGGCTGATCGAGCGCATCGCGGTCATCGCGGCCATCGAGCACTACACCGCCTTCCTCGGCGACTGGGTGCTGAACGCCGACGAACTCGACCGCCGCGGCGCCGACCCCACCATGCTCGACCTGCTGCGCTGGCACGGCGCCGAGGAGGTCGAACACCGCTCGGTGGCCTTCGAGTTGTTCCAGCACGTCGACGGCGGCTACGCCCGCCGGGTGCGCACCTGGGCCGTGGCGTTCACCGCGCTGGTCTTCCTGTGGCAGCGCGGCGCCCGCTTCTTCATGGCGAACGACCCGACGCTGGGCGGCGCGGGCCGGGCCCGCCTCGCCGACTTCGTGCGGGACGGCCGCTGCGGCCTGCTGCCGTCGGCTGGCGCGATGGCCAAGTCCGTCCCCCGCTATCTGAGCCGCGGCTACCACCCCTCCCAGGAGGGCAGCACCGCCCAGGCCGTCGCCTACCTCGCCTCGTCCCCCGCCGCACGCGCCGCCGAGGCCCGCACCCGTGGAGGTTCCTGACCCATGCCCCGTGCCCGTACGTATCTGATCGCGGCCGGTGCCGCGTCGCTCGCCGTCGCTGCCCGGCGGGCGCTGCGCGGCCGCGTCCGGCAGTCGCCGCTGTGGCCCCTGCCCGCGCTGGAGGAGCCCCTGTCGGGGCAGCGGCAGCCGTCCGCCGGCCTCCGGGTCCTGGTCAGCGGCCGGTCGGAGCCCGCGGAGGGCGTCGTACAGCTCCACCTGGAGGCCCTGGACGCCGGGGACCTGCCGCGCTGGGAGCCCGGGGCGCACCTGGACCTGGTGCTGCCGTCGGGTCTCGTACGGCAGTACTCGCTGTGCGGCGACCCCGCCGACCGCGCCTCGTACACCGTCGCCACGCGCGTGCTTCCCGAGGAGGCGGGCGGCCGGGGCGGCTCGCGGGAGGTGCACGAGCGGGTCCACGAGGGCTCCGAGCTGCGGGTGCGCGGGCCCCGCAACCGCTTCCCGCTCGTCGGCTCCGCCTCGTACGTCTTCGTGGCGGGCGGCATCGGGATCACCCCGCTGCTGCCCATGCTGCGGGCGGCGCGGGCCGCGGGCGCGGACTGGCGGCTGCTGTACGGCGGGCGGAGCCGGGCCACCATGCCGTTCCTGGCGGAGGTCGAGGAGCTGGACGGCTCCGGGCGGCGGGTGCGGATCGTCGCCGAGGACGAGGACGGGCTGCCCGATCTCGCGGAGCTCTGGGCCGGTGTGCCGCAGGGGACGGCCGTGTACGCGTGCGGCCCCGAGGGACTGCTGGGGGCAGTGGAGGGATCACTGCCGGAGCACTGCTCGTTGCACGTCGAACGCTTCGCGCCGGGCGCGAGCGCTCCGGGCTCCGGCGCGTTCGAGGTGGAGCTGCGCAGGAGCGGCACGGTGGTGCCGGTGGCCGCCGGGCAGTCGGTGCTCGCGGCGCTCAAACCGGTCGTGCCGAACCTCTCGTACTCCTGTGAGCAGGGCTTTTGCGGGACCTGCCAGCAGCGGGTGATCGAGGGCGGGATCGACCACCGGGACGAGTTGCTGACGGACTCCGAGCGGGACGACTCGCTGCTGATCTGTGTCTCGCGGGCGGCGGGGGAGCGGCTGGTGCTGGATCTGTAGGGGGAGCCGGGGAGGGGCCGGGGCGTGATCCGCACCGGCCCCTGGGGTGCCGCCGTGCGGAGGACGGCGGTTAGGCTGGGAGGATGACGACCGGGGTGCGCCGCAGGATGGGCGTCGAAGAGCGCAGGCAGCAACTGATCGGCGTGGCGCTGGAGTTGTTCAGCCATCGCTCGCCCGACGAGGTCTCCATCGACGAGATCGCGGCTGCCGCGGGAATCTCCCGGCCACTCGTCTACCACTACTTCCCCGGCAAGCAGAGCCTGTACGAAGCCGCCCTGCGGCGCGCCGCGGACGAGCTCGCCGCCCGCTTCGACGAGCCGCGCGAAGGGCCCCTGGGCGCGCGGCTGCTGCGGGTCATGGAGCGCTTCTTCGGGTTCGTGGACGAGCACGGCCCCGGCTTCTCGGCGCTGATGCGCGGCGGGCCCGCGGTCGGGTCCTCGACCACGAACGCGATGATCGACGAGGTGCGGCAGGCCGCGTACGAACAGATCCTCGACCACCTGGGGGTGGGGAACCCGCCCGCCCGGCTCGCGCTGGTCGTGCGGTCGTGGGTCTCGCTCGCCGAGTCCACGGCGCTCCTGTGGCTCGACGGGCGGGAGATCCCGCGCGCCGAGCTGGAGTTGCAGCTCGTCCACGACTTCGCCGCGCTGATGGCGGTCGGCGCGGCGTACGATCCCGCGACGGAGCGGATCGTCCTGCGGATACTGGCCGACGAGCCGCCGGACGGGCCCTTCGGGGAGCTGGTGGGACGGCTGGTGGGGATGGCGTCGGCACTGCCGGCGGTGCCGGGGCCGCGGGGGACGGCGACGTAGCGGTCACCTGTAGGTGACCGTGATGTCCTTGAAGCCCAGGGAGCGCAGCAGGCCCTGGAGCATGCTCGTGGTGTTCTTCTCGGCGCGGGCGAGCAGTTCGCTCTCCTTGGCGGCCTCGCCGATGCGCTGGGCGGCGAGCTGGTTGACGGCCCGCTCGTCGTTCGGGTTGTCGGAGAAGAAGTCGCCGAGCCGGTCCAGCAGACCGCGCTGCTTGGAGACGGCGTACGAGCGGTCCGGGTCCAGGGCGGGCTTGCCGAGGGTGGCGTGCGGGAGCCGGATGACGGCGGCGGTGCGGTCCTCGTTGACGGTCACGTCGCCCTTGCCGAGCCTGCCCAGGGCCACGCTCGCGCCGACGGTGCCCGCGCCGACGTAGAGCGTGCGGGTGCCGCGCAGGGCGTCGGGGAGGAACTTGGCGTCCTTCTCCAGGTCGACGACCACCTGGAAGTTGCCCGCGGCCGCCTCGTAATCGCTCATGTCCTGGAGGGACTTGAGGACGGCGGGACCGGTGCGGTCCTTGGTCTCGGTGCCGAAGAGGCCGCCGAGGCCGGGGATCAGGAAGAGGCGGGTGCCCAGCAGGAGGGCGGCGACCAGGGCCAGCAGGACGCCGGGGATCTTGATCCACAGGGGGATGCGGCGGGGGTGGACGGGGGCGGGGGGTGGAGTGCGGGGACTCTCGGTGTCCCCGGGCCCCGGAGGCGCTTCGGTGCGGTCCATAGGGGGCGGATGCCCGGTGGGGGGCGGCTTTACGCGGGGACCTCGCGGGGCGGCGGGGCCGGGGCGGGGCGGGGCCGTCCCGGGTGCCCCGGGGGCCCCGTCGGGCGCGCCCCGGGTGCGGGGACGCGCGGCTTCGTGGGCGGTCGCTCGCGCAGTTCCCCGCGCTCCTGACGGCGTGCCCTCCGGGCGGCCGTCCCGGGCGCGTGCCGGTCACGCCTCCTGGGTGAGGCGGGTGCGGAGGCGGGCCACCGCGGCGTCCGGGATGCCCAGGCCGTCCCGTACGTAGGCCTCCATCGAGCCGTACGCCGCGTCGACCTCCGCCAGCGCCGTCGCCAGGTACTCCGGGACGACCCCGATGACCGCCTGCGCGATCTCCGGGTCGCCGCCCTTCGCCACGAACCCCGCGATCAGCGGCTCGAAGGCGGCCCGCACCGCCGGGTTCACCGCCAGGTACTCCGCCTCCACCGTCCGCGGCGACGCCCCCAGCAGGGTCAGCACGATCGTCGCCGCCCACCCCGTGCGGTCCTTGCCCGCCGTGCAGTGGAAGAGGAGCGGGCCCGCGTCCGGCGCCGTCAGCTCCAGCAGGAAGGCCCGGTAGGCGGCCCGCGCGGAGCCGGAGGAGACCAGGGCGCGGTAGGTCTCCGCGAAGAGGGTCTGGGCGCGGCCGCCGCCGAGGTGCTCCTCGGCCAGCGCCGGGTCGGAGAGGACGTGCTTCAACTGCGCCGCCGCCGGCTTGTCGTCCGCGCCCCCGCGCGCCACCGCCGCCGCGATGGTGTCCGCCAGCGCGTCCGCCACCACCAGCCGCGCCCCGGCCGGCACCCGGTCCGGGTGGTCCGTCCGCTCGGCCGTGCTGCGGAAGTCCACGATCGTCGCGATGCCCAGCGCCGCCACCACGGGGTCCGTCCGCGGGTCCATCCGGTCGAGCTGCCCCGCCCGCAGCAGCAGGCCGGGGCGGACGGTGCGGCCGTCGGCGAGGGGGAGGCCGCCGAGGTCGCGGAGGTTGGCGACGGTGGTCGACGCGAGTGCGGTCATGGGGGTGGGAACTCCTGGGCGTGAACGGGGCTGACGGGCGCTTTCCGCCACCGTACGCGGCCCCCGCTCAGACGGCCCGACGGCCCCCGACCAGCGCCGATCCCAGCCCGACGCCCAGGGCGAGCGCCGCGAAGTGCCCGACGTCGGTGAAGGTGGGCCGGTCCCTGTTGAGGAGCGGACGCGCGCCCAGGGCCAGCAGCGTCGCCCGCGCCGCCAGCCGGAGCGGACCGCGCGGCACCGCGGCCGTCAGCGCGCCCAGCACCGCGTTGAAGCCGTAGCTGGCGCCCACGTCCACCGCCGAGCGGGTCGCCGCGTCCGCGCCGGTCGCCCGCAGCCCCCCGTACACGATCAGCGTGGCGGCGGTGTGGCCGAGCAGGAAGACCCCGGCCGCCCACCAGGCGCCGTACGCGTACTCGGCGTATCCGAGGACCGCGAGCAGCAGCAGCGCGTACGGCAGCGGCATCGGCTCCTCGACGACGAGCGCGCTGGTCAGGAGGGTCTCCCAGTGGCCCGCTTCGAGCTGGTCGACGTTGGTGGAGCAGGCGCGCAGGAAGTCGTGGCGGTGGCCGGGCTCCGGCAGGTGCCGCCGCGCGGCGTGCGCGCCGAGCTGGACGCCGCCCACATACGCGGGGGCGAGGACGGGGAGGTCCGAGAGGTGCATGGGGGCATGATCGCGCACCTCGGTTAACGGACGTGTCAGAAGCGGCCGTTCGCCCTCGCCGATCACGCCGGGCGCGCCACCATGGGCCGATGCGCGAACGAACGGCTGCCGTGGTGTGCGGACTCCTGCTCGGTCTCGGGCCGACCGGCTGCGGGGAGCCGCCCGGGCCCGCCGAGGCCACCGGGACCCTGGAGGAGCTGGCCGCCCTGGCCGGGTGCGAGCCGCGGATCGGCACGGACGCGGCGCAGATCCGGCAGGCCGACTGCCGGGCCGGGAACTCCCGTTACGTCCTCGCGGCCTTCGCCAGCGACCGTGGGCGCGCGGAATGGCTCGACCAGGCCACCGACTACGGCGGCAGCTACCTGGTCGGCCGGCGGTGGGTCGTGGTGGCCGACGGGCCCACCCTGGCCCTGCTGCGCACGCGGCTCGGCGGAGTCCTCCTGACCGGCTCCTCGCACGCCCCGGCGGGCCCGCACGGGGGCCACGGACCGTGACCGGCGTCGGCCCGTGGTCCCTGGTGCGGAGACCGGGTCAGCGGCAGCGGTAGCCCGTGGTTCCCCCGCGCGAGGGGCCGGGTCAGCGGCAGCGGCGGCCCTCGTTGATGCAGCTCACCATCCGCCGCATGACCCTCTCGTCGAAGACGTTGATGAAGTCCCCGTGGTCCGTCACCGGCTTGTGCAACTGCTCGGGGAAGGAGTCCACCGCGAACCCCGGCCCCCGCGGCACCGCGTACACCACCCGCTGCACCAACTGCGGAATCGGCCGGAAGCCCAGCTCGCACGACCCGTCGGGGCGGGTGAAGGCGACATGGGCGCGGTGGTTGGCGCTGTCCGTGTTGCGCCCGTCCCAGCAGCTCTGGAAGCGGAAGGTCCGCACGACCCGGCTGCCGCGCGGGCAGAGGGGGTACTTGTCCTTCAGCTGCCGGTCCTCGAAGCCGGTGCAGCTCCACGACGCGTTGGCGTTCGCCGTGCCGTTGGTGAACGCCTTCGCGTCCCCCGTGACGATCCGCAGGAACCGCGGCATCGCCGTCACCTTCCCCGTCGGATTCCCGGCGAATTCGAGGGTGACCTGGCGCGGCGTCTGGATCTCCCCGGTGTTCTGGTCCTTTCCGCCGCCGTCCGCCGCCGCGTCGTCCTCGGCCTTTCCGTTCTGGAGACGCAGAACGGGCCAGTAGTACGTCGAGCGGTCACCGGGATTGCGGCAGGTCGTCCGGCCCGACGCGAGAACGCCGTCACTCGCGAAAGCGTCCGTCGCCTGGTTTCCGACGTAATCGTGCATGTGGTGGGCGCCATTGCGCACACCCGGCGCGACGATGACATTGTCGGGATTGAACTTCCCGTTCTCGTTGCGTCCGCAGAAGGTGCTGAAGACGCCCCTGGACGCGCCGGGCCGGGGGCGGGCCTGCGGGGCGCCGGGGCGCACGGAACGGATGTCGACGAAGTCGGAGCGCTCGGGCCCGTTCCCCTGCCGGGCGCCGTCCGGCGCGCCGTCCTGCGGTGTGCCCCCCGCGGACCCGGGCGGACCGGAGCCCGCCGTCTCCTGCGTCGTGCACTCCGCCAGCCGCTCCAGCCCCGGCGGCCGCTCCGCCCCCGGCCGGCGCTCCACCGCGTCCCCGATCCGGGCCAGCGACGCCGCCCGCTGTTCCCGCAACGGGCCCAGCACCGCGTCCTGGCCTGCGGCGCTCCCCGCGTCCGCGAACGCGCCGTAGGCCTCCGTGAGGCGGCTGTCCATGGCGGCCAGCTCCCGGTCGACCTCCTGCCGCGCCTCCCGGGGAATCCCGGGCAGCGCGTGCGACACGTCCGGGCAGTTGATCGTCCCCGTGCGCGCGCCGGCGGGTGGCGGGGCGGGGTCCTCCGAGGCGGAAGCGCTCACGTTCAGGGCGATCAGGCCGCCCCCGCCCAGGACGAGCGCGGCGCTCGCCGCGATCGTCCGTTTCACCAAAGGGGAACGTTTGTGCTTTTTCGAATGTGCGGTCTTGTCCAGGCGTGCGGTCTCGTTGCGGCGTGCTGTCTTGCCCATGGGATTCCTTCGGGGAACGTGCGATCTTCGCGCTCTGCCACTGCCGGGCGAAGTCCCGTACGGATGCGGGGAACGATGTGTTCAATCCTTTCCCGCGCGCCCCGCGCATTTCGGCCGCGTCCCCGAAGTTGCCGCCGAATACGGCGAAGTGCCCTCAGGCCTTGAGCGCCCGCTGGTAAAGAGCCCGCGCCGGGGACCCGAAGAGCGCGGCCGTCGACTCCGCGTCGGTGTCGCCGCCGCTCAGCACGCCGATCAGTCTGCCGGGGCGGTCCGGGCCCCGGTAGTCGGTCAGCCAGGGGCTGCCGCTGGTGCCGTTCCAGAACCCCGCGCACTCCATGCGCACCATGCCGGGCAGGTCCTTGTCGGCCCTGCTGTCGGTGGTGCAGGTGACGGGGTGGTTGTCGGGGTTGTGGTCGGGCTCCGGGTAGCCGACCACGGTCACCTGCCGGTCGGGGCCCGACTCCCAGTCGAGCCCGGCGGCGCCCACGACGTCCTGCACGTTGCGCCCCTGCGCGTCCGGCTCCAGGGCCAGGAACGCGAAGTCGTACGGATCGTCCTCCTGTTCCTGCCAGCGGTCGTCCACCTGCACGGAACGCACCTTCCAGGCGCCGTACGGCTGCTTGCCGACGCCCTGGCCCGCGAACCCGGGGGCGAAGGAGATCGTGCGCGGCTCCGAGCTGTCCGCCTCGTACACGCAGTGCGCGGCGGTGGCCACGATGTTGCCCCGGGGGCTGTCCACCACGCTGGCCGTGCACCAGTGGTCGTCGCCGTCCACCAGGACGCCGATGAACGGCGGGTAGTCGATGACGGCGGCCGACTTCCGCGGCACGGGGGAGGGCCCGGCGTCCAGCCGGGGCGCGGAGGCGACCGGCCCGCCGCACGCGCCGACCAGCGTCATCAGCGCCACGCCTCCGGCCGCCGCGGCACCCCGCGATCTCCACGTCCTCCGCTCACCCACGTCGGCAATCTCCCTCGCCCGCTCGCATCCGGCCACCCGCTGACAGGTTAAGCATGTGTCCCGTCGGCGTCGTGTCCATGCGCCGCGCCCGGCGAGGGCCCCGGGTGCCGCCGGGTGCGTCAGCGGTCCAGGTAGGCCAGCACCGCCAGCACCCGCCGGTTGTCGTCGTCCGACACCGTCAGGTCCAGCTTCCCGAAGATGTTCGACGTGTGCTTGGCCACCGCGCGCTCCGTCACGAAGAGCTGCGCCGCGATCGCCGCGTTCGACCTGCCCTGCGCCATCAGCTCCATGACCTCCTTCTCCCGGGGGGTGAGCTGGGCCATCGGCCGGTCCTGCGCCCGCCGCGACAGCAACTGCTGGATGACCTGGGGGTCCATCGCCGTGCCGCCGTCCGCCACCCGTCGTACCGCGTCGACGAACTGCTCCGCGTCGAAGACCCGGTCCTTCAGCAGGTAGCCGATGCCGCCGTCGCCGTCCGCGAGCAGCTCGCGCGCGTACAGCTGCTCGACGTGCTGCGACAGGACCAGCACGGGCAGTCCGGGTCTCGCCCGTCGCGCCGCCAGCGCGCACTGGAGGCCCTCGTCGGTGTGGGACGGCGGCAGCCGGACGTCGACGACGGCGACGTCCGGCTGCAGTTCCGCGAAGGCGCGGGTCAGTTCGGGGCCCGTCTCGACGGCGGCCAGGACCTCGAAGTCGAACGCTTCGAGCATCCTGACCAGGCCGTCGCGGAGCAGGAAGAGGTCTTCGGCTAGCAGGACACGAAGGTTGCGCAAGGAATCTCCATGGTCACCATGGTGGGACCGCCCGCGGGGCTGCTGACGGCCAGAACACCGTCGAATGTACCGAGTCGGCGTTCGACTCCGCTCAGCCCCGACCCCGCCCCGATCCGGGCCCCGCCCCGCCCGTTGTCGGTGACCGACGCGCGCAGCATGCCGTCCGTTCCGTGCAGGTCGATCCAGAGGCGGTCCGCCCCGGAGTGCTTGACCGCGTTGGTGAGGACCTCGCTGATGGCGAAGTACGCCGCCGACTCGACCGGTGCGTCCGCCCGCCCGGGCAGGTCCACCTCGACCTCGGTCTCGACGGGCAGCCGCAGCGCGAGCGCCCGCACCGCGTCGCCGAGGCCGCGCTCGGCCAGCACCGGCGGGTGGATTCCCCGGACCAGGTCGCGCAGCTCGGTCAGCGCCTCGGCGGACGAGGCGCGGGCCGCCGCGAGCAGCTTCTTCGCCTGCGCGGGGTCCTTCTCCACCAGCGCCTCGATGGTGCCCAGGTTCATGCCCATCGCCACCAGCCGGGCCTGCGCGCCGTCGTGCAGGTCCCGCTCGATGCGGCGCAGTTCGGCCGCCGAGGTGTCCAGCGCGTCGTGCCGGCTCTCGGTCAGCGTCTCCACCCGCCGGGCGAGCGCGGCCTGCTTGGTCGGCGCGAGGAGGACCTGGCAGAACCGGAAGTGGGAGCGCAGGATCGCCGGGTTCCAGCGGAGCCCGAGCAGGAGGAACACCGCGCCCACCGGGAGGGTGAGCAGTCCCGTCTCCTGGCTGTCGACCCGGATGAAGGCGTACCAGTTCGGGTCGTTCTCGAAGACCCGCCACAGCCCGCACGCGTACGCGACCGCTTCGAGCGGATAGAAGAGCAGCAGCGCGGGCAGCAACGCGGTCATCAGGCCGACGGTCATGTCGAGGAACAGCCACTGGAGGTCCCGCCAGGTCGCCGGGTCCTTCAGCAGGTGCGCGACCAGCTCCACCTGCCCGGTGATCCCGGGCCGCCGGTCGGCGGGCAGCGGCCGGTAGGGCACCGGGATCGGCACGTCCGCCCACGCGCCCGCCAGGGCCCGCCGCCGGTCGGCCCACCGGCGGGTCGCCGCCAGGACCGGCGGTGTGGTGAACAGCCCGACCCCGATCACCATGAGCACCAGGGAGATCAGCGTCAGGCTGAACAGCACGCACGACACGACGACCGCGGAGACCGACAGGCCGAGCCCGCGGACCCCCGCGAGCGCGGACGCGCGTACCGACGCACGTATCTTGATGGCATTCATGGTGGTCTGTCCCTCTCCGCCGGCATCCCGTGTGCCGAGTGCACCCCCAGTCTCGCCGGTGCGGAGGGACGGCGTCACCGGGCCCCGCACCCGGAAAGGGGGTGTACCCAGCACCACCCCGGCGGGCTCCTACGGGGCGTACTTGTAGCCCACCCTGCGCACCGTCTGGATGCTCCGGCGGTGCTCCGCGCCCAGCTTGCGGCGCAGCCGGGCGATGTGCACGTCCACGGTGCGGCCGTCGCCGACGTGACCGTACCCCCACACCGTGGTCACCAGCTGGTCGCGCGTGTGCACCCGGTGCGGGTGCGCCACCAGGTGCGCGAGCAGCTCGAACTCCAGATACGTCAGGTCCAGCGCCCGACCCTCGACCTCGACGATCCGCCGGGACCCGTCGATCCGCACGGCCCCGTCCCGCACGTCCCGCACGGGCTCGGGCCCGGCCGGCTCCTGCACCAGCACGGGCTGCGCCTGCTGCGGTACGTGTCCCTGGTCGGCCGGTACGAGGACCAGGTAGCCCACCATCGGCGGACGGCCCGGCAGCGCGGGCAGGGTGTGCTGGGGCGCGGGCAGCCAGGTGGCCCCCGGCGGCAGGTAGTCGGCGACGTCGTAGGCCGGGCGGACCGGGGCGGCGGCCGGCGCCTGCGCCACCTCGTCGCGGTCCACGGCCCGCAGCCGGTGGGCCGGGGGGCGCAGCGGTTCGTGGACGCCGCGCCGCTGGACGAGGTTCGCGGTCATCGCGGAGGAGGCGGAGTACGTACGGGTGCCGGTGGTACGGGAGTTCGCCATGGCGGGTCAGCTCTTTCGCGCGGAGGAGACCGCCGCGGAGAGCCGCGCGGCGGCATGGGGTTCACCTCAAGATGTGCGCGCGGGCCGAAGGCCGTACGGGACCGGTCGCCCGGTGCGTGACGGCGTTAGAGGGGCCGCGCGTTCGTCGCGCGACAACAGACCCGGTCGAAGTCGTGGTGCTGCCGGGAAGGCCAGAACGGCTCCAGGTCGGAGCGACCCGGGGCGGTGGAGTTCTGGAAGCCGGTCATGCGCCTATTGAAGCATGTGCGCGCCAGGGGGAGGAGCCCCCCTGGCGCGGGGAACGTGCTCAGACCTGGCCGGCCTTCTCCAGGGCGGTGCAGCAGGTCTCGACGATCAGGCGGGTGACCACGTACGGGTCGACGTTGGCGTTCGGCCGCCGGTCCTCGATGTACCCCTTCTTCTCCTGCGCGACCTGCCAGGGGATGCGCACGGACGCGCCGCGGTCGGAGACCCCGTAGCTGTACTCGTTCCACGGCGCGGTCTCGTGGAGCCCGGTCAGCCGGTCGTCGATCCCCGCGCCGTAGTTCTTGACGTGGTCCATCGGCTTCGAGCCCTCGCCCAGCGACTCGCACGCCGTGACGATGGCGTCGTAGCCCTCGCGCATGGCCCGGGTGGAGAAGTTGGTGTGCGCGCCCGCGCCGTTCCAGTCGCCCTTGACGGGCTTGGGGTCCAGGGTGGCGGAGACGCCGAAGTCCTCGGCGGTGCGGTAGAGCAGCCAGCGGGCGATCCACAACTGGTCGGAGACCTCCAGCGGGGACAGCGGGCCCACCTGGAACTCCCACTGGCCCGGCATGACCTCGGCGTTGATCCCCGAGATCCCGAGGCCGGCCGCCAGGCAGTGGTCGAGGTGCTTCTCCACGATCTCGCGCCCGAAGATCTCGTCGGCGCCGACCCCGCAGTAGTAACCGCCCTGCGCGGCCGGGAAGCCGCCCGCCGGGAAGCCGAGGGGGCGCTCGCCCTCGAAGAAGGTGTACTCCTGCTCGATGCCGAAGACCGGCTCCTGGGCGTCGAACCGCTCGGCCTGCGGGCGCAGTTCGGCCCGCGTGTTGGAGGGGTGCGGCGTCATGTCGATGTTCAGCACCTCGCACAGGACGAGGATGTCGTCGCCGCCGCGGAGGGGGTCCGGGCAGGAGAACACCGGGCTCAGGACGAGGTCCGAGGCGTGGCCCTGGGCCTGGTTCGTGCTCGACCCGTCGAAGCCCCAGAGCGGCAGGGCCGCCCCGTCGGCCAGGATCTTCGTCTTCGAGCGGAGCTTGGCGGTCGGCTCGGCGCCGTCGATCCAGATGTACTCGGCCTTGAACGTCACGGACGCCATCCTTTGCGGGTTCTGCTGCTGCGCGGCTGCGGGGCGGGCCACCGGTGCGGCGGCGCTCGGCCCGCGGCGGCTGCGGTGATGGTCGGCAGCCTGTCAACCCGCCATTTCCCACCCGTTGCCCCTACGTGAACCCCGTGTTACCTCCCCCCAGCCCCTTTGGACGTCCCAGCCGCCCTGCCACCCCCGTCCTCTTGGGCGACGGGGCCGCCCCGAGGGGGCGGGACGGGCGGCCCCTCTCGCTCCCGGCCCGCCCGGGTGCCGCCCCCTGTGTGAGCGCCTGCGCCGGGCCACCTCCTTCACCAGGGCCGGGAGCCCAGCCCCCGTGCCGGACGCGTCAGCCCCGTCCTGCGAACGCAGGAGAGGCCCCGGACCCGCCCCTTTCCCTAAAGCGCTCGCCGCGCGGCCAGGTGCACGGTTCCGTGCGGATGCGTCGTGGCTGGTCGCGCAGTTCCCCGCGCCCCTGAGGCAGCACCGCCCCGTGCAGACTGGACCCCATGACGACACCCGCCCCCCTCCGCATCGGCCTCCTCGGTACCGGTCCCTGGGCCGCCCGTACCCATGCTCCCGCCCTCGCCGCCCATCCCGGCGTCCGCCTCCAGGGCGTCTGGGGCCGTCGCCCCGAAGCGGCCGAGGCCCTGGCCCGTGCCCATGCCACCACCGCGTACGCGGACCCCGACGCCCTCTTCGCGGCCTGCGACGCGGTCGCCGTCGCCCTGCCGCCGGACGTCCAGGCGCCCCTGGCCGTCCGCGCCGCGCAGGCGGGCTGCCACCTGCTGCTGGACAAGCCGGTCGCCACCACTCCCGGGGGCGCCCGCGAGGTCGCCGACGCGGCGGAGGCCGCAGGCGTGGCGTCCGTCGTCTTCTTCACCCTGCGCTTCGCCGCCGGCGTCGCCCCCTGGGTCGCCGAACAGGCCGCCGTCGGCGGCTGGTTCACCGCCCGCGCGCACTGGCTGGGCGCGCTCTTCTCGCCGGACTCGGACAGCCCGTACGCCGCCTCCCCCTGGCGCGGCGAGAAGGGCGCCCTGTGGGACGTGGGCCCGCACGCCCTGTCCGTGCTGCTGCCGACGCTCGGCGACGTCACGCACCTCACGGCCGCCGCGGGCCCCGGCGACACCGTCCACCTCACCCTGCGCCACGCCTCGGGCGCCTCCAGCGTCACCACGCTGAGCCTGAGCGCCCCGCAGGAGGCCGCGGGCGTCTCCATCGAGCTGCGCGGCACCGACGGCGTCCACGAGCTGCCCGCCGAGTGGGGCCCGGCGACCGACTCCTTCGGCACCGCCACGGACGCCCTCCTGGAGGCCGTCCGCACCGGCGCCCCGCACCCCTGCGACGCCCGCTTCGGCCAGCGCGTCACCGAGATCCTGGCCCGGGCCGAGGCGGCCCTCTCCGCCGCATCCTGAGCCGGCGGGCCCTACCCCCGCCGCCCGAGCGCGTCCCGTACCGCTTCCTCCGTCCGCCCCACCACGGCCGTGCCGTCGTCCGCCGTGATGATCGGCCGCTGGATGAGCTTCGGATGCGCGGCGAGCGCCGCGACCCAGCGCTCCCGCGCGTCCGCGTCCCTCGGCCAGTCCTTCAGCCCGAGCTCCTTCGCCTCGGCCTCCTGGGTGCGGGTGATGTCCCACGGCTCAAGGCCCAGCCGCTCCAGCACCTCCCTGATCTCCCCCTCCCGCGGCACGTCGTCGAGGTAGCGCCGCACGGTGTACTCCGCCCCTCCCTCGTCCAGCAGCCGCACCGCCGACCGGCACTTGGAACACGCGGGATTGATCCAGATCTCCATGCCCCAAAGCTACCCCCGACCCCACCCGCCCCGTGGCCGCGAACCCCCTCTGGCCAGGGCCGATTGTCAGTGGTGCCCAGTAAAATGGGAAGCGTCCGAGAGGGTCCGTGAACGCCTCAGGAGGATGCCCGTGACCGCTGCCGCACTGCTGACCGACACCCGCCCCCGCAAGCCGAAGTCCACCCCTCCCAAGCCCCTGCGGAAGAAGCC
Organism: Streptomyces sp. NPDC088745; assembly: GCF_044751045.1. Classification (NCBI taxonomy): domain Bacteria; kingdom Bacillati; phylum Actinomycetota; class Actinomycetes; order Kitasatosporales; family Streptomycetaceae; genus Streptomyces; species Streptomyces sp. NPDC088745. The sequence continues at coordinate 333,819 of NZ_JBIVLB010000003.1, forward strand.
GCTCCCGGCCGGCCTGCCGCGCGAGTGGTACATCTCCCACAACCGCCGCCTGAAGGCCATGCGGCTGGCGATAGTCCTGATGGACACGGGCGTCTACGTCCCGGAGAAGGCCACCAACCGCAAGATCCGCACCACGGCCGCCCGGGTGGGCATCCACCCGCCGTCCAACACGACGTGCCGACTGGTCCGCGACCTGATCCGCGACGAGCTGAGCTGATCCCGAAGCCCGGCAGACGGCGAAGGGCCGCCCTCCCCGGCGGGGGAGGGCGGCCCTTGTGTCACGCGGCTGCGGCCTAGAGGTCGAAGTACAGCTCGAACTCGTGCGGGTGCGGGCGGAGCTGGATCGGGGCGATCTCCTGCGTGCGCTTGTAGTCGATCCACGTCTCGATCAGGTCGGGGGTGAAGACACCGCCGGCGAGAAGGTACTCGTGGTCGGCCTCCAGGGCGTCCAGGACGGCCGGGAGCGAGGTCGGCACCTGCTGGACGTTGGCGTGCTCCTCGGGAGCCAGCTCGTAGAGGTCCTTGTCGATCGGCTCCGGCGGCTCGATCTTGTTCTTCACGCCGTCCAGACCGGCCATCAGCAGGGCCGCGAACGCGAGGTACGGGTTGGACGACGGGTCCGGGGCGCGGAACTCGACGCGCTTGGCCTTCGGGTTGGAGCCCGTGATCGGGATGCGCATCGCGGCGGAGCGGTTGCGCTGCGAGTACACCATGTTGACCGGCGCCTCGAAGCCCGGCACCAGGCGGTGGTAGGAGTTCACCGTCGGGTTGGTGAAGGCCAGCAGCGACGGGGCGTGCTTGAGGATGCCGCCGATGTAGTAGCGCGCCATGTCGGACAGGCCCGCGTAGCCCTGCTCGTCGTAGAAGAGCGGGACGCCGTTCTGCCACAGCGACTGGTGGACGTGCATGCCCGAGCCGTTGTCGCCGAAGATCGGCTTCGGCATGAAGGTCGCGGTCTTGCCGTTCTTCCAGGCGACGTTCTTCACGACGTACTTGAAGAGCATCAGGTCGTCGGCGGCGGCGAGGAGGGTGTTGAACTTGTAGTTGATCTCCGCCTGGCCGGCGGTGCCGACCTCGTGGTGCTGGCGCTCGACCTGGAGGCCGTTCTTGTCCAGCTCCAGGGAGATCTCGGCACGCAGGTCGGCGAAGTGGTCGACCGGGGGAGTGGGGAAGTAACCGCCCTTGTAGCGGACCTTGTAGCCGCGGTTGTTCTCCACCGCACCGGTGTTCCAGGCGCCCGCCTCGGAGTCGATGTGGTAGAAGCTCTCGTTCGCCGACGTCTGGAAGCGGACGCTGTCGAAGACGTAGAACTCGGCCTCGGGACCGAAGTAGGCGGTGTCCGCGAAACCGGTGGAGGCGAGGTACGCCTCCGCCTTCTTGGCGACGTTGCGCGGGTCACGGCTGTACTGCTCGCCCGTGATCGGGTCGTGGATGAAGAAGTTGATGTTCAGCGTCTTGTCGCGGCGGAAGGGGTCGATCCGCGCCGTCGACAGGTCCGCGCGCAGCGCCATGTCCGACTCGTGGATGGCCTGGAAGCCGCGGATGGACGAGCCGTCGAAGGCCAACTCCTCGTCCGGGTCGAAGACGTTCGCCGGGATGGTGAAGTGCTGCATCACACCCGGCAGGTCGCAGAACCTGACGTCGACGAACTTCACGTCGTTGTCGGCGATGAACTTCTTGGCGTCGTCGGCGTTCCCGAACATCCAGCTCCTCCTACTCCCGCCCGGGGCCGGACGGGGTTGCCGCGTTTCCGCGGGTCTTCATGCGGGCCAGTGCGGTGGCGCACGCTGGCGTCGACCATAGGCAGCCGGGATTTCTCCAGCATGACCCATTTGTTTCGCCCAAGTTAACCAGCAGCTCCACCGCTCATCGCCGAACCTGCCCCCGACGGACCGGGACGAACGCCGCCGGGGACGTGACGCGGGCCGCATCCCGCGCCCCGGGCGGACCGGGACGAACAGGTGCGCAGTACCGTGGTGGGGTGGACAACAGGCAAGCAATCGGATCGTGGCTCTCCGGGCCGCGCGCGGCCGCCGAAGAGATGGGCGCCGACTTCGGGCACCGGGGCAAGCGCCTCGGACTGCCCCCCGAGGGCCCCGGCGCGGTGGCCCCGCTGGGCCGCCGGTTCGGCGCCCTCTTCGTCGACTGGATCCTGTGCCTGCTCATCGCGAACGGCCTCTTCGCCCGCGGTGACGCCCAGACGGCGGGCAACGCGGCGCTCCTGATCTTCCTCGTCCTGAGCGTCCTCACCGTCGGCACCGTCGGCTGCACCCCCGGCAAGCGCCTGTTCAGGGTGCGGGTGGTCGCCGAGAGCGGCGGGCGGCTCGCCTTCGGCTGGGCCGTGGTGCGCAGCGTGCTGCTGTGCCTGGCGATCCCGGCCCTCATCTGGGACCGCGACGGGCGCGGCCTGCACGACCGGCTGAGCCGCTCCGTACAGGTGCGGATGTAGCCCCGGCGGCGGGCGGACGAGCAGGACGGCCCCGGCGGCTCTCACACGGTGAGAGCCGCCGGGGCCGACGCTTGCGTAGCAGGAACGGGAGGGGAGGAGCGGTCAGCGGCCCTTCGGCATCTTCATGCCCTTCGGCATGGGGCCCTTCGGCAGCGGCATGTTGCTCATCAGGTCGCCCATGGCGCGCAGCCGGTCGTTGGTCGCGGTCACCTGCGGACCGGTCAGCGTGCGCGGCAGCTTCAGCATCGTCGTGCGCACCTTCTTCAGCGGGGTCTGGCCCTCGCCGGTGCCCACGATGATGTCGGTGACCGGGACGTCCGGGCCGACGATGCGCGCCATCTTCTTCTTCTCGGCGCCCAGCAGCGTCCGCAGCCGGTTCGGGTTGCCCTCGGCCACCAGGACGATGCCGGCCTTGCCGACCGCCCGGTGCACGACGTCCTGGTTGCGGTTCATCGCGACCGCCGGAGTCGTCGTCCAGCCGCGGCCCACGTTGTCCAGCACGGCCGCAGCGGCTCCCGGCTGCCCCTCCATCTGCCCGAAGGCAGCGCGCTCGGCACGCCGTCCGAAGACGATCGCCATCGCGAGGAAGGCCAGCAGGAAGCCGAGAATGCCCAGGTAGACCGGGTGACCGATCAGAAAGCCGAGGCCCAGGAGCACGCCGAAGACGACGATGCCCAAGCCGAAGACGACAAGACCCACCTTGGGGTCCTGCTTGCGCGTCATCTTGTACGTCAGAGCGATCTGCTTGAGTCGCCCGGGGTTCGCAGTGTCCGCGTTCGCTGCGCGTTCCTTCCTCGCCATACGAGAAAGTTTACGTTGCCTAGGACGTACGAGCGGACACTGCCTCCAGCGCGTGCTGCGTCTCCATCCGGTCCTTGGCGCGGCGGCGGTCCTCCAGCACGGCGGTCCAGGCGTTGCGGCGCGCGGTGCGCTGGCCGGTGCCGATCAGCAGGGACTCGACGGCGCGGAGGGCGTCGGTGACGGACGGGCGGGCGGTGTCGCGTACGGCCTGCATGACGGGGGTCCCCCTCGTGGCGACGGCGAATGGCGGCAAGGGTGCGGCTGCGGTGGGTCAAGCCAGGGTCACTGATCGGTGTTACCAGTGCGTGACCGGGCGGTCAAACGGCGATGAAGCCCTGACGGTGGGGCGCCTCCGGGGCGAGAACGCCGACGCGGCCCGTACGGGGTCCCCTGCCTGCGGGGATCGTACGGGCCGCGTCCTGACGGTCATTACCGCTCAGTAACCGCTTGTGTGCCGATTCACACGGCGGGCGCGGACTCCAGCGCTCCGCGCCGCTCCATCGCCTGGCCGTACAGCCGGCCCGCGCGGTACGAGGAACGGACCAGCGGCCCGGACATCACACCGGAGTAGCCGATCGCGTCGGCCTCGTCCTTCAGCTCGACGAACTCCATCGGCTTCACCCAGCGCTCGACGGGGTGGTGCCGCGGCGAGGGACGCAGGTACTGGGTGATCGTGATCAGCTCGCAGCCCGCCTCGTGCAGGTCCCTCAGCGCCTCGCTGACCTCTTCACGGGTCTCGCCCATGCCCAGGATCAGGTTCGACTTGGTGATCAGACCGGCCGCGCGCGCCTTGGTGATGACGTCGAGGGAGCGCTCGTAACGGAAGCCGGGGCGGATGCGCTTGAAGATGCGCGGCACCGTCTCCACGTTGTGCGCGAAGACCTCGGGGCGGGACTCGAAGACCACGTCCAGCAGCTCGGGGACCGCGTTGAAGTCGGGGGCCAGCAGCTCCACCTTGGTGCGCCCGGCCTCCCGGCCGGCGGTCTGCTGGTGGATCTGGCGCACGGTCTCCGCGTACAGCCAGGCGCCGCCGTCCTCCAGGTCGTCGCGCGCGACGCCCGTGATGGTGGCGTAGTTCAGGTCCATGGTGACCACGGACTCGCCCACGCGGCGCGGCTCGTCACGGTCCAGCGCCTCGGGCTTGCCCGTGTCGATCTGGCAGAAGTCACAGCGCCTGGTGCACTGGTCACCGCCGATGAGGAAGGTGGCCTCGCGGTCCTCCCAGCACTCGTAGATGTTGGGGCAGCCGGCCTCCTGGCACACCGTGTGCAGTCCTTCGCCCTTCACCAGGGCCTGCATCTTGGTGTACTCGGGACCCATCTTCGCCCGGGTCTTGATCCACTCGGGCTTGCGCTCGATGGGGGTCTGGCTGTTCCGGACCTCCAGGCGCAGCATCTTGCGTCCGTCGGGTGCGACAGCGGACACGTCCGCACTCCCTCTTGCCGTAACGGCTTCGATTCATCGGCGGACACCAGGGTACGCCCGATATTTGCATGGCACTACGTCCGGACAACCTGGGCCCGGGCAGGGACATTCCCCCGACGACGCTCAGACGGCCGCCTTCTCGACGGCCCGGGGCGCGGGGACGGACTCCGCCATCACCGCGCTCAGGTGCTTCTCCACCACCGGCAGGACCTCCTCGATCGTGACGTCCCGGCCCAGCTCGCCCGCGAGCGAGGCGACGCCCGCGTCGCGGATGCCGCACGGCACGATGCGGTCGAACCAGGTGTTGTCCGGGTTCACGTTCAGCGAGAAGCCGTGCATGGTGACGCCCTTGGCGACCCGGATGCCGATCGCGGCCAGCTTGCGGTCCTCGCGCCGCTGGCCGGCGTTGGAGGGCGCGTACTCGGGCCCGTTCAGCCGGGCGTCGAACTCGGGGTCCGTCAGGCGCGGGTCGAAGTCCAGCGACAGACCACCGGTCGCGCTGCGCCGCTCCGTGCCTTCGGTCGCGCTGCGCCTCGACTCCGCTTCGGCCGGGTGCCCCTCGCTCGTTCCTCGCTCGGAACCCCCAACCTGCGCTGCGTCTCGGCTGCGCCGCTCCGTGGGGTCGCCGAGCACCCACACGCCGCTGCGGCCCTCGACGCGGGTGGTCTCCAGGCCCAGCTCCGCACACGTGCGGATCAGCGCCTCCTCCAGCCGGCGCACGTGCGCGACCACGTCCACCGGGCGGGGCAGCTTCTGGATCGGGTAGCCGACGAGCTGGCCGGGACCGTGCCAGGTGATCTTGCCGCCCCGGTCCACGTCCACCACCGGTGTGCCGTCCAGGGGGCGCTCACTGTCCTCGGTGCGCCGCCCCGCCGTGTAGACGGGCAGGTGCTCCAGCAGCAGACAGGTGTCGGGGACCGCGTCCTCGAAACGGGCGGCGTGCACCTCACGCTGCTTCTGCCATGCCTCCTGGTACTCGACGGCCTCGTCGCCGAATCCCAGTCGGACGAACCGCAGCTCACTCACGGTGTGTCTCCTTCGTATCGCCACGCCCTCAGCCACTGTACGGCGGCCGAGACGTCGCCCCCCGGGCAGGGAGGGGACCGGGGCGCACGGCCCCCAGGGGCGGGAGCGGCGTCAGCGCCTCCCGTGAATCGTCACACGATCGGATGAAGTAGAGGCGCTCAGGCCGGTTCCGGGGGCCAGGATCGCTAAATTCGCGCCGTCCCATGCAGGGCTGCCACCCGGGGCCCGGAAGGCAGGAGAGCACAGAGCTGATGACGGAACGACCTCCGCAGCGCATTCCCAACCGACAGCTCGCCGCGCTCATCGCGGAGGCGGGATTCTCCAACGCGGGTCTGGCCCGACGGGTCGATCAACTGGGACTGGAACACGGGCTCGACCTCCGCTACGACAAGACCTCGGTCACCCGCTGGCTGCGCGGCCAGCAGCCGCGCGGCACCACGCCCGCGCTCATCGCCGAGGTGTTCACCAGGAGGCTGGGCAGGCGGCTCTCCGCGCAGGACCTCGGCCTCGACGCGTGCGCCCCCGTCTACGCGGGGCTCGAATTCGCGGCCACGCCCGAGGAGGCCGTGGACATCGTGAGCGGTCTGTGGCGCAAGGACTCCGGCAGCCACGCCGAACTCCGCAAGATCGCCTTCACCCCGGCGGGGCTCGTGGTGCCCAGCCGCGACTGGCTGATCGGCCGCGCCGACGACCGGGTCGGGCGCGGCGAGCCCCCGGCGGTCAACGGGACGCCGTCCACCCGGGTGCCCGCCCAGGGCGGCCGGGCAGCCGTGCTGCCCCGCCAGCGGCAGACCGACCGGGGACCCGGCCAGCGGGTCACCGCCGGCGACATCGCGGCCCTGCGCTCGGTGGCCGATCTCTTCCGGACCCTGGACCACGCGTACGGCGGCGGGCACGCCCGGCAGGCCCTCGTGCGGTACCTGGAGCACGAGGCGGAGCCCATGCTCCGGGGGACCTACGGGGAGGCGACGGGCCGCAGACTCTTCGCGGCCGCCGCCGACCTGACCCGGCTGGCGGGCTGGACCTCGTACGACATCGCGGCGCACGGCCTGGCCCAGCGGTACTTCGTGCAGGCGCTGCGGCTGGCGCAGGCGGCGGGCGACCGGGCGTACGGCAGCTACGTGCTGGTCACGATGAGCAGACAGGCCGTCTACCTCGGGCACGGACGGGAGGCCGTGCAGCTCGCGCGGGTCGCCCAGCAGGGCGTCGGCTCGTCCGCGCCCCCGGTCGTCCAGGCGCTGCTGCACGCGGTGGAGGCGCGCGGCCACGGGGTGCTCAGCGAAGTGCGGGCCTGCACGTCGTCGCTGGTGCGGGCGGAGCGGGCGATGGAGGCCGCGCGGCCCGGGGACGAGGTGCCGCACTGGGCGAAGTTCTTCGACGAGGCGCAGCTCGCGGACGAGTTCGGGCACTGCCACCGCGACCTGCAGCAGTACCGGGCGGCCGCCCAGCACGCGGAGAAGTCCCTCGCGCTCAGGCCGCACGGGTACGCGCGCAGCCGGCTGTTCTGCCGGGTGGTGCTCGCGCAGGCGCGGCTCGGGCTCGGCGAGCTGGACCAGGCGTGCGCGCTGGGCGCGGAGGCGGCCCAGCAGGCCTCCGAGATGCGGTCGGCGCGGGCTACGGAGTACGTACGGGAATTCGAGCGGCGGCTGGAGCCGTACCGCGACGCGGCGGCGGTGCGCGGTTACCGGGACCGGGTGGCGGCGCTGGGCTGAGGACGCGCGCACGGAACGCCGGGGCCGGGTCGTCGGTGCGACTCCGGCCCCGGCGGCTGATCGCGCGGTACGTCGGACCGCTCCGCGCGCGTCGGGCCGTCCCGCGTGCGTCAGGCCGCGTCGCGCAGCTCGTTCGCCGCGTGACCGGGCTGGACGCCGAAGTCGCGCAGGATCTCCCGCGCGGCCCGGCGGCCCGAGTGCAGGGCGCCCTGCACGGTGCTGGTCTCCCGGTGGTCCCCGCAGACGTACAGCCCGGAGAGCAGCCGGACCGGACGGCGCACGTCGTGGGGTGCGGGCATCGCGGGCACGGCGTCCGCGTCGTGGTGCACGGCGAGCAGCTCCCAGCCGTCGGTGGACGTGCCGTACAGCCTCGACAGGTGGGAGCGGACCTGGCGGTCCAGGTCCGGCGGGGGAGTGCCCAGGACCGTGGAGGAGATCAGCACCCCGCCGTCGGGCGCGCGCGTGGGATCGACCGCGCTGACGACGGCGGTGTGCGACACGGGGCCGCCCCGGTCGGCTTCCAGGACCAGCGCCGAACCGGTCGCGGGCGCCGTTGCGGCGGTGTGGTGCAGGACGGTCACGGGGTGGAAGTCGGGGACGCGCAGGCCCGGCAGGAGCTCGGCGGCGGCCCGCGCGCCGGTGGCCAGCAGCAGGGAGCGGCAGCCCAGTTCGCCGTCCTCCTTGGTGGAGACGCGGGAGATGGAGGCGCCGGTGACGTGGACGCCGGTACGGATCGTGCCGGGCGGCAGCGCCGAGGCGAGGAGCCGCGGCAGGGCGTCGGCCCCGCCCTCCGGCAGGCAGAGGCGGCCGCGGGCGAAGCCGCGCAGGGCGAGGTCGGCGCAGCGGCTGGAGGTGGTGAGGCCGGGGTCGCTGAGCAGGGCCGTCAGGAGCGGGCGCAGGAAGCCCTCGACGGTGCGCGACGGCAGACCCCGGCTGAACAGGGCGTCCAGGGCCGGGAGTTCGGGCCGGGCGAGGAGCCTGTCGAGGGGGGTGGCGGCGAAGCGGGTGAGGGCCGCGGTGAGCCGGGCCTGGTCGAGGGCGCCGCCGAGGGGGCGGGTGGACGGGGGGCCGGCGGGCCGGCCGACGGCGGCCCCGTTGCGGGGGGCGCTCGCGAGGGCGCGTGCTGCGGTGAGTGCGCCCCTCGCGCCTCGGGCCCGCGTGCCGGGCGGGCCCGCGACCTCGCCCGCGCGGTAGTGGCGGCCCTCGCTGTGCACCAGCACGCCCGGGGCGAACGGGCGCAGGGCGACGCCTTCGAGGCCGGGCGTACGGAGCAGCTCCGGGTAGGCGCTGCTGAGGATCTGGCCGATCCGGTCGAGCCGGAATCCGTCGATCCGTTCGGTGGACATCCGGCCGCCGACGTGAGGGGCGGCCTCCAGGACGCTGACTGTCACCCCGGCCCGGATGAGCTGATGAGCGGCGCAGAGGCCCGCGACCCCCGCTCCGACGATGACGACGTCCGCATGGTGCGCTGGATGACGCACGTGCCCCTCCCCGAGGTCGGCGCGGCTGTGGTGCAGGGCCTATGCCCCCGACAGCCGTGCGGGATGCCCGCACTGAGGACGCAGCGTAGAAGTCGGCTCATTCTCTGCGGCAGGCGCACACCTCCCGTGCACCGGTGCACGGCGGTCGCACACATGCGGAAATCCGGTCGCGCGGGGAGGGGAAAACGGGCGTCAAGGAGTCGGGAAACGATCGCCGAGGGGTCAGGAAACGGCCGGGAACGGTCGCTCGGGGAACCCGGCCGCCCGTCGTCACCGCGAGCGCAGCGCCGCCCGGATCGCGTCGTCCACCGTCGGGAACGCGAACGAGAACCCGGACTCCAGCAGCCGCGCGGGCACCACCCGCTGGCTGCCCAGCACGTCCTCCGCCAGCTCCCCGAGCACGATCCGCAGCGCCGGCTTCGGCACGGAGAACAGGGTCGGGCGGCGCAGCACCCGCCCCATGGCCGCCGTCACCTCCTTGTTGGTGACCGGTTCGGGGGCGGTCAGGTTCACCGGCCCCGACAGCGACTCGGTGTCGATCAGGTGCCGCAACGCCGCCACCTCGTCGTGCAGCGCGATGAAGCTCCAGTACTGGCCGCCGTCGCCGAGCCGCCCGCCCAGACCCGCTTTGAAGACCGGGAAGAGCCTGCCCCAGGCCCCGCCGCCGCGCGCCACCACCAGCCCGGTGCGCGGGAACACCGTGCGGATGCCCGCCTCCCGCGCCGGCGCCGCCGCCTCCTCCCACTCCACGCACAGCGACGGCAGGAAACCGTCCCCGGGCGGGGCGCTCTCGTGGACCTTCCGGGCGCCCGTCTCCCCGTAGAAGCCCAGCGCGGAGCCGCTCACGAAGACCCGCGGCGGGGTGTCCAGGGACGCCACGGCCTCGGCCATCGCCGAGGTGCCCAGCAGTCTGCTCTCGCGCAGCTCGCGCTTGTACGCGTCGGTCCACCGGTGGTCGCCGATGCCCGCGCCCGCCAGGTGCACCACCGCCGTGCAGCCGACGAGGCCCTTGGTGTCGACCCAGCCGCGCTTCGGGTCCCAGGCGACCTCGTCCGCGGCCCTGGCCGGGCGGCGCACCAGACGCACCACCTCGTGCCCGTCGGCGCGCAGCGAGCGCACCAGTGCCGTACCGATGAGGCCCGTCGAGCCCGTGACTGCGATCCGCGTGGCGGCCGTGGCGTTCATGGGGTCCATCCTGCCCCGGGGCGGGGGAGATGTGCGCTCCGTGGCACAGTGTCGCCATGCCGCAGACGCAGGAAGAGCCCGACGCATCCGCGCGCCCCGGCGACGCCGTGACCGTACGGGTCGCCACGCTCGCCGACGACGCCGCACTGGCCGCGCTGGACGGGGACAGCTGGTCGCCGCTGCACGCGGTGACACCGAGGCCGGCGCCTCCGTACGGCCCCTACTTCGACGAGCGCCACCGCCCCGACGACGTCCTGGTCGCCGAGGCGGGCGGGCGTCTGCTCGGCTATGTGCGGGTCGTGCCGCCCACCCCGCTCGCCTGCAACAGGCACGTCCTGCAGATCAACGGGCTGGCGGTCGCCGCGCAGGCGCGCGGCCGGGGGGTCGGCCGGACACTGGTGCGGGCGGTCTGCGCGGAGGTGCGCCGCAGGGGGTGCCGGCGGATCACCCTGCGGGTGCTGGGGCACAACGCGCCCGCCCGGGCGCTGTACGAGGCGGAGGGCTTCGTGGTGGAGGGGGTGCTCCCGGAGGAGTTCTTCCTCGACGGGGAGTACGTGGACGACGTCCTGATGGGGCGCGCGCTCACGGACTGAAGCGGCGGGACGGCGCCGGCACCGAACGGCGTGAAAGGGACAGTGCGGGCATAGTGATCGTCAGGGGTGTGCGCACGGAAGGCCGTGCGGGCGCCCGCACCCAGCCCCTGTCGTCTGCCCGAGGAGCCGGAAGCCGATGAGCTCGGTCCGCGCGCGTCAGGGGGAGGTCCCCCGGTGGCTCAGCGGCGAGAAGGCCCCGCTCTGGCTGCGCCTGCTGCCCCTCGTGGTGCTCGTGCTGCTGGCGCTGTCCGACCGGATCACCCCGGACGACGTGGAGCTGAGCTACTTCGTCGCCGCCCTGCCGCCGCTGACCGCGCTGCTGTACGGGCCGCTGAGCACCGCCCTCATGGGCGTGGCGGTGGTGGTCTTCGGGCTCTCCGGCACCGACGAGTTCGCCCACCGGGACGGTGTGCTGCTCTCCCTGGTGCTGCTGTGCCTCACCAGCGTGGTGGTGTCCTGGTCGCGCACGCGCCGGGACGCCCGGCTGGTGACCGTGGGGACGGCCGCGGAGGTGGCGCAGTTCGCGGTGCTGCCGCCGCTGCCGGCCGCGGTGGGCCGGGTGCACTGCTTCGGCCTCTACCGGGCGGCCCGGCTGGGCGACCTGGTCAGCGGCGACCTGTACGACGTACGGGCGGGGCCGAACGGGGTGCGCGCGGTGGTCGCCGACGTGGAGGGGCACGGGCCGGGAGCGGTGGCCACGGTGTCCGCCCTGCTCGGAGCGTTCCGGGAGGCGGCGCTCGACGACGCCGACCTGCCCGCGGTGGCGGCCCGGCTGGACCGGCGGCTGGTGGTCGACTCGGCGGCGGTGGAGCACGCGGAACTGTTCGCGACCGCCGTGCTCATGGAGTTCGCCGAGGACGGGCTGTCGGTGCGGGTGGTCTCCTGCGGGCACCCGCCGCCGCTGCTGCTGCGGCGGGGCCGGGTGACCGAGATGCCGGTCGATCCGGCGCCGCCGCTGGGGCTCGGGCTCACCGAGTTCGGCCTGCCGTCGGTGACCGAGGTGCCGCTGGAGCGCTGCGACCGCATCCTGGCCCACACCGACGGCATCACGGAGGCCCGTGACGCGGCGGGCGTCTTCTACCCCCTGCGGGAGCGGCTGGAGGCCCTCGGCCCGTCCCGGGGCAAGCTGCCCGACCTGGCGGAGGCGATCCAGCGCGACCTGCTGCGGTTCGCCCGGCACGTCGAGGACGACGTGGCGCTGCTGCTGGTGGAGCCGGACCCGGAGAACTGCCCGGACGAGGACTCCGATGAGCCGCGACCGGCCCGGGGCGAGGGGCCGCGGCCCGTCTGAGCCGAGGGGCGGTGACCGGCCTGCCCCGGGGGCGGTGAGCGGCCTGGCCCGGGGCGGTGAGCGGTCTGACGCGCGGGCTCAGGACAGGCTGATGCCCCGGGTCAGCTCCTGGAGGCAGCGGGCGGCCAGTTCGGCGGGCGAGCCCGGCCCCCGGGCGGGGGCGTCCGTGCGGGCCCATTCCTCCAGTGCCGTACGGATGGCCGCCGTCGCCGCCGCGGCCGCCAGGCGCACCTCCAGCGGGTCCGCGCCGGGGCCCGCGAGACGTCCCAGCACCGGGACGAGCTGCTCCTCGGACTCCTGGTTCACCCGGTACCAGACCGCCCGCAGCGCCGGGTCCTGGGCGGCGGCGCGCAGCAGCCCCCGGGTCCAGTCCAACTGCTCGCGGGCCTGCGGGTCCGGGGCCGCGAACACCTCGGCGACCGCGCGCTCCAGGGCGCTGAGCACGCCCGAGCCGGGCTCGGCCGCCGCGAGCAGCGCCCGCCACTGGTCGCCGCCGCCGGAGAGCAGCGGGGCGACGGCGTCCTGCTTGCTGCGGAAGTACCGGTAGAAGGTGCGCAGCGCCACCCCCGCGCGCGTGGCGATGGCCTCGGCGGTGGTGCCGTCCGGGCCGTGCTCGGCGAACAGTTCGGCGGCGGCGCGCGCGATCTCCCACTGGGTGGCGGCCTTGCGCCGCTCGGTGAGGGACGGCTTGGGGGTGCCGGCCGTCGGCGGTGCCGGGGGCGGGGGCTGCGGGGACTCGGTGCTCACGTCGGCAGCGTACGCCCAGCCAGGACCGCGCCCCGTCAGTGAGGCACGGAATGACCTGGTGACAAAACGTGCCATCCGGGCGTAACGTGAAGGGTGATCCCGATGGAAGCAGGTCCGGAGGGGACGGGGACAGCGGAGAGGAAGACCATGCAGCGCTACGAGGGCCGTCGGGTTCTGATCAGCGGCGCCGGATCGGGCATCGGGCGGGCGACCGTGCACCGCGTGCTCGCCGAGGGCGGCCGGGTGTTCGCCGTGGACGTCAACGGGGCGGGGCTGAAGGAGACCGCCGAGCAGGCCGCCGCCACCTCCGCCGAGGCCGCGCGGCGCCTCGCCACCGCCGTCCTGGACATCTCCGACGAGGCCGCCGTCAGGGCCGGCGCCGCGGCCGCCGTGGAGAGCCTGGGCGGGCTCGACGTGCTGGTCAACGCGGCCGGTGTGCTGCGCTCCTCGCACACGCACGAGACCACGCTCGACTTCTTCAACAAGATCATCGCCGTCAACCTGACCGGCACCTTCCTGATGATCCGTGAGGCGATACCGGCCCTGCTGGCGGGCGACCGGCCGGTGATCGTGAACTTCTCGTCGACCTCCGCGTCCTTCGCCCACCCGTACATGTCGGCGTACGCGGCCAGCAAGGGCGGCATCCAGTCCATGACGCACGCCCTGGCCGCCGAGTACAGCAAGCAGGGCCTGCGCGTCGTGGCCGTCGCCCCGGGCTCCATCGCTTCCGACATGACCAGCGGCAAGGGGCCGGGCCTGCCCGAGGACGCCGACATGACGCTCTTCACGAAGCTCGCCCCGGCCATCGGGCAGGGCTTCGCGGGGCCGGAGACCGTCGCGGGCGTGGTGGCGATGCTCGGCTCGCAGGACGGGGCGTTCATCACGGGCACCGAGATCCGCGTCGACGGGGGCACGCACTACTGAGCCGGCGGGAGTACGCACCGCTGACGGGGGGTCACGGCGCCGGCCCCGGTGTCCCTCCGTGCCGCCGGGGCGGAACCCTGCTGGGAGCCGTGCCCGGCGCCCCCGGCGGCGGCTCCGCCGCGTGGGCGCGAGCGACCGCCACGCACCCGCGCGGGAACCCCAGGACCGCGCCGCCCCCGAGCGGTCAGTCGCCGAATCGTTCCCAGAGCTGAGGGAAACGATCCGCCAGCGCGTCGTCGTCGTCCAGGTCCAGCGGCGTGCCCTCCGGTTCCGCCGCCTGCGCGGGTACTCCCAGGTCCGGGGCGACCGAGCCGGTGAGCTGTTCGTACGCCTCGTCCGCCGCGTACCCCAGCTCCTCCCCGTCCCCGTCGATCTCGTCGTCGAAGTTGCCCAGGAGCGCGGCCAGGTCGTCCGGCTCGTGCAGCGCGCCCTCGAAGACCTCCCGGCCCTGGCCGATCAGCCAGCACCGGAAGCAGTCGAACGCGTCGTCGCTCGCGCCGCCCATCAGGACGACCGCGGCCCCCCACAGGTCCCACCGGTACGCGCGGTTGTAGCGCACCTCGAAGTGTCTGGCGAAGTCGAGCACGGCGTCGGGGTCCAGTTGGAGCAGCCGCTCGACCAGCAGGTCGGCGTGGTCCTCGGGGTCGCCCTCGGCGGCCGCGCGGGTGCTGTCGACGATCTCCCAGAATTCCGTCTCGTCCATCACGTGCTCCAGCATCGGGCTTGCGCGGGTGCCGCGCACGCGGAGCGCCCGGATGAGAGCCGTCTCGTTACCCGCGCGATACGGACGTCTGCCCGCCGCGCGGACGGGCGGCCGAATCCCGATCCACTCCCGGGCGCGGTGCCGGGGCGGGTCCGGGCCCCGTGTGACCGTCCGATGATTCACTCGTTTGAAGGGCGAGTGACGCACGCGGTGTCACCCACTCGCACCTCCAAGGGAGCCGCCCTCGCCATGGACACGCAAGACCGTACGGAACACTCCGGGGCCCGCGGAGCCCCGCTGAGCGTGGCACAGGCCGAAGCCGCGCTGGTCGAGCACTATCCGCGCCTCGTCAGGCTCGCCTTTATCACCCTTCCGCCCTCCCTCGGCCGCCACCGTCGCGTCCTCGCCGCCCACGGGCTCGTCCAGCGCGCCCTGCCGTCGCTGCGGACCACGACCGGCCGGCCCGCTGCCGCATCCACCCTTCCGGCCCAGCGCACCGCCGCGCCCGCCGAGGGCGCGTACCTCACGCTGCGCGCCCGGGTGCTGCGCGAGGCACTGACGTACGGAAAGCGACCCGCCTGGTGGCCCAGGCACGTGCCCCGGCCCGAGCGCCTGCGGCCCCTGCTCCCCGCCGTCTGGGGGCTGCGGCTCTTCCCCGCCGCCGGCGGCGCCGACGAACTCGCCCTGGAGCAGGCCCTGTCCGGCGCCGACTCCGCCACCCGCGCCGCTCTCGCCCTGCGCCGGGTGGAGCAATTGAGCGAGGACGAGACCCGCCGGCGCCTCGCCGACGCGGGGGTGGCCGAGCCCGCCCTCGCCCTGCGCACCGCGGAACGGCTGGGGCGCCAGGTGCTCGGCGAGCCGGGGGAGGGGCGCGAGCACCCGCTGCTGTCCGGCGAGTTCGACCCCTGCTTCGTGCACACCCGCCCCACCGACCTGCTGCGCCGCCGGCACCGGGTCCGTACCGCGGCCGCCACCCTCGTCGTCGCGGCCGTCGCCGCCGGGGTCCTGCCCGTCGTCATCGGCGACACCCCGCGCCCCGCGGAGCGGACGGCCGCCACCGGCGCCGTCAACGCCTCCATAGCCCAACGCGTCCTCGACCCCCGCAACCTGGTGCGGCCCGCCGACGACGAATGGGCCGACACCTCCCGGGTCGACTTCACCGTCTGGCCCGCCCGGGGCGACCGCGTGGACGACCTGCCGCTGCTCGACCGCGCCCTCGAGGTCTGGGCGAGTCCGGCCCGTACGGTACGGATCTCCAGCACGCCCGGCGCGGGCACCCAGCCGCCCACCGCCCCGCCCCGGCTGCTCTACGCCGGAGACGTCGACGGCACCGCGGTCGTCCTCCTCAACGACGGCGACCGTACGATCCGCTACGCGGAACCCGCCGACGGCGACGAGCCCCCGGCGCTCGACTTCGCCCGCACCGACGACGCGGACGTGGTCACGGGAGCGGCCCTGGTGGTGACCCGGGACGGCGCGAACACCCGCTTCCTGCTCGCCCCCTGGATCGACGAGACCACCACCCGCGACCTGCTGGAGCCGGACGCGCCCGGCGGGAAGCTGGGGGTGCGCGCCGACGGCGTCACCGACCCCGTCCGGCGCCCCGGGGCCGGCGGCACGTGCGACTCCTGGCCGGTGCTCCAGCTCCGCTCCTCCGAGCTGATCGTCGAGAAGCACGCCTTCCTGCTCACCGACCTGGGCGACCTGGCGCCCGTCCACCTCACCTACACCCCGCCGCCCGGCAGCGGCGCCCCCGCCCGCCAGCCCCGCGAGGCGACCAGCGCCGCCGCCCTGCGCACCTGGGCGCGCAGCGCCTGCCACCTCCCCGCGATGCGGGGCTTCGGGGTGCGCGCGGTCAACAACTGGGTGTACGCGCAGCAGACGCTGCCCGAGGCCGGGGGCCGGGCGGACTGGGTGTGCACCCGGGCCGACACCTGGCGCGGCCCCGGCCGGGTCATGGTCCAGCTCCACCTGCCGGCCACCGCCCCCACCGCCCTCGGCACACCGGTCGCGACCGCCGAGGACACCGCCTCGTGCAGCCGCTTCGGCCAGCACGTGCTCGCCGGGGCGAACTGGCGGGCCCCCAAGTCGGGCACCTGGTACCTCCTGGCGGCGGGCAGCCGCAAGGTGCGCACCATCGAGGCCGGCGGCGGGCTCAAGGCCGAGGCGCGGGGACCGCTGCTGGCGGTGCGGGCGCCGCAGGGCGTCAAGGCGGAGCTGAGGGCGAAGATGGCCGACGGCTCGACGCTGGAGGGGATGCGCTGAGAATTCCCGGCGGGTCCCCGTAAAACCGGACATCAGTTGTCCGGTTTCGGCGGCAGACTCCTTCCCACGAGACGACGGAGGAGCCGCACATGCACGCCGAACAGCCGAACCTGACCGGCCGGATCGCCCTGGTCGCCGGGGCGACCCGGGGCGCGGGCCGCGCCATCGCCGTGGAACTGGGTGCGCTGGGAGCGACGGTGTACGTCACCGGGCGCACCACCCGCACGCAGCGGAGCGAGGTCGGCAGGGCGACCGAGACCATCGAGGAGACCGCCGAGCTGGTGACGGCGGCGGGCGGCGAGGGCGTCGCCGTGCCGACGGACCACCTGGAGGTGGAGCGGGTACGGGCCCTGGTCGAGCGCGTCGACCGGGAGCGGGGCCGGCTCGACGTCCTGGTCAACGACATCTGGGGCGGGGAGCACCTGGTCGAGTTCGGGAAGAAGATGTGGGAGACGGAGCTCGCGCACGGGCTGCGGATGCTGGAACTCGGCGTCAGGTCCCACATCATCACCAGCAGTTGCGCGCTGCCGCTGCTGGTGCGGCACGAGGGCGGGCTGGTGGTCGAGATCACCGACGGCACCGCCGAGACGAACAAGGCGTTCCGGGAGAACTTCTACTACGACCTCGCGAAGAACGCGCCGATCCGGATGGCCGCCAACCTCGCCCACGACCTGGCGGGGGTGGGCGGGACGGCGGTCTGTGTCACGCCCGGGTTCCTGCGCTCCGAGCAGATGCTCGACCACTTCGGGGTGACGGAGGCGAACTGGCGCGACGCGATCGCCCAGGAGCCGTCCTTCGCGATCGCGGAGTCGCCGGCGTACGTGGGGCGGGGGATCGCCCGGCTGGCGGCGGACCCGGACCGGGGGCGCTGGAACGGGCGGTCGCTGTCCAGCAGGGACCTGGCGGTGGCGTACGGGGTGCGGGACGCGGACGGGTCGCAGCCGGACGCGTGGGGGTATCTCTCGCGGGTGACGGCGGGCGAGGAGGGCGTCCTGGCGGACGACTACCGCTGAGCCCTGCCGGGGGTTCCGGGGGCTGCCCGGCGGTGCGGCCCGCGGTTTCCCGCGGGTGCGCCGTGGCCGGTCGCGCGGTTCCCCGCGCCCCTGACGGGGCGCTCCGTGTGCGTGGGGGGCGGGCGGCGTCCCGTCCGCGCCCCTGAAAGGACGCTCGTGCTCTCAGCCGTACAGGCGGCCCAGGCCCCTGGCCGCCTCCGCGACTGCCGACCGCAGGTCCTTAGGGGCCAGGACCTCCACCTCCGGGCCCAGGCACAGGAGTTGGCCGAGGGCGACCTCCACCGACTCCACCGGCAGCGTGATCCGCACCCACCCCTGCGCGTCCGGCGGTCCCGCCGCGGCCAGGGCCTCGCGGGTCACCGCCGCGTCCATGACCCGCAGGAGCCCCGGCACCCCCGTCGGCGAGATCCGCAGCTCCGTCTCCGTGCGCAGGATCGAGCGGGCGAACTCCGCCGCCCGGGACGCCCAGAAGCCCGGCAGGTCGAAGGTCTCGTCCCGGGTGAAGTGCGCCGAGGTCACCGTCACCGCCGTGAAGCGGTCGAGCCGGTAGACCCGGAAGCCCCCCGGCTCCGCCCGGGCGCACACGTACCAGATGCCGCCCTTCAGGACGAGCCCGTACGGCTCCAGACGGCGTTCGGCGGCCCGGTCCGGCCGCCTCGCGTACCGCGCCTGCACCACCAGGTCGCCCCAGACGGCCTCCGCCACGGCGGGCAGCAGCTCCGGCGTCACCGGCTCCTGGTACCAGCCGGGCGCGTCCAGGTGGAAGCGCTGCGCGACGCTCGACGAGGCGTCGCGCAGGGAGGGCAGCAGCGCCGCCGAGACCTTGAGCCGGGCCGCCGACGCCGCGTCCTGGAGCCCCATCTCCCGCAGCGCGCCCGGCAGCCCGGACAGGAAGAGGGCTTCGGCCTCGCTGCGCCCGAGGCCCGTCAGCCGGGTGCGGTAGCCGCCGACGAGACGGTAGCCGCCCGCCCGGCCCCGGTCCGCGTACACCGGAATGCCCGCCTCCGAGAGGGCCTGGGCGTCCCGGGTGACGGTCCGCTCGGACACCTCCAGTTCCGCCGCCAGCTCGGCGGCCGTCATCATCGGCCGGGACTGGAGGAGCAGGACCATCTTGATCAGGCGGGCAGCGCGCATGCCCCACATCATGCGGGACGGGAAACGCCGGCGCCCCGCCCGCCGAAGGGCGGGCGGGGCGCCGGCGAACCGAGGGCGCCGGAGACCTACAGGCCGTAGCGCTCCCGCGCCTCCTTGACCGCCGAGGCCGGGACCGCGCCCTTCTTCGCCAGCTGGGCCAGCGTCGCCACGACGATCGACTGCGCGTCGACGCCGAAGTGGCGGCGGGCCGCCTCACGGGTGTCGGAGAGGCCGAAGCCGTCGGTGCCCAGCGAGGTGTAGTCCTGCTCGACCCACTGGCTGATCTGGTCGGGGACCTGACGCATCCAGTCGCTGACCGCGACGACCGGGCCCGGCGCGTCGGCCAGCACCTTCGTCACGTACGGGGTGCGGAACTCGCCGCGCAGCGCGGCCTCGTCGGCCTCCAGCGCGTCCCGGCGCAGCTCGCCCCAGGAGGTGGCGGACCAGACGTCGGCGAAGACGTTCCAGTCGGCCGCCAGGAGCTCCTGGGCCTCCAGGATCCAGTGGATCGCGGTGCCGGAGGCCAGCAGCTGGGCGCGCGGGGCGTCCGCCGAGGTGGCCGCCGGGGCGTCCTTGAACTTGTAGAGGCCCTTGACGATGCCCTCCTCGACGCCCTCGGGCATCGCGGGCTGCGGCATCGGCTCGTTGTAGACGGTCAGGTAGTAGAAGACGTCCTCCGGCTGCTCGCCGTACATCCGCTTCAGACCGTCCTGGACGATCACCGCGACCTCGTACGCGAACGCCGGGTCGTAGTTCAGCGACGCCGGGTTGGTGGCGGCGATGAGGTGCGAGTGGCCGTCCGCGTGCTGGAGGCCCTCACCGGTGAGCGTGGTGCGGCCGGCGGTCGCGCCGACGATGAAGCCCTTGCCGAGCTGGTCGGCGAGCTGCCACATCTGGTCGCCGGTCCGCTGCCAGCCGAACATCGAGTAGAAGATGTAGAACGGGATCATCGTCTCGCCGTGCGTGGAGTACGCGGTCGACGCGGCGATGAAGTCCGCCATGGCCCCGGCTTCGGTGATGCCCTCGTTGAGGACCTGACCGTCCTTGGCCTCCTTGTAGTACATGAGCTGGTCGCGGTCGACCGGGTCGTACGTCTGGCCCAGCGGCGAGTAGATGCCGGCCGAGGGGAACAGCGCCTCCATGCCGAAGGTGCGCGCCTCGTCGGGGACGATCGGCACCCAGCGCTTCCCGGTCTCCTTGTCCCGCATCAGGTCCTTCACCAGGCGCACGAACGCCATGGTGGTGGCCATGCCCTGCTTGGAACCCTTCTTCAGGGCGGCGAAGGACTTCTCGGCGGGCTGGGGCAGCGGCGCGACCGGGTGCACCCGGCGGGCCGGGGCGGGACCGCCGAGGGCGGCGCGGCGCTCCTGGAGGTAGCGGACCTCGGGGGAGTCGGCGCCCGGGTGGCCGTACGGGACGAGCGAGTCGTCCAGCTTCGCGTCCGGGATGGGGAGCTCCAGGAGGTCGCGCATGGCGCGGAACTCCTTGCCGGTGAGCTTCTTCATCTGGTGGTTGGCGTTGCGCGACTCGAAGGTCGGGCCGAGCGTGTAGCCCTTGACCGTCTGCGCCAGGATCACCGTCGGGCGGCCCTTGTGCTCGACGGCCGCCTTGTACGCCGCGTACACCTTGCGGGCCTCGTGGCCGCCGCGCGAGGTGTGGAAGCACTCGGCGATCTTGGCGTCGGACAGGACGTCGGCGAGCTGCTTGAGGGCGGGCTCGGCGCCGAAGAAGTGCTCGCGGATGTACGCCACGTCACGCGTCGCGTACGTCTGGAACTGGGCGTCCGGAACGGCCCGCAGGCGGCGCAGCAGGGCGCCCGTGGTGTCGAGCTGGAACAGCTCGTCCCAGGCGGTGCCCCACAGCGACTTGACGACGTTCCAGCCGGCGCCGCGGAAGGCGCCCTCCAGCTCCTGCACGACGCGGAAGTTGGCGCGGACCGGGCCGTCGAGGCGCTGCAGGTTGCAGTTGATGACGAAGGTCAGGTTGTCCAGGCCCTCGCGGGCGGCCAGCGTGAGGGCCGCGGTCGCCTCCGGCTCGTCCATCTCGCCGTCGCCGAGGAAGGCCCAGACGTGCGAGCGGGAGGTGTCCTTGATGTTGCGGTTCTCCAGGTAGCGGTTGAAGCGCGCCTGGTAGATCGCGGAGAGCGGGCCGAGGCCCATGGAGACGGTGGGGAACTCCCACAGCCACGGCAGCCGGCGGGGGTGCGGGTAGGAGGGCAGGCCGTCGCCGCCCGACTCCTGCCGGAAGTTGTCGAGCTGCTGCTCGGAGAGGCGGCCGTCGAGGAAGGCGCGGGCGTAGATGCCGGGCGACGCGTGGCCCTGGATGTAGAGCTGGTCGCCGGAGCCGTCGCCCTCCTTGCCGCGGAAGAAGTGGTTGAAGCCGGTCTCGTACAGCCAGGCGGCCGACGCGAAGGTGGCTATGTGGCCGCCGACGCCGAAGCGCGAGCCGCGGGTCACCATGGCCGCCGCGTTCCAGCGGTTCCACGCGGTGATCCGGCTCTCCATCTCCAGGTCGCCGTCGAAGGCGGGCTCGGCGGAGGTCGGGATGGTGTTGACGTAGTCCGTCTCCAGCAGCTTCGGCAGCGCGAGACCGGCGGCCTCGGCGTGCTGGAGGGTGCGGCGCATCAGGTATTCGGCCCGGTGGGTGCCTGCGGCCTTGGCGACGGCGTCGAGGGAGGCCGCCCATTCGGCGGTCTCTTCGGTGTCGCGGTCCGGGAGCTGGTCGAGCTCGCTCGGAGCGGTGCGTACGGGGTCGGTCATGACGCCGCCTTCCGGGAAGGGGAGGGGGTGGAGAAAGGGGGTCGGTGTCTGGCAGGACGGGACCCGGTGGTGCTTCTTGACGAGACCTTGATGAGGTCCGCCGTCGACTGTAAGTACTGATCGATGATCGATCAAAGTTTGCGAGGAAAAAATCCTTCCGCCATCCAAAGTCGGCATTCCGTGCCACGGAAAAGGGCACGAAGTGTCAACCGCAAAAGCGACATATCGTACTAATCACGCGCGCGGCGCACATCCGAGCACATGGGCCTTCACCAGTTCGCCGATCCGGGGATCGCGCCTGCGGAAGGCCTCGACCAGGTCCTCGTGCTCCTCGGCGTACGACTTCTGCACCGTCCCCAGCCACCGGATCGACAGCGCCGTGAACACCTCGATGCCCAGCCCCTCCCAGGTGTGCAGCAGCACCCCGTTCCCGGCCGCCCGCACCAGCTCCCGGTGGAAGCCCACCGTGTGCCGCACCTGCGCCGTCCCGTCCACCGCCCGGTCGGCCGCGTACAGCGCCACCACGTGCGGCTCCAGCGCCGACACGTCGTCGGCGAGCACCGGGGCGGCCAGCTCGGCGGCGATCTGCTCCAGGCCCGCCCGCACCGGGTAGCTCTCCTCCAGGTCGGCGGCGGTCAGATTGCGCACCCGTACGCCCTTGTTGGGGGCCGACTCGATCAGGCGCAGCGTCTCCAGCTCGCGCAGCGCCTCCCGGACGGGGGTCTGGCTGACCTGCAACTCGGTGGCGATCCGGCGTTCCACGATGCGCTCGCCCGGCTTCCAGCGCCCGCTGACGATCCCCTCCACGATGTGCTCGCGGATCTGCTCGCGCAGCGAGTGGACGACGGGGGGATTCATGGGGGGCTCCTTCAGCAAAGACCGACGCGCTGGGTAACCATACGGCGGCGCCCCCGCCCGGAAGAGACCCGGGCGGGGGCGCGCACGTACCGCTGGGAGCCCTACAGGCCGAGCTCGACCTCGAACTCGCCGGCCTCCAGGATCGCCTTGACGGCCGTCAGGTAACGGGCCGCGTCGGCGCCGTCCACCAGGCGGTGGTCGTAGGACAGCGACAGGTACGTCATGTCGCGGACGGCGATGGTCTCGCCCAGGTCCGGGTGGTCGATGACCACCGGGCGCTTGACGGTGGCGCCGATGCCCAGGATGGCGACCTGGTTCGGCGGCACGATGACCGTGTCGAACAGCGCACCGCGCGAGCCGGTGTTGCTGATCGTGAAGGTCGCGCCGGACAGCTCGTCCGGAGTGATCTTGTTGCCGCGGACCTTGCCCGCGAGCTCGGCGGTCTTCTTGGAGATGCCCGCCAGGTTGAGGTCGCCCGCACCCTTGATGACCGGGGTCATCAGGCCCTTCTCGGAGTCCACGGCGATGCCGATGTTCTCCGAGTCGAAGTACGTGATGGTGCCCTCGTCCTCGTTGATCCGGGCGTTGACGACCGGGTGGGCCTTCAGCGCCTGGGCGGCCGCCTTGACGAAGAACGGCATCGGGGACAGCTTGACGCCCTCGCGGGCGGCGAAGGAGTCCTTCGCCTTGGCGCGCAGCTTCATCAGCTTGGTGATGTCCACCTCGACGACCGAGGTGAGCTGGGCCTGCGAGTGCAGGGCCTTCATCATGTTGTCGCCGATGACCTTGCGCATGCGGGTCATCTTCACGGTCTGGCCGCGCAGCGGTGAGACCTCCGGGGCCGCGGCCTTGGAGGCGGCGGGGGCGGCCGGGGCGGCGGCAGGGGCCTTGGCGGCCTCGGCGGCGGCCACGACGTCCTGCTTGCGGATGCGGCCGCCGACGCCGGTGCCCTTGACCTGGCCCAGGTCGACGCCGTTCTCGGACGCCAGCTTGCGGACCAGCGGGGTCACGTACGCGCCGTCGTCGCCGGAGGTCGCGGCGGGAGCCGGGGCCTGCGGGGCGGCGGGAGCGGGCGCGGCCGGCGCGGCCGGAGCCGGCGCGGCAGCGGCGGGCTGGGCCTGGACCGGCGCCGGGGCGGCGGCGGGGGCGGCCGGGGCGGGAGCCTCCTGCTTCGGGGCCTCCTGCTTCGGAGCCTCCTGCTTCGGGGCCTCCTGCTGGGGGGCCTCGGCCTGCTTCGGGGCCTCCTGGGCGGGAGCGGCGGCCGGGGCCGCGCCCTTCGCGCCGATGACGGCGAGCTTCGCGCCGACCTCGGCGGTCTCGTCCTCGGCGACGACGATCTCCAGGAGAACGCCGGAGACGGGGGCCGGGATCTCGGTGTCGACCTTGTCGGTCGAGACCTCGAGGAGCGGCTCGTCCTCGGAGACCTCCTCGCCGACCTCCTTCAGCCAGCGGGTGACGGTGCCCTCGGTGACGGACTCGCCCAGCGCGGGGAGGGTGACGTCGGTGCCTTCGGCAGAGCCGGAAGCGGCCGCGGGGGCCTCCTCCTGCTGCTGCGGAGCCTCGGCGGCGGGGGCCTCCTGCGCGGGGGCCTCCTGCTGCGCCGGGGCGGCCTCGGCGGCCGGCGCCTCTTCGGCGGCCGGCGCGGCGGCGCTCTCGCCACCGCCCGAACCGTCGTCGATGATCGCGAGCTCGGCGCCGATCTCGACGGTCTCGTCCTCGGCGACCTTGATGGAGGCCAGGATGCCCGCGGCCGGGGCCGGGATCTCGGTGTCGACCTTGTCGGTCGAGACCTCGAGCAGCGGCTCGTCGGCCTCGACGCGCTCGCCCTCGGCCTTGAGCCAGCGGGTGACGGTGCCCTCGGTGACGCTCTCGCCGAGCGCCGGCAGGGTTACGGAAACCGACATGGTTTCAGTTGCTCCTTACGGAATCTGGTGCGGGGAAGTAGGTCGTCGCGCCCATGACGGAAACCTATTAGTCGTGGGAGTGAAGCGGCTTGCCGGCCAGGGCCAGGTGGGCCTCGCCGAGCGCCTCGTTCTGGGTCGGGTGCGCGTGGATGAGCTGCGCGACCTCGGCCGGCAGGGCCTCCCAGTTGTAGATGAGCTGCGCTTCGCCGACCTGCTCGCCCATGCGGTCGCCGACCATGTGGACGCCGACCACGGCACCGTCCTTGACCTGGACGAGCTTGATCTCGCCCGCGGTCTTCAGGATCTTGCTCTTGCCGTTGCCGGCCAGGTTGTACTTCAGGGCGACGACCTTGTCCGCGCCGTAGAGCTCCTTGGCCTTGGCCTCGGTGATGCCCACGGAGGCGACCTCGGGGTGGCAGTACGTCACCTTCGGCACGCCGTCGTAGTCGATCGGCACGGTCTTCAGACCGGCCAGCCGCTCCGCCACCAGGATGCCCTCGGCGAAGCCGACGTGCGCGAGCTGGAGGGTCGGGACGAGGTCGCCGACCGCCGAGATGGTCTCGACGTTCGTGCGCATGTACTCGTCGACCAGGACGTAGCCGCGGTCCATCGCGACGCCCTGCTCCTCGTAGCCCAGGCCCTGGGAGACCGGGCCGCGGCCGATGGCGACCAGCAGCACCTCGGCCTCGAAGGTCTTGCCGTCGGCCAGCGTGACCTTGACGCCGTTCTCGGTGTACTCGGCGCTCTGGAAGAAGGTGCCCAGGTTGAACTTGATGCCGCGCTTGCGGAACGCGCGCTCCAGGAGCTTCGAGCTGTTCTCGTCCTCGACCGGCACGAGGTGCTTGAGGCCCTCGACGATCGTGACGTCCGCGCCGAAGGACTTCCACGCCGAGGCGAACTCGACGCCGATGACGCCGCCGCCCAGGATGATCGCCGACTCCGGGACCCGGTCCAGCACGAGCGCGTGGTCCGAGGAGAGGATGCGGTTGCCGTCGATCTCCAGGCCCGGCAGCGACTTCGGCACGGAGCCGGTCGCCAGCAGGACGTGGCGGCCCTGGACGCGCCGGCCGTTCACGTCGACGGAGGTGGGGGAGGACAGCCGGCCCTCGCCCTCGATGTACGTCACCTTGCGGGAGGCGACCAGGCCCTGGAGGCCCTTGTACAGGCCCGAGACGACCTCGTCCTTGTACTTGTGCACGCCCGCGATGTCGATGCCCTCGAAGGAGGCCTTCACGCCGAACTGCGCGGACTCGCGCGCCTGGTCGGCGATCTCGCCCGCGTGCAGCAGGGCCTTCGTCGGGATGCAGCCGTTGTGCAGGCAGGTGCCGCCCAGCTTGTTCTTCTCGATCAGTGCGACGTCGAGGCCCAGCTGGGCTCCGCGCAGCGCCGCGGCGTAACCGCCACTGCCACCGCCGAGGATCACTAGGTCGAAAACGGTGCTGGCGTCGTTCGCCACGTCACGTCCTCCATGCATGTGCGCCACTCGCCGGTCGTCGACGACCGGGCGGCGGGGGTGTACGGCCGCTTGTTGTTCGGCCCTGTGGTGGGGGCCCTGTCCTGCCGGTAAACCATCTTCGCACTTGTTCACGGATGGCGGGACGCCGGGCCGGGTTCCGGGACGGGGCCGGGGCCGGGTCTCCGGGGTGAGCGATGCGTACGTACGTACAAATATTTCGTTTAGGGCGAAACCGTACGTAAACGCACCCGCGACCCCGGGCACGCCGGCCCGGGGTCGCGGTGCGGGAGCGACTAGCCGAGGTCGCCGGCGGCGGTGCGCTCCGCCAGCTTGACCAGGGTGCGGATCGAGGACCCGGTGCCGCCCTTGTGGGTGTAGCCGTACGGGGCGGCCTCGTGGAAGGCCGGGCCCGCGATGTCCAGGTGCGCCCAGGCGATGTCCTCGCCGACGAACTCCTGGAGGAACAGGCCGGCGACCAGGCCGCCGCCCATCCGCTCGCCCATGTTGGCGATGTCGGCGGTGTCGGAGTTCATGCCCTTGCGCAGCTCGGCGGGGAGCGGCATCGGCCAGGACTGCTCGCCGACCTCCTCGGCGATCTCGTGGATCGCGGTGCGGAAGGACTCGTCGTTGCCCATGATGCCGAAGGTGCGGCTGCCCAGCGCCATCATCATCGCGCCGGTCAGGGTGGCGACGTCGACGATCGCGTCCGGGTGCTCCTCCGAGGCGCGGGTCAGCGCGTCGGCCAGGACCAGCCGGCCCTCGGCGTCCGTGTTGAGGACCTCGACGGTCTTGCCGGAGTACATGCGCAGCACGTCGCCGGGGCGGGTGGCGGTGCCCGAGGGCATGTTCTCGGCGAGCGCCAGCCAGCCGGTGACGTTGACCTTCAGGCCCAGCCGGGCGACGGCGACGACGGCGGCGAACACGGCGGCGGCGCCGGCCATGTCGCACTTCATCGTCTCGTTGTGGCCGGCCGGCTTCAGCGAGATGCCGCCCGAGTCGTAGGTGATGCCCTTGCCGACGTACGCCAGGGACTTCTCGGCCTTGGCGTGGGTGTAGGAGATCCTCACCAGGCGGGGGCCGTGCGCGGAGCCCGCGCCGACGCCCAGGATGCCGCCGTAGTTGCCCTTGACCAGGGCCTTCTCGTCCAGGATCTGGATCTTGAGGCCGTGCTCCTTGGCCGCGGCCTGGGCCACGGCCGCGAAGGACTCGGGGTAGAGGTCGTTCGGCGGGGTGTTGACCAGGTCGCGGGCGCGGTTGATCTCCTCGGCCAGCGCGACCGCCCGCTCGGCCGCCGCCTTGAAGGCCTTGTCGCGCGGCTTGGCGCCGAGCAGGACCACCTCGGCGAGCGGCAGCTTGGCGTCCTTGCCGCCGGTCTTCTTCGCGTCCTTGCCGTCGGCCTGGTTCTGGTCCTGGTACGCCGTGAAGTTGTACGCGCCGAGCAGCGCGCCCTCGGCGACCGCCTCCGCGTCCTCGACCGACTCGACCGGCAGCGCGAAGCCGGCCTTCTTGACGCCGGTCAGCGCGCGGGCGGCGGTGCCCGCGGCGCGGCGCAGGGCCTCGGCCGCGAACGTCTCGTCCTTCTCCGGCACCGGGCCGAGGCCGACGGCCACGACCAGCGGGGTCTTCAGACCGGAGGGGGCGGGCAGCTTCGTCAGGTCACCCTCGCCGCCGGAAGCGCCCAGGGTCTCCAGGACGGAGGCCAGCTTTCCGTCGAACGCCTTGTCCACGGCCTCCGCGCCGGCGGCGACGACCGGGCCCCCGAGGCCCTTGGCGATGCCGACGACGAGCGCGTCGGCGCGCAGCGTCGCGGCGCCGGAGGTGCTGAGAGTGAGAGCAGTCACGGTGGTGAAATCTCGCTTCCTGGGTTCCTGGGGGCGGCGGGAATGTGCGCCTGTCGGACGAGCCTACGCGCGGTCGGGTCCTTCGATCACGGGGGCGACCCGTTCACTCGTCCGTGGTGTCTCTCCGAGGTTCCGGGAGCGCGGAGCGTAAACCGTGCGTCACACTCTTCGCAGGACTTGCAAAGGATCAGGGAATTGCTTTGCAGGTCGTTCACATGTCTCCCGTACGGCGTCCACTTTCGGCTTTCGGCGCTGTATACGGAGAGCCTTCTAGGGGGAGGGGAGTACGCCATGGCGTACGCGAAGAACACATGGGGCGCGACGCGCGCGGGCAGAGCGGGAGCGGCGATAGCCTCCGCGGGCCTGCTCGTCGCGGTGATGACCGCAGCGCCCACCGGAGCGGTCGCCGCAGAGGCGGCACCGGCTCCGCGCATCGATCTGAAGGTGCTCGTCGTGGACGACGGCGGCGAGGCCGTCGCGGCCGTCACCGACGAACTGCGCAGCACCGGAGTGCCGTTCACCACCGTGAAGCTCGGCCAGGCCGGGCGCCCCGTGATCAACGCGGCGTTCCTCAGTGACACCGTCAGCGGCCGGGCCCGCGCCAAGTTCCAGGGCGTGGTGCTGCCCAACGAGGCCCCGTTCGGGGCGGGTTCCGCCGAGTCGGCGGCCCTGACGGCGTACGAGAAGACCTTCGGGATCCGGCAGGTCGACGCCTACACCTGGTCCCACCCGGGCGTCGGCCTCGACTACACCGACCAGCAGGGGTACGCCGGACCGCTGGACGGCGTCGACGCGGCGGTCACCGCCGCGGGCCGGGCGGGCCCGTTCAAGTACCTGGACGGGCCGCTGAAGTTCGAGGACAACTCGCCGTCGGTGGTGGAGAGCTACGGCTACGCGGGCCGCCCGCGCGCCGGATACACCAGTTACCTGGACATCCCGGTCGCCAATGGGGCGAGCCGGGCCAGTCTGGTCGGCGAGTACACCGCCGACGGACGCAGCGAACTGGTCGTCACCTTCGCGTACAACAAGTACCAGAAGCAGTTCCGGGTGCTGGCGCGCGGTGTCGTGGACTGGCTGACCCAGGGCGTGCACCTGGGGCAGAGCCGCAACTACTTCTCCGTGCACGTCGACGACGTGTTCGCGCCGGACGCCCGCTGGAACAGCCGGCTGAACTGCACGCCCGGCGACTTCGACTGCGCGGGCGGTGAGAACGAGAGCGAGAACCCGATCCGGATGACCGCCGCCGACGCGCAGTACGCGGCGCAGTGGCAGAAGCGTTCCGGCTTCCTGCTGGACCTGGTCCACAACGCCGGCGCGGGCGAGGAGTGGAAGGCCGGGCACGGCGGCACGGACGCCCTGACCGGTCAACTGGTGGCCGACCGCGCCCAGTACCGCTGGATCAACCACACGTACACGCACCCCTTCCTCGGCTGCACGCAGGACAACACCGTCGTCCCGTGGAAGTGCGCGACGGACGCGGCCGGCACGACGCTCTGGATGAGCCGGGCGGAGATCTCCAAGCAGATCTCCGACAACCACAAGTGGGCCGTCGCCAAGGGCATCCCGGTCGACAGGTCCGAGCTGGTCACCGGTGAGCACTCCGGGCTCAGGACCCTGCCGCAGCAGCCGGTCGACAACCCGAACCTGGCGGGCGCGCTCGCCGACAACGGGGTGAAGTGGATCGCGAGCGACGCCTCGCGCGAACCGCAGCAGCGCGGCGCGGGCGCGGCCCTGACCGTGCCCCGGCACCCGATGAACGTGTACTACAACGTCGGGACCGCCGCCGAGATGGCCGACGAGTACAACTGGCTCTACACCTCCCGGGCCGACGGCGGCAGCGGCGCCTGCGAGGACAACCCGCTCTCCACCTGCCTGGACGAGCCGCTGGACGTGGAGACCGGCTACGCCGCGTACATCGTCCCGCAGGAGGCCCGCACGGCGCTGAACCACGTGGTCGCCAACGACCCGCGACCGCACTACGTGCACCAGTCCAACCTGGCGGAGGAGAAGCTGCTCTACCCGGTCCTCGACAAGACCCTCGCCGACTACCGGGCCCTGTTCGCCGACAACACCCCCGTGGTCAACCCGCGCCAGAAGGACGTGGGCGTCGAGTTCACCCGGCGCGCCGCCTGGGACAAGGCGCTCGCCGGCAACAAGGTGACCGCCCACCGCATCGGCGACACCGTCACCGTGCAGGCGCCGTCCGGGGTGGTCGCGCCGATCACCGCGCCGGCCGGCACCAGGAAGCAACTGCTGCTCGGCACGGGCGCCTTCGGCACCGCCTACGCGGGGGCGCTCTCCGGCTGGGACGCCCCGGCCGCCCTCCAGTCCGCCGTCACGCTGAGGCTCCCGGCGGCCCCGGCCCCGGCTCCCGCCGCCCCGGCCCCGGCCACGAAGATCCCGGCCACGAAGGCCCCGGCCACGCGGGTTCCGGCGCTGCGCGCGCCGGTCGCCAAGGTCACCCCGGCGGCCCCGCCCGCCCCGGTCCAGCCGCTCGTCCCGCAGGAGAGGGCCGGCCACTAGCGGCCTGCCGGGGCCGCTTCGGCCCCGGCCCGGAGGCCGCTTCGGCCCCGGCAGCACAGCACCGTCGCACCATCCGGCGGGGGGGGGGGGGGGGGGGGGGGGGGGGGGGGCGCCCCCCCGCGCCGGCGCGGGGCGCGTGGAGAGCCCCACGCTGGGGGGCGGGGGGGCCGGCGGGGGGCCGCGCGCGCCCCCCCCCCCCCCCCCCCCCCCCCCCCCGGGGCGCCCCCCCCCCCCCCCCCCCCCCCCCCCCCCCCCCGCCCGCACAACTGTTCTGGGGGAACACCACCATGAGCCGTGGGCGCCATGTCAGCATGCTCACCGAAGGCACTTATCCACACGTCCAGGGGGGTGTCAGTACCTGGTGCGACCAACTGGTGCGCGGCATGCCCGACGTCGACTTCCACCTCGTCTCCCTCACCGGCAGCGGCCGTGAACCCGTCACCTGGGAACTTCCGCGCAACGTCCACGACCACACCGTCGTCCCGCTCTGGGGCGCACCGGACGGCGCCCGCACCCCGCGCCTGTCCCGCCACGAGAAGCGCGACTTCCTGGCGACGTACGAACGTTTCCTGCTCTCCTTCCTCGACCCCGCCCCGGGCTGCGACTTCGGCCAGGAGCTGTTCGCGCTCGCCGCGCTGGCCCGGCGCGGGCGACTGACCGCCGCCCTCTCCGGGGAGGCCGCGCTGCGCACCCTGCTGGCGGTGTGGACCCGCCCCCACCTGGACACCGCGCGCGCCCGCCCCACCCTGCACGACGCCCTCATAGCCACCGACCTCCTGGACCACCTGCTGCGCCCGCTGGCCGCCCGCCTGCCCGACGGCAGCATCGCGCACGCGGTCAGCAGCGGTCTGGCCACCCTCCCGGCGCTCGCCGCCCAGCACTTCGACGGCGCGCCCTTCCTGCTCACCGAGCACGGCATCTACCTGCGGGAGCGTTACCTCGGCTACCGCTCGGCCGCCCAGCGCTGGCCGGTGAAGGCCCTCCTGCTGGGCTTCTACCGGGAGCTCAACTCGCTCGGCTACCGCCAGGCCGACCTGATCACCCCGTGCAACCAGTACAACCGGCGCTGGGAGGAACGCGGCGGCGCCGACCCCGAGCGCATCCGCACCGTCTACAACGGCGTCGACCCCCAGCTCTTCCCGCACGCGGGCCCCGAACCCGAGGTCCCCACGCTCAGCTGGGCGGGCCGCATCGACCCGATCAAGGACCTGGAGACCCTGATCCGGGCGTACGCGATCTGCCGGGCGGAGCTGCCCGCCCTGCGCCTGCGCCTGTTCGGCGGAGTGCCCGAAGGCGGCGAGCCGTACCGTACGACCCTGGAGAAGCTCGCCGCCGAGCTGGGCGTCACCGACGGCATCAGCTACGAGGGCCGCATATCCGACGTCGCCCGGGCCTACGGCGCGGGCAGCGTCGTCATGCTCTCCAGCATCAGCGAGGGCTTCCCCTTCAGCATCATCGAGGCCATGTCCTGCGGCCGCACCACCGTCTCGACGGACGTCGGCGGGGTGCGCGAGGCCGTCGGCGACACGGGCCTCGTCGTCCCCCCGCGCGAACCGGAGGCCATGGCGAGGGCCACCCTCCAGCTCCTGCGCGACGACCGACGCCGCGCGGAACTCGGCGAGTCGGCACGGCAACGGGTCATCGACCAGTTCACCCTGCGCCGCTCCGTCGAGGGGTTCCGCCGCATATACGAGGAGCTGGACGGCGTTCCCGAGCAGGTCGGCCGGACGCTGCACGACGTGGCGGCACTGGCCGAGGACTGGACGATGCAACTGCGGCTGCCGGACCCGTGGCGGGCGATGGCGGCGGACGGGACGACGTGGTGAACACCCTGACGGGGCCGGGGGAGGAGACCTCATGAGCGGGCCCTTGTGGCTCACGCCGGACGACCGGCAGGACACCCTGCCGGTGATTCCCCGGCCGCGCCCCCGCTGGGCGGCCGCCGACGACCCGGTGGACGAACTCGCCGAGCGCCTGCGCGACATGATCGAGGCGGCGGTGCACCCGGACGAGATCGCCGCGATCCTGGAGTCCGACGGCATGACGGACGACCACATCCGTCTCACCTACGGCCGCCGGAACTCCTTCGAACTCGCCGAGGACCTGTACGACCGCGTGCCGCGCACCTATCCGGAGCCGGTCCGCGCCCCCGGCGACCCGTGGCACGTCGCGCTGCTGCCGTGCCTGCTGCGCGGGCTCGTCTTCGCGCTGCCCGGTCTGGCGTACGTCCTGGGGGCGCCGTTCGCGACGGGCGCGGCCCCGGTCGCGGTGCTGCTCGCCGGGGCGCTCACCGGCTGGGCGTGGAACCAGGCGCTGGCCCACCGGGCGTACACCTGGCTCGGGCTCGGCGACCGCCCGGCGGCGGCCCGCGCCCTGCTGGTGGGGGCCCCGCTGGGCGCGCTCGCCGGCACGGGCGTGGCCTGCGCGGCGGCCGGCGCGGGGGAGGGGCCCGCCGTCGCGTTCGCCTCGGTGCAGGCGCTCTACCAGGCGGCGGCCACCGTGCTGCTGGTCCTGGGGCGGGAGCGGCTGCTGCTGGCGGCGCTCGCGCCGATGTCGGCGGGCGCGGTCGTGGCGCTCGCGTACGACGTCCCGGACCCGGCGCGGCTGGTGCTGCTCGCGGTGTCGCCGCTGGCGGTGCTGGTGCTCGCGGCGGGGGAGCTGCTGCGCGGGGCGGCCGGGTCGCGCCGCCCACGTCCGGGCGGTCCCCGGCTCCTCGCCTCGCTCCCGTACGGGGTCTTCGGCCTCGCCACCGGTGTCCTGGTGCTGTACGCGGCCCTGGACGGGGCGCCCTCCGGTGCGGCGGCGGCCCCGGGCGCGGTGGCGCTCACGCTGAGCATGGGGCCGGCGGAGTGGCTCCTGCACCGGTTCCGCAGCGGGAGCCTGGCGGGGCTGCGGGGGGCGACGACCCCGGGGGAGTTCCGGTGGGCGACGCTGGGGACGCTGGCCCGGTGCCTGGGCCAGTACCTCGCGGTCCTGGTGGTGCTGGCGGCGCTCGGGACACTGGTGTGGCCCCGGGCGGGCGGCTTCGACGGGACGCGCTTCCTGGGCCTGCTGCTGATCGGCACCCTGATGTGGACCGGCCTGCTCCTCCAGGCCTTCGGGGCGGTGCTGGTGGCGGCGGGGGTGTGCGGGGTCGCGGCGCTGGCGGTGCTCTGCGGGGCGGGCTCCCTGCTGGCGCCGGGGGGTGCGGCGCTGCTGCTGGCCGCGCTGGCCTTCGCCCGGCTGGGCAGGGCGACGGCTCACCGGGGATGAGGGACGCTGTGGCATCGCTGTGCATCGGATACCCCTCCGCTTCCGGTTCCGCCGGGCGCGGCACCCTCTGGCGCACCGGTGCCACACGCGTCCCCCCGAACCCCCTTGGGGCGACGGGTCGCCCTTCCCCTTCCCTCGCCCCTTTGGGTGTCACAGCCGCCCTCCACCCCGGCCCCTTGGGCTTCGCCCCCGCCCCCTTGGGCGACGGGGCCGCCCCAAGGGGGCGGGACGGGCGGGCAAGGGGGCGGCCCCTCCCGCTCCCGGCCCGCCCGGGTGCCGCCCCCACGCAAGCGCCTGCGCCGGGCGAGGTGCTCCGCAAAGGCCGAGAGCTCAGCCCCGTACCGGACGCACAGCCCCGCCCGGCTCGGGCAGAGAGGCCCCGGACCCGCCCCTTTCCCTGAAGCGCTCGCCGCGCGGCTGCCTCCGGTTCACTGCGGACGCGTCGTGGCCGGTCGCGCAGTTCCCCGCGCCCCTGACGGGGCGGTCCCGCGTCCCCGGAGTACACCCAGGTATGTGCCCAGCAAGATCCCACCCCCCCCAAGGACCCCCGTGCGTCAGCTCCTCGTGCCGTACTACGAGCACCCCACCGCCCGCCCCACCGCCTGGCAGACCCTCCTCGCGTCGCCCCGCCTCTACGGCGTGATCCTCAATCCGGCCAGCGGCCCCGGCACCGCGGCCGACCCGGCCTTCGGTGACGTCGCCGACCGGCTCCGCGCCACCGGCACCCGGGTCCTCGGGTACGTCGACACCGACTACGGACGCCGCCCCCACGCCGAGGTCGTGCGCGACCTCCTGCGCCACCGCGACTGGTACGGCGTCACCGGCGCCTTCCTCGACCAGGTCTCCGCCGGCCCCGAGGCCCTCGCGCACTACCGCCGTCTCGCCGTCGCCGCCCGGGCGGCCGGCGCGGGCTCCCTGGTGCTGAACCACGGCACGCACCCCGACCCCGGCTACCTCCGCCTCGCCGACGTCCTCGTCACGTTCGAGGGGACGTGGGAGACGTACCGCACCGCCGAGCAGCCCCCCGCCTGGACGCGGACCTGCCCGGCGGACCGCTTCTGCCACCTGGTGTACGCGGCCGACACCGACCTCACCGCCCTCGCCGCCGAACGCGGCGCCGCCCTGCACTGCGCCGTTCCCGGCGACGGCGTCCACCCCTGGGGCACCCTCCCGCACGGACTCGGGGCGGTGCGGCCCCGATGAGACGCCTCCTGGCCGTGGTCCTGCTGCTGGCCGCGGCCGTCGCCTGCACCGCGCCGCCCGGCCCCGCCCCCGGCCCCGCCCCGAGCGGGTCCCGCTGGCAGCCCCGCCCCGGCACGCCCTGGCAGTGGCAGCTCAGCGGCGAGCTCGACCTGACCGTCGACGTCCCCGTCTACGACGTCGACGGCCACACCACCTCCGCCGACCAGGTCGCCGCCCTGCACGAGGAGGGGCGCAAGGTCATCTGCTACCTCTCCACCGGCGCCTGGGAGGACTTCCGGCCCGACGCCGCCCGCTTCCCGGCCGAGGTCCTCGGCGAGGGGAACGGCTGGGAGGGCGAACGCTGGCTGGACATCCGCCGCACCGACGTCCTGGAGCCCCTGATGGCGGCCCGCGTCGACATGTGCCGCGCCAAGGGCTTCGACGCCGTCGAGCCGGACAACATGGACGGCTACGACAACCGGACGGGCTTCCCGCTCACCGCCGACGACCAGCTCCGCTACAACCGGCTCATCGCCCGCCTCGCCCACGAGCGGGGCCTCTCGGTCGGCCTGAAGAACGACCTCGACCAGATCCCCGAGCTGCTGGGGGACTTCGACTTCGCCGTCAACGAGCAGTGCGCCGAGTTCGAGGAGTGCGCGCTGCTCACGCCGTTCATCGAGGCGGGGAAGGCCGTCTTCCACGTGGAGTACGAGCTGCCCACGGCTCGTTTCTGCCCCGAGGCCCGGAAGCTGGGCCTCAGCTCGATGCTGAAGGAGTACGAACTCGGGGCGTGGCGCCGCCCGTGCTGACCGCCGCCGGGCCTCACCCCAGCGCCAGCACCACCAGCGCCGCCGTGGCCGCCGCCTCCGCCAGCGCCCCGAACACATCCCCCGTCACCCCGCCGAACCTCCGCACACAGTGCCGCAGCAGCACCTCGGCGGCACCGAGAGCCACCGCCACCGCCACCGCGCAGTGCACCGCCCCGACGACCCCGCCCGGCACCAGCCCGGCGGCCGCGCACACCACCGTGACGGCGAGCCCCGCCCCCGCGGCCGCCCGCACCGGCACCACCCCGGCGACCGCCGCCCCCAGCCCCTCGGGCCGGGCGGCGGGCACCCCCGCGCGCGAGGCGAGCGTGAGCGCCAGCCGGGCGGCGACGGCCGCCACCAGCGCCGCCGCCATGCCGGCCGCCACCCCTCGCGCGTACAACTGAGCCAGTACCGCCACCTGGGCGAACAGCGTGAACAGCAGGACGACGACGCCGAACGGGCCGATGTCGGACCGCTTCATGATGTCGAGCGCGACCGGCGCGGGCTTGGCGCTGCCCAGCCCGTCGGCGGTGTCCGCGAGCCCGTCCAGGTGCAGTCCCCGGGTGAGCGCGGCCGGCACGGCGGCCGACGCCACGGCGGCGAGCAGCGGCCCGGCCCCCAGGAGCAGCAGCACACCGCCCAGCGCCGCCGCGCACAGCCCCACCACGGCCCCCGCGACCGGCGCGCACAGCATGCCCGTACGGGCGGCCTCCCGGTCCCAGCGCGCGACGCGCACGGGCAGGACGGTGAGGGTGCCGAAGGCGAACCGGAGGCCGTCCACGAGGGAGGACGTGGGGGAGGACGCGGGGGTGGAGGGAGGAGGAGTGGTCACCGGCCGCAGGTTATCCCGCACCTCCGGCCGGTAAGTTGCCCGTAGCGCGTAAATCAGACAAAGCGGAGTGGGTTGCATGGGTCACTGGCTGTACCGGAACATCGTCGAGCCGGGCAAACTCCCGCTTTTCCTCGCGCTGACCTCTTTCGTGCTGTCCTTCGTGGTCACCCGCACCATCACCCGGCTCATCCGGGCCGGCAAGGGCCCCTTCCGCAACGTCACGCCCGGCGGCATGCACATCCACCACGTCGTGCCCGGCGTCGTCCTCTCCACCGTCGGCGGCTTCGGCGCGGTCGCCAGCGGGCGGCACGGGGTGGGGTCCGCGATCTGCGCGGTGATCTTCGGCGTCGGCGCCGGTCTGGTGCTGGACGAGTTCGCGCTGATCCTGCACCTGGACGACGTGTACTGGTCGGAGCAGGGGCGCACCAGCGTCGAGATCGTCGTCCTGACGGCGGCGCTGGTGCTCCTGGTGCTCACCGGTTCGCTGCCGTTCGGGGTGAACGACCTGACGGAGGAGGAGGCGCAGAGCCGGGGGCTGCTGTTCCTGAACGTGGCCGTCAACGCCCTGTGGTCGGTGGTGGCCCTGCTCAAGGGCAAGGTGCGCACCGCCCTGTTCGGCATCGTCGTGCCGCTGGTCGGCCTCGTCGGCGCGGTCCGTCTCGCCCGCCCCAACTCGCTGTGGGCGCGCCGCTTCTACCGCAGGCGGCCCAAGGCGCGTGCCCGCGCCCTGCGCCGGGTCTACCGGCACGACCGCCGCTGGACCCGGCGCGTGCGCGCCGTTCAGGACTGGATCGGCGGAGCCCCCTCGCCCCGGTCGTGAGGCGGAGCCCCTTCGCCCCGGTCGTGAGGCGGAGCCCCTTCGGCCCGGTCGTGAGGCGCAGTCCCTTCGACCCGACCGTCATGTGCAGTCCCTTCGCCCCGGTGCCGGGGCTGCCCCCGGTGCTTCCTCCGGCGTCGTACGGCCGCCTCGATCAGCATCAGCACGGCCACCCCCAGCAGCGCCGCGATGTGCTCCTTGCCCGCCAGGTTCGTCTTGACGATCACCTCGACGACCATCGCGACGACGACCGCCCCGCCCGTCCAGTACGCCCCGACCCGCCGGCACACGTACAGCGCCAGCCCCACCACCGCCGCCGAAGGGCCGGTGTCCATGACGTGCTTGTCGGCCTCCGGCAGGCCGATCGGGCTGCCGGGCCCCAGGGCGACGCCCAGGCGGGCGTACATCGTGCCGGACAGGGTGGCCACGTACGCCAGGAAGAGCGTCTTCCAGCGGCCGAGGCAGATCTCCGCGATGCCGAACACCAGCAGGATCTGGGCGAGGGCGCCCCACACCGGCAGGTCCAGCGCCGGTACGAACAGCGACAGCGGGGTGCGCACCAGCGACAGCAGCAGCGGGTCGCCGGAGCGCACCGAGCCGATGTCCTGCACGAACTGGTAGCCCCAGGACTGGTTCTGGACGGCCTGGAACGTCGCGCACAGGGCGACGGCCGCGAGGGTGAGCGGGATCGCCCGCCATCGGCGGGTGACGAGCGCCCCGCGCACCCGCGCGGCGAGCCCGCCCCACTCGCGACGGGCGAACCGGCGCAGGGGAGAGGCCGGCACGGCCGTGACGCTCACCCTCTCCGCCCCGTCCCCAGGTGCCGGCGGTGCATCCACTTGGGCAGGCCCGGGGCTTCCAGGAAGCCCTCGGCGCGGCCGGCGGCGACGCCGATGCGCAACAGGTCGGAACTCTTCTCGAAGAGCATGAAGCGGGGCTCCCAGATCGGTCGGTACTTGGCGTTGGCCCGGTACAACGACTCGATCTGCCACCAGCGCGAGAAGAAGCTCAGCAGCGACCGCCACAGCCTCAGCACCGGTCCGGCGCCGAGGCGTGAACCACGTTCGAAGACCGACCGGAACATCGCGAAGTTGAGCGAGACCTGAGTGATCCTGATCTCCGGGGCGTGCTGGAGGAGTTCGATGACCATGAACTCCACCAGTCCGTTCTCGGAGTCCCGGTCACGGCGCATCAGGTCCAGCGACAGTCCCCTGGGCCCCCACGGCACGAAGCTCAGCACGGCCCGCAGGGCGCCGTCGCCGTCGAAGCACTCCAGCATCACGCAGCGTCCGTCCGCCGGGTCGCCGAGGCGTCCCAGCGCCATCGAGAAGCCGCGCTCGGTGGCCCCGTCGCGCCAGTCGTCGGCCTTCTTCAGCAGTTCGGCCATCTCCGCCCCGGGGATCTCCTCGTGGCGGCGGATGCGGACGGTGTACCCGGCGCGCTTCACCCGGTTGTAGGCCTGGCGCACCGTGCGCATGGCGCGGCCCTCCAGGGTGAACTCGGCCGTGTCCACGATCGCCTCGTCGCCGAGTTCCAGGGCGTCCAGGCCGTGCCGGGCGTAGATCGTGCCCGCCTCCTCGCTCGCGCCCATCACCGCGGGCACCCAGCCGTGCTCGCGGGCCTCCGTCAGCCACGGCTCGATCGCGCCCGGCCAGGCCTCCGGGTCGCCGATCGGGTCGCCCGAGGCGAGCGAGACGCCGCCCACCACGCGGTAGGTGACGGCGGCCTTCCCGGTCGGCGACCAGATGGCGCTCTTCTCCCGGCGCAGTGAGAAGTACCCGAGGGAGTCGCGGTCGCCGTGCTTGTCCAGCAGCGCCCGCAGCTTCTCCTCGTCCTCCTCCGACAGCGGGTCCACGGCCCGCCGGGAGCGGAACGCGGCCAGCAGCACGCCGATCAGCAGGGCCGTGCTCATGATGTTGATGAGGACGTTCACCCAGCCCGGCGTCATGATCCCGGCGAACTGGTCCTCCGGCGCGGCGATCGAGATCAGCCGGGCCGCGCCGTAGCGCCAGCGCTCCAGGAAGGTCGAGGACCGCGCGCCGTGCGAGGCGGTGTTCGTGACCGTCACCAGCAGCGCCGCGAGCAGCGAGGCGACCAGCAGCCCGCCGACGGCGACGGCCGTCGCCAGCTTCGGATTGGACCGGTCGCCCTTGGCGTAGAACTCGCGGCGGCCCAGCAGCAGCGCCACGAAGAACGCCCCGGTCAGCCCCAGCGACACCCAGTTGCGCGCGTACTGCCGCACCTCGGGGAAGAGCATCACCAGCGCGAACAGCAGGAACAGCAGCCCGCTGAGCACCGTGTTGAGGAGCCACGCCGCCCGCTTGCGCCGCCGCAGGGTCACCGCCATGACGAACGCGAAGAGCCCGGACGCGAAGCCCGCGGTGAGCAGGTACGGGGTGAAGTTGTCGCCGTCGTTGTGCCGGCGCAGGTCGTTGCCGAGGGAGACCCACACCGCGCTCAGGAAGCAGATGAAGGTGACGATCCGCAGGTACCAGACGGCGAACCCGGCACTGCGCCGCGACAGCGGAGTGCTCCGCCGCCCCAGGGGCGTCCTGGCGGTTCCGGACGCCGTGGATGCTTCTTCGGTGGCCAAGCGGACATCTCCCATGAAACGCGATGATATGGGTCATTGCGTGGTACGAGAGGACCGCCCGGCCGGTGCGGACGGGGGGTGTCGACGGGTGGGTCGACGCAGGCGCCGACAGGTGTGACGGCGGGGGTCCGGGCGGACCTTCCCGCCCGGACCGCCCGCTCAGTCGGCGGCGACCCCGTCGCCGGGGCCGTCGCTGTCGGCAGCCATGTCCTTCTCGTCGGCCTTCTCCCGCACCGGCAGCTCCGCGGCGAGCGCGGCGGCGGCCTGAACGAGGGGGAGTGCCAGCAATGCCCCGGTTCCTTCCCCCACAGTGACGCCCTGGTCGAGGAGAGGGTTGAGCGCCATCCGGTCCAGTGCCTTCGCCTGCGCCGGCTCACCGCTGACGTGCCCCGCCAGCCACCAGTCCGGGGCCCGGAACGCGGCCCGCTGCGCCACCAGCGCGCACGCCGCCGACACCACGCCGTCCAGGATCACCGGGGTGCGCCGCACCGCGCACTGCAACAGGAACCCGGTCGCCGCCGCGAGGTCCGCCCCGCCCACGGCGGCCAGCAGCTCCAACTGGTCGCCGAGCACCGGCCGGGCGCGCCGCAGCGCGTCGCGCACCGCCGCGCACTTGCGCATCCACGCCAGGTCGTCGATGTGCGCCCCGCCGCGCCCGGTGACCACAGAGGCGTCCGTGCCGCACAGCGCCGCCACCAGCACGGCGGCGGCGGTGGTGCCGCCCACGCTGAGGTCGCCGAGCACCACCAGGTCGGTGCCGGCGTCGGCCTCCTCGTCGGCGATCGCCATGCCCAGCCGCACGGCCCGCTCCGCCTCCTCGACGGTCAGGGCGTCCTCGACGTCGATGCGTCCCGAGCCGCGCCGCACCCGGTGCCGTACGACCTCGTCGGGCAGCAGCTCCGGGTCGCAGTCCAGCCCGGCGTCGACGACGCGCACCGGCACGCCGAGGCGCCGTGCCAGCACCGCCACCGGGCTCTCCCCGTCCAGGGCCGCCCGCACCAGCCGGTGCGCGGAGGACGCCTCGCGCGCCGACACGTCCAGGGCCGCGACGCCGTGGTCGCCGGCGAACAGCACCACCTTGGCCCGCTCGACGGGCCGCACGGGCACGGCCCCCTGCGCGGCGGCCAGCCACTCGCCCAGTTCGTCCAGGCGGCCCAGGCTGCCGGGCGCCACGGCGAGGTGCTCACGGCGGTCTTCGGCGTCACGCCGTACGCCGCTGTCGGGGCGTTCGATCAGGTCGGAGAAGTCGTCGAGATTCAGCGCGCTCATTCGCCGAACAGTACCGGCCGAACGGCGTGGACCCCCGGGCCCCGTGCCCCCCGCCTCAGCGCAGCACCAGGGCCTGCCCCGCCACCACCAGCAGGACGTGCTCGCACTCGTCCGCGAACGCGGCGTTCAGCCGCCCCAGTTCGTCCCGGAAGCGCCGCCCCGCCGCCGTCGCGGGCACCACCCCCGAGCCCACCTCGTTGCTCACCGCGACGACCGTGCGCCGTGTGGAGCGCACCGCGCCCACCAGCTCCGCCACCCGCTCCCGCAGTGCCCGCTGCCCGTCCGCCGCCCATCTGGCGTCGTCCCAGGCCCCCGCCCGGTCCATGGCGTCGGTCAGCCACAGCGACAGACAGTCGATCAGCAGCGGCGGTCCGTCCCCGCCCAGCAGTTCCGCCACCTCGCAGGTCTCCTCGGTACGCCAGGACGACGGCCGCCGGTCCCGGTGCAGGGAGATCCGCTCGGCCCACTCCCGGTCGCCGGCCCGGCGTCCGCCGGTCGCGACGTACACGACGTCCGGGAAGCCCTCCAGCCGCCGCTCGGCCTCCACCGACTTGCCCGACCTGGCCCCGCCCAGCACCAGCGTCCGGCGCGGCACGTCCGGCACCTCCTGGTACTCGCCCAGGGTGAGCGTCGTTCCGTCCGGCACCGTCCGCGCCCCGAGCGCGGCCAGCCGCCGGGCGGTCTCGCCGCCCGCCGGAACGTCATGGTCCAGATGCACGGCGACGACGTCGGTCGCCCCGGTGACCGCCCCCCAGGCCCGCAGCCGGGCGAGCGCGTCGGGCCGCCCCAGCACGTCCATCACCACCAGGTCGTACGGCCGCACCCCGCCCTCCCCGGCGGGCGACCCGCCCCGGGGCAGGTACAGCAGCCGGTCCCCCTCCTGGGAGGTGACCTCGTACCCCGTGCCGGGGGAGTCCATCGGGACCGCCCGCACCCGGTGCCCGCTGATCAGCGTCAACTCCTGTCCGTCCGGCACCCGTCCGGCCCGGGGGAGCCCCGGGGGCAGCTCCACGGGCGGCCCGTCGTGCGGATGCGTCAGCAGCACCTGCCGCACACCCCCCAGCGACTGCCCGGCGCGGGCCGCGGCGAGCGCCGCCCCCGGCGTCAGGTCCAGCAGCAGCGCACCGTCCACCAGCAGGGCGGTGGCGGCCCGCACCCGGTCGCCCCGGGCGGCGGCGCAGGTGGCGCAGGGGCAGTCGGGCCGGGGGAGACCGGCGGGGGCGGCAGTGCCGAGCAGAGTCGTTTCCACGCCCCGATCCTCCCGTGTCCTTGTGCGGGCTGCGCGCCCGGCTACGCTGCGAGCAGCATCGAGACGACCCGGGAGGCGTACATGGCGTGGACGTGGCGGTTCGAGACGGCCGACGGAACGGAAGTGCAACCGGCGGTCGAGCCGGAGGAGTTCACCACGCAGGGCGACGCGGAGTCCTGGCTCGGCGAGGTCTGGAAGGACCTCCTGGAGGGCGGCGCGGCCCAGGTGGTCCTCTCGGAGGACGGCAAGAAGATCTACGGCCCGATGAGCCTGAACGCGGAGGGCTGAGGCCCTCCAGGGGCGGGGCCGGGGCGGAAACCGGGGCCCAGGGGCGGAGCCCCGGCGGTGACCTCGGCCCGCCCCGCCCCTTCACCCGGTGGTGACCCCGGCCCGCCCCGCTCCCGCCCCCTCACCCGGCGGTGGCCCCGGCCCGCCCCGCTCCCGCACCCGCACCCGCACCCCTCACATCTCCCCGAGCGTCACCTCCGCCGTCTTCTCCGCCCCGTCCCGCTCGAAGGCGACCTTCACCTTCGCCCCCGGCCGCAACGAAGCCAGCGCCTCGCTCAGCGACGTCATCGTCGTGACCGGCTTCCCGGCCACCCCCACCAGCACGTCCCCCGCCTCGATCCCGGCCTTCGCGGCCGCCCCGTCCCGCTGGACGGCCACCACGGCCACCCCCGCGGGCCGGAGGTCCCCGCCCAGCACGGTCCGCGCGGAGATCCCCAGCGCGGCCCGCCCCGAGTCGGTGACCCGCCCGGACGTGATGATCTGGTCCGCCACCGTCCTCACCATCGACGCCGGGATCGCGAACCCGATGCCGGGCGCCGCCGATCCGCCCAGCCCCGGGTCGGTCGCCGCCAGCGTCGGAATGCCGATCACCCGGCCGTCCAGGTCGACCAGCGCGCCCCCGCTGTTGCCGGGGTTGATGGCGGCGGAGGTCTGCACCATGTTCCCGATGGTCGCGCCGGGGCCACCGCCCTGGCCCGGCTCGGTGACCGTGCGCCCCACCGCCGAGACGATGCCCTGCGTGACGCTGCTGGACAGCCCCAGCGGACTGCCCATGGCCAGCACGATCTGCCCGACCCCCACCTTCGCGGAGTCCCCGAGCCGGGCCGCCCTGAGCCCGGCCGGGACCTTGTCCAGCTTGACGACGGCCAGGTCCTGCTCGGGGTAGGCGGCCACCAGCTTCGCGGGCATCGGGTCGCCGCCCTTCGTCGCGACGGTGACCTCGAACGTCTTCTCCTCGCCCACCACATGGGCGTTGGTGACGATGTGCCCCTTGTCGTCGTACACGACCCCGGACCCGAGGCCGCTGCGCGCGTTGATCTGCACGACCGACGGCAGGACGTCCTCGATCACCCGCCGGTAGTCCGCCTCCAGCTGCCGGACCCCGGAGGACGGGGCGGCCCCGGTGGCGGCGTCGGACGCGGTGGGCGCGGCGGGCGCGGCCGCCCTCGGCGCCGGGTCCGAGCACCCGGCGGCGCCGGTCAGCAGCGCGGCGCAGGCGGCGAGGGGCAGCAGGGCCCGCCGGCGCGCGGCGGTCCGGCGCGGGGCGGCGGGGGCTCGGTTGCGGAAGCTGTCGTCCATGACGGGAGTCTCCCTTCGGTACGGGGACACGGCCCGCCGGAAGGGTCCGATCAGGGGACCGCGGGAGCCGCCGGCCCGGCGTCGGCAACGGTCAGGAACTGCGTCGCGGCCAGCTCTCCGTAGAGCGCGTCCCCCGCCACCAGCTCGCCATGCGTGCCTACCGCCCGTACCTTCCCGGCGTCCATCACCACGATCCGGTCCGCCATCGTCACCGTCGACAGCCGGTGCGCCACCACCAGCACCGTCGTCTCCCGCGCCGCCACCGCCACCGCGTCCCGCAGCGCCAGCTCGTTCACCGCGTCCAGTTGCGACGTCGCCTCGTCGAGCAGCAGCAGCCGGGGCCTGCGCAGCAGGGCCCGCGCGATCGCCACCCGCTGCCGCTCGCCGCCCGACAGCTTCGACCCCCGGTGCCCGACGACCGTCTCCAGGCCGTCCGGCAGCCGCTCCACCAGCCCGTCCAGCCGCGCCTTGACCAGGACCTCCTGGATGTCTGCCGCCGTCGCGTCCGGCGCGGCGAACACCAGGTTCTCGCGCAGCGTCCCCGCCAGCACCGGCGCGTCCTGCTCGACGTACCCGATGGACGCCCGCAGCTCGCCGAGCGGCCAGTCGCGCACGTCCCGGCCGTCGACCAGCACCCGGCCGCCGGTCACTTCGTAGAACCGCTCGATCAGCCCGAACACGGTGGTCTTGCCCGCCCCCGAAGGCCCGACGAAGGCCGTCATGCCGCCGCCCGGCACCTCGAAGTCCACCCCGTGGTGGACGTACGGCAGCTCCTCCCGGTACCGGAAGACGACGCCCTCGAAGGCCACCCGCGCGGGCCCGCCCGGCACCGCGGCCGAGCCGGTCCCCGTCTCCTCCGTCGCCAGGCGTTCCGCCTCCACGATCCGCGCGACCGCCGCCGAGCCCACCTGGTACTGGGTGGCGGCGTCCACCAGCTCGGAGATCGGG
The DNA here is from genome assembly GCF_044751045.1 of Streptomyces sp. NPDC088745. Lineage (NCBI taxonomy): Bacteria > Bacillati > Actinomycetota > Actinomycetes > Kitasatosporales > Streptomycetaceae > Streptomyces > Streptomyces sp. NPDC088745. The sequence goes on from NZ_JBIVLB010000003.1 coordinate 378,447, forward strand.
TCGATCAGGTAGAAGAGGAACAGCAGGAAGGCGATCAGCGAGGCCACCGAGATGTCGCCCGACGCGACCCGCGCCCCGCCGATCCCCAGCACCGCCAGGAACGACACCTGGACCGCGAGCCCGATCGAACTCTGCGCCAGCGACTGCCACTTGGCCGAGCGCACCCCGTGCCGCCAGGCCTCCTGCGCGGCGGCCTCCACGACCGCGGCCTCGCGTGCCTCGGCGCCCGAGGCCTTGACCGTGCGGAAGGCGCCGAAGACCCGCTCCAGGACCGTCGAGATCGCCCCGACGGCCTCCTGCGAGCGCTTGGTGGCCTTCGAGATCTTCGGCATGACGAACCCGACGGACCCGCCGATCAGCACGATCACCCCGAGCGTGACCCCGAGCAGCACCGGGTCCATCAGGCCCATCATCGCGATCGTCGCCAGAAAGGTGAGGCTGCCGTTGGCCGCCGAGACGATGGAACGGGTGGTGACCGTGCGCAGCAGCGTGGTGTCGGAGGTGATCCGCGACATCAGGTCGCCCGGCTGGGTGCGCTCCACCTCCGGCACCCGCAGCCGCAGCAGCCGGCCGATCAGGCTGCGCCGGGCGGCCAGCACCACGGACTCGGCGGTGCGCTCCAGCACGTACGAGCCCACCGCGTGCACGGCGGTGCCGAGCACCACCAGCACCGTCAGCAGGAGCAGGATCCCGGTGATCGACTGATCCCCGCCGAGCCGTTCGACGAGCGCCTTGGCGGCGAGCGGCTGGCTGAGCGCGGTCGCGGAGCCGACCAGGGTGAGCAGCGCGCCGAGCAGGACCGTCCAGCGGTGCGGCCGGAAGTGCCGGTACAGCTCCCGCCAGGTCTCCCGGGCGGGCAGCTTGGGCGTACCGGGCGTGCCGGACGCACCGTGGGCGTTCACCTGCTCGCCGGACGCCGGGACGGGCTGCTGCGGGTTCTGGGTCACGCTGAAGCGGACGCGGTACGGGCCGTTCCACCTGACGGGGACGGCGAGGTTCTTCCGCCGCCCGGCCTCAGCCCCGTACGCCGCACAGGTGCAGCAGCGCCGCGACCCGCCGGTACGGGTCGGTGCGCCCGGCCCGGTCCTCCAGCTCCAGCACCCGCGCCAGCTCGTCCGCCGCGAGCGGCTGCGCCCCGTCCGGCTCGTTGTCGGTGAAGACCCGCACCCCGTACCAGGCGTGCAGCGGGGCCGCGATCCCGGCGAGCGTCGCGGTCAGCGCGTCCAGCCGGTCGGCCCGCACGCGCAGCCCGAGCCGGTTCGTGTACGCCGGCGTGTCCAGCGCGCCGAGGGCCCCCGCCCAGTCCCCGGCGAGCCCGGGGCGCATCGCGAGGGCGTCCGCGTTGCGTACGAGCAGGGACAGCAGCCCGCCGGGGGCCAGCATCCGGGCCAGCCCCGCCACGAAGGCGTCCGGCTCGGCGACGTGCATCAGGACCCCGTGGCAGAGCACGACGTCGAAGCTGCCGGGCAGGAAGTGCACCCCGGTGTCGCGGCCGTCGCCGTGCATCAGCCGTACGCGCTCGCGGATTCCGGCGGGTTCGTCGGCGAGCGCCCGGCGGGCCGCGGCCAGCAGGTCGCCGTCGGACTCCAGGCCCGTCACCTGATGGCCCGCGCGGGCCAGGCGCAGGGCCTGGGTGCCCGGGCCCGTGCCGACGTCGAGCACCCGCAGCCGCCGGCCGACCGGGAAGCGCGCCGATATCTGCTCGTCGAGCTGCCGGGCGACCAGCTCCTGCCGCACCGTGGTGCGCAGGCCCCCCGGCCCCGCGACGGATGCGGAGGAAGCCCCGCCGAAATCCGCCGGAGCGGCGGTCGACGGGGCTCCCGAAACCTGGGGGGTGTCCGTGCTCAGGGCCGTTCCCCGCGCTTGACCTGCGGCTTCGGCAGGCGCAGCCGGCGCATCTGGAGCGAGCGCATCAGGCCGTACGCGATGACGCCGCGCTTGGGCTCGTCCGGGAAGCGGGCGTTGACCTGCTTCTTCAGCCGGATCGCCAGCCCGATCGAGTCGATCACGATGAGGACGATGACGACCATCCACAGCAGCAGCGAGACCGTCTGGAGGTTGCCGACCTGGATCATGCTCAGCACCAGGATGATCACCGCCATCGGCAGGAAGAACTCCGCGACGAAGAAGCGCGAGTCGACGAAGTCGCGGGTGAACCTGCGCACCGGGCCCTTGTCACGGACGGGCAGGTACCGCTCGTCACCGCTGGCGAGCGCCTCGCGCTGCTTGGCGAGGTCGGCGCGGCGGGCCTCCCGCTGGCGCTTCATCGCCTCCTTGCGGTTCGCCGGGGGCGTCGCAGCGGTACGCCGCTGCGACTGCGCCACGGCGCGCTTCGGGGTGGGACGCCCCTTGGGCGCCTGCGGGTCACGGGGCTGCTTGGAGAGGTCGGCCGTCACCTTGTCGGTGACGGCGGTCTTCTCAGCGCTGGAGTTGGCACGGCTACGGAACACAAAACCCAAGGGTACGGGTTGCGGCGCATGCACCCCAGCGTCAGGGGGAACGATCCGGCAACACCTGCGTCCATCCGGCCCCCCCCGCCGCCCCGACGGCGGCCTTGCCAGGGTCGCCTCTACTCCCTACGCCTGAGCCCGGCCGGCCACAGTCGTCCCTAAGGACGAGCGCATCGGCGCCGGAACAGTGCGGTAATGGAGACAGGGCCCGTAGTGTTGGGTCCGTTGGAGTGGCCAGGAGCCGGAGTCCGTCAGAAGGGGGCGCGCGAAGCCCATGAGCGGTGTCATGAAGCGTATGGGGATGATCTTCCGCGCGAAGGCGAACAAGGCCCTTGACCGGGCCGAAGACCCGCGGGAGACGCTGGACTACTCGTACCAGAAGCAGCTCGAACTGCTGCAGAAGGTACGACGCGGGGTCGCCGACGTAGCCACGTCGCGCAAGCGGCTCGAACTGCAGCTCAACGGGTTGCAGAGCCAGTCCTCCAAGCTGGAGGACCAGGGGCGCAAGGCGCTCGCGCTCGGCCGGGAGGACCTCGCCCGCGAGGCGCTGTCCCGCCGTGCCGCGCTGCAGCAGCAGGTGTCCGACCTGGAGGTGCAGCACCAGACCCTCCAGGGCGAGGAGGAGAAGCTGACGCTGGCGGCCCAGCGCCTCCAGGCCAAGGTGGACGCCTTCCGCACGAAGAAGGAGACCATCAAGGCCACCTACACCGCCGCCCAGGCGCAGACCCGGATCGCGGAGTCCTTCTCCGGCATCTCCGAGGAGATGAGCGACGTCGGCGTCGCGATCCAGCGCGCCGAGGACAAGACCGCGCAGCTCCAGGCCCGGGCGGGCGCGATCGACGAACTGCTCGCCTCGGGCGCGCTGGACGACTCCTCCGGGCTCGCCAAGGACGACATCCAGGCCGAGCTGGACCGCCTCTCCGGCGGTACGGACGTCGAGCTGGAGCTCCAGCGGATGAAGCAGGAGCTGGCCGGCGGGCCGTCGCAGCAGGCGATCGAGGGCGGGCAGGGACAGAGCACTGGCCAGCAGGGCCACCAGGTCCAGGACCAGTCCCGCCCCCGCTTCGACAAGCAGTAGCAGCCCGTCCCCGAGTCCCGACAGGAGGAGCGCCGTGATCGTACGGATCATGGGCGAGGGCCAGCTCGACCTGGCCGACAGCCACTTCGCCGAGCTGAACGCGCTCGACGACGAACTGCTGGCGGAGATGGAGGTCGGGGACGGTCCCGGCTTCCGGCGCACGCTGGGCGCTCTCCTGGACGCGGTCCGGGCCCTGGGGACGCCCCTGCCGGACGACTCGCTGGCGCCCTCGGAGCTGATCCTGCCGGCGCCGGACTCGACGCTGGAGGAAGTCCGCTCCCTCCTCTCCGACGACGGCCTCATCCCGGGCTGACCCCGCCCCTCCCTCCCACTCCTCACTGAGCCCCGGCGCCCCCCCCGGCCCCGGGGCTCAGCCCTTCTCACCGGGAACGGTTCCCGTGCGGGCGCGCCGTGGCTGGTCGCACGGTTCCCCGCGCCCCTGTCGGGGCGCATCCCGGGTCGGAGTCGTGCGGGTGCGTCGTGGTTGCTCGCGCGGTTCCCCGTGCCCCTGGAGGGGCGTCGCCCCGGGTGGGGAGTGTGCGGATGCGTCGTGGTTGCTCGCGCGGTTCCCCGTGCCCCTGGAGGGGCCCGGCCGCGCGGGGGAGCCGGGGGTCGGCGCGGAGGCGTGCTCCGGGCCCGTACCGTGAAGGCATGAGCCGCAGTCGCCGCCCCGAGAGCGGTCTCGCCCGTCCCCGCGGCTGGCTGCGCAGCCACCCCCTCGCCTTCGACGCCGGTCTCGCCGCCCTCGTCCTCGTCTGCATGATCGGCGCCTCGTTCGCCGACCCGCACGACGGCGTGCACGGCCCCTCCTTCGGCGCCCGCACCCCCGACCCCCGCGGCGTCGTCCTCATGGTGTGCGCGGCCGTCGCCCTCGTGTACCGCCGCCGCAGCCCCCTGCCCGTCCTGGCCGTCACCGGCTCCCTCGCCGTCGCCGCGCTCGCGTTCACGTCCAGCGACCCGCCCGCCCCCGTCGCCATGAGCGCGGTCGTCGCCCTGTACACCGTCGCGGCCCGCACCGACCGCCCCACCACCTGGCGCATCGGGCTGCTCACGATGGTCGTCCTGACCGGCGCGGCCATGCTCTTCAGCGAGGGCCCCTGGTACGCCCAGGACAACGTGGGGCTGTTCGCCTGGACCGGGATCGGGGCGAGCGCCGGGGACGCGGTCCGTTCCCGCCGCGCCTTCGTCGACGCCATGCGCGAGCGCGCCGAACGCGCCGAGCGCACCCGCGAGGAGGAGGCCCGCCGGCGCGTCGCCGAGGAGCGGCTGCGCATCGCCCGCGAGCTGCACGACGTCGTCGCCCACCACATCGCGCTCGTCAACGTGCAGGCCGGGGTGGCGGCCCACGTCATGGACAGGCGGCCCGACCAGGCCAAGGAGGCCCTCGCCCACGTCCGTGCGGCCAGCCGCTCCGCACTGGGCGAACTCCGCGCCACCGTCGGCCTGCTCCGCCAGTCCGGCGACCCCTCCGCCCCCACCGAACCCGCCCCCGGCCTCGCCGTCCTGGACGCCCTCCTGGACACCTTCCGCAACGCCGGGCTGCCCGTCGCCCTCACCCGTACCGACGACGACCGGGCCCTCCCCGCCTCCGTCGACCTGACCGCGTACCGGATCGTCCAGGAAGCCCTCACCAACGTCCGCAAGCACGCGGGACCCGGCGCCGAGGCCGAGGTCGGCGTCGTGCGCGGCGGGGACGTGCTGGAGGTGACCGTCCTCGACGACGGCACCGAGACCCCGCCCCCGGCCACCGAGGGCGGCCACGGACTCCTCGGCATGCGCGAACGCGTCAGCGCCCTCGGCGGCGCCCTCACCGCGGGACCCCGCCCCGGCGGCGGCTTCCGCGTGCATGCGATCCTGCCCGTCACAGCCGGTACCCGGGCGGCCGCCGCCCGGCCCGCCGGCGCCGGGGACACCGCAGCCGCGCCCCGCCCACAGCAGCCCGGCCCGGGGGAGAAGCACGCATGAGTACGACGCCCGAGGCAGCCCTGCCGCCCATCAAGGTCCTCCTCGCCGACGACCAGGCCCTCCTGCGCAGCGCCTTCCGGGTGCTCGTCGACTCCGAGCCCGACATGGAGGTCGTGGCGGAGGCCGCCGACGGCGCGCAGGCCCTGGAGCTGACCCGCCGCCACCGGCCCGACGTCGTCCTGATGGACATCCGGATGCCCGGCACCGACGGCCTCGCCGCCACCCGCGAGATCGGCGCGGACCCCGGGCTGGCGGCCGTGCACGTCGTGATGCTCACGACCTTCGAGGTCGACGAGTACGTCGTCGAGTCGATCCGCGCGGGAGCCTCCGGCTTCCTCGGCAAGGGCGCCGAGCCCGACGAGCTCCTCAACGCCATCCGAATCGCCGCCGGCGGGGAGGCCCTCCTGTCGCCGGCCGCCACCAAGGGGCTGATCGCCACCTTCCTCGCCCAGGGCGAGGGACACGCCCCGCGGCCCGCCCCCGACGGCATGCACGCCGCCCGCCTGGCCGCCCTCACCGTCCGGGAGCGCGAGGTCCTCGTCCACGTCGGCGGCGGCAACTCCAACGACGAGATCGCCGAACTCCTCGCCGTCAGCCCCCTCACCGTGAAGACCCACGTCAACCGGGCCATGGCCAAGCTCGGCGCCCGCGACCGCGCGCAACTCGTCGTCTTCGCCTACGAGTCCGGCCTGGTCCGCCCCCGCACGGACTGACCTCCCGGGCCCGCCCGGGTCCGGTGCGGACCGGCGGCGGTCCCGGTCCCGCGCGGACGCGCCCCGGCCGTCGCGCGGCCCGGCGCCCCGGACGGCTCCCGAAGCGGTCCGCCCCGCCCCGTACGCCCAAGGGTGGAGCGCCACCGCGCCCCCGCGTACTCCACCTGCGGTACACCCCCGCCCAGAAAGGCACCTGGGGCCGACAAGGACCGGTCCGCGGATGCCGGATCGTATGGAACGGACCACCCGTGCCCCCGCCCCGCACCCCGCGGAGGGGCCCGTCCGCCTGCATCCTCGCCGCCGAGCGCCACGGAAGAGAGACCCCACCCATGTCCTGGCTGTCCAGGTTCAGCCTCGCCCAACGGGCCTTGATAGGGCTGATGTCGATCGTCGCGATCGTGTTCGGTGCGATCGCGATTCCGCAGCTCAAGCAGCAACTGCTGCCGACCATCGAACTCCCGATGGTGTCCGTGGTCGCCCCCTACCAGGGCGCCGCCCCCGACGTGGTCGAGAAGCAGGTCGTCGAGCCCCTCGAGAACTCCCTCAAGGCCGTCGACGGCATCGAGTCCATCACCTCCACGGCGAGCGAGGGCTCCGCCGTGATCATGGCCCAGTTCGACTACGGGGACGAGGGCTCCAAGCAGCTCGTCGCCGACGTCCAGCAGGCCGTCAACCGCTCCCGCGCGCTGCTCCCCAAGGACGTCGACCCGCAGGTCGTGGCCGGTTCCACCGACGACCTGCCGACCGTCACCCTGGCCGTGACCTCCGACCTGGACCAGCAGGCGCTCGCCGCCCGGCTGGACCGCACGGTCGTCCCGGTGCTGAAGAACATCGAGGGCGTCAGCCAGGTCACCGTCGCCGGCGTCCAGGAGCTCCGGGTCACCGTCACCCCCGACGACGCGAAGCTGGCCGCCGCCGGACTCAACGCGATGACGCTCGGCCAGGCGCTCCAGCAGGCGGGGGCCGCCGTCCCGGCCGGCGCGTTCACCGAGGACGGCAGGAGCCGCACCGTCCAGGTCGGCGGCGCCCTCACCTCGCTCCGGCAGATCCAGGACCTGCGGATCAGCGGTCAGGCCAAGCCCGGTGACACCACGCCCCCCGCTCCCGTGCGCCTCGGCGACGTGGCCGCGGTCCAGGAGAAGCCCGCCCCGGCCACCTCCCTGACCCGCACCAACGGCAGGCCCAGCCTGTCCGTCTCGATCACCATGGACCAGGACGGCAGCGCCGTCGCCATCTCGAAGGCCGTCAAGGACAAGCTGCCCGAGCTGCGCGACGGCCTCGGCTCCGGCGCCACCCTGACCACCGTCTTCGACCAGGGCCCCTCCGTCTCCAAGTCGATCTCCGGCCTGACCACCGAGGGCGCGCTCGGTCTCGCCTTCGCGGTCGTCGTCATCCTGGTCTTCCTGGCGTCGGTCCGTTCGACGCTGGTCACCGCGATCTCGATCCCGCTGTCGGTCGTCCTCGCGCTGATCGTGCTGTGGACGCGGGACCTGTCCCTCAACGTCCTGACCCTCGGCGCGCTGACCATCGCCATCGGCCGCGTCGTCGACGACTCGATCGTCGTCCTGGAGAACATCAAGCGCCACCTCTCCTACGGCGAGGAGCGCCACCAGGCCATCACCACCGCCGTGAAGGAGGTCGCGGGCGCGGTCACCGCCTCCACCCTCACCACGGTCGCCGTCTTCCTGCCCATCGGCCTGGTCGGCGGCATGGTCGGCCAGCTCTTCGGCTCGTTCTCGATCACCGTCACCGCCGCCCTGCTGGCCTCGCTGCTGGTCTCCCTCACCGTCGTACCGGTCTTCTCGTACTGGTTCCTGCGCGCCCCCAAGGGCTCCGGAGGCGACGCCGCCCCGGCGACGGCAGCCGAACTGCGCCGGGCCGCCGAGGAGAAGGAGAACAAGAGCCGCCTCCAGCGGATGTACGTCCCCGTGCTGCGCTTCGCCACCAAGCGCCGCCTGGTCAGCGTGGGGATCGCGGTCGTCGTGCTCGCGGTCACCGTGCCGATGGCCGGGATGCTCAAGACCAACTTCTTCGACGAGGGCGAGCAGGACACCCTCTCGCTCACCCAGAAGCTGGCGCCCGGCACCGGCCTGGAGGCCTCCGACGAGGCCGCGCGCAAGGTCGAGAAGGTCATCGAGTCCGTCGACCAGGTGAAGGACTACCAGGTCACCGTGGGCTCGTCCGGCATGATGGCGGCCTTCGGCGGCGGCTCAGGCGCCAACCAGGCCTCGTACCAGCTGACCCTGAAGAGCGCCGAGGACACCGAGGCGGTCACCGAGGAGCTGGAGGACAAGCTGGCCGGCCTCAAGGGCGCCGGGCAGACCAAGGTCGGCGGGGGCGGCGGCTTCGGCGGCCAGGACCTGAGCGTCGTCGTCAAGGCGTCCGACGCCGACACCCTGGCCAGGGCCTCCGAGCAGGTCCGCAAGGCCGTGGCCGGGCTGGATGACGTCACCGACGTGCAGAGCGACCTGGCCCAGTCGGTGCCGCGCATCTCCGTCAAGGGCACCGAGAGGTCCGCCCGGGCGGGCCTCAGCGACGCGGCGCTCGGCGCGGTCGTCGCCCAGGCCGTCCGGGGCACCCCGGCGGGCAAGGCCGTGCTGGACAGCACCGAGCGCGACATCGTCGTCACCTCGGCGAAGCCCGCGACGACGCTGGACGAGCTGAAGAACCTGCCGCTCGGCCCGGGCGCGACCCTCGGCCGGCTCGCCGACGTCAAGCTGGTCGACGGCCCGGTCTCCATGACCCGCATCGACGGCGCCCGCTCGGCGACCGTCACCGCCAAGCCGGTCGGCGACAACACGGGCGCCGTCTCCGCCGCCCTCACCAAGAAGATCGACGAGGTGGAGAAGGAACTGCCGCAGGGCGCTTACGTCTCCGTCGGCGGTGTCTCCTCCGACATGGACGACACCTTCGGCAAGCTCTTCCTGGCCATGCTGGCGGCCGTCGCGATCGTCTTCATGCTGCTGGTGGCGACCTTCAAGTCGCTGATCCAGCCGCTGATCCTGCTGGTGTCCATCCCGTTCGCCGCCACCGGCGCGATCGGCCTGCTGCTCGCCACCGGCACCCCGATGGGCGTCCCGGCGATGATCGGCATGCTGATGCTCATCGGCATCGTGGTCACCAACGCGATCGTGCTGATCGACCTGATCAACCAGTACCGGGCCGAGGGCCTGGGCGTCGTCGAAGCGGTCGTCGAGGGCGGCCGGCACCGACTGCGCCCGATCCTCATGACGGCCCTCGCGACCATCTTCGCGCTGCTGCCGATGGCGCTGGGCATCACCGGCGAGGGCGGCTTCATCTCCAAGCCGCTGGCCATCGTGGTGATCGGCGGCCTGATCACCTCGACGCTGCTCACCCTCCTCCTGGTGCCGACGCTGTACGCCGTGGTGGAACTCCGCAAGGAGCGCCGGGCGGCGAAGAAGGCGGCCAGGAAGGGCGGACCGGACGGCCCCGACGCGGCCGCCGGGGCGAAGGACGGCGACCGGGAGCCGGTGACCGTCTGACCCTCCTTGGCACGGCATGAGTAAGGGGCGCCCTCCCTGGAGGGCGCCCCTTACTCATGTGCTCATGCCGTGGCCTCAGGCCGTCGTGGGCTCGTACTCCGGAAGCGGGTGCACCTCGACCGGGTCGTTGCCCGGCGTGCCGCCGGGGCCGGGACAGGCGGAGGCGCGCGCCGCGATCTCGTACGCCCGCTCCTCGCTCTTCACGTCCACCACCCAGTACCCGGCCAGGATCGGGCCCTTGACCGCCTGGCCGTCGGTGACGCGGGGCTTTCCGTCGGAGTCCGCCCGTACGGTCTTCGCCAGCGAGGGCCCGCCGAGCCCCCGCGCCTCGACCATCTCGCCCGCCGAGGTCAGCTCGTTGTTCAGGTCTTCCATGTGGGCGAACATCGCCTGCATGTCGTCCTGCGAGTAGCTCGACATGACGCTGTCCCACTCGGCGGCGTCGACGTTCATCTGGATCATGTACAGCATGGCGTGCGCTCCTCGGACCGATGCGTTTCTTCCGGCGTGCTGCCGTTCTGGAGGGTTGACCGCTCCTTCCAGCGAAACTCATCGGTCCCCGGGCCGCCATCACAGCGGCGGGACCCGTTGCGGGAGCGCCGCGGCCGGCTACGGCAGCGCCAGCATCCGCTCCAGCGCCAGCTTGGCGAAGCTCTCCGTCTCCCGGTCCACCTCGATCCGGTTGACCAGCGTGCCCTCCGCCAGCGACTCCAGCGTCCACACCAGGTGCGGCAGGTCGATGCGGTTCATGGTCGAGCAGAAGCAGACCGTCTTGTCGAGGAAGACGACCTCCTTGTCCGGGTGCGCGTTGGCCAGCCGGCGCACCAGGTTCAGCTCGGTGCCGATCGCCCACTTCGAACCGGCCTCGGCCGCCTCCAGGGCCTTGATGATGTACTCCGTCGAGCCGACCTCGTCCGCCGCCGCGACGACCTCGTGCTTGCACTCGGGGTGCACCAGGACCCGTACCCCCGGAATCCGGGCCCGTACGTCCTCCACGGACTCCAGCGAGAAGCGCCCGTGCACCGAGCAGTGCCCGCGCCACAGGATCATCTTCGCGTCGCGGAGCTGCTCGGCGGTCAGCCCGCCGTTGGGCTTGTGCGGGTTGTACAGGACGCAGTCGTCCAGCGACATCCCCATGTCCCGCACGGCGGTGTTGCGCCCCAGGTGCTGGTCCGGCAGGAAGAGCACCTTCTCGCCCTGCTCGAAGGCCCAGTCCAGGGCCCGCTTCGCGTTGGAGGAGGTGCAGATGGTGCCGCCGTGCTTGCCGGTGAAGGCCTTGATGTCGGCGGAGGAGTTCATGTACGACACGGGCACCACGGCATCGGCGACGCCGGCGTCCGTGAGCACGTCCCAGCACTCCGCGACCTGCTCGGCGGTGGCCATGTCGGCCATCGAGCAGCCCGCCGCCAGGTCCGGCAGCACGACCTTCTGGTCGTCGGAGGTGAGGATGTCCGCGGACTCGGCCATGAAGTGCACGCCGCAGAAGACGATGTACTCGGCCTCCGGCCTGGCGGCCGCGTCCCTGGCCAGCTTGAAGGAGTCGCCGGTCACGTCGGCGAACTGGATGACCTCGTCGCGCTGGTAGTGGTGGCCGAGCACGAAGACCTTGTCCCCGAGCTTCTCCTTGGCCGCGCGGGCGCGCTCCACCAGGTCCGGGTCGGACGGGGACGGCAGGTCGCCGGGGCACTCGACGCCGCGCTCGCTGCGCGGGTCGGCCTCGCGGCCGAGCAGCAGCAGGGCGAGGGGGGAGGGCTGGACGTCGAGCTCGACGGCCTGGCGGGGCTGGGCGGTGGTCACGACACGCACCCTTTCTGTTCTGCGAGATGCGAGAGCGGCCCCGGAGGATGGAACGAAGGGCCTTTTCGTCAAAACGACGCTATCTATGATAAACGCTTCACGTCAGTTTGACGATGCCGCTCTCGTCGATGTGACGAATTCCCGGCGGGCGGCAAGGGGCCCTCCCGGGGCGGGTTTCCGCCCCACTGCCCCCGTTCCGGACGGATGCGGGTGTGCGAGCATGAAAGGAGCACCATCCACGCTCAGGCCCGGAATGAATCCGCGGCCCCGTCGGTTGCAACCGTCGGCAAGCAGTCCGTACAACCCGGGAGAGATGTAGATGTCCGTTCAGGACGACAAGACCACCGTGAGCGACGGCATTCTCCTGTCCGACGCCGCCGCGGCCAAGGTGAAGGCCCTGCTCGACCAGGAGGGCCGCGACGACCTGGCGCTCCGCGTCGCCGTGCAGCCCGGCGGCTGCTCGGGTCTGCGGTACCAGCTCTTCTTCGACGAGCGCTCGCTCGACGGCGACGTCGTCAAGGACTTCGACGGTGTGAAGGTCGTCACCGACCGGATGAGCGCCCCCTACCTGGGCGGCGCCTCCATCGACTTCGTCGACACCATCGAGAAGCAGGGCTTCACGATCGACAACCCCAACGCCACGGGCTCCTGCGCCTGCGGCGACTCGTTCAACTGACGAACGGGACCTCGGCGCGAGCGAAGGCGGTGGGCACGGACCCGAGGGTCCGTGCCCACCGCCTTCGTCGTTCTCCGCGTTCTCCGCCCCCGGCCCGCCTCACCCCCGGGGGACGGGCTTCCCGTCCTCGCCGACCACCCGCCGCCCGTCGAGCGGCCCGCTCAGCTCCACCGAAGCCGTCAGCTTCTTCGCGACCGCGACGCACATCCGCTCGGGATCGGGGTCCGTCTCCACGACCCGTACCCGCACCACGCCGCCGTCCTCGACCGCCTTCGCGGCGTACGTGCTGCACGCCCCGCCCCAGAAGCCGAGCGTGAGCCTCCTGCCGTCCGTCGCGTACGACTCGACCTTCCGGTCCGGAACCGTCCCCGGCGTGAGCGTCGCCGGGTCCTCCGCCGGGGGCGCGGGCGCCTTCAGGAACGCCGGGTCCACCGCCGGGTAGGTCACCGTCTCCCGCGCCGCTCCGCCCCCCGGCGCCACCCGCAGCAGCCAGGACGGCACGAGCATCTGCTGCCCGTCCGCGTACTGGACCGCGAGACCGAAGGCCGCGGACGCGATGTCCACGGTGCGCGGCGCGGTCGTGCGCGGCGCACACGGCGGGAGCTCGCCCACCGGAGGCCCCACCTCCACCGTCTCCCGCGGCGTCTCCTTCTCCCGCACGGGCACCGGGTCGGCGCAGCCCGCGATGTCGGGCCGCACCCCGCGCGCCGCCCGGTTCAGCAGCTCGATCGCCTTCTGCGCCCCGATCGTCGGGTACGCGGCACCCCGGGTCAGCGGCGTCAACTGGCCGCTGCCGCCCACCACGTCGCCCCCCGGCCCGACCGGCAGGCCGGTCGTCCAGCCGTACGTGGGCAGCCCGCCGACCACCGGGTCCGCGTTCACCACCCGCGACCCGCCCAGCACCTGCGAAGCGTCCAGCTTCGCGCCCGCGAGCCCCAGGGCCCTGAGCACCGGGGCGGCGGCCCTCTTCGCGGTCCCCTCGTCCACCGGCGTCCCCGAGGCGCACTGCTTGCCCCGCACACAGTCGACGCTGCCGCCGCCGTCCGTCCGGGAGTGCCGGGTGAAGGTCCACATGCCGGGAGCCCGCTGCGTCACCCGCAGCCGCGCCCCCGTGCCGTCCGGCCCGGCTCCGACCTGCCAGGAGTCGCCGCTGAGCCTCGGGGCGCCCTCGACGCCCAGCGCCTTCGCGAGCCGGGCCACCTCGGCCGCGCCGACCGCGCCCTGCGCCCGGTGCACCGGGGCCGTCGCGGGAGCCTTCGGCAGCGCGCCGTCGGCCCGGTAGACCACCGGGCCGTGCCCGTACGGGTCCGGCTCGCCCGGCGCGATGCCGGCCGGGCCCGTGCCCGTACCGCCGGAGGTGGCGTCCGTGCCGCTGCCGAGGGAGAGCGGGGGAGGGGCGCCGCCGGGGGCGCGCGGGCTGCTCGGCGCGCCGCCGCCCGCGGTGGACGCCCAGTACGCGCCGCCGCCGCCCACCAGCAGCACGGCGGCCGCCACCGAGGCCGCGACCAGCGGAATCCGTCGCCGGGGGCCTTCTTGCGCCTGCTGCTCGCTGCTCACCGGATCGCTCCCTCGCCCGCACCACCGCCGGATGCCTCCCGCACAGGAGACACCGGTGTGACGGAGCGCGCCCGCGCGCGGTTCCCCGTGGGCGCGGGTCAGGCCCCGTACTCGGGCATCGCGCCCACCAGCCGCGCCGAGGCGGAGGGCACCACGACGCCGTGGATCAGCGACGCGGGGACGTGCACGACGTCCGCGGCCGGGACCGCCCAGTGCGGCACCATGCGCGCGCAGTCCCCGTGCAGTTGTGCCCAGCCCCCGTCGGCGTCGGCACGGAGGGGCCGGCCGGAAGGGGCGGTGACGCTGTGCTCGTGCATGCGAAGGGCTCCCGTGCTCAAGGGGCCGCCTTGACGCGGAACCCCGGTCTCCTCGCACCGTACGCACCTGCCGTCGCGACGAAAAAGCCCTACTATCGGGTAGTTTTGCCTCGTCGGCCGAACGGGTCCCAACCGGTAGCGTGAAGCGTCGTTCTCTTCCGTCCCGTCGTCCCCCCAGGGAGCACCCCCGCCGTGCGTATCGCAGTCACCGGCTCCATCGCCACCGACCACCTCATGACCTTCCCCGGCCGTTTCGCCGACCAGCTGGTCGCGGACCAGCTGCACACGGTCTCCCTCTCCTTCCTCGTCGACACCCTCGACGTACGGCGCGGCGGTGTCGGCGCCAACATCTGCTTCGGCATGGGCCAGCTCGGCGCCCGGCCGATCCTGGTCGGCGCGGCCGGCGCCGACTTCGACGAGTACCGCGCCTGGCTGGACCGGCACGGCGTGGACACCGCCTCCGTCCGCATCTCCGAGGTGCTGCACACGGCGCGCTTCGTGTGCACCACGGACGCCGACCACAACCAGATCGGCTCCTTCTACACGGGCGCGATGAGCGAGGCCCGCCAGATCGAACTGAAGTCCGTCGCCGACCGCGTGGGCGGCCTGGACCTGGTCCTGATCGGCGCCGACGACCCCGAGGCGATGCTCCGGCACACCGAGGAGTGCCGCTCGCGCACCATCCCCTTCGCCGCGGACTTCTCGCAGCAGATCGCGCGCATGTCGGGCGACGACATCCGCACCCTGCTCGAAGGCGCGACGTACCTCTTCTCCAACGAGTACGAGAAGGGCCTGATCGAGTCGAAGACCGGCTGGACGGACGCCGAGATCCTCGCCAAGGTCGGCCACCGCGTCACCACGCTGGGCTCGCGCGGCGTGCGCATCGAGAAGCTCGGCCTGGAGCCCATCGAGGTGGGCTGCCCGGAGGAGGACGCGAAGGTCGACCCGACCGGCGTGGGCGACGCCCTCCGCGCGGGCTTCCTCTCGGGCCTGTCCTGGGGCGTGAGCCACGAGCGCGCGGCGCAGGTCGGCTGCATGCTCGCCACCCTGGTCATCGAGACCCTGGGCACCCAGGAGTACACCCTGAGCCGGGCCCGCTTCCTGGAGCGCTTCACCAAGGCGTACGGCGAAGAGGCCGCCGCCGACGTCCAGAAGCACCTGGCCTGACGGCCCGCGCCGGTCCCGCGCCCCGTCCGGGGCCCGGGGCCGGCGCTCCTCCCGGTACGGCGGGGCCGGGGCCCGGCGCTACTGGGTCCGCCGGACCACGTAGCGCCCCCGCGCCGTCTCCCCGACGTACTCCTGCCCCCGCATCCCGCACCACGCCGGGATGTCCAGCCGGGCCGCCGCGTCGTCGGCGAGCACGGTCACCGTGCCCCCGACCGGCACGTCGCCGATGACCTTCGCCAGCTCGATCACCGGAATCGGGCAGCGCCTGCCCAGCGCGTCCACGACGAGGGACCCGGGGCCCGCCGCGGCGCCGCCGGACGCCTCGCCCGGCGCGCCGAGCGCCCCCCGCACCCCCGCCACCGCCTCGGGCAGCACCCGCAGGAACCGCTCCACGTCCTCCTCCGCCGCCCCCCTCGGCAGCGAGACCCGTACGTTCCCCTCCGACAGCACCCCCATCGCCCGCAGCACGTGACTGGGCGTGAGCGTGCTGCTGGTGCACGACGACCCCGACGACACCGAGAAGCCCTCCGCGTCCAGCGCGTGCAACAGGCTCTCCCCGTCGACGTACAGGCACGAGAACGTCACCACGTGCGGCAGCCGGCGCACCGGGTCGCCGACCACCTCCACGTCCGGCACGCCCTCCCGCACCCCCGCCCGGATCCGCTCCACCAGGGCCCGCAGCCGCGCCGCCTCCGCGTCGGCCTCCGTCCGCACCGCCCGCAGCGACGCGGCCGCCGCCACGACGGCGGGCAGATTCACGAACCCGGGGGAGCGCCCCGCCTCCCGCTCGTCCACCGCCCCCGGCGCCGCGAACCGCACGCCCTTGCGGACCGCCAGCAGCCCCACCCCCGCCGGGCCGCCCCACTTGTGCGCGCTCGCGGTCAGCACCGACCACGGCCCGCGCACCTCCCCCCACCCCAGCGACTGCGCCGCGTCCACCAGCAGCGGCACACCTGCCTCCCGGCACGCGTGTGCGACCTCCTCGACCGGCTGGAGGGTGCCGACCTCGTGGTTGGCGGACTGCAGGCAGGCCAGGGCGGTCCCCTCCGTCTCCACCGCCCGTACGAAATCAGCCACGTCCACGGCCCCGTACGACGACACCGGCACCTCCTGCGCCGACCCGCCGCCCGCCACATGGGCGTCGGCCGAATGGAGCACGGAGGAGTGCTCGACCGCGGAGCGGACCAGACGGCGGCCGACACGCCGACGCGCGGCGAGCACTCCGGCAATCGCGGTGTGCACCGCGTGCGTTCCCGAAGGGGTGAAAACCAGCTCGTCCGCGCGGCAGCCCACGGCCTCCGCCGCGGCCTCCCGGGCGGCGTCCAGCAGCAGCCTCGCCCGCCGTCCCTCCCGGTACAGCCGGGCCGGATCGGCCCACCCCTCGTCCAGGGAGGCAAGCAGCGCCTGGTGGGCGACGGGGTGCAGGGGGGCGGCGGAGGCTGCGTCGAAGTAGGGCACGCGGCCACGCTAGCCGCCGGGTGCGCCCGGCCCCGTACCGCCGTCGGGGAAGGGTCCGTCAGTTCCCGGGCGGAGGCGGTGCTTCCGCCCGGGAACTGACGGCGGAGCCATCCCTTCGGGGCGCGGTGCGGCGCGTTGGGCACCCTCCCCGCGCGACCCCAAATAGCGTCCAGTAGGGTTTGGTCCGCATAAACATCCAAACCCCTGCCCGCGTCAGGGCCGGCGACCGACCTAGACAGACGGCCGCAGCCACTACACGCGCGGGCGAGACTCTCGGGAAGGCGCTACGTGAGTCCCAACGGCTCCGACCGCTCGTCGCGGCGCCCGATGCGGCGGAAGCTGCTCCAGGTGCTGACCGCGGGCGTGGTCCTGGCGACCGCCTCTGGTTGCTCGTACACATGGGAGGACTTCCCCCGACTGGGGATGCCCACCCCGGTAACGGAAGAGGCGCCGCGAATCCTCTCCCTCTGGCAGGGCTCGTGGGCGGCTGCGCTCGTCACGGGCGTGCTGGTGTGGGGCCTGATCCTGTGGAGCGTCATCTTCCATCGGCGCAGCCGCACCAAGGTCGAGGTACCTCCGCAGACCCGGTACAACCTGCCCATCGAGGCGCTGTACACGGTCGCACCCATCATCATCGTCTCGGTGCTGTTCTACTTCACCGCCCGCGACGAGTCGAAGCTCCTGCATCTCGACGAGAAGCCGACGCACACGGTCAACGTGGTCGGCTACCAGTGGAGCTGGGGCTTCAACTACGTCGAGGACGTGGACGGCAACACCGCCACGGGTCCGCAGACGGACCCCAAGACCAAGCTGAAGACCGGCGTTCCCAAGGAACTGAACGCCATCCCGGACCGCTACTCCAAGCAGTTCCCGGACGGCGCCGAGGGCGTCTACGACTACGGCATCCCGGGCACCCGGAACCCCGAGAACGGCAACCCGGGCCCGACCCTGGTGCTGCCCAAGGGCGAGCGGGTCCGGTTCGTGCTGACGTCCCGTGACGTCATCCACTCCTTCTGGGTGGTGCCGTTCCTGATGAAGCAGGACGTCATCCCGGGCCACACCAACGCCTTCGAGGTGACCCCCAACAAGGAGGGCATCTTCATGGGCAAGTGCGCCGAGCTCTGCGGCGTGGACCACTCCCGGATGCTCTTCAACGTCAAGGTCGTCTCCCCGGAGGAGTACCGGCAGCACCTCAAGGACCTGGCGAAGAAGGGGCAGACCGGATACATCCCGTCCGGCATCGCCCAGACCGACCCGGCCCGGAATGCGGAGACGAACAAACTGTGAGCATCCTCAACGAACCCAAGGGTGCCGCGGCAGCAGTCGACTCGTACGAGAACGAGCTGCCGGTGCGGCGCAAGGAGCCGGGCAACATCGTGATCAAGTGGCTCACCACCACTGACCACAAGACGATCGGCTCGATGTACCTCATCACGTCGTTCGTGTTCTTCATCATCGGCGGCGTCATGGCGCTCTTCATGCGCGCCGAACTCGCTCGTCCCGGCACGCAGCTCATGTCGAACGAGCAGTTCAACCAGGCGTTCACGATGCACGGCACGATCATGCTGCTGATGTTCGCGACGCCGCTGTTCGCCGGATTCGCGAACTGGATCATGCCGCTGCAGATCGGCGCGCCCGACGTGGCGTTCCCGCGGCTGAACATGTTCGCGTACTGGCTGTACCTCTTCGGCTCGATCATCGCGGTGGCCGGCTTCCTCACCCCGCAGGGCGCCGCCGACTTCGGCTGGTTCGCCTACTCCCCGCTGTCGGACGCGGTCCGCTCGCCGGGCGTCGGCGCCGACATGTGGATCATGGGTCTGGCCTTCTCCGGCTTCGGCACGATCCTCGGCTCGGTCAACTTCATCACCACGATCATCTGCATGCGCGCGCCCGGCATGACGATGTTCCGGATGCCGATCTTCACCTGGAACGTGCTGCTGACCGGTGTGCTGGTCCTGCTCGCCTTCCCGGTGCTGGCGGCCGCGCTGTTCGCCCTGGAGGCGGACCGCAAGTTCGGCGCCCACATCTTCGACGCCGCCAACGGCGGCGCGATTCTGTGGCAACACCTCTTCTGGTTCTTCGGACACCCAGAGGTGTACATCATCGCCCTGCCGTTCTTCGGCATCATCTCCGAGGTCATTCCGGTCTTCAGCCGCAAGCCGATGTTCGGCTACATCGGTCTGATCGCCGCGACCATCGCGATCGCCGGCCTCTCGGTGACCGTCTGGGCCCACCACATGTACGTGACGGGCGGCGTGCTGTTGCCGTTCTTCTCGTTCATGACGTTCCTCATCGCGGTGCCGACCGGTGTGAAGTTCTTCAACTGGATCGGCACGATGTGGAAGGGCTCACTGTCCTTCGAGACCCCGATGCTCTGGGCCGTCGGCTTCCTGATCACCTTCACCTTCGGTGGTCTGACCGGCGTCATCCTGGCCTCGCCCCCGATGGACTTCCACGTCTCCGACTCGTACTTCGTCGTCGCGCACTTCCACTACGTCATCTTCGGCACCGTGGTCTTCGCGATGTTCTCCGGCTTCCACTTCTGGTGGCCGAAGTTCACCGGCAAGATGCTGGACGAGCGGCTCGGCAAGATCACCTTCTGGACGCTGTTCGTGGGCTTCCACGGCACGTTCCTGGTGCAGCACTGGCTGGGCGCCGAGGGCATGCCGCGTCGTTACGCGGACTACCTGGCGGCCGACGGCTTCACCGCGCTGAACACGATCTCCACCATCAGCTCCTTCCTGCTGGGCCTGTCGATGCTGCCGTTCTTCTACAACGTGTGGAAGACCGCGAAGTACGGCAAGAAGATCGAGGTCGACGACCCCTGGGGCTACGGCCGTTCGCTCGAATGGGCGACGTCCTGCCCGCCGCCGCGGCACAACTTCCTCACGCTGCCGCGCATCCGGTCCGAATCCCCGGCCTTTGACCTGCACCACCCGGAGATCTCCGCGATCGACCAGCTGGAGAACCACCGGGACAACGGCATCGAGCCGCTCGCTCTCAGCTCGAAGGAGTCCGGCAAGTGAAGATTCAAGGCTGGCTCTTCATCTGGCTGAGCGTGTTCGTCGGGATCATGGCCGTCGTGTACGGCGTGTGGTCCAAGGAGCCCGCGGGCACCACGGCGCTCGTCCTGGCCTTCGGCCTGAGCCTCATGATCGGCTTCTACCTGGCCTTCACGGCCAAGCGGGTCGACGCCATGGCCCAGGACAACAAGCAGGCCGACGTCGCGGACGAGGCCGGCGAGCTGGGCTTCTTCGCCCCGCACAGCTGGCAGCCGCTCTCGCTGGCGATCGGCGGCGGTTTCGCCTTCCTCGCCATCGCGATCGGCTGGTGGCTGCTGTTCTTCTCGCTGCCGCTGATCATGGTCGGCCTGTTCGGCTGGGTCTTCGAGTTCTACCGCGGTGAGAACCGCACCCAGTAGCACTCGCCACCAGGCGCCTCGCATGAGGGGCCCGCGCACCGGAACCACTCCGGGGCGCGGGCCCCTCATTCGTTTGCAGTCACTTCACGGTGCCCAACGCGCCCGACCTGACGCCCCTTCATATCGTGTGTTTATGAGCCACGCACCCCGCGCCCGGACGGTCCTGAGCTGCACCCTGCTGATCGCCTCCCTCGGAGCGGGGCTGGCCGCATGCGACACCTCCGAGGGCAGCCCGCTCGCCTCGGCCCCGTACGACGCGGCGCGGCAGATCTCCTTCAACGGGCTCCCCGAAGGCAGGGACGCCGACCCGGCGAAGCCCCTGGAGGTGACCGCGACCGGCCAGGAGGGCCGGATCACCGACGTGGTCGCCGCGGACGCCCAGGGCCGCCGGGTGGCCGGCGAACTCTCCGCCGACGGCTCCCGCTGGCACTCCACCTCCCCGCTGGCCGCGGGCGCGCAGTACACCGTCAGGGTCAGCACCGAGGACCAGGAGGGCGCGCCCGGCGTGCGCAGGCTCGGGTTCCGGACGGCCGCGGGCAAGAAGGCGCTGAAGGTGCAGTTCGGGCCGGACGCGGGCACGTACGGCGTCGGACAGCCCGTCACCGCGGAGCTCAGCGCCGCGGTCAAGGACCCGCGCGCCCGCGCGGTGGTGGAGCGCGCCCTGAAGGTCGAATCCGAGCCCGCCGTCGAGGGCTCCTGGTACTGGGTGGAGGACGACCTCCTGCACTACCGCCCGCGCACCTACTGGCCCGCGGGAGCCACGGTGCGGGCGCGCAGCAGCCTGGAGGGCATCAAGGTCGCCAAGGGCCTCTACGGGGCCGCCACAGCGCCCCTGAAGCTCACCATCGGCGACAAGGTCGAGGCCGTCACCGACGCCTCGTCGCACTACATGACGGTCAAGCGCAACGACGAAGTGATCAACACCATTCCGGTGACCACCGGAAAGCCCGGCTACGCCACCCGCAACGGCGTCAAGGTCGTACTGGGCAAGGAGTACTTCGTACGAATGCGCGGCACCAGCATCGGGATCCCCCGCGGCACCAACGACTCGTACGACCTGCCGGTGTACTACGCGACCCGGGTCACCTGGAGCGGCGAGTACCTGCACGCGGCGCCCTGGTCCGTCGACTCCCAGGGGTACGCGAACGTCAGCCACGGCTGCACCGGCATGTCCACCGGCAACGCAGCGTGGTTCTACGAGAACGTCCGCGAGGGCGACATCGTCAAGGTCGTCGGCAGTTGGGGCGGCGCCATGGACCCGTTCGGCAACGGCTTCGGTGACTGGAACGTCCCCTGGGAGAAGTGGCGCAAGGGCAGCGCGCTGTTCGACGTCACCGAGCAGCAGCGCGACCGCGTCCGGGCCCCGCGCCTGCGCCCCCGGGTCTGAGGGCCCGGGGGTGCGGGGGAGCGGCGTGCGGCGGTGTCCGTGCGGATCGCTGTCAGGCCCGTGCGGACACCGCCGCGGACCCGGCGCGCCGGGAACGCAGCAGGGCCGCCAGCGAGGCGGCGAACTCCACCGGCTCGACGGGCAGCGTCACCGCGGCCTCCGCACGGCTCCAGGTGGCCAGCCAGGCGTCCTGCGGGCGGCCCATGAGGAGCAGCACGGGAGGGCAGTCGAAGATCTCGTCCTTGATCTGCCGGCAGACGCCCATGCCGCCCGCCGGGGCGGTCTCGCCGTCGAGCACGCACACGTCGACGCCGCCGGCGTCCAGCGCCGCGAGGACGGCGGGCAGCGTGGCGCACTCCAGGAACTCGACCGGCGGTACGTCGGCGGCCGGCCTGCGACCGGCCGCGAGCCGCACCTGTTGGCGGGTGTTGGCGTCGTCGCTGTAGACCAGCACCGTGGCGGTCGGCTGCTGCATTGTTCCTCCGTGACGTCCGGTTACGCGGTGATCTCGGGCTTTTCGGGGCTCTACAGGCGGCTGCTGGGGCCGGTTCCGATGCGCGGATGCTACTCCGTCGCACCCCCCGTCCACACCGCTTCGGACCGCTCTTCGATGGGCCGTTCGGGCAGGACACACCCTCTTGACACTCCGAACGGCACCCCCCGGGGTGAGGGCGGGATAAGCGACCGACATAATGTCGGTCGTGGCGACAGCAACGACAGTAGATACCGGGCACGCGCACCCGTCGGTCAATCGACCGAACCTCACCAGCGTCGGAACCATCATCTGGTTGAGTTCCGAGCTGATGTTCTTCGCGGCCCTCTTCGCGATGTACTTCACCCTTCGATCGGTGACCGGTCCCGAGTTCTGGGCGGAAAAGGCCTCGGCCTTGAACTTCCCGTTCTCGCTGACCAATACCTCGATCCTGGTGCTCTCCTCCCTCACCTGCCAGCTCGGCGTCTTCGCTGCGGAGCGGGGCGATGTGAAGAAGCTCAGGACCTGGTTCATCATCACGTTCGTGATGGGTGCGATCTTCATTGGCGGCCAGGTGTACGAGTACACCGAGCTGGTCAAGCACGAGGGCCTGTCGCTCTCGTCGGACCCGTACGGCTCGGTGTTCTACCTGACGACCGGCTTCCACGGACTGCACGTGACAGGCGGCCTCATCGCCTTCCTGCTGGTCCTCGGCCGGACGTACGCGGCCAAGAGGTTCACCCACGAGCAGGCGACAGCCGCCATCGTCGTGTCCTACTACTGGCACTTCGTCGATGTCGTCTGGATCGGCCTGTTCGCCACGATCTACATGATCAAGTAACCAGGGGCCAAGGCCCGCACACACTTCCCGCATCGACGCAGAAGATCCTGACACCGGGGTAATCCGTGAAAAAGCTCTCCGCACGACGACGCCATCCGCTGGCGGCGGTCGTCGTCCTACTCTTCGCGCTGGCGGCCACTGGGGGGCTGTACGCCGCGTTTGCGCCTGCGGGCAAGGCGCAGGCCGACGAGACCGCCCAGTCCCTCGCCATCGAGGAGGGCAAGAAGCTCTACGCCGTCGGCTGCGCAAGCTGCCACGGTACCGGCGGTCAGGGCACCACTGACGGCCCGTCCCTCGTGGGCGTGGGCTCCGCCGCAGTGGACTTCCAGGTCGGCACCGGCCGCATGCCGGCGCAGCAGCCCGGCGCCCAGGTGCCGAAGAAGAAGGTCATCTACACGCAGGCGCAGATCGACCAGCTCGCCGCGTACGTGGCCTCTCTCGGCGCCGGCCCGATCACGCCGACCGAAAGCCAGACCAACCCTGAAGGCGCCGACATCGGCAAGGGTGGCGAACTGTTCCGCACGAACTGCGCGCAGTGCCACAACTTCACCGGTGAGGGTGGCGCCCTGACCCACGGCAAGTTCGCTCCGTCCCTGGAGGGCGTCTCGCCGAAGCACA
This sequence comes from Streptomyces sp. NPDC088745, assembly GCF_044751045.1. Lineage (NCBI taxonomy): Bacteria > Bacillati > Actinomycetota > Actinomycetes > Kitasatosporales > Streptomycetaceae > Streptomyces > Streptomyces sp. NPDC088745. Next base: position 401,867 of record NZ_JBIVLB010000003.1, read on the forward strand.
TCTACGAGGCCATGCAGACCGGCCCGCAGAACATGCCCTCCTTCCCGGACAGCACCATGCCGGAGAAGGAGAAGAAGGACATCATCGCGTACGTCAAGGCCGTGAACGGCGAAGAGACCCCGAGCCCCGGCGGCTTCGGACTGGGCAATCTCGGCCCGGTCAGTGAGGGTCTGTTCGCCTGGATCTTCGGTCTGGGTGCGCTCATCGCAGTCGCCGTCTGGGTCGCGGCCCACACCGCTAAGGCCAAGAAGTCATGAGTAGCCAAGAGAATCCAGAAGAGGCCCTGCCTGCTGAGCAGGGCAACGCGCACGGCGAAGTAGCGACGAAGGACGATCCGTTCGCGGACCCGGGCCTGCCGCCGCACAAGCCGCGCATCCAGGACCTCGACGAGCGGGCCGCCAAGCGGTCCGAGCGCGTCGTCGCCTTCCTGTTCACGCTGTCGATGCTCGCGACGATCGGCTTCATCGCCTCGTTCGTGGCCTTCCCGATCGAGAAGATCGTGTACGTGTGGCCGCTCGGCCACGTGAGCGCGCTCAACCTCTCGCTGGGACTGACGCTCGGCATCGCCCTCTTCTGCATCGGCGCGGGCGCGGTCCACTGGGCCCGCACCCTGATGTCCGACGTGGAGGTCGCCGACGAGCGCCACCCGATCTCGGCCTCGCCCGAGGTCCGGGCGAAGGTCATGGCGGACTTCAAGGCCGGCGCCGAGGAGTCCGTGATCGGCCGTCGCAAGCTGATCCGCACCACGATGTTCGGCGCGCTGGCCCTGGTGCCGCTGTCCGGCGTCGTGCTGCTGCGCGACCTCGGTCCGCTGCCGGAGAAGAAGCTGCGCACGACGTCCTGGGCCAAGGGCAAGCGGCTGATCAACCAGAACACGATGGAGCCCCTGCGGGCCGAGGACGTCGTGGTGGGCTCGCTCACCTTCGCCGTGCCGGAAGGCCTGAAGGAGGACGACCACGAGTTCAACTCGAAGATCGCCAAGGACGCCCTGATGATCGTCCGGATCCAGCCGGACGAGATCAAGGACAAGCAGCAGCGCGAGTGGGCGGTCGACGGCATCGTCGCGTACTCCAAGATCTGCACCCACGTGGGTTGCCCGATCAGCCTGTACGAGCAGCAGACGCACCACGTGCTGTGCCCGTGCCACCAGTCCACCTTCGACCTGTCCGACGGCGCCCGCGTCATCTTCGGCCCGGCCGGTCACCCGCTGCCGCAGCTGCACATCACGGTGAACGCCCAGGGTTACCTCGAAGCCATGGGCGACTTCGCTGAGCCCGTCGGTCCTGCATTCTGGGAGCGCGGATGAGTACTGCGACGACTACCGAATCCAAGCCGCAGCAGAAGGCGCCCGCCGGTGAGCGGGTCGCGGACTGGGCGGACGGCCGGCTGGGGATCTACTCCCTCGCCAAGGCCAACATGCGCAAGATCTTCCCGGACCACTGGTCCTTCATGCTCGGCGAGATCTGCATGTACAGCTTCATCATCATCATCCTCACGGGTGTGTACCTGACGCTGTTCTTCCACCCGTCGATGAACGAGATCGTGTACCACGGCTCGTACGCGCCGATGCACGGCATCCGCATGACGGAGGCCTACGCGTCGACGCTGGACATCAGCTTCGACGTGCGCGGCGGTCTGCTGATCCGGCAGATCCACCACTGGGCGGCGCTGATCTTCCTCGCGGCGATGTTCGTGCACATGATGCGCGTCTTCTTCACGGGCGCCTTCCGCAAGCCGCGCGAGGTCAACTGGCTGTTCGGCTTCCTGCTGTTCGTCCTCGGCATGTTCACCGGTTTCACCGGTTACTCGCTCCCGGACGACCTGCTGTCGGGCACCGGTGTCCGCTTCACGCAGGGCGCGATCCTGTCCGTGCCGGTCGTCGGCACGTACATCTCGATGTTCCTGTTCGGCGGGGAGTTCCCCGGCCACGACATGGTCGCCAGGTTCTACTCGATCCACATCCTGCTGCTGCCGGGCATCATGCTCGGCCTGATGGTGGCTCACCTGATCCTGGTCTTCTACCACAAGCACACCCAGTTCGCGGGCCCGGGACGCACGAACAACAACGTCGTCGGCATGCCGCTGCTGCCGGTCTACATGGCCAAGGCCGGAGGCTTCTTCTTCCTGGTCTTCGGCATCATCGCGGTCATCGCGGCGGCGTTCACCATCAACCCGGTGTGGGCGCTCGGCCCCTACCGGCCCGACCAGGTGTCCACGGGCGCCCAGCCGGACTGGTACATGGGCTTCGCCGAGGGCCTGGTGCGTGTCATGCCGGGCTGGGAGATCAACCTCTGGGGCCACACGCTGGTCCTGGGCGTGTTCATCCCGCTGGTGCTCTTCGGTCTGATCCTCGCCGTCATCGCGGTGTGGCCGTTCCTGGAGTCCTGGGTCACCGGGGACAAGCGCGAGCACCACATCGCGCAGCGTCCGCGCAACCACCCGACCCGCACCGCGTTCGGCGTCGCCTGGGTCACGGTCTACTTCATCGGCCTCATCGGCGGTGGAAACGACCTGTGGGCCACGCACTTCCACCTGTCGATCAACTCGATCACCTGGTTCGTGCGCATCGGCTTCTTCGTCGGCCCGGTCCTGGCGTTCATCATCACCAAGCGGATCTGCCTGGGCCTCCAGCGCAGGGACGCCGAGAAGGTGCTGCACGGACGCGAGTCCGGCATCATCAAGCGCCTCCCGCACGGTGAGTTCGTCGAGGTGCACGAGCCGCTGCCCGCGGACAAGCTGCACACGCTCACGGCGCACGAGCAGTACGCGCCGGCCGCGATCGGTCCCGCCGAGGACGAGAACGGCGTCACGCGCAAGGTCGGCCCCGCCGAGAAGCTGCGCGTCAAGCTGAGCAAGGGCATGTACGGCGAGGGCGCCCAGATCGCCAAGCCCACCGCCGAGGAGTACAAGGAGATCACCAGCGGCCACGGCCACCACTGATCCCCGCCCCGGCCCAGTGAGCTGAGCCGGAACTGTTCGCCACAGCGAGAGCCCCGTCCGGACCCCGGACGGGGCTCTTCGCGTGTTCCCGGGCTGGATAGGGTGACCCCATCCCTTATCGGCAAGCCCTTCGCCGGGCGCGTGGACCCTGGAGCGGACCATGGACGTTGTGACCCCAGTCGGCGGCGACAGCGTGGCGGCCCGCGGCTGGCCGGGCATCCTCACCGCTCTGCTGCGCGGCCAGGACCTCGGGGCGGACGACACCGCCTGGGCGATGGACCGCATCATGTCCGGCGAGGCCACCGACGCGCAGATCGCGGGCTTCTCCGTCGCCCTGCGCGCCAAGGGCGAGACCGTGCAGGAGGTCTCCGGCCTGGTACGGGCGATGTACGCGCACGCCAACACCATCGAGGTGCCGGGCCCCAGCGTCGACATCGTCGGCACCGGCGGCGACATGGCCAAGACGGTGAACATCTCCACCATGTCCGCGATCGTCGTCGCGGGCACCGGCGCCAAGGTCGTCAAGCACGGCAACCGGGCCTCCTCGTCGGCCAGCGGCTCCTCCGACGTCCTGGAGAAGCTGGGCGTCAACCTGGACCTGACGCCGCGCCGGGTCGCGGAGGTCGCCGGCGAGGCGGGCATCACCTTCTGCTTCGCCGTGAAGTTCCACCCGGCGCTGCGGTACGCGGCCAAGGCCCGCAAGGAGCTGGGCGCGCAGACCACGTTCAACATCCTGGGCCCGCTCACCAATCCGGCCCAGGTGCGCGCCCAGGCCGTCGGCGTCGCCGACGCGCGGATGGCCCCGATCGTCGCGGGCGTCCTGGCCGAGCGCGGCAACTCCGCCCTCGTCTTCCGCGGCGACGACGGCCTGGACGAGCTGACCACCACCGCGACCTCCCGGGTCTGGGTGGTACGGGACGGCGGCGTGCGCGAGGAGGCCTTCGACCCCCGCGCGGTCGGCCTGGAGATCGTCCCGGTGGAGGCCCTGCGCGGGGCGGACGCCTCGTACAACGCGGAGGTCGCGCGCAGGCTCCTCGCCGGGGAGGAGGGGCCGGTGCGGGACGCGGTGCTGCTCAACACGGCGGCCGCGCTGGTCGCCCTGAACCCGGGCGGCGGATCGCTGGAGGAGGAGATCGCCGCGGGCCTGGAGAAGGCGCGCGAGTCCCTGGACTCCGGGAGCGCGCAGGCGGCGCTGGAGCGCTGGGTGCGGGCCAGCAACGCCTGAAACCGGCGCGCGGTGTGACGCAGAGCGCAGTGCGGACGTCTCAGGAACCGGACTGCGCTCTTGCGTGTGGTCGTGGCTGTGGCAGGATGCTCACCAGGTCATGAGTGACAGCGACTACGGCCCCGGCCCGCTGTCCGGCAACCCTCCGTCCGTGGCGGGGTGCCCCGGGTGAAGACCAGGTCGTAGGCAGCGAGGTCTACGGCAAGCGCGGACCCCTGCGCACTCCTTTCCGGAGTGGCGCGCCCCTGGGGTCCTGGTCCTCAAGGGAGCAGTCTCGTGAGCAAGCGAATGCGATAGGGCCGCTCGGCCCCGTTTCACCTTCACCTCCGCCCCGGGCACACCTGTATCCGGAGCGTCGAGGCAACTCCCGTACGGGACAGGGCGGTTGTGCCCTCGTCGGATGCCGTGCGGGTTCCGCTGAAGCCATTCCGCCTTGTCCTGCCAGGAGTTTCGCCATGTCCGCATCGCCCGTCGCCACCGTCACCGCCACCTCCCCCTCCGCCGCCGTCTGCGCCGCCGGGTGCGCGGAGCCCTGCTGTGCGCCGCTGCCCGTGCTGGGCCGGGACGTCGCCGTGCCGCTGGTCACCGGGGGCGAGGTGACGTACGCGGCCCTCGACTACGCGGCCAGCGCCCCGGCGCTCCAGCGGGTCTGGGACGACGTCGCCGCGTACGCCCCGTACTACGGCAGCGTGCACCGGGGCGCCGGGTACCTCTCGCAGCTCTCCACCGACCTCTTCGAGAACAGCCGGGTGACGGTCCACGAGTTCCTGGACTGCCGGGAGGGCGACCAGGTCGTCTTCACCCGCTCCACCACCGACTCGCTGAACCTCCTGGCGGCCGTACTGCCCGCCGACTGCCAGGTGTTCGTCTTCGAGACCGAGCACCACGCCTCGCTGCTGCCGTGGCGGGACGCCGAGGTCACCTACCTCAACGCCCCGCGCACCCCCGCCCAGGCCGTCGAGACGCTGGAGCGGGCGCTCGCCGACCGCGACCCGTACGGGCCGGCGCTGGTGTGCGTGACGGGCGCCTCCAACGTCACCGGAGAGATCTGGCCGGTCGCCGAGCTGGCCGCCGCGGCGCACGCCCACGGCGCGCGGATCGTGCTGGACGCGGCGCAGCTCGCCCCCCACCACCCGGTATCCGTACGGGAGTTGGACGTCGACTGGGTCGCCTTCTCCGGGCACAAGCTGTACGCGCCCTTCGGGTCGGGCGTGCTGGCCGGGCGGGCCGACTGGCTCCAGGAGGCCGAGCCGTACCTCGCGGGCGGCGGCGCGTCGAAGAAGGTCGCGCGGCGTGCGGACGGCGGGGTGGACGTCGAGTGGCACACCACGGCCGCCCGCCACGAGGCCGGCTCGCCCAACGTCATCGGCGTGTACTCCATCGCCGCCGCCTGCAAGGCGCTCACCGAGGCCGGGTTCGACTCGCTGGTGCGGCGCGAGCAGGCGCTGGTGCGCACGGTGCGGGAGGGGCTCGCGGAGGTGCCGGCCGTCAAGGTGCTCTCGCTGTTCGGCGACGACGCCCCGCGCGTGGGGGTCATCTCCTTCGTCGTGGAGGGCTGGAACAGCTCGCACTTCGCCGCCGCGCTCTCGGCGGAGTACGGGATCGGCGTGCGGGACGGACTGTTCTGCGCCCACCCGCTGGTCCGCACGCTGCTGGGCAGCGACCCGGAAGAGGTCGGCGAGTGCGGTGCGCCCGAGGCCGAGCCGGGCGAGCGGTCCCTGAACGCCATCCGGGTCAGCTTCGGCGCGGGCACGCCCGACGAGCACGTGGAGCGCTTCGTGGGCGCGGTCAGGGAGCTCGTCGCCAACGGCGCGCAGTGGAACTACCGCACCGAGGGCGGGCGGTGCGTCCCCGCCGTCTGAGGAACCCGTCGGGCGGTCCGCGCCGCCGCCGTCGCGATGCCCGGGGGCGTCGCGACGGCGGCGGCCGTCGGACGGTCTCAGCCGTCGAGACCGATCGCGAACGCGGCCTCCAGGTCGTGCTGCGAGTACGTGCGGAACGCGACGTGCGTGTCCGTGCCCTCCACTCCCGGGATCTTGCTGATGGAGCCGGGGATGATGTCCGCCAGGTCGTCGTGCCGCCCGACGCGCACCATGGCGATCAGGTCGTACGTGCCGGTGACGGAGAAGACCTCGCTGACGCTGTCCAGGGCGGCGATCGACTCGGCGATCTCGGGGATGCGGTCCACGCTGGTCTTGATGAGCACGATCGCGGTGATCACGGCTGGCTTTCTCCCTCGGTGGCCGGTGACGCTGCTGCGCCCGCCACTGTAGTCGTACGCCGGTGACGCGCCCACGCGTACAGGAAGCCCCCGCTGAAGCCCACCACGTGCGCCAGGTACGCCACTCCCGAGCCCTCGCCCAGGCCCTGGGCGGCCAGCCACTGGAGCACGAACCAGAAGACCAGCACGATCCACGCCGGGAAGCGCAGCGGCAGGAAGAGCAGGAAGGGGAAGAGGCTGGTGACGCGGGCGTGCGGGAACAGCCGCAGGAACGCGCCCAGCACCGCCGAGATCGCCCCCGAGGCGCCGACCAGCGTCTCGTCGGACCCGGCGTGCACCAGCGCGTACCCGACCAGGGCGAGGTAGCCGCAGACCAGGTAGAAGAGGGCGTAGGCGAGGCGGCCCATGCGTTCCTCGGTCATCGCCCCGAAGACGTACAGGAAGAGCATGTTGCCCAGCAGGTGCAGCCAGTTGCCGTGTACGAACAGCGCGGTGAACGGGGTCAGCAGGGTGTGGCCCGCGCCGGTGACCAGCTCCGCGGGGATGACGCCCCAGCGTTCGAAGTAGGCGCTCTGCGCACCGAGGAGCGCCTCGCCGGTGCCGTACGCGGGACGGAAGCCGGAGGCGGGGCCGAGCAGGAAGACCACGCAGCAGACACCGATCACGGTGTACGTCACGACCGGCCCCCGGCTGATCTCCCGCCACCGGGCCCGCCGCCGGGCCGTGACGTCGCTCATGGGGATCACGGTGTCGAGCATGACGCACCGGGCGGCCCCCGGGGGCCCGGCTCGCCGGGGCCGGCACGGCCGCTCGCGGCCGGGTCCCAGCCGGGTCCCAGCCGGATCTCAGCCGGGTCTCAAGGGTCGGCCGCCCTCCGCGCGGGGTAGCGGTGAGGCCGTAGGGTTGCGTGCAGGGCATCCGCAGTTCGACGGCGCACCGCGGCAACGACGTAGACACACGCGTGACGTGTGCGAAGGAAGAGGACGGTACGCATGACGACGACGGTTCCCCTGCCCACCGCCGGAACCCGGTGGCGCTGCACCCTGTGCGGAAACCTCACGCGTTTCGACGTGACCCGCTCGTCCAAGGTGGTCGAGTACGTGCACCTCGACCTGGCCGGGGAGTCGAAGGTCGAGGAACGCGAGGTGGTCAGTGAGACCATCGAGTCCGTGCGGTGCCGCTGGTGCAACGCGGTGGACCAGATCGAATTGGTGGACAGGCCGGACGCCGCCCCCCGGAACTCCTAGCGGGTTCTTGTGGGCGGCCCCGGCGGAGCGTGCCCGTGAGGGTGGGAAGGCAGTGGGGTGACGGCGATGGTGGAGCCTGCGAGCGGCGCGGACCCGGCCGGTTCGGCCGACGGCGTCGCAGAGGTGCTCGACCGCCCGTTGCCCGAAGGGGTGCGGCGGCGCGTCGTGACGCTGGTGTCGGACGCGTTCGGCGGCCTCACGGTGGCGGAACTGCCCCCGCCGCTGCGGCAGTACGCCCGGTTCACCCCCAGCAGGCGCGCCAAGTTCGCGGGCAACGCGATGGCGGCGGCGCTGGAGAGCGACCCGGTCTTCCGCCAGCGCATCGGTGAGCGGCTGCGCGAGGCGCAGCCCGAGCTGACGGGTGCGCTGGAGGCCGGGTCGCCGCCCGCCGCCGCCGACCCGGTGGACGTGGCGGCGGCCGCCTACGTGCTGCGCCCGGCGGGCTGGGTGAAGCTGGTGGCCGCCGCGGGCGAGGAGGCCCAGCGCGCGGACGCCGAGCGCGCCGACGAGGCCGCCCAGCGCGAACTGGAGCAGGTGCGCGCGGAGCTGGCCGAGGCCCGGGAGCGGACGAGGACCGAGACGGAACGGCTGCGCGCCGAACTGGAAGCGGCCCGCAAGGAGGCCGAGTCCGCCCAGCGCAAGCTGCGCGGCGCGCTCAGCGACGTCAAGCGGGGCGAGGCCGCCCTGCGCAAGACGCAGGCCGGGATCGACGCGGTCAGGGCCGAGGCGGCCGCCCAGGTGGCCGCCGCCGAGGCGGAGACCCGGCGGCTGCGGGGCAGGCTCGGCGAGGCGGAGGCGTCCGTCGAGGCGGGGCGCCGGGCCGTGCGGGAGGGGCGCAGCGTCGAGGACATGCGGCTGCGGCTGCTGCTGGACACGGTCCTGGAGGCGGCGCAGGGGCTGCGCAGGGAGCTGGCGCTGCCGCCGTCGGCGGGGCGGCCCGCGGACACCGTGGACGCGGTGGAGCCGGGGCGGATGTCGCCCAAGGACATCGCCGCGCGCGCCCTGTCGGACACCGACCCGGCGGTCCTGGACCAACTGCTGGCGCTGCCGCAGGCGCATCTGGTGGTCGACGGCTACAACGTCACCAAGACCGGGTATCCGACGATGCCGCTGGAGAAGCAGCGGCTGCGGCTGCTGGGCGGTCTGTCCATGCTGGCGGCGGCCACCGGCGCCGAGGTGACCTGCGTGTTCGACGGCGCGGAGCTGGCAGCCCCGGTGCTGCTGGCGCCGCCGCGCGGGGTGCGGGTGCTGTTCAGCAAGGCGGGGGTGACCGCCGACGAGCTGATCCGGCAGCTGGTGCGGGCGGAGCCGGACGGGCGTCCGGTCGTGGTGGTCTCCACCGACCGCGAGGTGGCCGACGGGGTCGCCAAGTCCGGTGCGCGGCCGGTGGCTTCCGCGATGCTCCTCAAGCGGCTCTCGCGGGCCTGAGCCCGGTACCGGGGCACTCGGCACCGTTGCGGGCGGTCCGGCGGAGTTGCCCAACTTGCGTGGCGTATGCCCGTATTGATGGCTTGTGGGGCTGGCGTTGCGTCAACTGCTCATGACGCAGTGTGTGACGCAAGGAAATTATGCGTTGCGTGGGCGAGATTTTTCCTATGAGGATTTGAACTGATCACAAGAAGGTCACTAAGGTCTGGGCTCGAACCTTCGCGCGGTTGATCACTCATCCGGAGTATCAGCGAAGGGCCCGCCAACCTCGCTGGTCGGCGGCTGAGGAAGAAGGAGCTCGCCTTCGTGGCGTCCCACCGTCGTCCCAAGCAGCCGAGCCGCACCCGTGTGACCGTGCTCTCCCTCGCGGCCACTGCGGCCGTCGCGCTCACCTCCCAGTCGGCCAACGCCGCGCCCAAGCCTGACAAGAAGGAAGTCAAGGCGAAGGTGGACAACCTGCACGAGGAGGCGGAGGCCGCGACCGAGCGGTTCAACGCCGCCAAGGAGAAGCAGGGCACGCTGGAGAAGCAGGTCAAGAACCTGCAGGAGAAGGTGGCCCGCGGCCAGGCCGAGCTGAACGACCTGCGCAAGGGCCTGGGTTCGATGGCGACCGCGCAGTACCGCACCGGCGCCGTGGACCCCTCGCTCCAGCTCTTCCTGTCCTCCGAGCCGGACCAGTTCCTGGACCGCGCCGCGGCGATGAACCAGCTCACCGCCAAGCAGGCCGAGTCGCTCCGCAAGATCCAGGGCAAGCAGCGCACCCTCACCCAGGAGCGCGAGGAGGCGTCCGGCAAGCTCGCCGACCTCGCCTCCGTCCGCAAGGAGCTCGGCGAGAAGCGCAGCTTCATCCAGGGCAAGCTCGCCGACGCGCAGAAGCTGCTCAACTCCCTCACCAAGGCCGAGCGCGACGCCATGTCCCAGCAGGAGGACCGCGCCAGCCGGGACGCCACCGACCGCTCCCAGCTCGGCGAGGTCGCGGCCGGTTCCGGAATCGGCGCGCAGGCCATGGCCGCCGCCCGGACGAAGATCGGCGCCCCGTACGACTGGGGCAACAAGGGCCCGAACGCCTTCGACTGCTCCGGGCTCGTCTACTGGGCGTTCAAGCAGGTCAACCGCACCGTGGGCAGCAGCACCTTCACCCAGGTCAACGACGGCCCGAAGATCTACAACAAGGCCGACCTGCGCCCCGGCGACCTGGTCTTCTTCAGCAACCTCGCGCACGTCGGCTTCTACGCCGGCAACGGCATGTCGCTGCACGCGCCCAAGCCCGGCACCAACGTGCGCGTCGAGGACATGCGCTACCTCGGTTCCTTCATGTACGGAGTGCGCGTCGGCGGCTGAGTCCGCCCGGCGCCCCGCTCCGGGACACGCCCGCACTACCCGGCGGGCGCCGCCGAACAACCCGCCCGTTCGGGCGAATTGCGGCTCCCCGTGCTGACCGCCCGCCCCGCCGATGACCTGGTCATCAGGCGGGGCGTCGCGCTGTTCGGGCGCTTTCGCGCCGCACGGGGTCGTTGGCCGCCCGTGAGCGTCCCGCTACTGTCTGCTCGCGCAGCTCCCGTCGAGCAGTCCGCCCGCCCCGGGCGGCGGGGTGCTGCCTCCCAGCAGTGGAAGGAGTGCGGCTTCCCGTGGCGTCACACCGTCGTCCCTCGCAGTCCGGGCTCACGCAGAGCACCCGGGTCACCGTCCTGTCCGCCGCCGCGGCCACCGCGGCGGCGGCCCTCGGGGCCACCCCCGCCGGCGCCGACCCGGCGGGCACGCCCACGGCCGCCCAGGCCACCGTCGACCGGCTCTTCGAACAGGCCGAGAAGGCGACCGAGCAGTACAACCGGGCCAACGAACGCGCCACCGCCCTGCGCAAGGAGGTCGCGCAGGCCCGCGACCGCACCGCCCGCGGCCAGGAGCGCGTCAACCGGATGCGCGGCGTCATCGGCCAGCTCGCCGGCGCCCAGTACCGGTCGGGCGGGCTCGACCCCACGGTGTCGCTGCTGCTGTCGGAGAACCCGGACGGCTACCTCGACAAGGCGGCCGCCCTGGACCGGATCAGCGCCCTCAACGCGGGCAAGCTGCACGAACTCACCGAGGCGCAGCGCAAGCTGGGCCAGGAGCGCGCCGAGGCCTCCCGCAAGCTGGCCGAACTGGAACGCAGCCGCACCGTCGTCACGCGCCACAAGCGCGCCGTCGAGCGCAAGCTGGCCGAGGCCCGCCGCACCCTGAACGCACTGCCCGCCCCCGAGCGCGCCGAGTTCGACCGGGCCAACCGCAGCGGGCGCGCGGAGCTGCCCGAGATGTCCGGAGCGATGCCCGCCTCCGCGCGGGCCGCGGCCGCCGTGCTCGCCGCCCGGAACGCCGTCGGCAAGCCGTACGTCTGGGGCGCCAACGGCCCCACCGGGTTCGACTGTTCGGGCCTGATGCAGTGGAGCTACGGGCAGGCCGGCGTCTCCCTGCCGCGCACCTCGCAGGCCCAGCGGTACGCGGGCCGCCAGGTCTCCCTGGCCCAGGCGCAGCCCGGCGACCTGGTGGCCTACCGCGACGACGCCAGCCACATCGGGATGTACATGGGCAACGGCCAGGTCGTGCACGCCCCCTACCCCGGGGCCCCGGTCCGCTACGACCCCGTCGGCATGATGCCCGTCTCCTCGGTGACCCGGGTCTGACCGGTTCCCCTCCCGGGGCCCCGGCTCCTCCGCGTACGATTCCCCGACATGGCGGCGCACGGGAGCGGCACACGGCACGGGCGGCGGGCGGTGCTCGCCCTGGGCGGGCTGCTGGCGGCCTCCTGCGCCCTGCCCGCCGCCCCCGCCGACACCGCGGCCCGCGACGTGCGCCGGCTCCTCGACCGGCGGGCCGCCGCCCTGCTGGCCCGCGACCGGGCCGCCTTCCTCGCCGTCCTGGCGCCCGAGGCGCCCGGCCTGCGCTCCGCCCAGGGCGAGGAGTTCGACCACCTCGCCGGGGTGCCGCTGACGGAGTGGCACTACCGGCTCACCGGTCTCGACCGCACCGGCGACGGCACCGTCACCGCCCGCGTGGAACTGCGCCACCGCGTCGCGGGGTACGACGCGACGCCCGCCGTCTCCGCCCGCCGCGTCGACCTCAGGCGCCGGGACGGCCAGTGGCACGTCACCGGGGACCGGCCCGCGCACGGTGGCACGCGGGAACTCTGGCAGCAGGGCCCGGTGGCCGTCGCCCGCGGGCGGCGCTGCGTCGTCCTCGGCACCGGGCACGGGGCCGAACGCCTGCGCCGGATCGCGGAGACCGCCGACGCCGCGGTCGACGCCGTCGCCCGGGCCTGGACCCGGGAGAGCGATCTCAGGACGGTGCTCCTGGTGCCTTCCTCGCTGAGCGCGATGGGGGCCCTGCTCGGGGAGCCGGCCGCCGGGTACCGGGGGATCGCCGCCGTCACGACCGGGGCGAGCGAGGGCGGACGGCGGACCTCGGCCGACCGCGTCATCGTCAACCCCGAGGCGTACGAGGTGCTGGGGGCCGTCGGCAGACAGGTCGTCCTCACCCACGAGACGACGCACGTGGCCACCCGCACCGCCACCACGGCCGCCACCCCGATGTGGCTGTCGGAGGGCTTCGCGGACTGGGTGGCCTACCGCGACAGCGACCGCCCCCCGGCCCAGATCGCCCCCGAACTCCGGCGCACCGTACGGCGCGAGGGCCTGCCCGACGCCCTCCCGGCCGACGGCGACTTCCGCTTCGCGGGGGACGCGGACCGGCTGGCGGGGGCGTACGAGGGCGGCTGGCTGGCCTGCCGGATGATCGTGGAGCGCACGGACGAGGCGACGCTCCTGGCCCTCTACGAGAGCGTCGGCGCACATCCGCGGCGGGAGGGCGCGGTGACGGCGGCGCTGCGGCGCCACCTGGACACCACGCCCGAGGAGTTCACCGCCCGCTGGCGCGCCTACGTGCGCGACGCGCTCGCCTGACCCCGGCCGCCCGCGCGACGTCCGGCCACGGCGGCGGCTACTTCCCGGCCGGGCTCGCCTGCGGCTGGTGCGGCGCGGACTCCGGCGCCGTCGCGGCGGGCACGTGGCGCTGCGTCGGGAGCGGGCGCGGCGCGTGCGCGGCCCCGGTCACCGTGTGCCGCCACAGGGTGCGGCACGCCAGCACCGTCGCGGCGACCAGCAGTCCGTTGCGTACGAACAGCAGCGTCAGCCCCAGCGGGTCGCTGTCGACCACGTGCGAGAACCAGACGGGGAACTCCAGACACGTCACGAAGGTCGCCACCAGCACCAGACGGGCGGGCCGGTCCATCCGGCTGCCCCGGAACACCAGGCAGGCCGCCGCGAGTCCGACCAGCCACAGCATGTACTGCGGGCTGATCACCCGGCTCGTCGTGGTGAACAGCAGCACCGCCACGAACGCCGCGTCGCACGCCGTCGACGCGGTGAACAGCCGCGCCTTCAGCCGCCACACCAGCAGCCACCCGAAGGCGAGCACCGTGAGCACCATCGCGGCGGTGCTCACCACGGAGACGTACGGGCCCAGGAACTCCACCGAGCCGTAGTTCAGCAGCACTTCGCCCTCCCAGCCGAAGTGCCGCGCCACGTGGAAGACCAGCGCCCCCAGCGACTCCACCTCGGTGCCCCGGTCGCGCTGGAAGGTCAGGAACGCCAGCGCCCCCGGCATCGACGCGGTGAACAGCAGCACCAGCGCCAGCGCCGTGGCCGCGAACGCCGACCACGCCGCCCGTGTCGTACGGCCGCGTGCCGTGCCCGCGAGCAGCAGCGCGGGCCAGACCTTCAGCAGCGCCCCCACGGCGGCCAGCGCTCCCGCCAGACGCGGCCTGCGGGCCCCCGCGAGGAGCGCCGCCACCGCGACGCCGGTCACCATCACGTCGTAACGGGCGTACGAGGTGGGGCCGAGCAGCGCGAGTCCCGCGATCCACACCCACGCGCCCGCCGTCCGCTTGCCGGGGCGGCGGCCCGCGTACAGCAGCAGCCCCGTCACCACGGCGTCGGCGACGAGGGCCAGCACGAAGAAGGCCGGGGCGTAGTCCAGGAACGGCAGCAGACCGGGGGAGAGCACCGCGAGGGCGGCGGCCGGCGGGTACTGCCAGGTGATGTCGTCCAGCGGGAAGGTGCCGCCGCGCAGGACCTCGTACCAGCCCTGGTAGATGACCGAGATGTCGCTCGTCACGTCGGGGCCCGGGAAGACCAGCACCTTGAACACGCACAGCAGCAGCAGGACGCGGGTCACGGCCCACACCGCGAGGGGCGCTACGGGCAGGGCGGGAGAGCTGGGGGTTCCGGTGCCGCTCGCTGGCATGACCATCCTTGTCCGGTGGCGGGCGTCTGCGGGGTCGTCCCGTCCGCAGGGGTGTCTACAGGCTCATGATGCAGGGCGCGCACGTCCCCGGGCGATGACGCGGAGCCGCCCGGTACTGTCGGTCACGATGGACAAGACCTTGATCGTGACCAACGACTTCCCGCCCCGCCCCGGCGGCATCCAGGCGTTCCTGCACAACATGGCGCTGCGCCTGGACCCCGAGCGGGTCGTCGTCTACGCCTCCACCTGGAAGCGCGGACGCGAGGGCGAGGAGGCCACCGCCGCCTTCGACGCCGAACAGCCCTTCCCCGTGGTGCGCGACCGCACCACGATGCTGCTCCCCACGCCCCGGGTCGCCCGGCGCGCCGCCGGGCTGCTGCGCGAGCACGGCTGCACCTCCGTGTGGTTCGGGGCGGCGGCCCCGCTCGGCCTGATGGCGCCCGCCCTGCGCGCGGCGGGCGCCCGCCGGCTCGTCGCCACCACGCACGGGCACGAGGCGGGCTGGGCGCAGCTCCCCGCCGCCCGGCAGCTCCTGCGGCGCATCGGCGAGGGCACCGACACGATCACCTACCTGGGCGAGTACACGCGCTCCCGGATCGCCGCCGCGCTCACCCCCGAGGCCGCCGCGCGGATGGTGCAGCTCCCGCCGGGCGTGGACGAGAAGACCTTCCACCCGGACTCGGGCGGCGACGCGGTGCGCGCCGGACTCGGGCTCAGCGGGCGTCCGGTGGTGGTGTGCGTGTCCCGGCTGGTGCCGCGCAAGGGGCAGGACACCCTCATCGAGGCGATGCCCCGGGTGCTGCGCTCGGTGCCGGACGCCGTCCTGCTGGTGGTCGGCGGGGGACCGTACGAGAAGGACCTGCGCGAGCTGGCGCGGCGGACCGGGGTCGCGGACTCCGTGCGGTTCACCGGCGCGGTGCCCTGGGCGGAGCTGCCCGCGCACTACGGGGCCGGTGACGTCTTCGCCATGCCGTGCCGCACCCGCCGGGGCGGCCTCGACGTCGAGGGGCTCGGCATCGTCTACCTGGAGGCCTCCGCGACCGGGCTGCCGGTGGTGGCGGGCGACTCGGGCGGCGCGCCCGACGCCGTACTGGACGGGGAGACCGGGTGGGTGGTGCGCGGCGGCGAGCCCGCCGAGGCCGCCGAGCGTGTCGTGACCCTGCTCCAGGACGCGGACCTGCGGCGGCGGATGGGGGAGCGGGGACGCGCGTGGGTCGAGGAGAAGTGGCGCTGGGACCTGCTCGCGGAGAAGCTGAAGACGCTGCTGTAGCACGGGAACGACGCGAGGGGCGGCCTCCGGGAGGCCGCCCCTCGCGCCACGCGCTCGCCTACGCGCCGTAGATCGCCTCGATCTCGTCCGCGAAGTCCTTCGCCACCACGTTGCGCTTCAGCTTCAGCGACGGCGTGATGTGGCCCGCCTCCTCGGTGAACTGGGCCGGCAGGATGCGGAACTTGCGCACCGACTCCGCCTTGGAGACCGCCGCGTTCCCGTCGTCCACCGCCCGCTGCACGGTGGCCAGCAGGTCCGCGTCGTCGCGCAGCGAGACGGCGGTGGAGTCCGCGGGCTTGCCGTGCTCGACGGCCCACCGGCCGAGGAACTCCTCGTCGATGGTGACCAGCGCGCCCACGAACGGGCGGCCGTCGCCGACCACCATGCACTCCGCGATCAGCGCGTGCGCCCGGATGCGGTCCTCGATGACGGCGGGGGCGACGTTCTTGCCGCCGGCCGTCACGATGATCTCCTTCTTGCGGCCGGTGATCGCGAGGTAGCCGTCCTCGTCGAGGGTGCCGATGTCACCGGTGTGGAACCAGCCGTCGGTCAGCGCCTCGGCGGTCGCGGCGGGGTTGTTCCAGTACCCCTGGAAGACGTGCTCGCCGTGCAGCAGCACCTCGCCGTCGTCGGCGATCCGCACCACCGAGCCCGGCAGCGGCTGGCCGACGGTGCCGATCTTCGGCCGGTCGTACGGGTTGAACGCCGTCGCCGCGCAGGACTCGGTGAGCCCGTAGCCCTCCAGGACCTTGAACCCGATGCCGCTGAAGAAGTGGCCCAGGCGCTCACCGAGCGGGGCGCCGCCGGAGATCGCGAACTCGCACCGCCCGCCGAGCACCGCGCGCAGCTTGCCGTAGACCAGCTTGTCGAAGACCTTGTGCTTGAGCCGCAGGCCGAGCGAGGGACCCTGGGGGGTGCCGAGCGCCCGGCTGTACGCGATCGCGGTGTCGGCGGCCCTGTCGAAGATCTTGCCCTTGCCGTCGGCCTGCGCCTTGGCGCGCGCCGAGTTGTAGACCTTCTCGAAGACCCTCGGCACCCCGAGGATCAGCGTCGGCCGGAAGGCCGCGAGCTCGTCGGTGAGGTTCTTGATGTCCGGTACGCAGCCGAGCTTGATCGGCGCCATCACCGACGCGACCTCCACCAGCCGGCCGAAGACGTGCGCGGCGGGCAGGAACAGCAGCACCGAGCACTCGCCCGTGCGGAACAGCGGCTTGAGGCGCTCCACCACGTTGCCGCACTCCGCGAAGAAGCTGCGGTGGGTCAGCACACAGCCCTTGGGGCGGCCGGTGGTGCCCGAGGTGTAGACGATGGTGGCCGGGTCGTCGGCGCCCGCGACGGCGCTGCGCTCGTCGACCGTCTCGTCCGGAACGTCCGAGCCGAGCGCGGTCAACTGCTCGATCGCGCCCGCGGCGCCCGCCCCCGCCTCGATCTGCCAGACCTGCTTGAGGGCGGGCAGCCGCTCGCGCACGGACTCCACGGCCGCCGCGTGCGCCTCGCCCTCCACCAGCACGGCGACGGCCCCGGAGTCGCCCAGGATCCACTGCACCTGCTCGGCGGAGCTGGTCTCGTAGACCGGCACGGTGACCGCGCCCGCGCTCCAGATCGCGAAGTCCAACTGCACCCACTCGTAACGGGTGCGCGACATCAGGCCGACCCGGTCGCCCGGCTCCACGCCCGCGGCGATCAGCCCCTTCGCGGCGGCCCGCACCTCGGCCAGGAACTGGGTGGCGGTCACGTCCGTCCATGTTCCTGGAGTTCCTGGAGTTCCCGCGACCTTGCGGCCCATGACCGCGGTGTGGGGGTGCTGAGCGGCGTTGCGGCGGATGAGATCCGTCAGATTGCCGTCCGAGGGGACCTCGTACAGGGCCGGAAGGCTGAACTCGCGCAAGACTGCTGCTCCTCATCAGGCACCGGTCGCCACGTCAGCGTGTCGCCGGCTGCGGTCCAAGGTCGGGCAGGTGCTCAGTGGGGGATGAGCACGACTGGACTGCCCGGACGTTACCCACCAGTACTCGGTTCCCGATAGGGGTTCCCGGCCAGATGTACGGTGCGTCACACTCTTCGGCCGGTCCTTCGCGCACAGTAGTCCACCCTTCGGGCGACTCGGAAGTAACCGCAGGTCCGGCCCGTGCGACCGGGCGCGGACCGGCCCTACTCAGCGGCCGGACCGGGTTCTAGGCTGACCGGCATGCGAGTTCATGTGGTCAGCGACGTGCACGGGAACGCCCAGGCCCTGGCCCGGGCGGGCGACGGCGCGGACGCCCTGGTCTGCCTCGGCGACCTCGTGCTCTTCCTCGACTACGCCGACCACTCGCGCGGCATCTTCCCCGACCTCTTCGGCACCGCGAACGCCGACCGCATCGTCGAGCTGCGCACTGCCCGCCGCTTCGAGGAGGCCCGCGAGTTCAGCCGGGGCCTGTGGGCGGGCATCGACCGCGAGGCCGCCACCCTGGCCGCGGTGCGCAGGCAGTACGCCGAGCTCTTCGCCGCCTTCCCCGCGCCCACCTACGCCACGTACGGGAACGTCGACATGCCGTCGCTGTGGCCGGAGTACGCGGGCGAGGGCACCGTCAGTCCCGGCACCACCGTCCTGGACGGCGAGCGCGTCGAGCTCGGCGGCCTGGTCTTCGGCTTCGTCGGCGGCGGGCTGCGGACCCCCATGAACACGCCGTTCGAGATCAGCGACGAGGAGTACGCGGCCAAGGTCGAGGCGCTCGGCGAGGTCGACGTGCTGTGCTCGCACATCCCGCCCGAGGTCCCGGACCTGGTGTACGACACGGTGGCGCGGCGTTTCGAGCGCGGCAGCCGCGCCCTGCTGGACGCCATCCGCAGGACCCGCCCCCGGTACTCCCTCTTCGGCCACGTGCACCAGCCGCTGTCCGCCCGGATGCGGATCGGGGCCACCGAGTGCGTGAACGTCGGGCACTTCGCGTCCACGGGGCGGCCCTGGGTGCTGGAGTGGTGAAGGAGCGGGCCGCGATAGCCTTCACACCGCACGCACCAGTCAGCCAGCCCCAGTCCGGACCGTGAGGAGCCATCGCGATGGCGGAACACACCAGCTCTAGCATCACCATCGAGGCGGCGCCGGCCGACGTCATGGGTGTGATCGCGGACTTCGGCCGCTACCCCGACTGGACGGGCGAGGTGAAGGAGGCCGAGGTGCTGGCCACCGACGACCGCGGCCGCGCCGAGAAGGTCCGCCTGGTGCTCGACGCCGGCGCCATCAAGGACGACCACACCCTCGCCTACACCTGGACGGGCGACAACGAGGTGAGCTGGACCCTGGTCAAGTCGCAGATGCTGCGCTCGCTCGACGGCTCCTACCACCTCGCGCCCGCCGCGAACGGCGCCACCGAGGTCACCTACCGGCTCACCGTCGACGTCAAGATCCCCATGCTCGGCATGATCAAGCGCAAGGCCGAGAAGGTCATCATCGACCGCGCCCTGGCCGGCCTGAAGAAGCGCGTGGAGTCCGGCCCCCGGGCCTGACGCGCGGAACACGGGGGGGCACGAGGGTGAGCACGGCGGGCAGGGACGACGCGGACGCAGACACGGACGTGGACGCGGCACGCGAGGTACCGGTGGGTGCCGGTGCCGGTGCGGGTGCGGACGCGGACGAGGTGCGTCCGGCGGGGGCCGGTGCGGTGCGCCTGGTCCTGGTCACCGGGGCCGGCGGTGCGGGCCGCACCACCGTCGCCGCCGCGACCGCCCTCGCGGCCGCCGGCGCCGGTGCGCGCGTGCTGCTGCTGGGCACCGACCGGGACGACACCCTCGGCGCGGCCCTGGGACTGGACGCCGGGGCGATACCCGCCGGTCCGCACGCGCCCCTGGAGGCCGCGCCGGGACTGCTGGTCGCCCGCGTCGACGCCGCCGACGACTTCCGCCGGGAACTGGTCGCCCTCCAGGAGCGCGCGGCCACCGCCCTGGACCTGCTCGGCGCCTCCCCGCTGGACGCCGACGAACTCACCGAACTCCCCGGCAGCGAACCCTTCGCCCTGCTGCGGGCCCTGCGCGCCGCGGCGGCCGAGTCCGCCTCGTACGACCTGGTCGTCGTCGACATGCCCCCCACGCACAGCGCCCTGGCCGCGCTCGCGCTCCCCGCCCGGCTGCGCCGTTACCTGCGGCGGCTGCTGCCGCCCGAGCGGCAGGCGGCGCGCTCCCTGCGGCCGATGCTGGCGCAGCTCG
This sequence comes from Streptomyces sp. NPDC088745, assembly GCF_044751045.1. NCBI lineage: Bacteria > Bacillati > Actinomycetota > Actinomycetes > Kitasatosporales > Streptomycetaceae > Streptomyces > Streptomyces sp. NPDC088745. Next base: position 421,657 of record NZ_JBIVLB010000003.1, read on the forward strand.
CCGGGGTGCCGATGCCCGCGCAGTGGCTGTACGAGGCCACCGCCCGCTGGGATGCCGAACTCGCCGCCGTCCAGGCCCTGCTGGAGAGCCCCGCCCTGTCGGTGCGCCTGGTCGTGGAGCCCGGGCCGGGGGCCGCCGAGGGACTGCGCACCGCACGCCTCGGGCTCGCGCTGCACGCGCTGCCCCTGGACGCGGTCGTCGCCAACCGGGTGCTGCCCACCGCCTCTCCGGACCCCTGGCTGGCCGCCCTCTCGGCACAGCAGCAGACGCACCTCAAGGAGGTGCACGAGAACGCCCACCCCTTCGAGGTGCACGAGCTGCCGCACCTGGGACGCGCGCCGCGGGGCGCACCGGACCTGGCGCTCCTCGCGCACGCTCCGGTCCCGGCGGCCGCCGCCCCCGCGCACGTGGTGGAGGACCGGCTGGCCGAGGACGGCGTGCTGGTGTGGCACCTGCCGCTGCCGGGCGCCACGAAACGGGAGCTGGGACTCCTGCGCCGGGGGGACGAACTGGTGCTCACCGTCGGCCCGTTCCGGCGGCTGCTGCCGCTGCCGTCCGCGCTGCGCCGGTGCACCGTGTCCGGTGCCGCGCTCGCCGACGGGGTGCTGCGGGTGCGCTTCGCCCCGGACCCCGGGCTGTGGCCGCGGGGGCGCTGAAACACCGCCCGGCGGGGGATGACGGGGCCCTGAACGGCGTACCGCTGTTCGGGTAACGTCGATGGCGTACCGAGCCGTTTCCCGCCCCGCCTCGCAGGAGTGCGCCATGAGCGAAGCCACCGACCGCCCCGACGAGTCCCGTGCGTCCGCTGCTTCGGCCTCCTACGACGACGACGCCTGGGCGGCCGCGTGCGAGGAGGACCTCGCCGCCGAGCGGGCCCGCCGCCGCGCGCAGTACGGACCGCAGGCCGGGTCCGCCGCCGAGGAGCTGCGCAGGCTGATGGGCGCGGTCGCGGAGAAGGTCTCCTCGCTCCAGTCGCCGCTGCTGGGGGCGGCCGCCCAGCAGGTGGCGAGCCAGTTCGTTCAGCAGGCGAAGGCAGTGGTCGAGCCGGTCGTGGAGCGCAATCCGCAGGTCTTCGACCATCTGGCTGCGGCAGGCAACGAACTTCTCGCCGCCTACCGGTCCGCCGTCGCCGGGCACGAGCAGCGCTGGACCCAAAACGCAGCGGATACCGCGAAGACCCCCAACAGCACGGACAAATCGCCCACATCCCCGCAGTCCGGGCCGGACGACCCCGACGAGCGTTCAACAGGTGAACGCATCGACCTCGACTGAGACCCCTCCTCGGGTACGGTGGCCACAGGGGCCTGTCTCCGGCTCCGCGCAGGGTTCGACCTAGACCTGAGGGACTCATGGGACTCACCATCGGCGTCGACATCGGCGGCACGAAGATCGCGGCCGGAGTGGTCGACGAAGAGGGAACGATCCTCGAGACGTACAAGGTGAAGACGCCGCAGACGCCCGAGGACATGGTCGACGCGATCTCTGCCGCGGTCTCCGAGGTCAGCAAGAACCACCAGATCGAGGCCGTCGGCATCGGCGCGGCCGGATACGTGGACGACAAGCGCGCCACCGTGCTCTTCGCCCCGAACATCAACTGGCGCCACGAGCCGCTCAAGGACAAGGTCGAGCAGCGCGTCGGCCTGCCGGTCGTCGTCGAGAACGACGCCAACGCGGCCGCCTGGGGCGAGTACCGCTTCGGCGCGGGCAAGGGCCACGACGACGTCATCTGCATCACGCTGGGCACCGGCCTCGGCGGCGGCATCATCATCGGCAACAAGCTCCGGCGCGGCCGCTTCGGCGTGGCCGCCGAGTTCGGCCACATCCGGGTCGTGCCGGACGGCCTGCTGTGCGGCTGCGGCAGCCAGGGCTGCTGGGAGCAGTACGCCTCCGGGCGCGCCCTGGTGCGCTACGCCCGGCAGCGCGCCAACGCCACCCCCGAGAACGCCGAGATCCTGCTCGCCCTCGGCGACGGCACGATCGACGGCATCGAGGGCAAGCACGTCAGCGCCGCCGCCCGGCAGGGCGACCCGGTCGCGGTGGACTCCTTCCGCGAGCTGGCCCGCTGGGCGGGCGCGGGCCTGGCCGACCTGGCCTCCCTCTTCGACCCCTCCGCGTTCATCGTCGGCGGCGGCGTCTCCGACGAGGGCGAACTGGTCCTGGACCCCATCCGCAAGTCCTTCCGCCGCTGGCTGATCGGCGGCCAGTGGCGGCCGCACGCCCAGGTGCTGGCGGCCCAGCTCGGCAACAAGGCCGGTCTGGTCGGCGCGGCGGACCTGGCCCGGCAGGGCTGAGCCCGGCCGATCGTGCGTCCGGTGCCCGCCGCGTCCTCTTCAGGACACGGCGGGCACCGGTCTATGTTGGCCCGCATGGCGACCGACCCCCTGCCCCCGTCCCGTACGGAGCCCGACGGCTCGGCCGTCGTCCGCGTGCTGAGCTACAACATCCGCTCCATGCGCGACGACCGCCGGGCGCTGGCCCGGGTGATCCGGGCCTGTGCACCGGACCTGGTGCTGATCCAGGAGGCCCCGCGCTTCTTCCGCTGGCGCAAGAAGGCCGCCTGGCTGGCCGCCCACAGCGACCTGGTGGTCCTGGGCGGCGGTGCCACGGCGGCGGGCCCGCTGCTGCTGTGCTCCCTGCGGGCGACGGTCGAACGCACCGAGGACGTCCTCCTCCCGCGCACTCCGGGTCTGCACCAGCGGGGCTTCGCGACGGCGGTGGTACGCATCGGGGGCGCGCGGCTCGGCGTGCTGAGCTGCCACCTCAGCCTCCAGGGCGACGAACGCCTCACCCAGGCGGGCCTGCTGCTGGAGCAGCTCGCCGGGATGGGCGTCACCCACGCGGTGGCCGGCGGCGACCTGAACGACCGCCCGGACGGCAGGTCCTTCCGGCTCCTCGCGGGCGAGCTCCAGGACGGCTGGGCGGTGGCGCCGTGGGGCGGCGAGTACACCTCCGAACCGGCCACCCCGCACCAGCGCATCGACGCGATCTTCGCGACGCCGGGCGTGGAGGTCCTGGGCTGCGGAGTCCCCCCGCTCCCGGCGGCGGACGTCCGCGCGGCGACGGACCACCTGCCGGTCCTGGCGGCCCTGCGCGTCCCGGCGGAGGCGTGACCGCCGCAGGGGCGTGACCCCGCGTCCCGGCGGCGGCCCGGCCCCCGCGTCCCGGCGGAGGCGTGACCCCCTCGTCCCGGCGGCGGCCCGACCCCCGCATCCCCGCGGAGACCTGAGCGCGCGGCCCCGGCGGCGGCCCCGTGCCCGGCCCCCGCTCCGGATCGGACCGCCGCGCCCCGCCCGCGGCCCCTGCCCGGTCAGACCACCGCGCCCCGCCCCGGGTCCTCGTCCTCCTCGTCCGTGTCCCGGGTCATCCGCCCCACCAGCGTCGCGAACCCGCCCAGGAAGCCGCCGATCCCCAGGACCTGGAGCCACCAGGTCATGTCCCACCCCAGCAGCACCGCCAGCAGCATCAGCACCGGCCCGCCGATCACCGCGAGCCAGGCGAACTTCGACGTGACGTCGGCCTCCGGGAGCTCCGGGTCCGGCGGCACGAAGTGCCCCTCGTCGGACGCGTCGAGGTCGTCGTCCCCGGCCTCGGCCGGGGCGAAGTCCCGCGGCCCGGCCGTGCCGACCCCGGGCGCGAAGGTGATCGAGCCGCCCAGCGGCCGTACGTCCGCCGGATCGGAGCCCCCCGTGTCGTCGGAGGAGGTCCGGTCGCCGTTCACCCCTTCCTCCAGCCGCGCCAGGTCGTCCACCGACTTGAACGGCTTCGCCCCCGGCGGGTCCGGCGGCTCGTCCCCGTAACCGGCCACGATCGCCTCCCAGACGGCGGACTCGTCCAGCGGGGTGGCGGCGTCGTCCTTGCGGCCCCCGGTGACGGCCTCCGGCTCCCGCTCCTCCTCGCGGTCCGCGCGCTCCGCGTTGTGTTCAGCCACCTGCAGTGCTCCCCTTCTTGCCGACGCTCGGAGCGAGGCGGCCGATGAACGCGTGACTCTCGTCGAAGATCCGCTCCGCGTCATGGTCCAACGTCGCCACGTGGTAGCTCTGTTCCAGCAGGATCTCGGTGACGTCGGTGGACGACACCCGGCTGAGGATCCGGGCGGAGTCCGCGGGCGGCACCACGTGGTCCTGCGGGCTGTGCAGCAGCAACAACGGCTGCGTGACCTGCGGCAGTTCGCCGTCGACCAGCCGGAAGAAGGCCCGCAGGGAGTGCGCGGCGTGCAGCGGCACCCTGGTGTAGCCCACCTCGTGCGAGCCCTCCAGGGCGATGTCGTCGTACACGCCCCTGGTCGTCCGGACGAAGTGGCGCACCACCGGCAGGGCGTGCGCGGCCAGGCCGTGCACCTTGTTGCCCGGGTTCACCAGGACGATGCCGCTGATCGCGTCGCCGTGCTTCGCGGCCAGCCGCAGCGTGAGCGCGCCGCCCATGGACAGGCCGAAGACGAAGACCTGCGCGCACCGCTCCAGCAGCGCGTTCAGCTCGCGGTCGACCTCGGCGTACCAGTCCTGCCAGCCGGTGACCTGCATGTCCTCCCAGCGGGTGCCGTGGCCCGGCAGCAGCGGCAGCGACACCGTCAGCCCCCGCTCGGCCAGGTGGTCGGCCCAGGGGCGCAGCGACTGGGGGGAACCGGTGAAGCCGTGGCAGAGGAGGACGCCCACCTCTCCGCCTTCGTGGTGGAACGGCTCGGCTCCAGGGAGGACCGGCACCGGGGTCTCCTGTTCGTGAGGAAGGACGGGACGGCGAAACGGGTACTGAGGGTGACTTCACCGTACGCGACCGGACTGACACCGACCAGATCCGCCGGCCCTCCGGCCGGACGGCGGAATCAGCCGTACGGGGCACCCGCGGGCCACGCGCGGGCCACCGGGCAGAGCCGTCCGGGCGGCCCACGAGAGCGCAGGCCAAAGGCGGGTTATGGTCTTTTCGACAGACAAGGGAAGGCACACGTTGATCTACGGCGCAATGAAGTTCTCCATCGGAGGGTCCCTGAAGCTCGCCTTCAGGCCCTGGGTGGAGGGCCTGGAGAACGTTCCCGCGGACGGGCCGGCGATCCTCGCGAGCAACCACCTGTCGTTCTCCGACTCCTTCTTCCTGCCCGCCGTGCTGGACCGCAAGGTCACCTTCATCGCCAAGGCGGAGTACTTCACCACCCCCGGCGTCAAGGGCAAGCTCACCGCCGCCTTCTTCAAGGGCGTCGGCCAGCTCCCGGTGGACCGCTCCGGTGTGCGCGGCGCGGGCGACGCGGCGATCAGGGCCGGCATCGAGGTCGTCGAGAAGGGCGGCCTGTTCGGCATCTACCCGGAGGGCACCCGCTCCCCGGACGGACGCCTCTACCGCGGCAAGCCCGGCGGCCTCGCGCGCGTGGCGCTGGCGACCGGCGCCCCGGTGATCCCCGTCGCGATGATCGACACGGAGAAGATCCAGCCGCCCGGCAAGGTGGTGCCGAAGCTGATGCGCCCCGGCATCCGCATCGGCAGGCCGCTCGACTTCAGCCGCTACCACGGCATGGAAGGCGACCGCTTCATCCTGCGCTCGGTGACCGACGAGGTCATGTACGAGATCATGAAGCTCTCCGGCCAGGAGTACGTCGACATCTACGCGACCGCCGCCAAGCGCCAGATCGCGGACGCCGAGAAGGCGGCCAAGGCGGAGAGGGCGGAACTGGAGAAGGCCCAGAAGGCCGCCCAGGCCGAGCTGGAGAAGGCCCAGAAGGCCGAGAAGAGCGCGCAGGAGGAACGTTCCGCGTAGGCGGTGGAACGTTCCGGGACCGGACGGCGTCGTCCGTGCGAGAGTCCTCGCAGAGGTCGTCCGTCCGGGGGGTGGGGGAACATGGCCGAGGCCCAGCGCTCGCGGGTCGTGCGGATGTCGGTCGAGCAGCCGCTGTGGCGCGCGCTCACCGGCTACCGCGTGCTCACGGCGGTCTACGCGGTGCTGCTGTTCGTGTTCACGCGCGAGGAGTTCGAGCGCCCCTGGGTGGCGGTCGCCTACCTCTCGGTGATGGCGGTGTGGACGCTCGCCACGCTCCCCAGGGTGGCCAACGCCGCCGGCTGCACCGGGGGCTTCCTCGGCGTCGACCTCGCCGTCGCCCTCGTGGGCATCCTGATCACCCCGCTCGCCAACGTCGAGGCGCGGCTGGTCGACGGGCCCACCCTGCCGACGATATGGACCGCCGGTTCGGTCCTCGCGTACGCCATCAAGGGCGGCTGGCGCTGGGCCGCCTCCGCCTCCTCGCTGGTGGCCGCCGCCAACCTGGTCGAGCGCGGCACGCCCAGCCGGGACACCCTGCACAACGTGCTGCTGGTGTGGGTGGCCTCCATCGCCATCGGCTACGTCGTGGAGGTCGCCCGCGCCTCGGAGGCCACCCTCGCGCGCGCCCTGGAGATCGAGGCCGCCACCCGGGAGCGCGAGCGCCTCGCCCGCGACATCCACGACAGCGTCCTGCAGGTGCTCGCCATGGTGCAGCGCCGGGGCACCGCGCTCGGCGGCGAGGCGGCCGAACTGGGCCGGCTGGCCGGTGAGCAGGAGATCGCCCTGCGCACCCTCGTCTCCAGTGGCCTGGTGCCCACCGCGCGGGCCTCGCACGAGGCCTCCCGGGGGGCGCTGGTGCGCGTCGTGGAGACGGACGCCGCCGACGGCGTACGGGAGGACGCCGGGCCGGTGGACCTGCGCGCGCTGCTCGCCCCGCACGCCGGGGCCGCGGTCTCCTTCGCCGAGCCCGGCACGCCGGTGCTGCTGGCGCCCGCCGCCGCACTGGAGCTCGCGGCGGCCGCCGGCGCCGCCCTGGACAATGTGCGCAGGCACGCGGGCGAGGGCGCCCGGGCCTGGATCCTGGTCGAGGACGAGCCGGACGAAGTGATCGTGACGGTACGGGACGACGGCCCCGGCATCCCCGAGGGCAGACTCGCGCAGGCCGAGGAGGAGGGGCGCCTCGGCGTCGCCCTGTCGATCCGCGGCCGGCTGCGGGACCTGGGCGGCAGCGCCGAGCTGGTCTCCGTGCCCGGACAGGGCACGGAAGTAGAACTGAAGGTCCCACGGGGGAAGGCGGAACGATGAACGAACAGGTCAGGCACATGGCGGCGGCGGAGGGGACGGAGGAACAGCGGCCGTCCGTCCGGGTGATGGTGGTCGACGACCACCCCATGTGGCGCGACGCCGTCGCCCGCGACCTGGCCGCCGCCGGGTTCGACGTGGTCGCCACCGCCGGTGACGGCCCGCAGGCCGTACGCCGCGCGCAGGCCGTCTCGCCGCAGGTGCTGGTGCTCGACCTGAACCTGCCGGGCATGCCGGGCGTCCAGGTGTGCCGCGAGCTGGTCGGCGCCGACCCCCAGTTGCGCGTCCTGGTGCTCTCCGCGAGCGGCGAGCACGCCGACGTGCTGGAGGCGGTGAAGTCCGGTGCGACCGGCTACCTGCTGAAGTCGGCGTCCGCCGAGGAGCTGACGGACGCCGTCGCGCGCACCGCCGCCGGCGACCCGGTGTTCACGCCGGGGCTCGCCGGGCTGGTGCTCGGCGAGTACCGCCGGCTGGCCGCCGACCCGGCGCCGGCCGCCCCGGACGAGCCGCGTGCCCCGCAGCTCACCGACCGGGAGACCGAGGTGCTGCGGCTGGTCGCCAAGGGGCTGTCGTACAAGCAGATCGCGGAGCGCCTGGTCATCTCGCACCGCACCGTGCAGAACCACGTGCAGAACACCCTCGGCAAGCTCCAGCTGCACAACCGGGTGGAACTGGTGCGCTACGCCATCGAGCGCGGCCTCGACGGCTCCTGAGGCGCACCGGGCGGCCCGCCCCGCACTCTCGACGCCCTCGGCGGGCCGCTCTAGCGTGGTGGGTTCCAGGGCCGGGCGGCGGCGGGGGGACACGGCATGCGAGTGGGGCTTCTGACCGGGGGCGGCGACTGCCCCGGGCTCAACGCGGTCATCCGGGCCGCCGTCCGCAAGGGCGTGCGGGACTACGGGTACGCGTTCGTGGGCTTCCGCGACGGCTGGCGCGGGCTGCTCGACGACCACCGCACGACGACCCTGGACATCGCCGCCGTGCGCGGCATCCTGCCGCGCGGCGGCACCATCCTCGGCTCCTCGCGCACCAACCCGCTCGCCGAGGGCGAGGAGGGCGTGCGCCTGATCGAGGCGACGCTGGCCCGGCACGGCGTGGAGGCGCTCGTCGTCATCGGCGGCGAGGACACCCTCGGGGTCGCCGCCCGGCTGTCCGGCGAGTACGGCATCCCGTGCGTCGGGGTGCCCAAGACCATCGACAACGACCTCTCCGCCACCGACTACACCTTCGGCTTCGACACCGCCGTCTCCATCGCCACCGAGGCCATCGACCGCCTGCACACCACCGCCGAGTCCCACATGCGGGTGCTGGTGGTGGAGGTGATGGGCCGCCACTCCGGGTGGATCGCCCTGCACGCGGGGCTGGCGGGCGGCGCCAACGTCATCCTGGTGCCCGAGCGGCGCTTCGACGTCGACGAGGTGTGCGGCTGGATCACCTCGCGCTTCCGCTCCTCGTACGCCCCCATCGTGGTCGTCGCGGAGGGGGCGATGCCGCGCGACGGCGACCCGGTGCTCAAGGACGGCACCCTGGACTCCTTCGGGCACGTGCGCCTCTCCGGGGTGGGGGAGTGGCTGGCCGCGGAGATCGAGAGGCGCACCGGCAAGGAGGCGCGTACGACGGTGCTGGGACACGTCCAGCGCGGCGGCACCCCGAGCGCCTTCGACCGGTGGCTGGCCACCCGCTTCGGGCTGCACGCCGTGGACGCGGTGCGCGACGGGGACTTCGGGACGATGGTGGCGCTGCGGGGCACGGACATCGTGCGCGTGCCGATCGGGGAGGCCACGGCGAGGCTGAAGACGGTGCCGCCCGAGATGTACGCGGAGGCGGAGGTCTTCTTCGGCTAGCGCCCGGCGGCGAGTGGCTCGGCCCGCCCGGATCGGAGATATTGGCTGAATCCGCGCAAAGCCTCTCGTGACTGGGGAATTCCGTGAAAATTCTGGCATTCGGTGTGCAGGCCGACGAGCAGCCGCTGATCGAGAAGGCCTTCACGGACGCCGGACTCGGCGAGGCGCACTGCCTCAAGGTCTTCCTCACCGAGGACACCGCCCCCATCGCCGCCGGGCACGAGGTCATCAGCACCAGCGTCAACGCCGACCTGAGCGCCGCCGTCCTGCGCACCCTCGCCGCCGGCGGCACCCGGATGATCGCCCAGCGCTCCACCGGCTTCAACAACATCGACCTCGACGTCGCCCGCGGACTCGGCCTCACCGTCGCCCGTGTGTCGTACTACTCGCCCCACTCCGTCGCCGAGTTCGCCTGGACCCTCGCGATGGCCGTCAACCGCCGCGTGGTGCGTGCCGCCGCCCGCACCCGCGACTTCGACTTCCGCCTCGACGGGCTGCTCGGCCGCGACATGCGCGGCCGCACCGCGGGCGTGCTCGGCACCGGCAAGATCGGCGAGGCGTTCACCCGGATCGCCCACGGCTTCGGCATGCGCCTGCTCGGCTGGGACGTGGCGCCGAACCCGGAGTGCGTGGCGCTGGGCATGGAGTACGTCGACAAGGACGAGCTCCTCGCCTCCGCCGACCTGATCAGCCTGCACGTGCCGCTGCTGCCCGGCACCCGCCACCTCATCGACGCCGGCGCCCTGCGCGCCATGAAGGACGACGCGATCCTGGTCAACTCCAGCCGCGGCGGCCTCGTCGACACCGAGGCCCTCGTGGACGAGCTGCGCGCCGGGCGCTTCGCCGGGGTGGGCCTGGACGTGTACGAGGCGGAGGCGGGCCTGTTCTTCCTCGACAAGTCCCTGGAGGTGGTCGCCGACGACACCCTGGCCCGCCTGGTCACCTTCCCCAACGTGCTGGTCACCTCGCACCAGGCGTACTACACGGTGGACGCCCTGGAGCAGATCATCGAGGCGACCGTGCGGAACGTCGGCGACTTCCTGGCGGGCCGTCGCGGCGACAACGTGCTGGCCGGCTGAGCGGGTCTCACACCCCGGTCGGCACGAACGCCGCCAGCAGCCGTGTCACCACCGCCGCCCCGCGCAGGCTGAGCACCGACTCCGGGTGGAACTGCACGGAGGCGAACCCGGGCCCGCGCAGCGCGTGCAGCTCCCCGGTGGCGTGGTTGCGGGCGGTCTCCACCCCGTGCGCGGCCAGTTCCGCCGCCTCCGCCGCGTCGCACACCGCGGTGAAGCTGTTGTAGAACCCGACCGTCTCCGGCACCCCGAACAGCACCACCCGCTCCTGCGCCCCCTGGTGCGGCACCTCCTTGCGCGCGATCCGCAGCCCCAGCTCCGCCGCGATCAGCTCGTGGCCCAGGCACACCCCGAGCACCCCGTGCGGGTGCCCGCCCAGCAGGTCGGCGGTGAGCGCCCGCAGGAACCGCATCTTCGGGTCCGCCGCGTCCTGCGGGTTCCCGGGCCCGGGGCCCAGCACCACCGGCCCCGGATGGGCGAGCGCCGCCTCCCGCAGCCCCGGCGCGTCGAAGCGCCGCACGGTCACCTCCAGGCCCGAGGAGCGCAGCACGTGCGCCAGCATCGCCGTGAAGGTGTCCTCCGCGTCCACCACCAGGGCGTGTCCCGCGAGCGTCCGCTCCCGCTCCTGCATCCGCAGCCAGAACGGCGAGAGCCCGGCCCGCCGCCCGTCCAGCGCCGCCCGCACCCGGGCGTCGTCCGCGAGCGGGGGCCGCGCCGACTCGTCCCGGGGGCGTCCGGGACGCACCCCCAGGGCCGCCAGCACGCCCGCCGCCTTGGCGTGCGTCTCGGCCACCTCCGACGCCGGGTCCGAGTGCCGTACGAGCGTGGCGCCGACCGGCACCCGCAGGCGGCCGTCGAGGGCGATGTCGGCGGTACGGATCAGGATCGGCGAGTCCAGGGTCTGCGCCCCGGACGCGTCGACGCCCAGCAGGGCCAGGGCGCCCGCGTAGTACCCGCGCCCGCCGACCTCGTGGCGCTCGATCACCCGGCACGCGTTCTGCACGGGCGAGCCGGTCACCGTCGCGGCGAACATCGTCTCGCGCAGGACGTCCCGCACGTCCAGCGAACTGCGCCCGCGCAGCTCGTACTCGGTGTGCGCGAGGTGGGCCATCTCCTTGAGCCGGGGGCCCACCACCACGCCGCCCATGTCGCCGACCGTGCACATCATCTTGAGCTCTTCGTCGACGACCATCGACAGCTCCTCGGTCTCCTTCGGGTCGGCGAGGAAGTCCAGCAGGCCGTCGGGGGCGGGGCCGTCGGCCGGGTAGCGGTAGGTGCCGCTGATCGGGTTCATCACGACCGTCCCGCCGGACATCCGCACGTGCACCTCGGGGCTCGCGCCCACCAGCACCCGGTCGCCCGTGTGCACGACGTACGTCCAGTACGCGCCCCGCTCCCCGTCCAGCAGCCGCCGGAACAGCGCCAGCGCGTCGGCCCTGCCGAAGCCGGGGACCACACCGGTGTAGGTGCGCCGGATGACGAAGTTCGCCCCCTCGCCGCTCCCGATCTCGGCGTCGACGACACGCTGGACGATCCTCGCGTACTCCGCGTCCGCGACGTCGAAGGCGCCGTCCTCCACCCGTACCCGGTGCGAGGGAAGCGCCGCCGACACGTCCTCCAGCGGGAGTTCGTACGTCTCGTCCGCGACCAGCACGCTCAGCGGCGTCCCGTCGTCGCGCACGTCGAAGCCGCGCTCCCTGATCTGCCGGAACGGCACGAGCGCCAGCACCGGCCGCCCGTCCTCGCCGGCCGGCAGGTCCGCGAGCCGCTCGGCCTCGTGCACCGCGCCGATCAGCACCTCGACGGTGTCCCGGTCGCGCCCCGGGGTGCGGCGGCGCAGCAGTGCGAAGGGCGGGCAGTCGTCGCCGAGGAGACGGGACAGTACGGCGTCGGAGAGAGACATCGGGGGTTCCTTCCGGGTGCGGAGCCGGAGGAACGGCCGGGAAACGAGAAGGGCCGCCCTCCTGGGGCGGCCTCTGCGTCAGTGGATGTACGCGCGAATTTCAGTGGGCCGCCGGATGAGCGGTCCACCACCAGTCCTGGTTCCGGGTCGGTTGCGCGAACATGTGCCGCACCTTACCCCACGCATCGGTGAACGCGACGTCTCAGCCTGTGAGCGCGGCGCTGAGCACCCGGTCGCACCCCGTAGGCTGGCCGCGTGACCGTGAACGCGAAGACCACCCTCAAGGGTGGCAACACCTGGCGCGACCTTCCTGCGGCGCAGCAGCCCGAGTACCCCGATGCCGAGGCGCTGCGCGATGTTGTCGCGGACCTCGAATCGTATCCGCCGCTCGTCTTCGCGGGCGAGTGCGACCAGCTGCGCGCCCGGATGGGAGCCGTCGCCAAGGGCGAGGCGTTCCTGCTCCAGGGCGGCGACTGCGCGGAGGCGTTCGACGCCGTGTCCGCCGACCACATCCGCAACAAGCTCAAGACCCTGCTCCAGATGGGCGCGGTGCTGACGTACGCCGCGTCCGTGCCCGTCGTCAAGGTGGGCCGGATCGCCGGTCAGTACTCCAAGCCGCGCTCCAAGGGCACGGAGACCCGCGACGGCGTCACCCTGCCGACGTACCGCGGCGACTCGGTGAACGGTTTCGCCTTCACCGAGGAGGCCCGGGTCCCCGACCCCGAGCGCCTCAAGCGGATGTACAACGCCTCGGCGTCCACCCTCAACCTCGTGCGCGCCTTCACCACCGGCGGTTACGCGGACCTGCGCCAGGTGCACGCCTGGAACCAGGACTTCGTGAAGAACTCGCCGTCCGGCCAGCGCTACGAGCAGCTCGCCCGCGAGATCGACAACGCGCTGAACTTCATGAAGGCCGCCGGCACCGACCCGGCCGAGTTCCGCACGGTGGAGTTCTACGCCTCCCACGAGGCGCTGCTGCTGGACTACGAGTCGGCGCTGACCCGCGTGGACTCCCGCACCGGCAACCTCTACGACGTGTCCGGCCACATGGTCTGGATCGGCGAGCGCACCCGGCAGATGGACGGCGCGCACATCGAGTTCGCCTCCCGCATCCGCAACCCGATCGGCATCAAGCTCGGCCCGACGACCACGGTCGACGAGGCGCTCGGCTACGTCGACAAGCTGGACCCGGACCGCGAGCCCGGCCGGCTGACCTTCATCGTGCGCATGGGCGCCGACAAGGTCCGCGACAAGCTGCCCGAGCTGGTCGAGAAGGTCACCGCGTCCGGCGCCACCGTGGCGTGGGTGACCGACCCGATGCACGGCAACACCTTCGAGGCCGCCTCCGGCCACAAGACGCGCCGCTTCGACGACGTCCTGGACGAGGTCAAGGGCTTCTTCGAGGTGCACAAGGGCCTGGGCACCCACCCGGGCGGCATCCACGTCGAACTCACCGGTGACGACGTCACCGAGTGCGTGGGCGGCGGCGACGAGATCTTCGTCGACGACCTGCACCAGCGCTACGAGACGGCCTGCGACCCGCGGCTCAACCGCAGCCAGTCGCTCGACCTGGCGTTCCTGGTGGCGGAGATGTACCGCTCGCAGTAAGTGCTGCGCGCGTCCCGACGGCACGGTGGGGCCCGGATCCTTGTGATCCGGGCCCCACCGGCGTACCGGGGGTTTCCCCCGCGCCACGCGATGGGTAAGGTTAGGTTTACCTGACCAAGGAATCGCCTGGCTGTGGGATCGAGGTGTCCGCGTGTTCGTCTGCTCCTGCTTCGGCGTGACCGATCAGCAGATCAAGGCGCACGCCGCCGCCGGAGCCTGCACCCCGCGCCAGATCGCCTCCGTCACCAAGGCGGGCACGGACTGCGGCAACTGCGTCCGGACGATCCAGGGCCTGCTGGGCCGGGGAGCCTGCCCGCGCCGCGAGCTGATCGCCCGGCACGACCTGTCGGCCGTCGCCGACCAGCCGGAGACGATCGCCCTGGACGAGGCCGCCTAGGCCCGCTCGGGCGTGGCTCACGCCTCGCTGGGCTGCTCGATCAGTTGGGCGATGTAGAGCGGCTCGCCGAGCTTCTCCACCAGCGCGAGCTGCGTGTCCAGGTAGTCGATGTGGTGCTCCTCGTCCGCGAGGATGTCCTCGAAGAGTTTGGCCGAGGTGATGTCGCCCTTGGCCCGCATGACCTCCGCGCCGCGCTTCAGCCGGTCGATCGCCTCGACCTCGATCTGCCGGTCCGCCTGGAACATCTCGGTGACCGTCTGGCCGATCCGGACGTGGAAGAGGCGCTGGTAATTGGGCAGGCCGTCCAGGAAGAGAATGCGGTCGGTCAGGATCTCCGCGTGCTTCATCTCGTCGAAGGACTCGGCGCGCGTGTACTTCGCGAGCTTGGTCCAGCCGAAGTTGTCCTGCATCTTCGCGTGGAGGAAGTACTGGTTGATCGCCGTCAGTTCGGCGGTCAGCTGCTCGTTGAGAAATTCGATGACCTCGGGGTCGCCCTGCATCGCTGGGCTCCTTCCAGGGGGGTGACCGGGCAGATTGCGCGCATCCTCGCACCGCATCTCGGAAGCCGTCCAGTAAGTGCCTCCTTAGTAGGAGTTGCCCGAATCGGGCCAGACCCGGTCATGACCACCCCGCGCCGTCTGTCACCATGGAAGACATGGGTCAGCCGGAAAGCCGGGAATACCGCGACATCGAGCACTCCGAGCTTCCGCCGGGACAGCGGCTGCAGCGCGGCTGGCCGGTCACCCACTACGGGCCCGTCCCCAAGTTCAAGCCCGACCGCTGGGAATTCCGCGTCTTCGGCGCGACGGCGGACGGCGGGAAACACTGCTGGAACCACGAGGAGTTCTCGGCCCTGCCCTTCGACACCGTGGTCGCCGATCTCCACTGCGTGACGAAATTCAGCATGCTGGGGGCCGAATGGGGTGGTGTCGCCGCCCGAACGGTCCTGGACCTCGCACCGCCGGCCCCCGGTGTCACGCACGTCATGGTGTGGGCCGAGTACGGCTACAGCGCCAACATCCGCATCAAGGACTTCACGGACGAGCGCACCATCTTCGCCACGCACAAGGGCGACGACCTGCTCACCGCCGAACACGGCTTCCCGCTGCGCCTGGTGGTGCCGCACCTGTACGCCTGGAAGGGCCCCAAGTGGGTCCGCGGCATCGAGTACATGACCGCCGACCGCCGCGGCTTCTGGGAGGAGCGCGGCTACCACAACATCGGCGACCCCTGGCGCGAGCAGCGCTACTCCTACCAGGAGGAACCGGGGGACGGCCCCGAGCTGTAGCCCGGGGCCGCCGTGTGCCGCGCGGTGTCTCAGCGGTGGTGGCGGTGCACCACCGCGTGCCCCTTGCCGCGCCCGATCAGCCACTTGTTCACCGGGGTGGTGACCGCGAAGGCCGCCGCGAAGGCGATCGCCAGCACTCCCCAGAACAGCCCGTCCGTCAGGTGGGCGTCCATCGCGCCCGGCCACAGGGCGAGCACCCCGTTGTCGACCAGCTCCATCACCGTGATCGACAGGGTGTCCGCGGCGAGGGCGACCTTGAAGGCCGCGCCGAAGCCGACGCCCGCCTTGAGGATGCCGCGCAGGGTCAGCGCGTAACCGAAGAAGAAGGCCAGCGCGACGGCCAGGACCATCGTCGCCGCGTTGCCCCAGCCGAGGGCGGTGCCGATCACCATTCCGAGCACTTCGCCGATGGCGCATCCGGTGAGGCAGTGCAGGGTGGCCTGCGCGGCGGCGCGCCAGGTGACCGTGCCGCCGGCGGTGCTGTGGTGGGCGTGCGGGGGCGTCGGCGGGTGCCCCTCGTGCTGCGCGTGCTCCCCGTGAACGTGTGCCTCGTGGTGCTGCACGGTGTGCCCCCAAGTCAGGTAGCGGTCCCTGTCGACGACAGGAACCGTATACCCCCCTGGGGTATTCCTCAAGGCTCTCGGAACTCCCTCAGAACGCGCGCAGCTCCTTCAGCCGCGCCACGTCCGCCGCGTGCCCCTCCTTGCCGCCCGGTGTCTCGATGACCAGCGGCACGCCCTCCGTCGCCGGGTGCGAGAACAGCTCCCGGAACGGCTCCTCGCCGATGTGACCGGCGCCGATGTTCTCGTGCCGGTCCTTGTGCGCGCCCGTGACGTCCTTGGAGTCGTTGGCGTGGATCAGCTTCAGACGGCCCTCGCCGACGGTGTCCACCAGCAGGTCCAGCGTCTGCTTCATGCCGCCGGGGCCGGCCAGGTCGTGGCCGGCCGCGAAGATGTGGCAGGTGTCCAGGCAGACGCCCAGCTTCGGATGGCGGTCCAGGGCGTCGAAGTACGGGCCGAAGTCCCAGGTCCGCGAGCACAGCGAGAAACCCTGCCCGGCCGTCGACTCCAGCAGGAGGCACGGGTCGTCGTCGTGGGTCAGCTCCTCCAGCAGCGGCAGCAGGCGCGCGCGCACCTGCGCGAGGGCGACCTCGCGGGGGCGGCCGCCGGTCGCCGAGCCGGTGTGCACGACGACGCCCAGCGCGCCGATCGCCCGGGCCCGGCGCAGCGAGTGCCGCAGCGACTCCACGGACCTCTCGACGGTGGCCTCGGTGTGCGAGCCGAAGTTGATCAGGTACGGGGCGTGGACGTACGCCGGTATGCGCTCGGCGGCGCAGGCCGCCCGGAACAGCTCGTCCTGCGCCGGATTCCCGGCCGGGGTCGCCCAGCCGCGCGGGTTGGCCACGAAGACCTGCACGGCCTCCGCGCCCATCGCGCGGGCGTACGGCAGGCCGGTGGAGGCGAGTCCGCCGGCGACCGGGACGTGGCCGCCGACCGGATTGCGGGAGGCCGGGGGGCCGGCGGGGAACGGGGAGGGGGTGTCTGCGGTGCTCATCGCCGTCCAGGATGCCGCACCCCGGGGACGCCCCCTCCCGGGGCGTCCCGCCGCAGGCGGCGCCGGCGCTAGAGGATCTTCGTCGTGATGGTGATCGTGCTGCCCTCGGGGGCCTCCTGGCCGCCCTGCACGGACTGCTTCTCGATCACCTTGCTGAAGGAGAGGATCGGCCGGTCCACCTCGACCTGGAAGCCCGCACCCGTCAGGACGCGGGTCGCCTCGTCGGCGTGCTTGCCGGTCACGTCCGGCACCTGGATCATCCGCGGCCCCTTGGAGACCGTCAGGGTGACCTTCTCGCCCTGGCCCAGCCGGGTCCCGGCGGGCACCGACTGGCGGGCCACCCGGCCCGCCGGAGCGGGGGAGTTGATCTGCTCGGCGGCGACCTCGACCTTCAGGCCGAGCCCTTCGAGGGTGCTGGTGGCCTCCTCGACGCCGCGTCCGGTCACGGTCGGCATGTCCACCGGCGCGCCCTTGCTGACCACCAGGGCGACCGCGGAGTCGGGGGAGCGTCCGGTGCCCGCCCGCGGGTCCGTGCCGATCACCGCGCCCAGCGGGACGTCCTCGCTGAACGCCCTGGTCACCACGCCCGGCGCGAGCCCCGCCTCCTTGAGCTCCTGCCTGGCCTTCGCCAGCGGCACCCTCCTGAGGTCGGGCACCTTCACGATCTCCGGACCGCGCGAGACCACCAGCGTCACCGCGTTGCCGCTGCGGATGCGCTCGCCGGGCGCCGGGTCGCTGTCCATGACGGAGCCCCGCGCGACGGTGTCGCTGAACTTCCGCTCCACGTCCTTCACGTCGAGCCCGGCGGCGTCGAGCCTCGTACGGGCGTCCTGCTCGGTCTTGCTGAGCAGCGGCGGGACCTCGGTGAACTGTCCGGAGTTGATGTACCAGACCCCCGCGCCCACCCCCAGCGCCAGCAGTACGGCCGTGACCAGCGAGATCAGCGTGCGGCGCGACGGTGCGGAGCGCCGCCGGCCCTGCCGGGCGGGCGGCTCGGGCTCCTGCGGCAGCGGCCGCACCAGCCGACTGGTGTGCTGCCGCTCGTCCGGCAGGGCCTGCGGCAGGACGTTCGTGTGCTCCGGGGCCTGGGCGGGGGTGCGCGGAATGACGCTGGTGCGCTCCTCGGGCCCGGTGGGCACGCTCTCCCTGGCCTGCGGCGGTACGGCGTCGAGCTGTGCGTCGGTGAGGGCGCCGCGGGCGGCGTGCGCCTGCCCCAGCAGCGCCACCGCGTCGTACGGGCGGGCCTGCGGGTCGCGGGCGGTGGCGCTCGCCACCAGCTCGTCCAGCTCCGGCCCCAGCCCCGGCACGGCGGCCGACGGCGGCGGCACGTCCTCGTTGAGGTGCTGGTAGAGCACCTGCGCGGGGGTGCCGCCGGCGTGCGGCTTGGCACCGGTGAGCATCTCGTACAGGACGACGCCGCACGCGTACACGTCCGCGCGGGTGTCGGCGGTGCCGTGCTCGATCTGCTCGGGCGCCAGGTAGGAGACCGTGCCGAGGACGGACCCGGTGGTGCTGGTGACCGTGTCCACGGCGCGCACCAGACCGAAGTCGGCGACCTTCACCCGGCCGTCGTCCCCTATCAGGACGTTCTCCGGCTTCATGTCGCGGTGCACGAACCCGGCCCGGTGCGCCGCGCCCAGCGCCGCCAGCACCGGCTCCAGGATGTCGAGCGCCGCCCGGGGCTGGAGCGCGCCGCGCTCGCGCAGCACGTCGCGCAGGGTGCAGCCCGCGACGTACTCCATCGCCAGGTAGACGTAGTCGCCGTCGGTGCCCTGGTCGAAGACGCCGACCACGTTGGGGTGCGCGAGGCGGGCCACCGACTTGGCCTCGCGGATGAACCGCTCGACGAAGGCGGCGTCGGAGGCCAGCGCGAGGTGCATCACCTTGAGGGCGAGCTCGCGGTCGAGGCGGGTGTCCACGGCCCGGTAGACCGTGGCCATCCCGCCGACGGCGATGCGTGCCTCGACGAGGTAGCGGCCGTCGAGCAGCTGCCCGACGAGGGGGTCCTGGAGGGTCGTGTCCACGCAGGGAGTCTACGAGCCGGTAGGGGCGGGGCGGACGGGAGCGTACGGGGTGCGGCCGTACTGAGGCCGACCTGTGACAGGGGCGGACCCGCCCCCGCCGCCGTCACGGGCCGCCTCCTGCCACGGACCACGGAACGCCCCGCCACGGGCCGGCTCCTCAGAACGCCGGCCGCTCCGGGTCCAGCCGGGCCAGGCCCGACTCCGGGGAGGACGCCTGCGCGAAGTGCCGGCGCGGGATGCGGCCCGCGCGGTGGGCCAGCCGTCCCGCCGCCACCCCGTGCCGCATCGCCTCCGCCATCAGCACCGGCTCCTGCGCCCGCGTCACCGCCGAGGCGAGCATCACCCCGGCGCACCCCAGCTCCATCGCCAGCACGGCGTCCGAGGCCGTTCCCGCGCCCGCGTCGAGGATCACCGGCACCCGGGCCCGGTCCACGATCAGCTCGAAGTTGTGCGGGTTGCGGATGCCGAGTCCGGAGCCGATGGGGGAGCCCAGCGGCATCACCGCCGCGCAGCCCACGTCCTCCAGCTTGCGCGCCAGCACCGGGTCGTCGTTGGTGTACGGCAGGACGGTGAAGCCGTCGTCGACGAGGGTCTCCGCCGCGTCCAGCAGCTCGACCGGGTCGGGCAGCAGGGTGCGCTCGTCCGCAATGACCTCCAGCTTCACCCAGTCGGTCCCCAGCGCCTCCCGCGCCAGGCGCGCGGTGAGCACCGCCTCGCCGGCCGTGTAGCAGCCCGCCGTGTTCGGCAGCACCCGGATGTTCAGCCTGTCGAGCACGGACAGCACCGAGCCCTGCACGGACGCGTCCAGGCGGCGCATCGCCACCGTCGTCAGCTCGGTCCCCGACGCGATCAGCGAGCGCTCCAGGACGTCGAGGCTGGGCGCCCCGCCCGTGCCCATGATCAGGCGGGACGAGAAGGAGACGCCGCCCAGCGTGAAGAGGTCGTCGGCCATGGCGGTCAGCCCCCCTGGACCGCGGTGAGGACCTCGACCCGGTCGCCGTCGCCGAGAGCGGTGTCGGCCCACCGGGTGCGCGGCACCACGGTCTCGTTGAGGGCCGCGGCCACGCCGGCGGGCGCACGCGTGAGGGCGGCGACCAGGTCGTCGAGGGTGGTGCCGGGCGGGACCGCGCGCCCCTCGCCGTTCACGGACACGTTCACCGTGGTGCTCATGCGGGCTGCTCCTGTCGTACGGGAAGGGATGCGGCGGGGGCGAACCGGCGCGGGCTGAAGGCGCGGGCCTCGTCGGGCAGTTCCCCGGTGGTCAGCACGGTGGCCAGCACGTCGCCCGTCACCGGTGTCAGCAGCACCCCGTTGCGGTGGTGCCCGGTGGCGAGCACCAGGCCCGGCAGCAGGGTGGGCCCCAGCAGCGGTGCGTTGTCGGGGGAGCCGGGGCGCAGTCCGGCCCTGGTCTCGGTGAGGGGGAGTTCGGTGATGCCGGGGACGAGTTCGTGGGCGTCGCGCAGCAGCTCGTACACCCCGCCCGCCGTCACCGTGGTGTCCCAGCCGAGCTCCTCGCTGGTGGCGCCGACGACGAGTTCGCCGTTCGCGCGGGGCACCAGGTAGACCTGGCTGCCGCGCACCACCGCGCGCACGGTGCGGCTCAGGAACGGGGCGTACGCGGGCGGCACGGTGAGCCGCAGCACCTGTCCCTTGACCGGGCGCACCGGCGGCAGCGCCTCCTCGGGCACCCCGGCGAGCCGTCCGCTGAACGAGCCCGCGGCCAGCACCACCTGGTCGGCGGCGATCCGCGTGCCGTCGGCGAGGAGCGCGCCCGCGGCCCGTTCCCGTACCACCGTCAGCCGTTCGGCGCGGGCGCGGTGCAGGACCACTCCGGCGCGCCCGCAGGCCGTCAGGAGGGCCGCGGCGAGGCGTCGCGGGTCGATCTGGTGGTCGCCGTCCACCCGCAGCCCCCCGCGCACGCCGGGCGCCAGCATCGGTTCCAGGCGGCGGCACTCGCGTCCGGTCAGCCACTCCGACTCCAGCCCCGACTGCCTTTGCAGGGCGTGCAGTTCGCGCAGGTGGGCGCGGTCGTCGGCGTCCAGGGCGACGGCCAGGGTGCCGCACGCGCGGTAACCGGTGTCCTGCCCGCTCGCCTCCTGGAGCTCCGCGACGAAGTCCGGATAGCGGCGCGCGGAGGCGAGGTTGAGACCGAGCAGGGTCTGTTCGCCGTAGTGCAGTTCGGTGACGGCGGCCAGCATCCCGGCGGCCACCTGGGCCGCGCCGCCGCCCGGTTCGGGGTCGGCCAGGGCGGTCCGCAGGCCCCGCTGGGCGGCCCGCCAGGCCGTCACCAGGCCGATGATCCCGCCCCCGACCACCAGGACGTCGTACGGCTTTTCCGCAGAGGTGCGCATGGGCGTCCAGCCCCTCCCTTCGCCGGCATGACCCGGATCAGGTTCGTACGGTCGGAGGCCTGGTCAGCCTCCCTCTCAGCCCGGTCCGCCGGGCTCCCGTGAGTGCTTGTACGGTGACCAGACTAACCCCGGGTTCAACAGACTGTGAGGTGCCTCCCGTGCCCCGCTCGCTCGACGGACTGCTGCTGGCCCCGGTCGCCGACCAGGCGCCCGGACAGGTCGGCGCCCGCACCCGGTTCGCCTACCACGAGCGGGACGGCCGGATCTGGGCCGAGTACGCGGGCGGCGACGTCGTGCGCGGGCATCTCGTGGGCACGCGCGAGGGCGACCGGCTCGACTTCCGTTACGTACAGCTGGGGCACGACGGGACGACCTCGTCCGGACGGTGCCGCTCGCAGGTCGTGCTCCTGGCCGACGGCCGCGTTCGGCTGGAGGAGAGCTGGGCATGGGAATCCCAGGACGGCAGCGGCACGAGCGTCGTCGAGGAGATTCCGGGCGGCGGGGAGGCCGGCGCGCGGGCCAACATTCCTGACGGCTCGTCAGAAACGTAAGGTGGACGCGTGAGCGAGCAGAAGCACATCGTCGTCGTCGGCGCGGGCATGGCCGGAGTGCAGACCGCCGTCGCCCTGCGCGAGCAGGGTTTCGCCGGTCCGCTCACCGTGCTCGGAGCCGAACCCCATCCGCCGTACGACCGGCCGCCGCTGTCCAAGGCGGTGCTGCTCGGCAAGGCCGACGGCTCCGCCTTCGAGGTCGACTTCGAGGCGCTCGGCGTCGAACTGCGCCTGGGCTGCGAGGCGGTCGCCCTGCGCCCGGACGACCACGAGGTCGACACCCTGACGGGACCTGTTCCCTACGACCTGCTGGTGATCGCCACAGGGGCCGACCCGGTCACGCTGCCCGGCTCCCTCGGCGTCCCCGGAGTGCACCTGCTGAGGACGCTCGACGACGCCCGGCGGCTGCGGCCGGTGCTGGACGCGCAGAGCGACGTGGTGGTCGTCGGCGCCGGCTGGATCGGCGCGGAGTTCACCACCGCCGCCCGCGAGGCCGGCTGCCCGGTCA
Source organism: Streptomyces sp. NPDC088745 (assembly GCF_044751045.1). Lineage (NCBI taxonomy): Bacteria > Bacillati > Actinomycetota > Actinomycetes > Kitasatosporales > Streptomycetaceae > Streptomyces > Streptomyces sp. NPDC088745. The sequence goes on from NZ_JBIVLB010000003.1 coordinate 443,805, forward strand.
CCGTCGTGGAGGCCGCCGACCGGCCGCTCGCCGGCACGATGCCCGCCGAGATCGCCGTCCCGATGGCCGCCTGGTACGCCGAGGGCGGCGCCGAACTGATCACCGGCGCACAGGTGGCCTCGGTGGAGCCGGGCGCGGTGCTGCTGGCCGACGGCCGCCGTCTCCCCGCCGACGCCGTGGTCGTCGGCATCGGGGCCAGACCCACGACGGGCTGGCTGGCCGGCTCCGGCGTGCGGCTCGGCGACGACGGATCGATCACCGCGGACGAGCACCTGCGCACCTCCGTGCCCGACGTGTACGCCGTCGGCGACTGCGCCTCCTTCCCCTCGCGCCGCTACGCTGCGCGCCTGCTCGTGCACCACTGGGACAACGCCCTCCAGGGCCCGCGCACCGTCGCGGCGCACATCACGGACGGCACGCCGGCGCCCTACGACCCGGTGCCCTACTTCTGGTCCGAGCAGTTCGGCCGCTTCGTGCAGTACGTCGGCCACCACGCGGACGCCGACGAGATGATCTGGCGCGGCGACCCCGCCACCCCCTCCTGGTCGGTGTGCTGGCTGCGCGGCGGGGCCCTGGTCGCGCTCCTCGCGGTCGGCCGCCCGCGCGACCTCGCCCAGGGGCGCAAGCTGGTCGAGACGGGCGCGGCACTGGACCCGGTGCGGGCCGCCGACCCGGCCGTACCCCTGAAGTCGGCGGTCCGGACGCCGTAGCCGGGCGCCCGGCGCCGGCCGTGCGGATGCCGTGGCCGGGTGTCCGGGCCGTACGGAGTCCGTCGCGCGGACCGGCCCCGGGTGCCGGTTGCCGGTCCCGGATGGCACGCTTGTCCTGTGACCGAGATTGACGCAAAGATCGACGCCCTCGTCCCCGCCTGGCTCTACCTCCCCGACATCGCGGAGATGCTCGACCTGGAGGTGACGAAGGTGCGGCAGCTGGTGAAGGACGGCCAGCTCATCGCCGTACGACGCGGTGAGAACCGTTCGCTCCAGGTGCCCGCCCCCTTCATCGACGGCGACAAGATCGTCAAGGGCCTGCCCGGGCTGCTGACGGTCCTGAAGGACGACGGCTTCTCCGACGAGGAGATGCTGGAGTGGCTCTTCACCGCCGACCCGACCCTGCCCGGCACCCCCGCGCAGGCGCTGAGCGAGAATCGCGGCACGGAGGTGAAGCGCCGCGCCCAGGCGCTCGCCCTCTGACCCGCCGGAGGTGGAGCGGCGCACCCGAGCGCCGCTCGCCCCCGGCACGCCGCACCACACCACGGCGGTGCGCGGCCCGCCCCGGCGGACCGCGCACCCGCCGCCGACGACCGGGGTCCGCCCCCGGCACCACCACGGGGGGAACCGCACCATGCCCACGCCCAGCGAGCAGCTCGCCGACGCCCGGCTCTACCTGTGCACGGACGCCCGCAAGGAGCGCGGCGACCTGCCCGCCTTCCTCGACGCCGTGCTCTCCTCCGGTGTCGACATCGTCCAGCTCCGCGACAAGGGCATGGAGGCCGGCGAGGAGCTGGAGCACCTCGCCGTCCTCGCCGACGCCTGCCGCAGGCACGGCAAGCTCCTCGCCGTGAACGACCGCGCCGACGTGGCGCACGCCATCGGCAGCGACGTCCTCCACCTGGGCCAGGGCGACCTCCCGGTGCCCGCCGCCCGCGCCGTCCTCGGCTCCCGCAGCGAGGACGTCCTGATCGGCCGCTCCACGCACGCCGTCTCCGAGGTCGACGCGGCCGTCGCGGAGAGCGGCGTCGACTACTTCTGCACGGGTCCCTGCTGGCCCACCCCCACCAAGCCCGGCCGCCACGCCCCCGGCCTCGACCTGGTGCGTTACGCGGCCTCCCTCGGCCAGGCGCGCCCCTGGTTCGCCATCGGCGGCATCGACGCCCACAACCTGGACGAGGTGCTGGCCGCCGGGGCCCGCCGGGTCGTGGTCGTCCGTGCGTTGACCGAGGCGACGGACCCGGCCGCCGCGGCCGCCGGGCTGGCCAAGAGGATCAGGTCATACGACCAGTGAGCGCATAGGTCACGCCGGACAACTGTCCGAAGGGTGGACAAGAAACCGGCATAACGGACCTTTGCCTCCTGGGTGGTTGGGTCTGCGCCGCCCCGCTGGCTAATCTCTCGGCATGGCCCTTGGCACAGCTTCCACCAGATCGGATCGCGCGCTTACGGTGCGTGAACTGCTGGAGACCGGAAAGACGTCGTTTTCCTTCGAATTCTCGGCCCGCAGAACCGAGAAGGGCGAGCAGAACCTCTGGAACGCCCTGCGCCGGGTCGAGGCAGTGCGCCCCAGTTTCGTCTCCGTGACCTACGGGGCGGGCGGCTCCACCCGCGAGGGCACCGTCAAGGCCACCCAGAAGATCGCCTCCGACTCCACGCTCACGCCCGTCGCGCACCTCACCGCGGTCGACCACTCGGTCGCCGAGCTGCGCAACATGGTGGGCCAGTTCGCCGACGCGGGCATCCGCAACATCCTCGCGGTGCGCGGCGACCCGCCGGGCGACCCGATGGGGGAGTGGATCAAGCACCCGGAAGGCGTCACGTACGCGTCCGAACTCGTGGAGCTCATCAAGGAGTCCGGCGACTTCTGCGTCGGCGTCGCCGCATTCCCGGAGATGCACCCGCGCTCGGAGAACTGGGACTCCGACATCCGCCACTTCGTGGAGAAGTGCCGGGCGGGCGCCGATTACGCGATCACGCAGATGTTCTTCGACCCGGAGAGCTATCTGCGGATGCGTGACCGGGTGGAAGCAGCCGGTTGCCGCACCCCGATCATCCCGGAAGTGATGCCTGTCACGCTGGTCAGGCAACTGGACAGACTTCCGCAGCTCAGCAACGCGCAATTTCCGGACGCCGTGAAAGAACGGATGCTCGCGGTCAAGGACGATCCCGCCGCTGTACGCTCCATTGGCATCGAGTTCGCCACGGAGTTCTGCGCGACGCTGCTCGCCGAAGGTGTGCCGGGAATGCACTTCATCACGCTGAACAACTCGACGGCGACGCTCGAAATCTACGAGAATCTCGGACTGCACGACCAGACGTCACTGCCGACGCGGTCGTAAGCGGTCACCACAGCTGTACTCGCGCCGCCGCGTCCACCAGGGGACGCAGCGGCCGCAGGAGAGGGGCGTACATGGGCTGGACGGTCCTCTACATCGCATTCGGCGTGGTCGCGCTGTGGCTGCTCGGCGAGGTGCTGTTGCAGTACAAGGCGCGGCTGCGCTGGCGGGTGCTCGCCTTCGCGGGCTTCGCCGTCGTGGTGGTCGGCGTGCTGCTGCCGTCCGTCCCGGTGATCGGCGCGGGCGCCATCGCCTTCGCGGTCGGCCAGACGTACGTCACCCTGTCCTTCCGGCGGGGCTTCGCCACCGGCTGGGCGATCGGCGGCAAGCCGGGTGCCAGCAAGCGCCGCCGCGGCAACGCCGACGCGCCCCCGCAGCAGCCGACGCTCCAGGTCTCCGGACTGGAGTACGGCGAGCAGGACAGCGGCGGCCCGAGCACCGGCTTCGAGGGCGTGCCCGGATACGACCGGGGCCACGGCGCCCCGCAGCAGGGACAGGCCGCCCCGCACCAGGGACACGGCGCACCGCCCCAGGGGCAGCCCGCCCCGCACCAGGGCCACGGCGCGCCCCAGCACGACGACCCGCAGCCCCCCGTCTTCGAGCCGCAGCCGATGCCCGACGAGACCGGCCGGTACGGGATCTACGACACCCCTGCGTCCTTCTCCGCCCCCGCACCGCAGCCGCAGGGCCACGACGGCTTCGGCGGCGGCTCCTACCCCGCCTACGACCCGCAGGGCGCCGGCGCCGCCCACGCCGCCGCGGACACCGGGAGCGCCGGGGTGTACGCCTACGACACCGGGCAGCAGCAGTACGCCGCCTACTCCGACCCGTACATCGGCCCCCAGTCCTACGGCGGCGCCGACTACGACTCCTACGGCGGCCAGCAGCAGCTCTACCCCGGCCCCTACGAGGGCTACCCGGGCGAGACCCCGCCCGGCGGGGTGTGGGTCCCGCAGCAGCGCGACGGCGAGCAGCCGTTCGCCCCCGAGGCCCCGCAGCAGCCCGCCGGACACCCCAACGGCCACGACACGGGCGCGAACGGCCAGTACCGCTACTGAAGCACGCGTACGCGGCGGCACCGGGCCCCGTACGCGCGGGGGCCCGGACTTCCGTGAGAAGTCCGGGCCCCCGCGCGTGCTCCGCTGCTACTGCGAGCCCCGGAAGCCGTCCCCCTCGACGATCAGCCCGGCGACCAGCGCGCCCGACATCCCGGCGTGCGCGAGCCCGCCGCCGGGGTGGGCCCAGCCGCCCGCCGCGTACAGGCCCGGCAGCCGGGGGGAGTTGGACCGCACGAGGTGCGTCCCCGAGGCGCCCGCCAGCGCGGGCGCGGGCAGGTCGCCCGCGGGCGCGCCGGTCCGCGCGGCGATGTCCCGGGGGGTGTGGACCTCGCGCCACAGCACGCGGCCGGCCAGCCCCGTGACCGCCCGGGACGCCTGCGCCACCATGGCGTCCGCCCAGGCCTCGGCCGACGCACGGGTCCAGTCCGCACGGTCCAGGGACGGGGCCGCGGCCGTCAGGACGACGGTCTCGTGCGCGTCGTCGGGGCGCAGGGCGGGATCGTCGGGGCGCATGACCCACACGGTGGGCGACTTCGGGGCTCCCGCGCCCTCGAAGACGGTGCGCAGCTCGGCCGCCCGGTCGGCGGAGTGCACCACCGTGCGGTGGGCCGCCCGCGGGTCGCGCGCGCCGGACAGGGCCAGGCAGACCGTCACCCGGCCCGCGCCCGCCGCCTCCGGACCGGGCTGGAAGTCGCCCTCGCCGTACAGCTCGTGCCCCTCCCGGGCGCCGTCGGGGCGGCCGTGCACCAGCGCGTCGAGGGTCCGCGGGTGGACGGCCGCGACCACGTGGTCGGCCGCCGCCCGGGTGCCGTCCGCCAGCTCCACCCCCGCGGCCCGGCCGTCCCGCACGGTGACCGCGACGACCTCCGCGCCGAAGGCGAACTCGACCCGGCGGGCCAGGCAGCGCGCGTGCACGGCGTCCGCCAGCGCCCGCATGCCGCCCCGTACGTACCAGGTGCCGAAGGTCTGCTCCATGTACGGCAGCACGGCGGCGGAGGCGGGAGCCCTGCGGGGGTCGAGGCCGAACGCGAGGGCGTAGCTCTCCAGCAGGGCCGTCAGCCGGGGGTCGCGCAGTTCCCAGGCGCCGATCTCGGCGAGCGTGGCGGCGCGGCGCTCGCGCAGCAGCCGGCGGGTGGCGACCGACGGGTACGGGTCCTTGCCCAGCACCTGCCAGTCCGGCCACAGGGGCTCCTCCAGGAGAGGCCTGCGGACCCGGTCCCAGGCGGCCCCGGCGCGGCTCATGAACGCGTCCCAGCGGTCGCCCGCGTCCGCGCCGAGCGCGCCGCCCAGCGCCGCCACGGCCCCGCGCGAGGCGTTGGGCAGCGAGACGTCCGTACCGTCCGCGAACAGGTGGCGGCCCGCCGGGTCGACCGGGGCCAGGTCCACGGAGTCCTCCAGGGACTCCCGGCCGGTCTTGACGAACAGGTCCCGGTACACGGCGGGGAGATGCAGCAGCCCCGGTCCCGTGTCGAAGGCGAACCCGTCCCGCTCGAAGCGGCCCACCGCACCGCCGTGCGTGCCCCCGCGTTCGTACACCGTCACCCGGTGGCCCGCGACGGCCAGCCGGGCGGCGGTCGCCATCGCGCCGAGCCCGGCGCCGATCACCGCAATCCGTGCCATGCCAGTGACTGTAACGGGGGCCACCGACAGCTCCGCGGGGACCACCGAGAACTCAGCGGGGAGCCGGTCCGCCCGTGCCCATCAGGCGTTTATCCTCCCGGCGCCGCGCCCGGCGGCGGCGGAAGCGCCGGATGCGGGCGGCCAGGAGGACCAGCAGCACCAGCCCGGCCAGGAGCAGCGCCCCGGCGATCGAGGCCGCCGCGACGGGATGGAACATGGCGAAGCTGACGATGCCCGCGACGCCCAGGTCCTCGGCCGTACTGAGCACGATGTTGCTGAACGGCTCGGGCGAGGTGTTCACCGCCATTCGCGTCCCGGCCTTCACCAGATGGCTCAGCAGCGCCGTCGAACCGCCCACCGCGCCCGCCGCCAGCTCCGGCAGCGAACCGCTCTGCCCGGCCAGCAGGGCCCCCACCACCGCTCCGGCGACCGGCCGGACCACCGTGTGGACGCTGTCCCACAGCGAGTCCACGTACGGGATCTTGTCGCTGACCGCCTCGATCAGGAAGAGGACCCCGGCGACCACCATGACGTCGGTGCGCTGCAAGGAGGCCGGCACCTCGTCGCTGATCCCGGTCGCGCCGAAGACGCCGAGCAGGAGCACCACCGCGTAGGCGTTGATGCCGCTGGCCCAGCCGCTGGTGAACACGAGGGGAAGAATCGACACGAAGCGATCGTAACCAGTCGCCGCCGGCGCGGGGCGGACAGGAAAACGCCGGCCCGGCGGCGCTCGATCCCCCCGAGCGCCACCGGACCGGTGCGTCTTCCCCCGTGTCCCCGTTCCGTCCGGGGTCTCGCGCCGCTTCCGCCGCCCCGTGTCGGCGGTCTCGGCGCGAGCGCCCCTTCCGTGGTTCCCACTCTGTCGTCCGCGCAGGTGGGAGCCCATCCGCGCAGCTACTCATCTCCGGCACTAGGTACGGGTACTCAGAGCTGAGCGCGCCGGCTCAGACGAGCACCGGCACCGGCACCGGTGGCGGTGCCGGTGGCGGAGACCGGCGTCCGCGTCAGGGACGCCCGCCGCCCACCCGCCCGTGCAGCAGCCGCGACAGCGCCGCGTGCACGTCGTCCAGCGAGCGCTCGCTCTGGAAGGCCTGCCAGTCCAGCGCGGCCACCAGCACCATGCCCACCAGCGCCGCCGCCGTCAGCGGGATGTCGATCTCCTCGCTCAGCTCGCCGTTCGCCACGCCCTCGGTGAGCACCCGCTCCACGACGGCCACCGCCTGCTGGCGCACCACCAGGAGCGTCGACTGCCACGCCCGGTTGGTGCGCCACAGCTCGGCGACGTAGAGCTGGGTGAAGGCGGGATAGCGGTGGATGAAGAGCAGCCCGGCCCGGATCATCGCGTCCAGGGACTCGACCTTGCCGCCGCCGCGCGCGGCGGTCTCGTCGGCCGCCTCCTGGAGGGAGGCCGTGAGCAGCCCCACCCCGTAGCGCAGCAGCTCCTCGAAGAGCTCGCTCTTGCTCTTGAAGTTGTAGTACACCGTGCCCTTGGCGACACCGGCACGCTCGGCGATCTCCTCCACGCTGGTCGAGGAGAAGCCCTTCTCGGCGATCAGGGTCACGGCCGCCTCGTAGAGCTTCTGCCGGGTGTTGCGGCGGCGCGTGCTGGTGCTGTCCATGGGGCCGATTCTCACAGGTTCCCCGGGGGCCGCAGGCGGGGCGCTCACAGGCTCAGCTCCGGGTGGAGGCGGTCCAGCGTCCACACCTGCTTGCGGCGGGCCGACAGGGCGGTCAGCGCGAGCGCGCCCGCCGTGAAGGCGGCCAGCACGACGCTGCCCGTCCAGACCGGCTCCAGACCGCCGCCCGAGATCAGCCTGCGCAGCCCCTCGACGACGTACGTCATGGGCAGGAACGGGTGCATCACGTTGAAGAAGCCCGGCGAGGTCTGCACCGGATACGTGCCGCCCGCCGACGTGAGCTGGAGCATCAGCACGGCGAGCACCAGGATGCGTCCTGCCGCCCCGAACCGGGCGTTCAGCCACTGGATGATCGCCGCGAAACAGGCCGTCACCAGCACCAGGAAGCCCAGCGTCCCGGCCGTGCGCGTCATCTCCAGGCCCAGCCCGTAGTGCAGCACCGCCATCAGCGCGGCGACCTGGGCCACCCCGAGCGCCACCACCGGCAGCCAGCCCGCGAAGGCGATCCGCCAGGCGGAGGCCCCGGCGGCCAGGGCGCGCCGGTTCATCGGCTGGATGAGCATGTACGCCACCATCGCGCCGACCCACAGGGACAGCGGGATGAAGTACGGGGCGAACCCGGTGCCGTAGTTGGGCGCCTTGTGCAGGGCGGAGGAGGCCAGCTTCACCGGGTCGGCCATGACCTCGGTGCGCTGGTCGCGGGAGCCCTTGTCGTAGTCGGGGATCTTGCCGACGCCGTCGTTCAGGCCGCCGGCCAGCTTGCCGCTGCCGTCGGCCAGCTTGAACAGGCCGCCGTCCAGGTTGTTCGCCCCGGTCTTCAGCTTGCCGACGCCCTGGTCGAGGTCGGTGGCTCCGCTGCGGGCCGTTCCGAGGCCGGTGTGCAGTTTGGCCGCCCCCTGGGAGACCTTCTGCGCGCCGGAGTTGAGCGCGTTGACCTTCGCGACGGCCGACTTGAGGTCGTCGTCCAGGTGCGGGGCCTGGCGGACGAGGGCCTGGGACTTGTTGCGGACGTCCGTCAGCCGGGTGTCGAGCAGGGCCAGGTCGCTGTTGCCGTCCTTGACCATGGCGTTGACGTCCTCGGCCACCGTGGCGGCCTCCTGGGCCGCGGTGACGCCCTTCTGGAGGATCGGGCAGGCCTTCGCCGCGGCGGCGGCCTTCGGGTCGTCCTCGGCGCCCTGGGGGGCGTCCGCGCAGAACTCCCGGTGCACGGCGGCCAGCTCGTTGGCGACCCTGCGCGAGTCCTTCGCGGCCTCGGGGGCCCGCTTGACCAGCGTCGACAGGTGGTTCTGGGTGATCTTCGCGGAGTCGGCGACCAGTTGCGCCGCGTGCGCGATCGAGGTGCCGTCGTCCTTCAGGTACGGCCGGACCTTCGTCGAGATCCCGTTGACCTTGTCGGAGAGGGTCTTGGTGCCGTCGGCGACCTGCCGGGCCCCGGACGCCAGGTCGGCCGCGCCCTTGTCGAGCTTCTTGATGCCGCCGGAGAGGTCGCCGCTGCCCTTCTTGGCGTCGGTCAGCCCGTTGGCGAGGTCCTTGGAGCCCTTCTTCGCCTTCCCGATGCCGCCGTCGAGGTCCTTGGCGCCCTTGGCGGCCTTCTCGGTCGCGTCGTGGATGTCGGAGAAGGAGATGAAGATCTTGTCGAGGAAACCGCGGGAGGCGTTCGTGGAGGCGGCGGTGCGCACCTCGGAGAAGACCGACCGGGAGATCTGCCCGACGATGTAGTTGTTGGAGTCGTTGGTGTGCACCTGGAGCGCACCCGTCTCCGGGGTGTCGCCGGAGCTGGAGGCGATCCGCTCGCTGAAGTCCGCGGGCATGGTCAGCGACAGGTAGTACGCGCCGTTCTCGACGCCGTCCTTGGCGTCCTTCGCGTTCACCTCCTGCCAGTCGAAGACCTTGCTGTCGAGGAGCTTCTCGGTGATCTCGTCACCGGCGGTGATCTTCTTGCCCGCGGCGGTCGCGCCCTTGTCCTCGTTGACGAGCGCCACGGGGATCTTGTCGAGCCGCCCGTACGGGTCCCAGAAGGACCACAGGTACAGGGCGCCGTACAGCAGCGGCAGCAGCAGGAGCGCGACGAGCGCGGCACGGGGGAGCTTCCCCCTGCCGAAGCGCCTGAGCTCAAGAGCGGCCAGTTTCGGCGAGCGCATCGGCCGCCCCCTCCTCGGTCGTGTCTTCCTCGGTGGCGGCCGTGGCGGCCGCGTTCTTCCCGGCGTGCTCGGGCGCCTCGTCGCGCACGTTGCGCAGCGACACCAGCAGGGCGTCCTTCGGCGGCGCGCTGCACACGGCGAGCACGGTGGTGCCGGACGCGGCGAGGGACCGGAACAGTTCCCAGGCCTCCTCGCGCCCGGCGTCCGACAGCTTCAGGTCCGCGTCGTCGACGGCGAGCAGCCGCGGCGAGCCCATCAGCGCCAGTCCCACCGACAGCCGCAGCACCTCCAGCCGCTCCAGGTCCCGTACGGACGTCCGCTCGCCCTTCGGCAGCGCGTCGAGGTCCAGCCCCACGGCGGCCATGGCGGCGTCGATCCGGGCGCGGGCCTGCGCCCTGCGCACCGAGGGCCTGCGCAGCAGCGAGCGCAGCGAACCGTCGAACCGGCGCTGCAGCAGGGCGCGTTCGCGCAGGTGCTCGGCGACGGTGAAGGCGGCGTCCAGGTCGCTGACGCCCGCGACCGGGCCGAGCGCGCTGATCCGCCGCACGGCCGCCATCTTCTTCGGCAGCCGCAGCCCGGCCACCTCGGCGTGGCCCTCGGTGGCGCGCATCCGGCCGGTGAGCGCGAGCAGCAGGCAGGTGCGCCCCGATCCGGACGGGCCCTCGATCGCGACGAACGAACCGGCGGGCGCGGTCATGTCGACGCCGCGAAAGGCCCAGCCGCGCGGTCCCTTGAGCCCGAAGCCCACCGCGCTGATCGCGGCCCCTTCGGCGTCCTGTGCGGCCCCGGGGGCCTCTGCCGTCCCGGTGTGCGGGCTGTCCACGCACCCTCCCCATATTTGAACTGACCGGTCAGTCCAAAAGTATGCCTTCCGCCGACGCGGGCAAAAGCCCAGCTCAGGCCGGATTGTCAGTGGCGTCCCTCACAGTGGGCTCAGACGGCACCCGTGCCGTCGTCCGAGACAGGAGGTTCGTCATGGCACAGGCCGACGTTCACCCCGTGCAGCGCCGCACCCCGGCGCCGCCCGCGGCCCTCGATCTGCTCGCCCAGGCCCACAAGGGGCTGGAGGAGGCCACCGCCGCCGAGACCGCCAACGAGCGGTACGCGGCCGCCCACTTGGCCGCCCTGCGCACGGCCGCCGCCGTGCTGGCCGCCCGGGGCCGCCCGGAATCCACCCCGCGCCGCCGCCGGCGGATACGCAGCGCCTGGGAGGTGCTGCCCGAGATCGCCCCCGAACTGGCCGAGTGGAGCGCCCTGTTCGCCGCCGGGGCCGAGAAGCGGGCCCGCGCCGAGGCGGGCATACACGGCGCGGCCGGCGCCCGCGACGCCGACGACCTGATCCGCGACACCGCGGTGTTCCTGCGCCTGGTCGAGCGGATGCTCGCGCTCCGGCCGACGCCGCCCCGCGGCCGGGAGGCGGAGGAGCGGGGCCCGCAGGCGCGGTGACCTGGGCGGGACCGGCGGCCGGGCCCATTAGGCTGGGCGCAGCCGTGTCCGCGGGGGCTGGCCGCACCGTTCGCCCCGCACCGTTCACCGAGGAGTCAATGCCGTGTCGGAATCGATGCGCCCCCGCGCCTCCCTGCGCACCGCCGTGGTCTGGGAGGTCCTCAAGGACGCCCTCGACCGGCGTGCCAAGGAGTCCGGCCGCGACACCCTGGACGTCCTGGACACCGGGGGCGGCACCGGGAACTTCGCGGTGCCCGTCGCCCGGCTCGGCCACCGCGTCACCGTGGTCGACCCCAGCCCCAACGCCCTGTTCGCGCTGGAGCGCCGGGCCGCCGAGGCGGGCGTCGCCGACCGGGTCCGCGGCGTCCAGGGCGACGCGCTCGGCCTGTTCGACGTCGTGGAGCGCGACGGCTACGACGCCGTCCTGTGCCACGGGGTCCTGGAGTACGTGGACGACCCCGCCGAGGGTCTGCGCAACGCCGTCGAGGCGCTCCGCCCGTCCGGCACGCTCAGCCTGCTCGCCGCGGGCAGCGGCGGCGCCGTCCTGGCCCGCGCCCTGGCCGGACACTTCAACGAGGCCCGTCAGGCGCTCACCGACCCGGCGGGCCGCTGGGGCGAGGGCGACCCGGTGCCCCGCCGCTTCACCGCCGGGCAGCTCCGCGAGCTGGCCGGCGGCGCGGGCGTCGAGGTCGCCGCCATACACGGCGTACGGGTCTTCGCCGACCTGGTCCCCGGGGTCCTGGTCGACACCGAACCCGGCGCGACGGAGGCCCTGCTGAAGCTGGAGGCCGCGGCGGCCGAGCTCGACGCCTTCCACGCCGTCGCCACCCAACTGCACGTCTTGGGCGCCAAGGCCGCCCCGCGGGACGCCTGACCAGCACGTCCGCCGGGGGGCCGCGCGGACCGCGCGCACGGCCCGGGCGCCCGTCCGGAGCAACGGGGCCCGTCCTTGCGCACATCCCCGCCACGGGGGCTGATCAGGGACGAGTCGGGGTACCAGGGAAGTACGGAGTCCGCCGCGGGCCCCCCGATCAGCGCCCGGGCCCCGTATGATCGGGGGACACCGTCGGCATGACGGGTCGGCCGTTGGGGAATGCACGCTTCAACAGCCAAGCCGGCACGGCGGCCCGGATTGGCGAATTGGCGTAGAGGGCGGGTTTCACGGGGGCGATTCCCTGCCTATTCTGAAAGGGCCGCATCCGGTCGCCCCCCGCGACCGACGAGTAGGAGGACTCCGTGCCGCTCTCGGAGCACGAGCAGCGAATGCTCGAGCAGATGGAGCGAGCGCTGTACGCCGAAGATCCCAAATTCGCGACAGCGCTTGAGGGAAGCGGGCTGCGTACGTACACCCGGCGACGGGTCTACCAGGCGGTCGCAGGCTTTCTGGTGGGTATCGCGCTCCTCATGGCCGGCATGGTCGCCCAGATGATCTGGGTGAGCGTGGTCGGTTTCCTTGTCATGCTCGGTTGTGCCGTACTCGCGGTCACCGGATGGCGCAAGGCGCCCAAACCGGGTGAACAGCCCGTTCCGGGAATGGCGCCCGCGGGCCGTCAGTCCCGGCAGCGCCGCTCGGTCATGAACCGCATAGAACAACGCTGGCAGCGCCGCCGCGACGAGCAGCAGGGCAGCTAGCGGGACCCCGCGCCGCACGGGACCGACGACATGTACGGGTGAGGGGCGGACACCTTCGGGTGCCCGCCCCTCACCCGTCCGCACCCACGGGCCACGCCTTCACCCGTTCACCGCGTACACCGCCCGGGCCGCCCGCCACCTCAGCCGTTCACGGCATGCGCCGCCCGGGCCGCCCGCCGCCCCACCCGTTCACCGCGTACGCACCGCCCGGGCCGCTCACCGCCCCAGCCGTCCACGGCATGCGCCGCCCGGGCCGCGTACACCTGCCTCAGTCGCGCCCCGGCCGTGCCCCGCCCCCGCCCGGCGGGGTCCGTGCCGGAATCCGGCCCCGCCGGCCGTCCCGCGCTCAGCCCCGCAGGCGGGCCGTCCGCCGCACCGCCGCCGACCACCGGTCCAGGCGCCCGTCGCCCCGCCACCGGGCCGCCAGGGCGTTCCAGCGCGCGGACAGCGCCCACACCACCCGCACGGTCGAACGCGGCAGCAGCAGCGCCCGCAGCCGGGCCCGCCGGCCCGCCCGCTCCCGCAGCCCCTCCCGCACCCGGTGCACGTCGTCCACCAGACCGCTGCTCGCCCGCGGCACGGGCGCGTACAGCACCTGCTCCACCGCACCCGCCGCCCGGTGCACCGCCTCCGCCGCCGGGCCCTCCAGCGACCCCAGCCGGACGATCCGGGCCGCCGTCCTGCGCGGCGTCTGCGACTCGTCCGGGGCCGTCCCGAAGTCCCAGGCCGAGTCGACGATCTCCCGCCAGGCAGCGAGCGTGCGCGCCGCCGCGTCCGCCGGGGTGCGGCCGCCCGAGCGCAGCCGTCCGACCCGCACCCGGGTCCGCCACAGCAACGGCAGCAGCAGGAGGAACACCAGGGCCAGTACGCCCAGCGCGACCCCCACGACGGTGCCGACCGGCACGCCCGGGTCGGTCGGCGGAGCCGCGCCCGCCTGTGCGCCGCCGCCGCAGTCGCCCAGCCGCCGCTCGGCCGCCGGACAGCTGTCGGACGGCCTGGGGGCCGCGCTCTGCGAGGTGCCGGCGCCGGCCGACGGCTGCGCGGGGCTGCTCGTGTCGTCGGACGGGGTGTCCCGCACCGTGTACTGCGGGGCGGTGCCGCGGGTGGGCGTCGGCTCGAACCGGGTCCAGCCCGGCCCCTCGAAGTACAGCTCGGGCCACGCGTGCGCGTCCCGCAGCCCCACCGACACCTCGCCGCCCGACTTCGCCGTGCCGGGAGTGAAGCCCACCGCGACCCGGGCCGGGATGCCCAGCGTGCGCGCCATCGCCGCCATCGAGAAGGCGAAGTGGATGCAGAAGCCCTCCTTCTGCTTCAGGAAGCGCGTGATGGCCTCCGCCCCGCTGCCCGACTGCACCTGCGTGTCATACGTGAAGCCGCCCTCGGAGGCGAACCAGTTCTGCAGCGCGACCGCGCGCTCGTAGTCGTTCGCCGCGCCCCGGGTGACCTGGAGGGCGGTCTGCCCGACCGAGGCGGGCAGCGCCCCGGGGACCCGCGTGTACTCCTTGCGCAGGGCGGCCGGGGGCGCGGGCGCGTTGGCGAGCTGCTCCTTGGTCGGCTGCACAGCCAGGCTCCGTACCTTGTACGACACCCCGCCCGTGGTCTGCCCCCGGTCGCCCACCAGGGTCCGGCCCTCCGGCTCGTACCGCCAGCGTCCGCCGATCTCGACCTTCGTCGCCACCAGCGGCAGCGGCAGCCAGTTCTGGGTGTACGACTGCGAGGCCGAGATGTTGGTGTTGATCTCCGCCGTGGGCACGTCGGCGCCCAGGCCCTGGGGCCTGGGCAGCGGGTCCGGCACGTCCTGGATCTTGCGCTCGGACGACCTCCACTGCGTGCCGTCGAACTGGTCGAGGGCGACGATCCGCAGGTACATGTCCTGCGTCTGCTGCGCCGTCGTGCGGTAGCGCAGCACCTCCCGGTCGGTCGGCTGGTTCAGGCTCTCCTGGAGGGAGACCAGCGGGTTCACCGCGGAGATGGTGCCGCCGCCGCCCGCCCCGCCGCCGCCCGGGCCCCGCCCGCCGAGCAGGCCGCCGTCGAGGGCCGGCAGCAGCGCGGGGATCACCAGCGCGATGCCGAGGGTGAGCGCGCCGATCCGGCGGCCGGTGCGCACCGGGGCCAGCGGCGTACCGCTGCCCGACTCCAGCCCGCCCGCGCTCCTGCGCCGCTCGCCGCCTCCCGCGCCGCCGAACACCCGGCCCCACTGCGCCAGCCGGTCCCGGCTCTCCGCCAGCAGAAGCAGCAGATAGCCCGACGCGGCCAGCAGGAACCACAGCCAGCTCGCCCCGCCGCCGGTCAGCCCGGCGGCCACCGAGTACAGCGCGAGCAGCGGCAGCCCCGCCGGGGCCGCGCTGCGGAACGTCACCGCGAGGGCGTCGACGGCCAGCCCTATCAGCAGCACCCCGCCGACCAGCATCAGCCGGATGCCCTCGTTGGTCGGCGCCGGAATGGCGTACCGGTTGACGTCGGCGAGGCCCGTGTTCAGCAGCCGCCCGAACTCCGCGACCGCGTCGGGGCCCGGCAGGACCCCGAGCACCGCCTTGTCGGCCACGAAGAACAGCGTCACCAGCAGCATCGACGCCACCAGTTGCACCGCCACCGTCAGCGTCCTGGCCAGCGGCACCCGCCGGGCCAGCGCGCCCACGCCCGCCTGCACGGCCACCAGCAGCGCCGCTTCCAGGAACCAGCCCGCGTCCGTGACCAGCGGAATCAACGCACCGGACGCCATCAGCGTGGCGGCCAGCGCGCACAGCGTCATCCGCCCGCGCCCGCTCACCGCCGCCCCCCGCGGGCCCTTGCCCGGTCCCCGTTCATGACCAGCCCCCCGAGATCCCCGACATCCCCGATGTTCCCGTCTTCATGCTCTTGCTCTGCGCCGCGCCCGCGCGCTGCGCGTCGGCCTGCTGCCACAGCGTCTCCAAGGGCGTGCCCGGCGCGACCGCGACCGCCGTCCACCCCGCCTCGCGCAGCAGCCGCAGCCGGTCCTCCGCCTGCTCCCGCAGCGCCGCCGCCCGGTCCGGCTCGGCGGTCCACACCGCGGAGTCCGTGACGAAGGCGACCGCCCCGCCGGCGCGCCGGCGCATCTGGGCGGCGATCGCCGCCTGTTCGTCGTCCAGATCGCCGAAGAAGGCGATCAGCAGCCCGTCGCTGCCGCCGCGCAGCACTTCGTACGAAGGCGACAGGCCGCCGCCCCCGTCGAGGCCGGAGTGCCCCACGACCGCGAGGGTGTCCATCATCAGCCCGGCCGAGTCCGCCGACTCCTGCGTGGAACCGGCGAATCCGCCCGACCCCTCGCCCGGCACACACGTGCCGGTGTCGGTCAACAGCCTCACCGAGAAACCCCGTTCGAGCATGTGCACCAGCACCGAGGCGGCCCCCGACACCGCCCACTCGAAGGCCGAGTCGGGCCCCGCCCCGGCGTACGCGCCGCGCCGGGTGTCGAGCAGCACCGTGCAGCGGGCCCGCTGCGGCTGCTCCTCGCGGCGCACCATCAGCTCGCCGTGGCGCGCGGTGGAGCGCCAGTGCACCCGGCGCAGGTCGTCGCCGTGCCGGTAGCCGCGCGGAATGATGTCGTCCTCGCCGGCCAGCGCGAGCGACCGCAGCCGCCCGTCGCCGTACCCGTTGGCCTCGCCCGTCAGCCGCACCGCGGGCAGCGCCTCCACGCGCGGGACCACCGTCAGGGTGTCGTGCGCGCTGAACGACCGGCTCAGCTCGCACATCCCGAACGGATCGGTCAGCCGGAGCTGGAGCGGCCCCAGCGGATACCGTCCGCGCAGGTCGGAGCGCACCCGGTAGGACACCTCGCGTCGGCCGCCCGCCTCCACCTTGTCCAGGACGAAGCGGGGCCGGGGCCCGAGCACGTACGGCACCCGGTCCTGGAGCATGAGCAGCCCGGTCGGCAGCCGCGAGACGTTCTCCATCCGCAGGTGCACCCGCGCCTCGGACCCGGCGGGCACCCGGGCGGGCGTCAGCCGGCGGCTGCCCGCGACCCGGTAGCGGGTGCGGTAGAGCACGACCACGCACAGCAGCGGCAGCACGGCCAGCAGCACGCCCACCCGCAGCAGGTCGCCCTGCCCGAGCACGAAAGCGCAGACGGCGGCGGCCACCCCGGCGGCCAGGAACGACCGGCCGCGCGTGGTCAGCCCGGACAGCGCCGCCCGGCCGCCGCTCCTCTCCAGGGCGCCCTGCTCCCCGGGCTCGGCCTCCGGGACCCGGCCGGACATCACAGCGACCGGAGGCCGGGCGCGCCGTACGGCGGTGCGGGGGCGCCGGAACCGGTCGGCACGGGGACGCGCTGGAGGATGTCCAGCACCACCTGTTCGGCGGTGCGCCGGTTCAGCTGGGCCTGCGCGGTCGGCAGCAGCCGGTGCGCGAGCACGGCGGCGGCCAGCGCCTGCACGTCGTCGGGCAGCGCGTAGTCCCGGCCGCTGAGCGCGGCGGAGGCCTTGGCGGCCCGCAGCAGGTGCAGGGTGGCCCGCGGGGAGGCGCCCAGGCGCAGGTCGGGATGGGTGCGGGTGGCGCCGACCAGGTCGACCGCGTAGCGCCGTACCGCCTCCGCGACGTGCACCGTGCGCACCGCGTCGATCAGCTTGACCACGTCGTGGGCGTGCGCCACCGGCTGGAGGTCGTCCAGCGGCGAGACGCCGCCGTGCACGTCCAGCATCTGCAGCTCCGCCTCGGGGGAGGGGTAGCCGATGGAGACCCGGGCCATGAAGCGGTCGCGCTGGGCCTCGGGGAGGGGGTAGGTGCCCTCCATCTCGACCGGGTTCTGCGTCGCCACCACCATGAACGGGTTCGGCAGCTCGTACGTCTGCCCGTCGATGGTGACCTGCCGCTCCTCCATGGACTCCAGGAGCGCGGACTGCGTCTTGGGCGAGGCGCGGTTGATCTCGTCGCCGATGACGATCTGCGCGAAGATCGCACCCGGCTTGAACTCGAAGTCGCGCCGCTGCTGGTCGTAGATCGACACACCCGTGATGTCCGAGGGCAGCAGGTCCGGCGTGAACTGGATCCGGCGCACCGAGCAGTCGATGGATCTCGCCAGCGCCTTGGCGAGCATGGTCTTGCCCACGCCCGGCACGTCCTCGATGAGCAGGTGCCCCTCGGCGAGGAGCACGGTCAGCGAGAGCCGTACGACCTCCGGCTTGCCCTCGATCACAGCCTCCACCGACCTGCGCACCTGCTCCGCTGTGGTGGTCAGATCTGTGAGGCTCGCTCGATCGTCATAGGTCGTCACCCGGCCCTCCTCGGCCCTTACGGGCCGGCGTCACGACGACGCGAACGGCCCACCCCGAAAACACGGACACCGCGGTCGCGCCGGAAGGGGCCCGACCGGGTGTCTCGTACGCATTCTTGTTGCCGTTACCGCTTCGTGTCACTCGCCTGTGGACAAGTGTGTGCGAAATGCCGGAGTCGGGGCTTTTCTGCACGGGTTCCGGGCAGGCTCAGGCGGGATCGATCTCCCGCAGCAGGCCCGTGGTCACGTCGAAGACGAAACCGCGCACACTGCCCGTGTGCAGCAGGAACGGCGAGGTCCGCACGCGCTGCATCGACTGCCGTACGTCCTGGTCCACGTCGCGGAAGGCCTCGACCGCCCAGGACGGGCGCTGGCCGACCTCGTCCTCGATCTCGTGCCGGAAGTCCTCGGTGAGGGACTCCAGGCCGCAGTTCGTGTGGTGGATCAGGATGACGCTCCGGGTGCCCAGCGCCCGCTGGCTGATGGTCAGCGAGCGGATCACGTCGTCGGTGACCACGCCGCCCGCGTTGCGGATGGTGTGGCAGTCGCCGAGCGAGAGGCCGAGCGCGTCGTGCAGGTCGAGCCGGGCGTCCATGCAGGCGACCACGGCGACCTTCAGGACGGGGCGGGCGTCCATGCCCGGGTCGCTGAAACCGGAGGCGTACTCCTGGTTGGCCTTGACGAGGCGGTCGATGACCGTCGGGTCGGTGTCCGGGCCCTGGGCGGCCGCGGAACCCTCGGGAAGAGATGCGGAAGTCGACATGGCTATGACGGTAATGGCCGACGCGGGCCGGGACCCGCCGGGGGAGGGGAAAAGGAGGTCAATGCGTCCCGTTGTGAGCTAACCCACAAGGCCCCCCGGGGGCGGTCCGTCCTTCCCTCGTACGAGTGAAACGGCGGCCGGAGGGACTGTCGCGGGCACGCCGCACGGCCCGTCGCCCGTTGATTGACCGTGCGGGCCGGTGGACTAAAGTGACGCGTTGTACGAAATCCAGTGAGTTCCCCGCGCGCGGCAGTTACGTACGGCCCGGCCTCCGCCCGCTCGTCGGCCGGACGCCCTCCACCGGGCCCGGCTCCCCTTCCCGAGCGGGTGGGGACCGGGCCGTACGTACACCTGCACGCCGCGCGCTGTTGTTCTGAGAGGGCGCATGAGCCAGACCCGACACGTCCCGGTGATGCTCCAGCGGTGCCTGGACATGTTGGCCCCGGCCATCTCCGAGCCCGGCGCGGTCGTCGTCGACTGCACCCTCGGGCTCGGCGGCCACAGCGAAGCCCTCCTCACCCAGTTCCCGGGTGTGCGCCTGATCGGCCTCGACCGGGACAAGGAGGCCCTGCGCCTCTCCGGCGAGCGCCTGGCCCCCTTCGGCGAGCGCGCCACCCTGGTGCACGCGGTCTACGACGAGCTGCCCGAGGTCCTGGCGGGGCTCGGCGTCCCGCGCGTCCAGGGCGTCCTGTTCGACCTGGGCGTCTCCTCCATGCAGCTCGACGAGGCCGACCGGGGCTTCGCGTACGCCCAGGACGCGCCGCTCGACATGCGCATGGACCAGTCGGCCGGGGTCAGCGCCGCCGAGGTCCTCAACACCTACGCGCCCGGCGAGCTGGTCCGCATCCTGCGCCAGTACGGCGAGGAGAAGCAGGCCAAGCGGATCGTCTCGGCGATCGTGCGCGAGCGCGCGAAGGAGCCCTTCAGCAACAGCGCCCGCCTGGTCGAGCTGATCCGCGACGCCCTTCCGCAGGCCGCCAAGCGCACCGGCGGCAACCCCGCCAAGCGCACCTTCCAGGCGCTGCGCATCGAGGTCAACGGCGAGCTGGACAGCGTGGAGGCCGCCATCCCGGCCGCCGTGCGGGCCGTCTCGGTCGGCGGCCGCGTCGTCGTCATGTCGTACCAGTCGCTGGAGGACCGCATCGTCAAGCAGGTCTTCGCGGCGGGCGCGGCCAACACCGCCCCGCCGGGCCTGCCCGTGGTCCCCGAGCGCTACCAGCCGCGCCTGAAGCTGCTCACCCGCGGCGCGGAGCTGCCCACCGAGGAAGAGGTCGCCGAGAACCGCAGGGCGGCCCCCGCCCGGCTGCGCGGCGCCCAGCGCATCCGGGAGGAAGAAGCCGAGTGACCAAAGCGGCCAAGCAGGTACGGGGGAGAGCGGCGCGGCTCTCCGAACTGATGCCGTCGGGCCCCGCCCAGGCGGCCCGCACTCCCTTCGTGCTGCTGGTCGTGGTGCTGCTCGGCGGCGGACTGATCTGCCTGCTGATGCTGAACTCGGCGCTGAACGAGGGCTCGTTCCGGCTGAACGACCTCAAGAAGCAGACCACCGAGCTCACCGACGAGGAGCAGGCCCTCCAGCACGACGTCGACGACCGCTCCGCCCCCGGCGCCCTGGAGCGCCGGGCCCGCGAGCTCGGCATGGTCCCGGGCGGCTCCCCGGTCTTCCTCGACCCCGACGGCACGGTCCGCGGCACTCCGAGCCGGGCCCCCGAGCCCGAACCCGCCCTGGAGCCGGTGCGCCCGCAGCACGCTCCCGCAGTCCCTCCCGGGAGCGCGGACCGGACCCCGCCCCCGGCCCCGCCCGCCTCCGGGCCGCAGACGCAGCCGCCCCCGACGACCCCCGGCAGGTGACGCAGTGCCCCCGAAGGCCGTGCCCCCGAACGACGGACCGCGCCGCCGGGTCCCGGCCCCCGGCCGGCCGCCCGCGCGCAGGCCCGCCCCCGCCCGCCGCCCCGCCGCGAAGGCCAAGACCCTCCGGCTGGGCAGTCCCAAGCCCCGGCTCCGGCTGGTCGGCCTCGGTCTGACGCTGGTGATGCTGGCCTTCGTCGTACGCCTGTTCCAGGTGCAGGCCGTCGACGCGGCGACGTACACCGACAAGGCGGAACGCCAGCGGCAGGCGCGGCACACCCTCACCGCCGAGCGCGGCGAGATCACCGACCGCAGCGGCATCGCGCTCGCCGCCAGCGTCGACGCGCACGACATCACCGCCGACCCGCACCTCTTCACCCCCGGGGAGGCCAAGGTCCCCGACGCGCCACAGCAGGCCGCCGCGATCCTCGCGCCGATCCTCGGCAAGGCCCCCGCCGACCTGGCGAAGAAACTCGCCACTCCCAAGTCGCGCTACGTCGTGCTGGCCCGCCGGCAGACCCCGCAGGTCTGGAAGCAGATCAAGGACCTCAAGAGCGTGTACGGCGACAAGGCCGCCGCCGCCAACCTGCGCAGGCCGAACTCCGCCGCCAACCTCCTCGGCGGCATCCTCCAGGAGCCCAGCAGCACCCGCGTCTACCCCAACGGCGACCTCGCCGCCGGAATACTGGGTTACGTCAACGCCGCCGGCCGCGGCGCGGGCGGCCTGGAGGTCAAGCTCGACAAGGAGCTCGCCGGCCAGGACGGCGAGGTCACCTTCGCCCAGGCGGGCGGGCGCCGGGTGCCCACCGCCGGGGCCAACGAGACCCCCGCGGTGCCCGGCTCCGACATGGAGCTCACCATCGACCGCGACATCCAGTGGGCCGCGCAGAACGCCATCGAACAACAGGTCAGGAAGTCCAAGGCGGACCGCGGTTACGTCATCGTCCAGGACACCCGCACCGGCGAGGTCCTCGCCATGGCCAACGCCCCCGGCTTCGACCCCAACGACCTCTCCCAGGCGAACGCCGCCGCCATGGGCAACGCCGCCCTCCAGGACGCGTACGAGCCCGGCTCCACCTCGAAGATCATGTCCCTGGCGGCCGTGCTGGAGGAGAAGGTGGCCCACCCGGGCACCCATGTCGTCGTCCCCAACCGGCTCAAGCGCGGCGACCGCCTCTTCAAGGACGACATCGACCACCCCACCTGGTACCTCACCCTCAACGGGGTCCTCGCCAAGTCCTCCAACATCGGCACCATCCTGGCCACCGGCGAACTCGGCGACACCCAGGCCGAGGCCAACAAGGTGCTGCACTCCTACCTGACCAAGTTCGGCATCGGCCGGCGCAGCGGCCTCGACTTCCCCGGCGAGACACCCGGCATCCTGGCCCCGCCGGAGAAGTGGTCCACCTCGCAGCAGTACACGATCCCCTTCGGCCAGGGCCTGTCGG
Source organism: Streptomyces sp. NPDC088745 (assembly GCF_044751045.1). Taxonomy (NCBI): domain Bacteria; kingdom Bacillati; phylum Actinomycetota; class Actinomycetes; order Kitasatosporales; family Streptomycetaceae; genus Streptomyces; species Streptomyces sp. NPDC088745. The sequence goes on from NZ_JBIVLB010000003.1 coordinate 465,674, forward strand.
TCAACGCCCTCCAGGCCGCCTCCGTCTACTCCACCATCGCCAACGGCGGGGTGCGGATCGAGCCCACCCTCGTACGGGGGAGCAAGGGCCCGGACGGTCGCTTCACGCCCGCTCCCGCCCCGCCGAAGACCCGGGTCGTCAGCGAGCGGACCGCCACCACCCTGGCCAAGATGCTGGAGTCCGTCGTCGACGACGAGGAGGGCACCGGCACCAAGGCGCGCATCCCCGGCTACCGGGTCGGCGGCAAGACCGGCACGTCCAACCGGGTGGACCCGGAGACCGGCCGGTACAAGGGCTACACGGCCTCCTTCGCCGGGTTCGCGCCCGCCGACGCACCCCGCATCACCGTCTACTGCGCCATCCAGAACCCCACCACCGGCAGCTACTTCGGCGGCCAGATCTGCGGACCCGTCTACAAGCAGGTCATGGAGTTCGCCCTGAAGACCCGCCAGGTCGCCCCCACCGGCGGCAAGCCGGCCCGGCTCCCGGTCTCCTTCGAACCCGGCCGGTGACACACCCGGGCGGACGGCGGAGCGGCATCCCGAGTACCGAAGTGGAAACCCTCAGTGACAACGCTCACCAACGACCACCGAAAACGGGTTGCGGAACCCCCCTGCTTTCGCCCGCAGCCCGGTCCGGCGGGTACGCTCACCGCCGTGCCACACGCTGATCAGTCCCAAACCACCCAGAAGGACGCCCCGGTGAACTACCCCGGAGCGCCCAGGCCGGACCGGGTCCGCCCGACGACCCTCGGGGAGCTGGCCGAACGGCTGGGCATCGAGTCCCCAGGACCTGGAGAGACCACAGGAATCACGCACGACTCCCGCGCGGTGCGCCCCGGCGACGTCTACGCCGCCCTCCCCGGAGCCCGCCTGCACGGCGCGGACTTCGTCGCCCAGGCCGCCGAACTGGGCGCCGCCGCCGTCCTCACCGACCCGACGGGCGCCGAACGCGCCGCCGCGACCGGGCTGCCCGTCCTCGCCGTGGAGAACCCGCGCGCCCACATGGGCCAGCTCGCCGCCGACATCTACGGAAACCCCGGCCGCGACCTGCTCCAGATCGGCATCACCGGGACCTCCGGCAAGACCACCACCGCCTACCTCGTGGAGGGCGGCCTCAAGCAGGCCGGCGACCTCCCCGGGCTCATCGGCACGGTCGAGATGCGCATCGGCGACGAGCGCGTCAAGTCGGAGCGGACCACCCCCGAGGCCACCGACCTCCAGGCCCTGTTCGCGGTGATGCGCGAACGCGGCGTGCGGTCGGTCGCCATGGAGGTCTCCAGCCACGCCCTGGTGCTCGGCCGGGTCGACGCCTGCGTCTTCGACGTGGCCGTCTTCAACAACCTGAGCCCGGAGCACATGGAGTTCCACTCCGACATGGAGGACTACTTCCAGGCGAAGGCGCAGCTCTTCACCCCGAAGCGGTCCAGGCTGGGCGTCCTCAACTTCGACGACGAGTACGGCCGCCGCCTGGTCACCGAGGCCACCGTCCCGGTGATCACGTTCTCCGCCGAGGGCCATCCGGACGCCGACTGGCGCGCCGAGAAGGTGGACGTGGGCCCGCAGTCCAGCACCTTCACGGTGGTGGGCCCGAACGGCGAGCACGTGCACGCCACCGCGCCGCTGCCCGGCCCCTTCAACGTCGCCAACACCCTCGCCGCGATCGTCACCCTGGCCGCTGCCGGGTACGACCCGCAGACCGCCGCCGACGGCATCGCCGCCGTCCCCGGCGTCCCGGGCCGCCTGGAACGCGTCGACGCCGGACAGGACTTCCTCGCCGTCGTCGACTACGCGCACAAGACGGACGCCGTCGAGTCGGTCCTGCGCGCCCTGCGCAAGGTCACCGAGGGGCAGTTGCACATCGTGCTCGGCTGCGGCGGCGACCGCGACACGCACAAGCGCGGCCCGATGGGCGCCGCCGCCGCACGGCTCGCCGACACCGCCGTGCTGACCAGCGACAACCCCCGCTCCGAGGACCCCCTCGCGATCCTGGCGACCATGCTCGCCGGCGCCGCCGAGGTGCCCGCCCACGAGCGCGGCGACGTCGCCGTGTTCGAGGACCGGGCCGCCGCCATCGCCGAGGCCGTCGCCCGCGCGCGGAGCGGCGACACCGTCCTCGTCGCGGGCAAGGGCCACGAACAGGGCCAGGACATCAACGGCGTGGTCCGTCCCTTCGACGACCGCACCGTGCTGCGTGCGGCGGTCGAGCGCCGCCTGAAGGACACGCGCCCGCAGGACACGCGCCCGCAGGACACGGAAGACAAGAGGGGCTGACCGGAAATGATCCCCCTTACCCTCGCCGAGATCGCCGCGCTCGTGGGCGGACAGACCCACGACATACCGGACACCGGCGTCACGGTCACCGGCCCGGTCGTCATCGACTCCCGCAAGGTCGGCCCCGGCAGCCTGTTCGCCGCGTACGCCGGCGCGCGCGTCGACGGCCACGATTTCGCGGCGCGCGCGCACGAGGCGGGCGCGGCGGCCGTGCTGGCCACCCGGCCCGTCGGCGTGCCCGCCATCGTCGTGCCGGACGTGACCGAGGCGCTCAGCGCGCTCGCCCGCAGCGTCGTCTCCCGGCTGGGCGCCGACGTCGTCGCGCTCACCGGGTCCGCGGGCAAGACGTCCACCAAGGACCTCATCGCCCAGCTCCTGGAGCGCAAGGCGCCCACGGTCTACACCGAGGGCAGCCTCAACAACGAGATCGGCCTGCCGCTCACCGCGCTGCGCACCGTCGAGGACACCCGGCACCTGGTCCTGGAGATGGGCGCCCGGGGCATCGGCCACATCCGCCACCTCACCGAACTGGTCCCGCCGCGCATCGGCCTCGTCCTGAACGTCGGCAGCGCGCACGTCGGCGAGTTCGGCAGCCGCGAGAACATCGCGCTGGCCAAGGGCGAGATGGTCGAGTCCCTCCCGGCCGACGGCGTCGCCGTGCTCAACGCGGACGACCAGTTCGTACGGGAGATGGCATCGCGCACCAGGGCCCGCGTCCTGTACTTCGGCGAGGCCGAGAACGCCGACGTACGCGCCACCGACGTGCACCTCACCGAGGACGGCCGGCCCGTCTTCACGCTCCACACACCCTCCGGGTGCAGTGACGTGACCATGCGGCTGTACGGTGAGCACCACGTGTCGAACGCGCTCGCCGCGGCCGCCGTCGCCCATGAGCTGGGTCTGTCCGTCGACGAGATCGCCGTGGCGCTCTCCGAGGCGGGTACCCTCTCCCGCTGGCGCATGGAGGTCACCGAGCGGCCCGACGGCGTGACGGTTGTCAACGACGCCTACAACGCGAACCCCGAATCCATGCGAGCCGCCCTGCGCGCGCTCGCGTCCATGGGCAAGGCCTCACAGGCACGGGGGGGACGCACGTGGGCGGTGCTCGGACACATGGCCGAGCTCGGTGACACCTCACTCGTCGAGCACGACGCGGTCGGACGGCTGGCCGTCCGGCTCAACGTCAGCAGGCTGGTGGCAGTCGGGGGCCGGGAAGCGTCCTGGCTGCAACTGGGCGCCTATAACGAGGGTTCGTGGGGTGAGGAGTCGGTGCACGTGTCCGACACGCAGGCGGCGATCGACCTGTTGCGCAAGGAACTGCGCCCGGGGGACGTCGTGCTGGTGAAGGCATCCAGGTCGGTCGGCCTCGAAGCGGTCGCCCAGGCACTGCTGACGCCCGCCACCGAGGGTGAGGTCGCCGGCGCATGAGCCAGATCCTCTTCGCGGGGGCCATCGGCCTCTTCCTGACGCTCATCGGCACCCCGCTGCTGATCAAGCTGCTCGCCCGCAAGGGCTACGGCCAGTTCATCCGTGACGACGGCCCCCGCGGCCACCACGGCAAGCGCGGCACCCCGACCATGGGCGGCATCGCCTTCATCCTGGCCACGCTCGTCGCGTACGCCCTGACGAAGGTGCTCACCGGCAGCCCGCCCTCCGTCTCCGGTGTGCTGGTGCTGTTCCTGATGGCGGGCATGGGCCTCGTCGGCTTCCTCGACGACTACATCAAGATCGTCAAGCAGCGCTCGCTGGGTCTGCGGGCCAAGGCGAAGATGCTCGGGCAGTTGATCGTCGGCATCGCCTTCGCGGTGCTCTCGCTCAACTTCTCCGACAGCCGCGGCCAGACCCCGGCCTCCGACAAGCTGTCGTTCGTCACCGACTTCGGCTGGTCCATCACCCCGGTGCTGTTCGTGGTGTGGGCGCTGTTCATGATCCTCGCGATGTCGAACGGCGTGAACCTCACCGACGGCCTCGACGGACTCGCCACCGGCGCCTCCGTGATGGTCTTCGGCGCGTACACCTTCATCGGCCTGTGGCAGTTCCAGGAGGCCTGCGCCAACGCCACCAGCCTCACCAATCCCAACGCCTGCTTCGAGGTCCGCGACCCGCTCGACCTCGCGGTCGTCGCCTCCGCCCTGATGGGCTCCTGCTTCGGCTTCCTGTGGTGGAACACCTCGCCCGCCAAGATCTTCATGGGCGACACCGGCTCGCTGGCCCTCGGCGGCGCGCTCGCGGGCCTCGCCATCTGCTCGCGCACCGAGCTGCTGCTCGCCATCCTCGGCGGCCTCTTCGTACTGATCACCATGTCGGTGGTCATCCAGGTCGGCTCGTTCAAGATGACCGGCAAGCGGGTCTTCCGGATGGCACCGCTCCAGCACCACTTCGAACTCAAGGGGTGGTCCGAAGTCCTCGTCGTGGTCCGCTTCTGGATCATCCAGGGCATGTGCGTGATCGTCGGACTCGGTCTCTTCTACGCAGGATGGGCAGCCGGAAAGTGACCAGCTGGCAGGACAAGAACATCACCGTGGCCGGTCTCGGCGTGAGCGGCCTCAGCGCCGCCCGCGCCCTGGCCGGCCTCGGCGCCCGCATCACCGTCGTGGACGGCGGCGACAGCGCCACGCACCGGGCCCGCGCAGCGGAGCTCGAAAGCGAAGGCATCGCCGTACGGCTCGGGGACGCGGACACCCTCCCGGACCGCACCGAACTGGTCGTCACCTCGCCCGGCTGGAAGCCCTCCAGCCCCCTGTTCCAGGCGGCGGCCGAGGCGGGCGTCGACGTCGTCGGCGACGTCGAGATCGCCTGGCGGCTGCGTGGCCCGGACGCTCCCCCCTGGCTCGCGATCACCGGCACCAACGGCAAGACCACCACCACCCGGATGCTCGCGTCGATCCTGACCGCGGCGGGCAGGCGCACCGCCGCCGTGGGCAACATCGGTACCCCGATCGTCGACGTGGTCCTCCAGGGCGCCGCCTATGACGTCCTCGCCGTCGAGCTCTCCTCGTACCAGCTCCACTGGGCCCCCTCCCTGCGCGCCCACTCCGCCGCCGTCCTCAACCTGGCCCCCGACCACCTCGACTGGCACGGCTCCATGGACGCCTACGCCGCCGACAAGGGCCGCGTCTACGAGGGCAACACCGTCGCCTGCGTCTACAACGCCGCCGACCCCGCCACCGAGGACCTGGTCCGCGCGGCCGACGTCGAGGAGGGCTGCCGCGCCATCGGCTTCACCCTCGGCACCCCGGGGCCCTCCCAGCTCGGCATCGTCGACGGCATCCTGGTCGACCGCGCCTTCGTGGCCAACCGGCAGAAGAACGCCCAGGAGCTGGCCGAGGTCTCCGACGTGACCCCCGCCGCCCCGCACAACCTCGCCAACGCCCTCGCGGCCGCCGCGCTGGCCCGTGCGTACGGCGTGGAGCCCGCGGCGGTACGGGACGGCCTGCGCGCCTTCCGCCCCGACGCACACCGCATCGAGCACGTCGCGGAGGTCGGGGGCGTCACGTACGTCGACGACTCCAAGGCCACCAACACGCACGCCGCCGAGGCCTCGCTGGCGGCCTACGAGTCCGTCGTGTGGATCGCGGGCGGCCTCGCCAAGGGCGCCACCTTCGACGACCTGGTGAAGAAGTCCGCGCAGCACCTGCGTGGCGTCGTGCTGATCGGCGCCGACCGTGCTCTCATCCGCGAAGCCCTCGCGCGACACGCGCCCGAGGTGCCGGTGGTCGACCTCGACCGCACCGACACTGGGGCGATGGAGGCGGCGGTCCGCGAGGCGGCTGCGCTCGCCTCGGCGGGGGACACGGTGCTCATGGCCCCGGCCTGCGCGTCGATGGACATGTTCGCCGACTACACCCGGCGCGGCGAGGCCTTCGCCGCCGCCGTGCGCGAACTGGCCGACGGCCGGGCCTGACACCGCCCGCGGCCACCGCACCCCCGGCTTCATCGGCGCACGAGTTGTTGGAGGGGACCACCGAGATGCCGGTCACGGCCAGAAGAACACCCGGAGCCCGCTCCGCCGCCCCGCGCGGCGCGGCGGCCCCGGGGCGCCCGCGCGGCCTCGACGGGCCCCGCAGGCTGTACGAGCAGCTCCGCCGGGCCTGGGACCGGCCGCTGACGGCCTATTACGTCATCCTCGGCAGTGCCCTGCTGATCACCGGCCTCGGCCTGGTGATGGTCTACTCCGCGTCGATGATCCAGGCCCTCCGCTTCGACCTGCCCGGCTCGTACTTCTTCCGCAAGCAGCTCCTCGCGGCGGCCATCGGCGGCGTCCTGCTCCTCGTCGCCACCCGGATGCCCGTCAAGCTGCACCGGGCGCTCTCCTACCCGCTGCTCGCCGGCACGGTCTTCCTGATGGCCCTGGTCCAGGTCCCCGGGATAGGGCACGCGGTCAACGGCAACCAGAACTGGATCTCCGTCGGCGGCCCCTTCCAGCTCCAGCCCAGCGAGTTCGGCAAGCTGGCGCTGATCCTGTGGGGCGCGGACCTGCTGGCCCGCAAGCAGGACAAGCACCTACTCGCCCAGTGGAAGCACATGCTGGTGCCGCTGGTCCCGGTCGCCTTCATGCTGCTCGGGCTGATCATGCTCGGCGGCGACATGGGCACCGCGATCATCCTCACCGCGATCCTCTTCGGCCTGCTCTGGCTGGCCGGGGCCCCGACCCGGCTGTTCGCGGGCGTGCTCGCCTTCGCCGGGTTCCTCGGCTTCGTCCTCGTCAAGACCAGCTCCAACCGGATGGCCCGGCTGGACTGCGTACTGAGCACCGAGATGGGCCCGCAGGGGGAGTGCCAGCAGGCGGTGCACGGAATCTACGCGCTCGCGTCCGGCGGCTGGTTCGGATCGGGACTCGGTGCGAGCGTGGAAAAATGGGGTCAACTCCCGGAACCCCACAACGACTTCATCTTCGCCATCACAGGTGAGGAACTCGGTCTGGCGGGCACGCTGTCGGTACTCGCCCTGTTCGCGGCCCTAGGCTATGCGGGTATCCGCGTGGCCGGACGCACGGAGGACCCCTTCGTGAGGTACGCCGCGGGAGGCGTGACGACCTGGATCATGGCGCAGGCCACGATCAACATCGGTGCGGTGCTCGGCCTGTTGCCGATCGCCGGTGTCCCGCTCCCGCTGTTCTCGTACGGGGGCTCGGCGCTGCTGCCGACCATGTTCGCCGTAGGGTTGCTGATCGCCTTCGCGCGTCAGGACCCGGCGGCACGGGCCGCACTGGCCATGAGGCGGCCCGGGACGAGATGGAAAACGATGAGACGGCGCGTCACCAGGCGTCCGTCCGGAGAGCGGTGAATTTCGGTGCATGTCGTACTCGCCGGTGGGGGGACCGCCGGCCACATCGAGCCCGCGCTCGCCCTCGCGGACGCCCTGCGCAGGCAGGACCCCACCGTGGGGATCACGGCCCTCGGCACGGAACGCGGCCTGGAGACCAGACTCGTTCCGGAACGCGGTTACGAACTCGGGCTGATCCCCGCGGTTCCGCTGCCCCGCAAGCCCACCCCCGAGCTGATCACCGTCCCCGGACGGCTGCGCGGCACCATCAAGGCCGCCGAGCAGATCCTGGAGCGCACCAAGGCCGACTGCGTGGTCGGCTTCGGCGGTTACGTGGCGCTGCCCGGCTACCTCGCGGCCAAGCGCCTCGGGGTGCCGATCATCGTGCACGAGGCCAACGCCCGGCCGGGCCTGGCCAACAAGATCGGCTCCCGGTACGCGGCCGCCGTCGCGGTCTCCACGCCCGACAGCAAGCTGCGCGGCGCCCGCTACATCGGCATCCCGCTGCGCCGCACCATCGCGACCCTCGACCGCGGGGCCGTGCGCCCCGAGGCGCGGGCCGCGTTCGGGCTCGACCCGAACCTGCCGACGCTGCTGGTCTCCGGCGGCTCGCAGGGCGCCCGCCGGCTCAACGAGGTGGTCCAGCAGGCCGCTCCGTACCTCCAGCGGGCCGGAATCCAGATCCTGCACGCGGTCGGCCCGAAGAACGAACTGCCGCGCGTGGACAACATGCCCGGAATGCCGCCCTACATCCCGGTACCGTACGTGGACCGGATGGACCTGGCGTACGCCGCGGCCGACATGATGCTCTGCCGCGCCGGCGCCATGACGGTGGCCGAACTCTCCGCCGTCGGGCTTCCGGCCGCCTACGTCCCGCTGCCCATCGGCAACGGCGAACAGCGGCTCAACGCCCAGCCGGTGGTCAACGCGGGCGGCGGCCTGCTGGTCGACGACGCGGCGCTCACCCCCGAGTGGGTGCAGGGCAACGTTCTGCCGGTGCTCGCCGATCCGCACCGGCTGTACGAGATGTCCCGCGCGGCCGCCGAGTTCGGCCGCCGGGACGCCGACGAGCTGCTCGTCGGCATGGTCTACCAGGCGATCGCCGCACGCAGGGCCGGCTGACCGGCCCCCGGACGAGGAGGACGACGGGCACGTGGCCGGACCCAGCACCCGCGAACGCGGCGGCAGAGCGCAGACGGATCCGGTCACGCCCCGGGCGCCCCGCGAGGGACGCCCGGGCGGGCGGCTGAAGCTGCTGCGGCGGCTGCGGATTCCGGTGAGCCGGCCGGTCGTCCTCCTCCTCGCCGCCGCCGTCCTGCTCTCCGGCGGCATCGTCTGGGCGCTGTACGGCTCCACCTGGCTGCGCGTCGAACAGGTCCGGGCCACCGGGACCCGGGTGCTCAGCCCCCAGCAGGTGCTGGACGCGGCGGCCGTGCCCACCGGCATCCCGATGATCTCCGTGGACACCGGTGCCACGGAGGACCGGCTGCGCAGGAAACTGCCCCGAATCGACACGATCGACGTGGTCCGGTCGTGGCCGCACGGAATCGGGCTGAAAGTGACGGAGCGCAAACCGGTTCTGCTTCTGGCGGAAGGCCCTGCCGCCGCGCGCACCTTCACCGAAGTGGACAGGAACGGTGTGCGGTTCGCCACGGTGACAAAGCCGACAGCCGGGGTACCGCGCCTGGAGATGGCGGCCGGCCGCTCCCCGAGCCTGCGCCGGTTCGGCCAACAGAGGCTGCTGGCCGAGGCGGTGCGGGTCGCCGGGGGGCTGCCGCCCGTCGTGGCCCGTAACCTGACGGTGGTGAAGGTGACGTCGTACGACTCGATCACACTGGAACTGGGGCGTGACCGCAGCGTTTTCTGGGGCAGTGGTGAGAGTGGCGAGGTCAAGTCCCGGGCCCTTCTCGCCCTGATGAAGGCGTCCCCCGACGCGAAGCACTTCGATGTGAGCGCCCCCACCGCGCCTGCCGCATCGGGAAGTTGACGGCTCTTCGGGCCGGTCAGCCCCCTGGTTGGTCAGCGATCCGGGTGATCACATAGGGTGAAAAGAAAAACGGGAGGTTCGGCGTGTTCGTTGAACGCGCACCACTTGTCGACTTAGTGTCCTGTCCGGAAGAGTCCAAGGGACAGGCACACTGGTAACCCTAAACTTCAGCGTTAGGGTTCGGGTCGGCATTCGAACCGCCCCAAATTCGGCATCAGTCGTCGCGGCGCGGCAAACTCCGTGGCGGCACGTAAATCGAGGCGAGAGGCCTTCGACGTGGCAGCACCGCAGAACTACCTCGCAGTCATCAAGGTCATCGGTGTCGGCGGCGGTGGTGTCAATGCCATCAACCGGATGATCGAGGTCGGTCTGAAGGGCGTCGAGTTCATCGCCATCAACACCGACGCGCAAGCGCTGTTGATGAGCGACGCCGACGTCAAGCTGGACGTCGGCCGTGAACTCACCCGAGGACTTGGCGCAGGCGCCAACCCCGACGTCGGCCGCAAGGCGGCCGAGGACCACCGCGAGGAGATCGAGGAGGTCCTCAAGGGGGCCGACATGGTCTTCGTGACGGCAGGCGAAGGCGGCGGCACCGGAACCGGTGGCGCACCCGTCGTCGCCAACATCGCCCGCTCGCTGGGCGCCCTGACGATCGGCGTGGTCACCCGCCCGTTCACCTTCGAGGGTCGCCGTCGGGCGAACCAGGCGGAGGACGGCATCGCCCAGCTCCGCGAAGAGGTCGACACCCTCATCGTCATCCCCAACGACCGGCTCCTGTCGATCTCCGACCGCCAGGTCTCGGTCCTGGACGCCTTCAAGTCGGCCGACCAGGTCCTGCTCTCGGGTGTCCAGGGCATCACCGACCTGATCACCACCCCGGGCCTGATCAACCTCGACTTCGCCGACGTCAAGTCGGTCATGTCCGAGGCCGGTTCGGCGCTCATGGGCATCGGCTCGGCGCGCGGCGACGACCGCGCGGTGGCGGCGGCCGAGATGGCGATCTCCTCGCCGCTCCTGGAAGCCTCCATCGACGGCGCCCGTGGTGTGCTGCTCTCCATCTCCGGCGGCTCCGACCTCGGTCTCTTCGAGATCAACGAGGCCGCGCAACTGGTCAGCGAGGCCGCCCACCCCGAGGCGAACATCATCTTCGGCGCCGTCATCGACGACGCCCTGGGCGACGAGGTGCGGGTCACCGTCATCGCCGCCGGATTCGACGGCGGCCAGCCGCCGGCCCGGCGCGAGAACGTCCTGGGCGCCGGGGCGCAGAAGCGCGAGGAGAGCGCGCCGCCGACGCGTCCCGCGCCGGAGCCGACCCGGCCGACCGGCATCGGCTCCGTGCCGGTGCGCGAGGAGGCCCCGGCCCCGGTCGAGGTGCCCGCGCCGGTCAGCGAGGTCCCCGTGCAGACGAGTCCCCCCCACGTCCCGCCGGCCCGCCCGTCCTACGCGGACGCCTCGGCCGAGGAGCTGGACGTACCGGACTTCCTGAAGTGATCCGGACCGTCTAGGTGATACAGCGGTACGACGACGAGAACGGCGCGCACTTCGCCTTCACCGACCGGTGGGGCGGGGTGAGCGCCGTTCCGTACGAGCAGCTCAACCTGGGCGGGGCGGTCGGCGACGACCCCGAGGCCGTACGGGCCAACCGCACGCTGGCGGCCGGGTCCCTGGGGCTCGACCCGGCGCGGGTGGTCTGGATGAACCAGGTGCACGGGCGGGACGTCGCCGTGGTCGAGGGGCCCTGGGCCCCGGACGCGGACATCCCCTCGGTGGACGCCCTGGTGACCGCCCGTCGGGGCCTCGCCCTCGCGGTGCTCACCGCGGACTGCGTCCCCGTCCTGCTGGCCGACCCCGTCGCCGGGGTGGCCGGGGCGGCGCACGCCGGACGCCCCGGAATGCTGGCGGGGGTGGTTCCCGCGGCGGTGGAGGCGATGGTCGCGCTGGGTGCCGAGCCCTCCCGGATGCACGCGTGGACCGGGCCGGCCGTGTGCGGCACCTGCTACGAAGTGCCCGAGCGGATGCGGGCGGAGGCCGCCGCGACCGAACCGGCCTGCTGGGCCGAGACCGGCTGGGGCACCCCGGCGGTCGACGTCGGCGCCGGAGTGCACGCCCAACTGGCGGCGCTCGGGGTGCGCGAGCGGTCGCGGTCGCCGGTGTGCACGCGGGAGTCGGCCGATCACTTCTCTTACCGCAGGGACCGCACCACGGGGCGGCTCGCCGGATATGTCTGGTTGGACGGGCAGGACTGATGGACCGTACGGAAGACACCGCCGCGCTCGCGGCGCGCAAGGACGAACTCGCCGCGAACCTGGCACGAGTGGAGGAACGTATCTCCTCCGCTTGTGCGTCTGTCGGGCGCGCCCGTGAAGAAGTGACCCTGATCGTGGTCACCAAGACCTACCCGGCGAGCGACGTGCGGCTGCTGGCCGGGCTGGGGGTGCGCCATGTCGCCGAGAACCGCGACCAGGACGCCGCCCCCAAGGCCGCGGCATCCGCTGACCTGCCGCTGACCTGGCACTTCGTCGGGCAGTTGCAGACCAACAAGGTGCGCTCGGTGGTCGGTTACGCGGACGTGGTGCAGTCCGTGGACCGGCTGAAGCTGGTCGGCTCGCTGTCGTCCGCGGCGGTACGGGCCGGGCGCGAGGTCGGCTGTCTGCTCCAGGTGGCGCTGGACGCGGAAGTGGGCGCGAGGGGGGAGCGGGGCGGCGTCTCACCGGACGGCGTCGAGGAGCTGGCGGCCGCGGTGGCGGCCGCGCCCGGACTCCGGCTCGACGGCCTGATGACGGTCGCTCCCCTCGCCGGTGCGTACGCGGGCCGCCAACGGGCGGCTTTCGACCGGCTGGTGGAAATCTCGACCCGCCTGCGCACGGCACATCCGGCTGCCACCATGGTGTCCGCGGGCATGAGCGCGGACCTCGACGAGGCGGTGGCCGCCGGGGCGACACATGTGCGCGTCGGCACTGCGGTACTCGGTGCGCGCCCTCGCCTCGGGTAACGTCGCGAAGCAGTCGGACCACAGCAGAAAATATGGTCATCCCCACTATCCGGGGCAGGCCCAGTGGATCGCCGGCACTTGGTGACGAGGCCGATCCACCACAGAGCGGAGGACTCAGGAAATGGCCGGCGCGATGCGCAAGATGGCGGTCTACCTCGGCCTCGTGGAGGACGATGGATACGACGGCCGGGGCTTCGACCCCGACGACGACTTCGAACCCGAGCCGGAGCCGGAGCGCGACCACCGTCGCCACCAGCCCCCGCACCAGGTGGAACGGGAACGGGAGGAACCGGTGCGAGCGGTACAGCCGCCGGCCCCCCGCGAGCCCGTTCAGCTTCCGGCGGAAAGCACACGACCTGCACGAATCGCCCCCGTGGCGTCCATCACACCTGAACGTCCGAGCCTGGAGAAGAACGCACCGGTGATCATGCCCAAGGTCGTGTCCGAGCGGGAGCCGTACCGCATCACCACGTTGCACCCCCGGACCTACAACGAGGCCCGTACCATCGGGGAACACTTCCGCGAGGGCACTCCGGTGATCATGAATCTCACGGAGATGGACGACACCGACGCAAAGCGACTTGTCGACTTTGCCGCAGGTCTTGTCTTCGGTCTGCATGGCAGCATTGAGCGAGTGACGCAGAAGGTCTTCCTGTTGTCGCCTGCTAACGTCGATGTCACGGCGGAGGACAAGGCCCGTATCGCAGAGGGCGGTTTCTTCAACCAGAGCTGACAGAGCCGAGAGCAGGACCACCGGGAACAACCGGCCACCGGGGCCGGACCGAGGCGTGAGCCAGGGGAGAGGGAAGCACGGGAATGGGCATCGCACTGGACGTGATCTACATCGCGTTGATGTGTTTCCTCGTCGTGCTGATCTTCCGGCTCGTCATGGACTACGTCTTCCAGTTTGCCCGTTCGTGGCAACCCGGCAAGGCGATGGTGGTCGTTCTGGAGGCCACCTACACTGTCACCGATCCACCGCTCAAGCTTCTGCGGCGGTTCATTCCGCCGCTGCGTCTCGGGGGCGTGGCACTCGACCTGTCCTTCTTCGTTCTGATGATCATCGTCTACATCCTGATCAGCATTGTTAACAGCTTTGCGAGCAGGGTGTGAGCGATACGGTCCTGCCGACTGCCGACGACTACGTAGAGGTGAAGAAGAGATGCCGCTGACCCCCGAGGACGTGCGGAACAAGCAGTTCACGACCGTCCGCCTCCGAGAAGGCTATGACGAGGACGAGGTTGACGCCTTCCTCGACGAGGTCGAGTCCGAACTGACCCGCCTGCTCCGTGAAAACGAGGACCTGCGCGCCAAGCTGGCCGCGGCGACCCGTGCGGCAGCGCAGAACCAGCAGCAGCAGGGCATGCGCAAGCCGGAACCGCAGGACAACCGCCCCGGTGGCCCGGGCGCACCCGTCCCCGCGGCCATATCCGGACCGCCTCAGCAGCAGCAGCAACCCCCGCAGCAGCAGCAGATGCAGCAGCAGGGCGGCCAGCTCCAGCTCCCCGCGGGCCCCGGCGGGCAGCAGCAGGGCCCCGGTCCGATGCAGGGCCAGCACGGCCCCGGCCCGATGGGCCAGGGTCCCGGTCCGATGCAGGGCCAGCACGGTCCCGGCCCGATGGGCCAGAACCCCATGCAGCAGCAGGGCGGCCCCATGGGCCAGCCGCAGGGCATGGGCCAGGGCCCGATGGGCGGCCCCATGGGCCAGCCCCCGATGCAGCAGCAGCCGCCGATGCCGCAGCCCGGTGGCGACAGCGCCGCCCGGGTGCTCTCGCTCGCGCAGCAGACCGCCGACCAGGCGATCGCGGAGGCCCGTTCCGAGGCCAACAAGATCGTCGGCGAGGCCCGTTCGCGCGCCGAGGGCCTGGAGCGGGACGCCCGTGCCAAGGCCGACGCGCTGGAGCGGGACGCGCAGGAGAAGCACCGCGTCGCGATGGGCTCGCTGGAGTCCGCCCGCGCCACGCTGGAGCGCAAGGTCGAGGACCTGCGCGGCTTCGAGCGCGAGTACCGCACGCGTCTGAAGTCCTACCTGGAGTCCCAGCTCCGTCAGCTGGAGACCCAGGCCGACGACTCGCTCGCTCCGCCGCGGACCCCGGCGACGGCCTCGCTGCCGCCGGCTCCGCAGATGAGCAGCTCGATGGCTCCGGCCGGGGCGTCCTCCATGGGCCACTCCATGGGCGGCAACCCGTCGATGGGCGCTCCGTCCCCCATGGGCGGCCAGTCGAACGGTGCTCCGTCCTACGGCGGTCAGCAGCAGATGGCTCCGGCCATGACGCAGCCGATGGCACCGGTGCGGCCGCAGGGCCAGCCGCCGATGCAGCAGGCGCCGTCGCCGATGCGGGGCTTCCTGATCGACGAGGACGACAACTGAGGCCGGAGTTGCGCGTGATGAACGCGTAGCCGTCGGCAGGCTGAGGGGCGGGCCCCGGGACCTTGATGGTCCTGGGGCCCGCCCCTTTGGCATGGGCGGTACGGAGGCGGGGCAGGCCCGCCGGACGGCGCGGCCGGCGCCGGGGCGGGCAAGGGGGCTGGGGACAAAGGGAAAGGGGGGCGGGCCGGGAGCGTGTGCTTCCGGCCCGCCCCCCTCGGGGCGCCGTGCGGATCAGACCTTGCGGAGGTGGAAGGTCAGGGCGAGCGGCTCGTCCGTGAACGCGGAGCCGTAGGAGGAGTCGGGGGAGCCCTCCGCGTAGTCCGTGGCGAGGACCTCGTCGGCGATGAGCGGGGCGTGGTGGGCCAGCGCCTCCGCCGTCTCCGGCGAGGTGGACGTCCAGCGGACGGCGATGCGGTCGGCCACGTCCAGCCCCGAGTTCTTGCGGGCCTCCTGGATCAGCCGGATCGCGTCACGGGCGAGGCCCGCGCGCCGCAGCTCCGGAGTGATCTCCAGGTCCAGGGCGACGGTCGCACCGGAGTCGGAGGCCACCGACCAGCCCTCGCGGGGGGTTTCGGTGATGATGACCTCTTCGGGGGTGAGCAGAATCGTCTCGCCGTTCACCTCCAGCGGGGCCTCGCCGTCGCGCAGGGCGAGGGAGAGCGCGGCGGCGTCGGCGGCGGCGACCGCCTTGGCCACGTCCTGCACGCCCTTGCCGAACCGCTTGCCCAGGGCCCGGAAGTTGGCCTTGGCGGTGGTGTCGACCAGCGAACCGCCGCCCCGCTCATCTGTGGGGTCGGCGGAGAGGGAGGCGAGGGAGCTGACGTTCAGCTCCTCGGTGATCTGCGCCTGGAGTTCGGGGGAGAGCCCCGAGAAACCGGAAGCCGCCACCAGGGCGCGGGACAGCGGCTGGCGGGTCTTGACGCCCGACTCGGCGCGCGTGGCCCGGCCCAGCTCGACCAGCCGGCGTACCAGCGCCATCTGCGTGGAGAGCGTCGGGTCGATGGCGGCGAGGTCGGCCTTCGGCCAGGAGGAGAGGTGGACGGACTCCGGGGCGTCCGGGGTCACCGGCACGACCATGTCCTGCCAGACCCGCTCGGTGATGAAGGGGGTCAGCGGGGCCATGAGCCGCGTGACGGTCTCCACGACCTCGTGCAGCGTGCGCAGCGCGGCCTTGTCGCCCTGCCAGAAGCGGCGCCGCGAGCGGCGGACGTACCAGTTGGACAGGTCGTCCACGAAGGCCGACAGGAGCTTGCCCGCGCGCTGGGTGTCGTACGACTCCATGGCCTGCGTGACCTGGTCGACCAGCGCGTTCAGCTCGGACAGGAGCCAGCGGTCGAGGACCGTGCGCTCGGCGGGGGCCGGGTCGGCGGCGCTGGGCGCCCAGGCGGACGTACGGGCGTACAGGGCCTGGAAGGCGACCGTGTTCCAGTACGTCAGGAGCGTCTTGCGGACGACTTCCTGGATGGTGCCGTGGCCGACCCGGCGGGCCGCCCACGGGGAGCCGCCGGCCGCCATGAACCACCGCACGGCGTCCGCGCCGTGCTGGTCCATCAGCGGGATGGGCTGGAGGATGTTGCCCAGGTGCTTGGACATCTTGCGGCCGTCTTCGGCGAGGATGTGGCCGAGGCAGACGACGTTCTCATAACTCGACTTGTCGAAGACCAGCGTGCCGATCGCCATCAGCGTGTAGAACCAGCCGCGCGTCTGGTCGATGGCCTCGGAGATGAACTGCGCCGGGTAGCGCTTCTCGAAGATCTCCTTGTTCTTGTACGGGTAGCCCCACTGCGCGAACGGCATGGAGCCCGAGTCGTACCAGGCGTCGATGACCTCGGGCACGCGGGTGGCCGTCAGGGCGCAACCCTCGTGCGTGCAGGGGAAGGTGACGTCGTCGATGTACGGGCGGTGCGGGTCCAGGGCGGACTGGTCCCGGCCGGACAGCTCGGAGAGTTCGGCGCGGGAGCCGACGCAGGTGAGGTGGTCGTCCTCGCAGCGCCAGATGGGCAGCGGGGTGCCCCAGTAGCGGTTGCGGGACAGGGCCCAGTCGATGTTGTTGTTCAGCCAGTCGCCGAAGCGGCCGTGCTTGACGGTGTCCGGGTACCAGTTGGTCTTCTCGTTCTCTTCGAGGAGACGGTCCTTGACGGCGGTGGTGCGGACGTACCAGGACGGCTGCGCGTAGTAGAGGAGAGCCGTGTGGCAGCGCCAGCAGTGCGGGTAGCTGTGCTCGTACGGCACGTGGCGGAAGAGCAGGCCGCGGGCGGCCAGGTCCTCGGTGAGCTTCTCGTCGGCCTTCTTGAAGAAGACGCCGCCGACGAACGGGACGTCCTCCTCGAAGGTGCCGTCGGGGCGGACCGGGTTCACGACCGGCAGTCCGTACGCCTTGCAGACCAGGAGGTCGTCGGCGCCGAAGGCGGGGGACTGGTGGACGAGGCCGGTGCCGTCCTCGGTGGTGACGTAGTCGGCGTTGACGATGTAGTGGGCCTCGGAGGGGAACTCGACCAGGTCGAAGGGGCGCTGGTAGGTCCAGCGCTCCATCTCGGCGCCGGTGAAGGACTCGCCGGTCGTCGTCCAGCCCTCGCCGAGGGCCTTCTCGAGCAGCGGCTCGGCGACGACGAGCTTCTCCTCGCCGTCGGTGGCGACGACGTAACGGACGCTCGGGTGCGCGGCGACGGCCGTGTTGGAGACCAGCGTCCAGGGGGTGGTCGTCCAGACCAGCAGCGCGGCCTCGCCCGCGAGGGGGCCGCCGGTCAGGGGGAAGCGGACGAAGACCGAGGGGTCGACGACCGTCTCGTACCCCTGCGCCAGCTCGTGGTCGGAGAGGCCGGTGCCGCAGCGGGGGCACCAGGGGGCGACCCGGTAGTCCTGGGTGAGGAGGCCCTTGTTGAAGATCTCCTTCAGGGACCACCAGACGGACTCGACGTACTCGGGGTCCATCGTGCGGTACGCGTCGTCCAGGTCCACCCAGTAGCCCATGCGCCGGGTCAGCTCGGCGAAGGCGTCGGTGTGGCGGGTGACGGACTCGCGGCACTTGTCGTTGAACGCGGCGATGCCGTAGTTCTCGATGTCCTGCTTGCCGCTGAAGCCGAGTTCCTTCTCGACCGCCAGCTCGACCGGGAGGCCGTGGCAGTCCCAGCCGGCCTTGCGGCCGACGTGGTAGCCCTGCATGGTGCGGAAGCGGGGGAAGACGTCCTTGAAGACGCGGGCCTCGATGTGGTGGGCGCCGGGCATGCCGTTGGCGGTCGGCGGGCCCTCGTAGAAGACCCACTCGGGGCGGCCGTCGGACGCTTCGAGGGACTTGGTGAAGACCTTGGCCTGCTCCCAGAACTCCAGCACGGCGTGCTCGAGGGCGGGCAGGTCGACCTGCGCGGGGACCGGGTTGTACTGCGGCGGTGTCATCGGGCGCTCTTCCTCCGGCGGACTGGTGGCTTCCGTCGGAGGGACGAGAGCGATCGTGCTGCTCCCGCGGTACCACCCTCCTTGGCCCCGGACGGCGTGCGTCCGCGGCCCCCTCATTAGGGGCGCGATGCCGGGTCTACTCGCCCGCCGTTCGTGCGCGGGATTTCTTCCGGCGGCTCCGGGGTGATGCTTCACGCCGTGCTCGCCCCCGGGCTCTCACCGTCCCCGGGTCGCTCATCGCTGCGTGCGGCGCTACTCGGCCCCATCCATGCCTTTCGCTGGGGCCAGTGTACGGGGCGGGGTGCGGGGCGGCTCACCGGTTTCCTACGGGCAGGCGGACGGGGTCCGCGCCGGGGGCCGGGGTGACCCGAATGGGCATACAGGGGCGAACGGGCTCGGGGGCCGGTTCCCAGGGGCGATTACCCGGCGGAGAGCTGGGCACAACGGTTGCAGGTTCGTCGGGGAGCGGTGGGGGGAGGGCGAAATCGGCGGCGTGCCCCGTTGCCGCGGCGTTGGGGTCGATTTATCGTCCCAGCACGATGCGCGTGCAAGATCACAAAATGTGAAGGGGCCGCGGCCATGGTGGCTGACAAGACCCGGGGTGCCGAGAGTGCCGCGAAGAAGGCTCCGGCCCAGAAGGCGGCTGCCAAGAAGGCCTCGGCACCGGTGAAGAAGGCGGCGGCGAAGAAGGCGGCGGTGAAGAAGGCGGCGGCGAAGGAGGCCGCGGCCGAGGTGGCTGCCGCCGGGGAGCCCGGCGCTGAGGAGGCGCCCGCCAAGGAGGCGGCGCCGAAGAAGGGCACGGCGAAGAAGAGTGCGGTGAAGCAGAGCACGGCGAAGAAGAGCGCGGTGACGAAGACGGCGGCGAGGAAAGCGGCCGGGAAGAAGGCGGCGGCCGGCCCGGCCGCCGCCGACGGGCCGGAGACCGCGGAGCTGGCCGCGGTCTCCGGGAAGCAGGCCGCGTCCGCGGCCGAGGGGGCGGCGCAGGCCGCACAGACAGGAGCCGAGACGGTGGTAGCGAAGAAGAGCCCGGGCTCAGCGGCGACGGCCGGCATCAAGGCGGTGCCGCAGGCCCGCGCCACGACGGCCGTGGTGCCGGGGCAACTGGCCGTCCGGCCGGGGGAGGACCCCTGGACGCCGGACGAGATCGCCGAGGCGCGGGCCGAACTGGACGGCGAGGTCCTGCGGCTGCGGGCCGAGATCGTCTCCGCGGAGGAGGCGCTGAGCGGGCTGATGCGCGACTCCGCGGCGGACAGCGCGGGGGACGACGACGCGGACACCGGTACGAAGAACATGACCCGTGAGCACGAGATGTCCCTGGCGGCGAACGCCCGGGAGATGCTGGAGCAGACGGAACGGGCCCGCGACCGGCTGGACGCGGGGACGTACGGGGTCTGCGAGAACTGCGGGAAGCCGATCGGCAAGGCGCGGGTGCAGGCGTTTCCCCGGGCGACGTTGTGCGTCGAGTGCAAGCAGAAGCAGGAGCGCCGGTACTAGGCGGAGGCGCGCGGACGGGCCCGGACCCCCTCGGACGGGCGTCCGGCGCCCCGGGGGCGCACGGGGGAGCGCGGAAGGCGGCCCGCGGTGTCCCGAGGCAGTGGGGGGCGTACGGCTGTGCCGTAGTCTCGTGGCAATCGGGTACGAGGGCGAGGGACTGACGTGGCAGAGGCGGAACGCATCATCGGTACGCCGGACGACGAAGAGGCCGGTGTGAGCGAGGAGTCGGCCGAGGGCGGGGCCACCGTTGTCGGCCGGATCAAGCGGAAGCTGCCGATGCTCCTGGTCATCGCGCTGATCGCGTACGCGCTCGACCTCGGCAGCAAGCTCCTCGTCGTGGCGGAGCTGGAGCCCAGCGGCAGGACGATCAACGTGATCGGCGAGCTGTTGCAGTTCCGGGCGATCCGCAACCCGGGGGCCGCGTTCGGCATCGGCGAGGCGTACACGATCGTCTTCACCGTCATCGCGGCCTCGGTGATCGTGGTGATCGCCCGGCTCGCCCGCAAGCTCTACAGCACGCCGTGGGCCATCGCGCTCGGGCTGCTGCTCGGCGGTGCGCTCGGCAATCTCACCGACCGGATCTTCCGTACGCCCGGATTCCTGGAGGGGGCGGTCGTCGACTTCATCGCGCCCGCGCACTTCGCGGTGTTCAATCTGGCCGACTCCGCCGTCGTGTGCGGCGGGATCCTGATCGTGATCCTGTCGTTCAAGGGCCTGGACCCGGACGGGACCGTCCACAAGAGCTGAGGCGGGGCCCGTGCGGTAAGGGCTTGCCGGTGCGGTCCTGCATACTCGACGGGTGAGTACGATTCCCGAGATCCGCACCCTGCCCGTTCCCGATGGCCTTGAGGGCGAGCGCGTCGACGCCGCCATTTCCCGGATGTTCGGGTTCTCCCGGACCAAGGCGGCCGAGCTCGCCGCTGCCGGAAAGGTCCAGGTCGACGGCTCGGTGGTCGGGAAGTCCGAGCGCGTGCACGGCGGGGCCTGGCTGGAGGTCGAGATGCCCGCCCCCGCCTCCCCCGTCCAGATCGTCGCCGAGCCCGTCGAGGGCATGGAGATCATCCATGACGACGACGACGTGCTCGTGATCGTGAAGCCGGTCGGGGTCGCCGCGCACCCCAGCCCCGGCTGGACCGGTACGACCGTGATCGGCGGGCTGGCCGCCGCCGGGTACCGGATCTCGACCTCGGGCGCCGCCGAGCGCCAGGGCATCGTGCACCGGCTCGACGTCGGTACGTCGGGGCTGATGGCCGTCGCCAAGTCGGAGCGCGCGTACACCTCGCTCAAGCAGCAGTTCCGCGAGCGGACCGTGGACAAGCGTTACCACGCGCTGGTGCAGGGACACCCGGACCCGATGAGCGGGACGATCGACGCGCCGATCGGCCGGCACCCGAACCACGACTACAAGTGGGCCGTCGTCGCCGAGGGCAAGCCGTCGGTGACGCACTACGACCTCATCGAGGCCTTCCGCGCCGCCTCGCTGCTGGACATCAAGCTGGAGACGGGGCGCACCCACCAGATCCGGGTGCACATGTCCGCCCACCGCCACCCCTGCGTCGGCGACACGACGTACGGTGCGGACCCCACGATCGCCAAGCGGCTCGGCCTGACCCGGCAGTGGCTGCACGCCGTGCGGCTCGGGTTCACGCACCCGGGCAGCGGCGACTGGGTCGAGTTCGAGAGCGCGTACCCGGCGGACCTCCAGCACGCGCTGGATGTGATCCGGGCGGAGAGCGAGTGAGCTCCCAGGACGGGCCGCGCGTGCCGTTCGCGGTGCGGGTGGTCGAGGGGCCCGAGGACCTGGAGGCGTGCTTCGCGGTGCGCAAGGAGGTCTTCGTGGTCGAGCAGGAGGTGCCCGCGGAGCTGGAGTACGACGCGTACGACGCCACCGCGGTGCACGTCCTGGCGGTCGGCCGGGACGGCACTGCGCTGGGGACCGGACGGCTGCTGTACGGGGCGGACGCGGCCGGGAAGACCGGCGCGGGCCCCGAGGTGGGCTCGCTGGGCCGCCTCGCGGTGAGTGCGGCCGCCCGGGGGCTCGGGGTCGGGGCGGCGCTCGTGCGGGGGATCGAGGCGGCGGCGCGGGAGCTCGGGCTGACCGCGGTCGATCTGCACGCGCAGACGCAGGCGCTCGGGTTCTACGAACGGCTGGGGTACACGGCCTACGGGCCGGTGTTCCCGGACGCGGGGATCGACCACCGCGGGATGCGGCGCGCGCTGCCGTAGGGGAGCCCGCGCCGGCCGGAGGTTCTGCTGTGCCGCGCGGGGGTCGTCTGTGCCGGTTTGAGGGGTTCGTGGCACGCTGGGGGTCTTGATCGTTCACTCCGGAGGCGTACCCGTGGATCAGCTGGCCCTGTTGTTCGTGCTGCTGCTCGGGGCCGTGGTCTCCGTACCGCTGGGGGAGCGGCTGGGACTGCCCGCGCCGGTGCTGATGACGCTGGCGGGCGTCGTGCTGGCGCTGATCCCGTTCGTCCCCAATCCGGACATCCCGCCGGAGTACATCCTTCCGCTGGTGCTGCCGCCGCTGTTGTACGCCGCCGTGCAGCGGACGTCCTGGCGGCAGTTCACCGCCAACTTCCGGCCCATCCTGCTGCTGGCCGTGGCCCTGGTGTTCGTGACGACGGCGGCCGTGGCGGCCGTCGCGCACGCGGTCGTGCCGGGGCTGCCGATCGCCGCCGCCGTCGCGCTGGGGGCGCTGGTGGCGCCGCCGGACCCCGTGGCCGCCACCGCGGTGGCCGGGTCCCTGGGGCTGCCCCGGCGGCTCGTGTCGATCCTGGAGGGGGAGGGGCTGTTCAACGACGTCACGGCGATCGTGCTGTACCACGTGGCGATCGGCGCGGCGGTCAGCGGGACGTTCTCCTGGCCCGCAGCGATGGGGGAACTGGTGCTGTCGGCCGTCGTCGCCGTGGTGGTCGGGGGCGGGCTCGGCTGGGCCAGCAACAAGCTGATGGGGCTGCTGGGGGACGCGACCCTGCAGATCGGGCTGACGCTGCTGGTGCCGTTCGTCAGCTACGTGCTGGCGGAGGAGTTCATGGGGTCGGGCGTGCTGGCGGTGCTCACGTCGGCCCTGTACCTCGCGTCCCACGCGGTCGACGCGGACGACGTGCAGGGACGGCTGGCCGGGCAGACCTTCTGGCAGGTCGTGGACACGCTCGTGACGGGCGTCGCCTTCGGGCTCATCGGGCTGGAGCTGCACAGCGTCTTCGGGCTCGCCGACGGGCGGTTCGGGGAGATGCTGGGGTGGGGCGCGGTCGTGGTGGTCGTGGTGGTCGGAGTGCGGCTGCTGTGGCTGCTGCCGGCGACCTGGCTGGCGAAGCGGCTGCACAAGCGGCGGGACGTGGACGAGGACATCCCGGTGTCCTGGCGGGAAACCGTCGTCATGTGGTGGGCGGGGATGCGCGGGGTGGCGTCGGTGGCGCTGGTGCTCGCGATTCCGCTGAAGACGGAGTCGGGGGAGCCGTTCCCGGCGCGGGACGAGATCCTCTTCGTCGCGTTCTGCGTGATCATGACGACGCTGGTCTTCCAGGGGCTGACCCTGCCGTGGCTGGTGCGCAAGCTCGGGGTGCGGGCGGACTCCGACGCCGAGCGGGAGCTGGAGCACACGCTCGCGGTGCGGGCGGCGAAGGCGGCCCGGCGGCGGCTCAAGGAGATCGAGGAGGTCGAGGAGCTGCCGGAGGAGGTGTCGGAGCGGTTGCAGCGCGGGGCGTTCGACATCGGGGCGCGGATCAGCCCGGACATCGTGGATGAGGAGCGGCGGGAGGCGTACGCGTCGCGGGCGGAACGGCTGAAGGCCGTGATGCGGATTCAGCGGGAGATGATGTCGGCGGCGCGGCACGAGGTGCTGGCGGCGCGGAACGAGGCGGGGGTGGATCCGGAGGTGGTGGACCGGGTGCTGCACCAGTTGGATCTGCGCAGTATGAGGTAGGGCGGGGTACGGGGGCGGAGCCGGGGGCGCCCGGGTGTGCGGCCGGGCCGGGCGGGGGCGTTCCGGGGTGGGCCGGGAGCGGGAGGGGCCGCCCCCTTGCCCGCCCTCCCCCAAGGTCTCGGCTTCGTTCGAGCAGGGGGTGCCCCCGTCGCCCAAGGGGGCGAGGCGGGGGTGGGGCCGGTCAAGGGGGCGGGGGACTGCGTTGCCCGACGGAGCGGTGCTCTGTGGGAGTCAGCCGCGGCCTGTGTGGGGGAGGGCGGGGTCGGGGGCGGGGGCCGGGGCCGCCGTGGTGCGGCGGGCCGCCGCGCCGCGGGCGCCGGGGGCCGGGGCGTCGTCGTCGGTGCGGATGTCCGCGTTGTTGGTGTGGATCTCCTCGGGGCGCGGGGCCCGGCCGTTCGAGGAGGCGCGGGACGGCCACTGGTCGCCCGGGGGCGGGACCGCCTCCGCGGTGCTGACCTTGGGGAGGGCGTACGGGTGGTGCGCGCACAGCCAGCCGATCATCTGCTCGCGGACCGCGCAGCGCACCGTCCAGATGTCGTCGGCGTCCTTCGCGGTGACCACCACCCGTATCTCCATGGTGTTCGGGGTGGTGCCCGTCACCGCCAGGCTCCAGTCGCGGCCGTCCCAGGACGGGGTGGAGCTGAGGATCTCGCGGAGCTTGTCGCGCATCTCGGCCACCGGGGCGTGGTGGTCGAGCTGGAAGAAGACCGTGCCGGTCATCTGCGCGCCGCCGCGCGACCAGTTCTCGAAGGGCTTGCTGGTGAAGTACGAGACCGGCATGGTGATGCGGCGCTCGTCCCAGGTGCGCACGGCCAGGAAGGTCAGGGTGACCTCCTCGACCACGCCCCACTCGCCGTCCACGACCACGGTGTCGCCGAGCCGCACCATGTCGCCGAACGCGATCTGGAAACCCGCGAAGAGGTTGCCCAGGGTGGACTGCGCGGCGACACCGGCGACGATTCCGATGATTCCCGCCGAGGCAAGCACCGACTTCCCGATGGCCTGCATGTTCGGGAAGGTCATGAGCATGGCGGCGACGGCGACCACGGCCACGACGGCCGTCACGATCCGCATGATGAGGGTGACCTGGGTGCGCACGCGCCGCACCCGCGCGGCGTCCCGGGAGAGGGAGGCGTAGCGGGCGTACGACGACTCGACGACGGTGGACGCGACCCGCACGATGAGCCACGCCGTGGCCGCGATGAGGACGAGGGACAGGACCTGGCCTATGCCCGCCTCGTGCTCCTCGATGAGCTCGATCTTGGTCTGGTCGTACGCGCCGCGCAGCAGGGCGGTGAGCAGCACGACCATCAGGGGTGGCCGGCAACGGCGCAGCAGTCCCCACAGGGGGGTCTCGTGGTGTCGGGCGTCGGCCCGGCGCAGCACCACGTCGACGATCCAGCCGACGAACAAGGTGAGTACGACCGAGCCGCCCAGCACGATCAACGGACGCAGTGCGTTCTCCATGAATTCGTGACTCCGGCGCTGGTGGCAGGATGGACGGAATGGACATCATTCTTTTCCACTCCGTCTACGGTCTGCGCCCGGCCGTGCACGCCGCCGCCGAACGGTTGCGCGCTTCCGGGCACCAGGTGCACGTGCCCGACCTCTACGAAGGTCAAACGGCCGGGACCGTCGAGGAGGGCCAGGCCGTCCTGGACCGGATCGGCCGCGAGGAACTGCTGCGCCGGGCCGTGCAGGCCGCCGCCCCGCACTCCGAGAAGGGCCTGGTGTACGCCGGTTTCTCGTGGGGCGGCGCGGTCGCGCAGAACCTCGCGCTGGGCGACGAGAAGGCGCGCGGGCTGCTGCTCCTGCACGGTACGTCGGACCTCGCGGAGGGCACGACCGTCGACGAACTGCCCGTACAACTGCACATCGCCGACCCCGACCCCTTCGAGTCCGACGACTGGCTGAACGCCTGGTACCTCCAGATGCAGCGGGCCGGGGCGGACGTCGAGATCTACCGGTACGCCGGGGCCGGGCACCTCTTCACGGACGCCGGGCTGCCCGACTTCGACCAGGCCGCAGCCGAGCAGGCCTGGAAGATCGCGGTGGGCTTCCTGGCGACGCTGTAGGCACTGCTCAGTCCCGGGTGCAGCGGCCCCGCGGGCTGCTCGCGGGGGGCCGGCAGAGGTAGCCGCGGTCCGCCCGGTCGTCGCTGATCCAGCGGCCCACGCAACTGTTCGCGGTGGTGCGGCCGCGCAGGGCGCAGTACGCGAGGGCCGCCCGGCCGCTCTCGAAGGGGCCCGGCGCGTAGATCACCCGGTAACCCGGGTTCAGGGACGCGTAGTCGTCGCTCAGCAGGACCCGGGCGTCCGGCACCTGGGCCCTTGTCCGCGCCAGGCTGCGGTCCAGGCCGCGTCGGCCCGTCGAGACGGGTTCGGAGTGCAACTGCGCGACCCAGGTGCCGCCCGGCCCGGCGGGCGGCGCGCTCGGGGGCGTGGACGGCGGGGGCGGCTCGGCGGGGGTCCCGGAGGTGCTGGGCGCCGGTGCGGGCGACGGCGGGAGTGCGGCGGACGCGCCGGAGCCGGCCGAGGTGCCCGAGGGGGACGCGCCGGAGCCGGAGCTGCCCGAGGCGGCCGGTGCGCCGCTCGCCCCCAGTACCGGGGCGACCGGGTCCCGTTCCCCGCCTGCCAGCACGTACGTTCCGCCCGCCACCAGCCCCAGCGCGAGGACCGCGCCGACGACCGCCGCCACCCCGCGCCGGTTCCGGCCGGTGGTCCGGGGCCGCGTCGACGGCTCCCCGGTGTGCCCGGGCGGCAGCCGGCCCGCCCCCGGGGTCGCGGCGTCCGGGCCGGCGCCCCTCGGCACGGTCGGGTACGTGTCCGGGCCGCCCGGGGGAGGCGGCGGCACACCCGGCCCTCCTCCCGGAGGCGGCGGCACGCGCCCGTCCAGCACCGTCGGGGTCGGCCCGGCGGCGGCACCCGACCCGGCCCCGCCGCCCGACTCGACCGCGGCCAGCAGCGCGTCCAGCCGGGCCCCGTCCGGGCGCGCCGCCGGATCCCGCACCAGCACCCCGGCCAGTACGGGGCCCAGCGGCCCGGCCAGGCGGGGCGGCGGCACCGGGTCGTCCAGTACGGCGGCCAGCGTGGCCAGGGTGCTGTCCCGGCGCATCGGACTGCGGCCCTCCACGGCCACGTACAGCAGCATGCCCAGCGACCAGAGGTCGGCGGACGCGGCGTCCTCGGCGCCCCGCACCCGTTCCGGCGCGATGTACTCGGGCGAGCCGACGAACTCGCCGGTCAGGGTCAGCGGGGACGCCCCGGCGAGCGCGGCGATGCCGAAGTCGGTGAGGACGGCGGTGCCGTCGGGCCGCAGCATCACGTTCGCCGGTTTGACGTCCCGGTGGTGGATTCCGGCGGCGTGCGCGGCGCGCAGCCCGGCCAGGACGCCGCGGCCCAGCCGGGCCGCCGTGCGGAAGTCCAGCGGGCCCCGGGCCAGGTGCTCCTGGAGGCTGCGGCCCGGCAGCAGCTCCATCACCAGCCACGGGTGCGCCGCCCCGGCCGCCGCGTCGGCCGCGGGCCCCGCGCCGTCCACGATGTGATGGATGGTCACCACGTTGGGGTGGCTGATCCTGGCCAGCGCCCGCGCCTCGCGCAGCACCCGCAGCCGCAGGTGGCGCGAGGCCGTGGGGTCGGCGGCGGCCAGGGCCGGATCGGGCGGGCGGACCTCCTTGAGCGCCACCTCGCGCTCCAGTGCCAGGTCACGGGCCCGCCACACGGTGCCCATCCCGCCGCTGCCCAGCCGTTCCAGCAGTTCGAACCGGCCGTCGACGATCCGTCCCGGCCCGTCGGCCCCGTGCGCCGCGCCCCCAGTCATGCGGCTCAGCGTACGGGCTGGTGCACCCTCTCCACCGCCTGAGTTCCCGAACGGGTCCGGTAGGACCTGCGCCACGAACTGCTCGCGTCCCGGCGGGTCTTGTCGGACACCGCGTAGTAGTCCATCTGCGCGTGCTCGGGCCGCACGTCCAGGACGCCGTAGCCGTGCGAGTCCATGTCGACGTACTTCACATGGCGGTTGGCGGCCCTGACCGCGGTGCCCGCCGCGGGCGACAGGGTCTGCGGGGCGACACGCAGCATGTCGTCCAGGTTGTCGGAGGTCACCGAGGTCACCACGAACTCGACGCCCGCCGAGCCCGAGGCCGGGTAGGTGGCGGCCTTCACCGGCACGTCGTTGGCCCAGGCCATGTGGATGTCGCCGGTGAGGAAGACCGTGTTGGAGATCCCCCGGTCCTTGAGGTGGCCGATGAGCTCCTTGCGGTCGTCCGTGTAGCCGTCCCACTGGTCGGTGTTGACGGCGATGCCCTCCTTGGGCAGGCCGACGAGCTCGGCGATGGGCCCGAGGAGGTGCGCGGGCACCGAGCCGAAGGCCACCGGCGAGATCATCACCGAGGTGCCGACCAGCTTCCAGGAGGCGTCGGAGGCGGCCAGCCCCGACTTCAGCCAGTCCAACTGGGCGCGGCCGGTGATCGTGCGGTCCGGGTCGTCCACCTTGCCGCTGCCGACGGAGACCTGTTCGGTACGGAAGGACCGCAGGTCGAGCAGGTGCAGGTCGGCCAGCCTGCCCCAGCGCAGGTGGCGGTGGACGGTGCCGGCGGTGGAGGCGCGTACCGGCATCCACTCGAAGTAGGCCTGCTTGGCGGCGGCCATCCGGGCCGGCCAGTCGCCCTCGGCGCCGGGGGTGTGGTTCGTCGCGCCGCCGGGGAAGGCGTTGTCGGCGAACTCGTGGTCGTCCCAGATCGCGACGACCGGGTGCCGGTGGTGCAGGGCCTGGAGGTCGGGGTCGGTCTTGTACGTGCCGTGCCGCAGGCGGTAGTCGGCGAGGGTGACGGTCTCGTGCCGCGGCACGTGCGGGCGGACGACGTGCTTCGGCTTCGGGTAGGCGCCGGTGGCGTACTCGTAGAGGTAGTCGCCGAGGTGCAGGACCGCGTCCAGGTCCGGGCGGGCCGCGAGGTGGCGGTACGCGGAGAAGTAGCCCGCCTCCCAGTTGGCGCAGGAGACCACGCCGAAGCGCACGCCCGCGACGGCGGACTCGGTGGCCGGGGTGGTGCGGGTGCGGGCGGCGGGGGAGCGGACGTCGCCGCAGGAGAAGCGGAAGTAATAGTCGGTCGCCTGGCGCAAGCCCCTTACGTCGGCCTTGACCGTGTGGTCGGCGGCGGCACTCGCGGTCGTCGTCCCCCGGGCGACGACCCGGGCGAACGCCTGGTCCTCCGCGACCTCCCAGGCCACCGCGACGTCCGGGCCGAGACCGGAGCCGGGCGTGGCCCCGGGCGTGGGCGTGACACGGGTCCAGAGCAGGACGCCGTCGGGCAGCGGGTCGCCGGAGGCCACGCCGTGCAGGAAGGCGGGGGCGGCCGGGGCCGCGTGGGCGGCCGCCGCGGTGAGGGCGGGCGCGGCGAGCGCCGCGGCGGCCGCGGCCTTCAGGGCCGTGCGGCGGGACGGGGACCCGGAGGCGGAGGAGACGCCCGTGGCAGGAGTGAGTTGACTGGTCACGGGCGATCACATTACGGATCGGCAAGGCCTTCGGGCGGGCGAAACAGAAAGGTTTCGCCCACCCGTCGCCCACCCGCTGCCCGCCCGTCGGGCAGGCGCCGGGCGCGGTATGACGGAGCGTCAGGCCTTCAGGGCCTTCTCCAGCGCCGCCTGGAAGTCCGCCGGGGCCATCGGGGCGGCCTCGGTGCCCTCCTTGACGACGGCCTTGCCGTCCATCTTCAACGTCGGCGTGCCCTTGATGCCGCTGGCGTCGAACTTCTGCGACATCTTCAGCGCCCAGGGGTCGAAGGTGCCGGCCTTGACCGCGTCCTGGAACTTCTTGTTGCCCTTCAGGGCGGGCACCTGGTCGGCGATCTTGATCAGGTAGCTGTCGTCGCCGAACTTGTCGTCGCGCTCGTCGGGGTGGTTGGCCTGCGCGTACAGCTTGCCCTTGTACTCCAGGAAGGCCTCGCCGCTCACGTTCAGCGCGGCGCCCAGCGCGCTGGTGGCGTTCTTGGAGCCCTCGCCGCCGGCCATGTTGTCGATGAAGGTCGCGCCGACGTACTGGACCTTGTACTTGCCCGCGTCGACGTCCTTCTTGATCTGCTCGCCGTTGGCCTGCTCGAAGGCGGCGCAGCTCGGGCAGCGCGGGTCCTCGTACAGCTCCAGGGTCTTCTTGGCGTCGGCCTTGCCGATGACGACGGTGGTGCCGTCGGCGCCGGTGGTGTGGGCGGGCTTGGTGACCGAGCCGTCCTTGGCCACCTCCGCGGCGGCCTCCCAGGCCTTCGGCTTGTTGGCCTGGACGACGAAGTAGCCGACGCCGCCGGCGATCGCGAGGACGGCCACGACCGACCCGGCGACCACGAGCTGGCGCTTGGTCCTGTCCTTCTTCGCCTGCCGCTCGCGCTCCGCCTTCAGCCGCTCGCGGGCCGCTGCCTTGTTCGCCTGGTTGTTGCGTGCACTCATGATCGTTTCACTCCGTGGGTACTGACGTGCCGGGTGGGGGGTGCGCCGGGCCGGGTGCGGCTCAGGCGGCGGGGGAGAACCCGGCGGCGGGCGGGCCGCGCCGCCCCACGGAGTGCACGAGGTGCCGGGTGCGCAGCAGCGCGGCCGCCGCCTCCCGGCGGGCCGCCGGACGCGCGGGGCCCCGTACGAGGAAGAATCCCGCCACCGAGGCCACCGCGAACAGCAGCGGCCGGAACGCCAGGCAGCCGGCCGTGCGCAGCAGCCCGGCCAGCGCCGCCTCGCCGCGCCGCAGCCACAGCGCGGCCAGCAGCCCGACCGCCAGGTGCGCCCCGAGCAGCAGCCAGGGCAGCGCGGGGTCGGGCGAGGCCAGCAGGACGCTCAGGCGTTCCTTCGTGCCGGTGTGGACGAACGGGGCGCCGACCGGGGTGCCGCCGCACAGCACGTCGAGCCCGAAGGAGCGCAGCGCACCGGCGACGGGACCGCCGGACGGCCCGTAACAGACGTGCTGCCCGGTGGTGAAGAGGGTGTCCGCCGCCAGCTCCAGCGGCACCAGCAGGGCGGCGATCGGGCCGAAGCCGCGCTCCCGCCCGGCGAGCGCGTACGCGAGGCCGAACACGGCCGCGCCGAGGGCGACGACCGTGAGCGGCGGCAGCGGGACTCCGGACAGCAGCACGTGCGAACCCACGGACAGCGTCACGACGACCGCCGTGAAGAGCGCTGCCCGCAGGATGCGAAGCGGAGTCCTGGTTATGCCCATCGTGAATGAGTCTGCCACGAGCCCTCGTAAGGGCCTTCTAAGGATCAGAGACCCGTGATGCGACCGTTGCGGAACAGGTCCACGAAGATCTGGTGGTCGGCGCGGGCGCGTGCCCCGTAGCTGTGCGCGAAGTCCACCAGCAGCTCGCCGAAGCCGTCCTCGTCGGCGGCGATCGCCGCGTCGATGGCCCGCTCGGTGGAGAACGGCACCAGCGAGTGCCCACTCTCGTCGTCGGCCGCCGAGTGCATGGTGGCGGTCGCCCGGCCCAGGTCGGCGACGACGGCCGCGATCTCGGCGGGCTCGTCGATGTCCGACCAGTTCAGGTCCACCGCGTACGGCGACACCTCGGCGACGAGCTGGCCCTGCCCGTCCAGCTCGGTCCAGCCCAGCCACGGGTCGGCGTTCACCTGGAGGGCGCGCTGCGAGATGACCGTGCGGTGGCCCTCGTGCTGGAAGTACTCGCGCACGGCGGAGTCGGTGACGTGCCGGGAGACCGCCGGGGTCTGGCCCTGCTTCATGTAGATGATCACGTCGTTCTCCAGGGCGTCGCTGTTGCCCTCCAGGAGGATGTTGTACGAGGGCAGGCCGGCCGAGCCGATGCCGATGCCGCGGCGTCCGACCACGTCCTTCACGCGGTACGAGTCGGGGCGGGTCAGCGAGGACTCCGGGAGCGTCTCCAGGTAGCCGTCGAAGGCGGCCAGCACCTTGTAGCGGGTGGCGGCGTCCAGGTCGACGGCGCCGCCGCCGGAGGCGAAGCGGCGCTCGAAGTCGCGGATCTCCGTCATCGAGTCGAGGAGCGAGAACCGGGTCAGCCGCCGGGCGTCGCGCAGGGCGTCCAGCAGCGGGCCCTCGGCCGTGTCCAGGGTGAACGGCGGCACCTCGTCGTTCTTGGCGCCGGTGGCGAGCTGGTGGACGCGCTCGCGGTAGGCGGCCGCGTACACCCGGACCAGGTCGCCGATCTGCGCGTCACCGAGCGCCTTCTGGTAGCCGATGAGGGCGATCGAGGCGGCGAAGCGCTTGAGGTCCCAGAGGAAGGGGCCGACGTACGCCTCGTCGAAGTCGTTGACGTTGAAGATCAGGCGGCCCTCGGCGTCCATGTACGTGCCGAAGTTCTCCGCGTGCAGGTCGCCGTGGATCCACACCCGGCTGGTCCGCTCGTCCAGGTAGGGGCCGGCGTGCTGCTCGCGCTCCTGGTCGGCGTAGAAGAGGCCCGCCGCGCCCCGGTAGAAGGCGAAGGCGGAGGCGGCCATCTTGCGGAACTTGACCCGGAAGGCCGCCGGGTCGGCAGCGAGGAGCTGGCCGAAGGCGGTGTCGAACACGGCGAGGATCTCCTCGCCGCGCTGGGTGGCTGCTGTCTGCGGAACCGACATCGCCGGGCCTCCTGGTGCGGGCGTTCACGTGCTTGCGGGGACGGGTCGGACGGGCGCCGGGGCAACCGTCCTCCCGTCCAACGCACGACCGTACCGCTGAGTGCCCCGCGGATCGGACGGTCTGCCGAACCGCCGCACGGCGGGCCGCGGAGCCCCGGTCCTGTCAGTGCGGGGAAGTAGACTCGGCTCTCGCATCCACCGCCTGTCACCGACCCGCCGCCGGAGGCCCCCGCCGTGACCAAGCCGCCCTTTACGCACCTCCACGTCCACACCCAGTACTCGATGCTGGACGGTGCCGCGCGGCTCAAGGACATGTTCGACGCGTGCAACGAGATGGGCATGACGCACATCGCGATGTCCGACCACGGCAACCTGCACGGGGCGTACGACTTCTTCCACACGGCGCAGAAGGCGGGCGTCACGCCCATCATCGGCATCGAGGCGTACGTCGCCCCGGAGTCCCGGCGCAACAAGCGGAAGATCAAGTGGGGCCAGCCGCACCAGAAGCGCGACGACGTCTCCGGTTCCGGCGGTTACACCCACAAGACGATCTGGGCGGCGAACAGCACCGGGCTGCACAACCTCTTCAAGCTGTCCTCCGACGCGTACGCCGAGGGCTGGCTCCAGAAGTGGCCGCGCATGGACAAGGAGACCATCTCCCAGTGGTCCGAGGGGCTCATCGCCTCCACCGGCTGCCCGTCCGGCGAGCTCCAGACCCGGCTGCGGCTCGGCCAGTACGAGGAGGCCAGACAGGCCGCCTCCGACTACCAGGACATCTTCGGCAAGGACCGGTACTTCCTGGAGCTGATGGACCACGGCATCGACATCGAGCGCCGGGTCCGCGACGACCTCGTCAAGATCGGCAAGGAACTCGGCATCCCGCCGCTGGTCACCAACGACTCCCACTACACCTACGCGCACGAGGCCTCCGCGCACGACGCGCTGCTGTGCATCCAGACCGGCAAGAACCTCTCCGACCCGGACCGCTTCCGCTTCGACGGCACCGGCTACTACCTCAAGTCCACCGACGAGATGTACGCGGTGGACTCCTCGGACGCCTGGCAGGAGGGCTGCCGCAACACCCTCCTGGTCGCCGAGCAGATCGACACCACCGGGATGTTCGAGAAGCGCGACCTGATGCCGAAGTTCGACATCCCGGAGGGCTTCACCGAGGTCACCTGGTTCCAGGAGGAGGTGCGCCGCGGCATGGAGCGCCGCTACCCGGGCGGCGTCCCCGAGGACCGCCAGAAGCAGGCCGAGTACGAGATGGACACCATCATCTCGATGGGCTTCCCCGGGTACTTCCTCGTCGTCGCCGACTTCATCATGTGGGCGAAGAACCAGGGCATCGCCGTGGGCCCGGGCCGTGGTTCGGCGGCCGGTTCGATCGTGGCGTACGCCATGGGCATCACCGACCTCGACCCGATCACGCACGGCCTGATCTTCGAGCGCTTCCTGAACCCCGAGCGCATCTCCATGCCCGACGTCGACATCGACTTCGACGAGCGCAGGCGCGTCGAGGTGATCCGGTACGTGACGGAGAAGTACGGCTCGGACAAGGTCGCCATGATCGGCACCTACGGCAAGATCAAGGCGAAGAACGCCATCAAGGACTCCGCCCGCGTCCTCGGCTACCCGTACGCGATGGGCGACCGCCTCACCAAGGCCATGCCCGCCGACGTCCTCGGCAAGGGCATCGACCTCTCCGGCATCACCGACCCCAAGCACCCGCGCTACAGCGAGGCGGGCGAGATCCGGGGGATGTACGAGAACGAGCCGGACGTCAAGAAGGTCATCGACACCGCGAAGGGCGTCGAGGGCCTGGTCCGTCAGATGGGCGTGCACGCGGCCGGCGTCATCATGTCCAGCGAGCCCATCGTGGACCACGCCCCGCTGTGGACCCGGCACACCGACGGCGTCACCATCACGCAGTGGGACTACCCCCAGTGCGAGTCGCTCGGCCTGCTCAAGATGGACTTCCTGGGCCTGCGCAACCTGACCATCATGGACGACGCCGTCAAGATGGTCCGGGCCAACAAGGGCATCGACCTGGAGATGCTCTCCCTCCCGCTGGACGACCCGAAGACCTTCGAACTGCTCTGCCGCGGCGACACGCTCGGCGTCTTCCAGTTCGACGGCGGCCCCATGCGCTCCCTGCTGCGCCAGATGCAGCCCGACAACTTCGAGGACATCTCCGCCGTCTCGGCCCTGTACCGGCCGGGCCCGATGGGCATGAACTCGCACACCAACTACGCGGAGCGCAAGAACGGCCGCCAGGAGATCACGCCGATCCATCCGGAGCTCGAAGAGCCCCTGAAGGAGACGCTGGGCCTCACCTACGGCCTCATCGTGTACCAGGAGCAGGTGCAGAAGGCCGCCCAGATCATCGCCGGGTACTCGCTCGGCGAGGCCGACATCCTGCGCCGCGTGATGGGCAAGAAGAAGCCCGAGGAACTGGCCAAGAACTTCGTCCTCTTCCAGGAGGGCGCGAAGAAGAACGGCTACAGCGACCAGGCGATCCAGGCGCTGTGGGACGTGCTGGTGCCGTTCGCCGGCTACGCGTTCAACAAGGCGCACTCCTCCGCGTACGGCCTGGTCACCTACTGGACCGCCTACCTGAAGGCGAACTACCCCGCCGAGTACATGGCGGCCCTGCTCACCTCGGTGAAGGACGACAAGGACAAGTCGGCCGTCTACCTCAACGAGTGCCGCCGCATGGGCATCAAGGTGCTCCCGCCGAACGTCAACGAGTCGGAGTCCAACTTCGCCGCCCAGGGCGACGACGTGATCCTCTTCGGCCTCACCGCCATCCGCAACGTCGGCCAGAACGTCGTGGACTCGATCATCCGGATGCGCAAGGCGAAGGGGAAGTACAGCTCCTTCCCCGACTTCCTCGACAAGGTCGAGGCCGTCGTCTGCAACAAGCGCACGGTCGAGTCCCTCATCAAGGCCGGCGCCTTCGACGAGATGGGGCACACCCGCAAGGGCCTCGTCGCCCACCACGAGCCGATGATCGACAACGTGGTGCAGGTGAAGAGGAAGGAGGCCGAGGGCCAGTTCGACCTCTTCGGCGGCGGCGAGGAGGACAGCAGCGAGCCCGGCTTCGGACTCGACGTGGAGTTCTCCGACATCGAGTGGGAGAAGTCCTACCTGCTCGCGCAGGAGCGCGAGATGCTCGGGCTGTACGTCTCCGACCACCCGCTGTTCGGCCTGGAGCACGTCCTGTCCGACAAGGCGGACGCGGCCATCGCCCAGCTCATGGGCGGCGAGCACGCCGACGGCGCGGTCATCACGGTCGGCGGCATCATCTCCGGCCTCCAGCGCAAGATGACCAAGCAGGGCAACGCCTGGGCGATCGCCACGGTGGAGGACCTGGCGGGCTCCATCGAGTGCATGTTCTTCCCGGCCACCTACCAGTTGGTCTCCACGCAGCTCGTCGAGGACACGGTGGTCTTCGTCAAGGGCCGCCTCGACAAGCGCGAGGACGTGCCCCGGCTGGTCGCGATGGAGCTCCAGGTCCCGGACCTGTCGAACGCGGGCGCCAACGCCCCCGTCGTCCTGACCATCCCCACGGTCAAGGTCACCCCGCCGATGATCAGCAAGCTGGGCGACATCCTGTCCCACCACCGGGGCAACACCGAGGTGCGGATCAAGCTCCAGGGCCCGCGCAAGACGACCGTGCTGCGGCTGGACCGGCACCGGGTGACCGCGGACCCGGCGCTCTTCGGCGACCTGAAGGTCCTGCTCGGCCCGAGCTGCCTGGCCGGATAGGCGCTGTGCGTGGCCGGCCGCGGGTGCGTGGTGGCCGGCCGCGCGGCTCCCCGCGTCCCGCAAGGAAAGGCGCGCCCCCCTCATGGAGGGGGGCGCGCCTTCTTCGTATGCCAGAAGTGATCAGTTGTGGCCGAAACGCCGTTGGTGCTTGCGGGCCACGTCGGCCGGGCTGCCCTGGGCCGGGGGCTGCGCCTGTGCCTCGAAGGAGCTGCTCTTCTCGGACTGCTGCGCGGCCTTGTCCTGAGTGGTGGGCTGCTTGCGGGAGTTCTTGTTCTTGGCCATGGAATGCCTCCTGAAAGGTGTCGGTGCCAGGGCCGCGACCAGACTCACACAAGGGGACAGACCTCGCATTTTGGATCATCGCCGTACGTAACCGAAGCCATCGGGAGTAACCTCCCCGGTAACTTCGTCCGTCGCCACGCCGATGATCGAGTTCCGGCCGTTAAGCCCCGCGAGGTCGGGCAGACTCAGGTGAAACCCGCGAAGACTGCCGGTCCTTGTCCTTTGTTTTCGAGATCTCACCAGTTCTTCGAACATTTTTCGAGGTTCCAGAAAGAGGGTGGAACGCGTGGACCGCTGCGTCGTCCTGGTGGACGCCGGCTACTTGCTGGGCGCCGCCGCGAGTCTGCTGGCCGGGGAGCCGGCCCGCTCGCGCATCACCGTCGATCACGCCGCCCTCATCCAGGGCCTGCGCGAACGCGCCGAGGCCGATACGCAGCAGCCCCTGCTGCGCATCTACTGGTTCGACGGCGCGCCCGACCGCGTTCCGCAGCCCGAGCACCGGCGGCTGCGCGTCATGCCGCGGGTGACCGTGCGCCTGGGCGCCCTGACCCGCAGCGACGGCCGCTGGGCGCAGAAGGGCGTCGACGCGGCCATGCACGCCGAGCTCACCGAACTGGCCAGAAATCGCGCCTGCTCCGACATCGTGCTGGTGACCGGCGACGGCGACCTGCTGCCCGGACTGATGTCCGCCAAGGAACACGGCGTCGCCGTCCACCTGTGGGCGGTGCAGGCCGCCGACGGCGACTACAACCAGTCCGAGGACCTCGTCGCCGAGGCCGACGAACGCCGCGTCCTGGACCGGGTCTGGATCACGCGCGCGGTACGGGCCAAGGAGTACGGCGGCGGGTGCGCCCCGTCGCCGGCCCCCCGCCCCGAGATCGCCGCGATCCTCTCCGCCCCGCTGCCCGAGTCCGCGCTCGCCGCCCAGGCGGAGGCGCAGGCCCGCGCCGACGCCCGGGCCTGCGACGCCCAGGCCCCCGCCCGGGACGGCGCCCCCGCCCGCAACGGCTCCGCCGAGGCCCCCGCCGCCGCGAGCGGCCGTGCCGTACCCACGCCGAAGGACCTCGCCGGACTGCGCGGCCCCGGCAGCCAGCCCGCCCAGCCCCCCGGGCACGCCGCGCAGCCCCCGGCGACCAGCGCCACCCTGCGCTGGTCGTCCGACCGGGGATGGGTGGAGCGCCCCGGCTCCGGTCCCGCGCTCGGCGAGCCCCCCGAGACGGCGTCCCTGCCCACCCTCGCCCAGCTCACCAGCGCCGAGCAGCGCTGGGCGGACCGCGAGGAGGACATCACCACCGTCGGCGGCGACCCCTTCGAGGTCGGCCAGGTCTTCGCCCGCCGCTGGATGGAACGCCTCCCGGAGCCCGGCCACACCCAGAAGCTCTCCACCATGTACCCGCGCATCCCGCACCGCATCGACGGCGAGCTGCTGCGGTACGCGGCCCGCTTCGGCCTCCTCGCGCACAAGGACGACCAGATCGACGAGCACGACCGGTACGCGATCCGGGCGGGCTTCTGGCGCGAGATCGACGTCCGGGCCGCCGCGGAGCACGCGACGGTCGCGGACTGAGCCCCCGGGACGACGGCCACCGGCCGCCGCCCGGCCGGGGCGAACGCACCCCGACCGGTACGCCACAGGAGGGACCCGGCGGAGCGGACGCCGCCGGGGACCCCGTAAGGTCGTGGCTCGTGAGTACGGGCAGCGGCGCGCCGCGAGTGGAGTCGGCGCAGACAGCGAGCACGGCCCCGGCACCGCACGACAGGTCCCCGGGAACGTCTCCGGACGTGTCCCCCGACAGGCCCCGCGCGGGGGACCGGGACGTCGTGTGCGCGGTCGAAGGGCTGGTCAAGGTGTACGCCGCCGCACGCGCCCGGCGCGGCGCGCCCGCCGTGCCCGAGGTGCGGGCCAGCGACGGCGTCTCCCTGGCCGTGCGCCGGGGCGAGATCTTCGGCCTGCTCGGTCCCAACGGGGCGGGCAAGACCACCCTGGTGCGCCAGCTCACCGGCCTGATGCGCCCCGACGCGGGCACCGTCTCCGTACTCGGCCACGACCTGGTGCGCCACCCCGAGCGCGCCGCCCGGCTGCTGGCCTACCTCGGCCAGGAGAGCAGTGCCCTCGACGAGCTGACCGTGGCCCTGGCCGTGGAGACGACCGGCCGGCTGCGGGGGCTGTCGCTGAAGCAGGCGCGCGCCGAGCGCGACGACGTACTCGAAGAACTGGCCCTGACCCCGCTCGCGGGCAAGGCGCTCAAGAAACTCTCCGGCGGACAGCGCCGGCTGGCCTGCTTCGCGACCGTACTGGTGGGGGAGCGGCCGGTACTGGTCCTCGACGAGCCGACGACCGGGATGGACCCGGTCGCCCGGCGCGCCGTCTGGTCGGCCGTCGACCGGCGGCGCGC
The DNA here is from genome assembly GCF_044751045.1 of Streptomyces sp. NPDC088745. Taxonomy (NCBI): domain Bacteria; kingdom Bacillati; phylum Actinomycetota; class Actinomycetes; order Kitasatosporales; family Streptomycetaceae; genus Streptomyces; species Streptomyces sp. NPDC088745. The sequence continues at coordinate 504,387 of NZ_JBIVLB010000003.1, forward strand.
CGAACGCGGCGCGACGGTCCTGCTGGTCACCCACAACGTGATCGAGGCCGAGACCGTCCTGGACCGGGTGGCCGTGCTGGAACGCGGCAGGGTCATCGCCTGCGACACCCCCGCCGGGCTCAAGGCGCACGTCGCCGACGAGGTCAGGCTCGAACTGGTGTGGCGCGAGCGGGCCCCGCTGGAGGTCCCCGAGGTGGCGGCCCTGCGCGAGCTGGGCTCCGCGGTGCAGGAGTCCGGGCGGCGCTGGACGCTGCGGCTGGCGCCGGACGAGGCGCGGGCGGCGGTCGCCGCGGTCACCGGAGGCGCGGCGTTCGCCGCCCTCGACGACTTCACGCTGGCCACCCCCAGCCTGGAGGACGTGTATCTCGCGCTCGGCGGCGGGCGCAACGAAGGGCTGGTCAAGGCGTGAGCGCTGGATCCATCGAGGCAGTGGGGACGACGACGGGGTCCGCCGCCGCGCGCACGGACGCGGGGCCGGACGTCGGGCCGGACGCCGCGGACCTCGCGCCCGCCGCGCGCTTCCTGCCCTCCCTCGCTGCCGTGTACCGCTCGCAGCTCTCGCGCGCCCGGGTGGCGCGCATCCCGCTCCTGTTCGTGGCGACGTTCCAGTCCGTCGGGATCATGATCCTGATGCGGGGCGTCGTGGACGGGGGCGGGGAGGCGCGGGCGGTCGTCGCCGGGTCGAGCGTGCTGGTGGTCGCCTTCGTCGCGTTGAACCTGCTGGCGCAGTACTTCGGCCAGTTGCGGGCGAGCGGCGGGCTGGACCACTACGCGACGCTGCCGGTGCCGCCCGCCTCGGTGGTGCTGGGCGCGGCGGGCGCGTACGCCTCCTTCACGGCCCCCGGAACGCTCGTCACGGCGGGCATCGGCTGTGTGCTCTTCGGCCTGCCGATGGGGCACCTCTGGGTGCTCGCGGCGGTCGTCCCGCTGGCCGGGGCGGCGCTCGCCGGACTCGGCGCGGTCCTCGGCCTGCTCGCCCCCAAGCCCGAACTGGCCACGCTGCTGGGGCAGTTGGGGATGTCGGCGGCGCTGCTGCTGGGGGTGCTCCCGGCGGAGCGGATGCCGCTGGTGATCTCCTGGGCGCGGGACCTGCTGCCCTCCACCTACGGGGTGGAGGCCTTCGCCCGTACCTTCGACGCGCACCCGGACTGGGCGGCGGTCGGCCTCGACCTGGCGGTCTGCGCCGGGGTCGGCGTGGTGTCCCTCGCCGTGGCGACCTGGGCCTACCGGCGGGCCGCCGTCCGCTGACGCGCGCCGACGCCCGAGTGCCGGACAGGAGGGGCGTCCGGTGAGGCGCCGCCCGCAGGGGCCTGGCACGATGTCAGGGTGACTGCTCCTCTGACACCGCCTCACCAGCCTTCGCCGCACGACCCCTGGCAGACGCCCGAGGGCGCGACCGAAGCCCCGTACGCTCCGGCCGACGACGCGTCCGAGCGCTCCGCCGAACTGGCCGCGGACATCCGCAAGGGGCTGGTCGTGCTGGTGGTGACCGCGGTGGCGGGTCTGCTGCTGGGCGCGCTGTGGGCGTGGCTGGCGCCGAAGGTGCCGCTGATCTCGACCGACAAGGCCGTCTTCCTCAAGGACACCGAGGGCGAGGAGGCGGCGGGCGCGGACGGCGTCTTCGTCCTGCTGTCGCTGGGGCTGGGGCTGCTCACCGGGCTCGGCGCCTTTCTCCTCCACCGCCGGGGCGGGGTTCCGGTGGTCCTGGGCATCGCGCTCGGCGCGCTCATGGGGGCGTGGCTGGGGTGGATGGCCGGGGGCTGGTTCGGGCCGACGGCGGACGTGGTCGCGCACGCGAAGGCGGCGGGGGCCGGGGCCGTCTTCGACGCGCCGCTGAAGCTGGGGGCGAAGGGGGCGCTGCTGGCGTGGCCGTTCGCGGCGGTGCTGGTGCACTTGGGGCTGACGGCGGTGTGGGGGGTACGGGACCCGGAGCCGGAGTTCGAGTGGGGTGCGTACTACGGCGCACCGTCCCAGGCGGGGCCGGCGCCGCAGGACACCGGGTCGGCGTAGGGGCGGGGGCGGCCGCCCGAAGGGCACGCCCTAGGGGGCGCGGGGAACCGCGCGACCGGCCACGAGGCAGCCGCACATCCAACGGCTCAGCCGCCTCGCACCCGCCCGGGACAGCCACGACGCAGCCGCACATCCAACGGCCCAGCCCTCTCCCATCCGCCCGGGACAGCCGCCTCGCACCCGCCCGGCCTACGCCCGCCCGATCGGTGCGAGGACCGCCGAGGTCAGCGCCGCCAGGTCCGCGGGGGCCAGTTCGACCTCCAGCCCCCGGCGTCCCGCCGAGACGCAGATCGTGGCGTGCGCGGACGCCGACGCGTCCAGCACCGTGGGCAGCCTCCTGCGCTGGCCGAGCGGCGAGATCCCGCCCCGCACGTACCCCGTGGTGCGCTCCGCCGCCGCCGGGTCCGCCATGACGGCCTTCTTGCCGCCGACGGCCGAGGCCAGCGCCTTGAGGTCCAGGGACCCCGCCACCGGCACCACCGCGACGGTCAGTGTCCCGTCCACGTCCGCCACCAGCGTCTTGAAGACCCGGTCCGGGGTGACGCCGAGCGCCCGGGCGGCCTCCTCGCCGTACGAGGGCGCCGCCGGGTCGTGCGCGTAGGAGTGCACCGTGTACGCCGTGCCCGCCGCCGTCAGGGCCACCGTCGCGGGCGTCCCGCCCGCCTGCGCGGTCTGCTTCTTCTTCGCCACCGTAACGAGGTCCTCAGCTCAGTTGGGGCAGGTGGGGGCCCGGGTCAGGGCCTCCGCCGGAATCGACGGCAGGTGCCGGATCAGGGCCGTCTCCTGGCGCAGGATGGTCAGCTCCTCGCGCAGCCGGGTCGCCGTGTCGGGGGCCTGGAGCAGCCGCTGCCGGGTCGGCGTGTCGAGCATGGTCGCCGCCGCCACCAGGTAGGAGACCACCGACGGCTCGTCGGGCAGGTCGGCGGCCGTCGTCAGGGTCGCCTCGCGCGCCCCCGCCAGCCGCTTCTGGTACGTCCGGAACGCCCGCAGCACCCCCTCGGCGAGGGCGCCCGCCTCGTCGCCGGGGTCCTCCTCCAGCTCCTCCAGCTCGGCCACCAGGTACGGGCCGCTCGCGTCCACGGACAGCAGCCGCACCCGCCGCGTGCCCGTGGCGAGCACCTCGAAGCTGCCGTCCTCGCGCTCGCGGATGGTCGCCGCGTCGGCGATGCAGCCCACCCGGTGGAAGGCCTGGATGGGGTCGGCGCCAAAACCGGCCGCCGGGCCCTGCTCGGTCACGGCGGTCGGGTCGTCGGGCATGCCGGTCGCGGTGCGGGCGGTCTCCCGGCCGTCGCGGATCGCCACGACCGCGAAACGGCGCGCCTCGTCGTCGGCGCCGTCGGCGTCCTGGCCGGCGCCGCCGGGCCCTTCGGCGTCGGGGGACGACTTCAGCAGGTCGCGCATCATCGCGCGGTAACGCTCCTCGAACACGTTCAGCGGCAGGACGAGGCCGGGGAACAGCACCGAGTTGAGCGGGAAGAGCGGAAGGCGAGCGGTGGTCACAGCGCTCAAGCGTAATGGCCGTCGGACCTGCTGCGGCCGTGAGACCACTTCCGGGCCCCCTCGGGTCTCGTGCGGTCCGCCGCCGGCGGCGGACCGGCCCCCGCCAGCGAGCGCGCCGTGTCCCGCAGTTCGAGGAACCTGCCGAGCGGGTCCCCGGTGAGCCGGGCCCACGGAAAGGACGTGGCGTACGGCCCGATCAGCCGGAACTGCTCGACCGCCTCCGCCCACCGCTCGCGGCGGACCAGGACGTAGGCGAGGAGGTTGCGGACCTCGGCCGCCCAGGGGTCGCCCGGCGCGTACTCGGCGGACAGGGCGATCGCCAGGTCGGCCGCCTTGTCGACGCGGGCGCCCAGCCCCGCCGCGAGGGGCTGCGCGGTCCCCGTGCCCCGGTCCACCAGGAGCACGAAGGCGGCCCGCAGGGGGAGCGCCTGGATGAGGGAGCCGGGGAGCGCGTCGTCGGCGGCCTGTTCGGCGAAGTCGAAGCATTCGCGGTACGTGGAGCCCTGTGCGGCCAGGTACTTCAGGGCCGCCACATGGCACCCGTAGTGGTGGGAGGACCGGCGGATCGCCTGCCCCCACAGCGCCTCGAAGGTGTCGTGGTCGGCCTGGGTGCCGCGTGCGTGGTCCAGCGCGATGCGCCAGGGCACCGGGTCGCTGGGCGCGCCCGCGGCGGCGGCGTCGATGAGCGGGCCCGCCGGGCGCAGCCGGTCGGCCGGGGCCGGGGACTCCAGCGCCCTGCGGACCTCCAGCTCGGCCTTGACCAGCAGGGCGTCCGGGTCCCGGGGGGCGGCGAGCAGCCAGTCGGTGAGCCAGTCCTGGCGGTGCCGGGCGAACGCGGCCAGCCGCAGCGCGTACCGGTCGCGGTTCTCCCACTCGGCGCCTTCGCGGGTCGCGGCGAGCAGGGCGGCGGCGGGTGCGTGGCGGCCCTGGGCGGCGGCGACGAGGGCGGGGGCGATGCGGTCGTCGGGGGCGTCGAGCAGCAGCTCCTCGTCCGTGGCGGGCGGCCCGTCGGCCGCGTGCGGGGAGTCCCGGCGGGACCGGCGTGCGGTGCTCATCAGGGCGCGAAGGAAAGACATGGTCAGACCATTGAAAACCGCAGGTGAGCGGGGTGCCAGGGGTGGTCTGTGAAGCTTTGGTAGCGGCGCGAAGGTTGTACGGTTTTCGGTCAAGGGACGGTAAAGAAAGAGAGCGGAGACGAAGGGTGTGTGGGGGCGCGGGGGAGGCGGGGTGAACGGCTCGAAACTCCGTGCCGGTACCCATGCGCACCCGACCCGCGCCGCACCCCGGCACCCGCCCCCCGGACGCCCCCCGGCGCCCACCCCCCGGAGGCCCCCCGCCTCACCCCCGCCGCAGCAGTCGGGACGCGCCCGCCGCGACCGTCGTCGCCAGGACCCAGCCCAGCAGGATCAGCCCCGCTGCCGCCCACTGCCAGACGCCCTTGAGCAGCCAGTGGCCATCCTGGCCGAGGTTGATCACGGGCACCAGCAGGTCCAGGGCGTAGAGGGCCGCACTCCACTGCGGGTGCTCGTCGGCCTTGATGGGCTCGGGATCGTAACGCGAGAAGGCGAGCGTCCCCGCCGCCCACAGCACCGCCATCCACAGCGCCGCCCGGCCCGGCCGGTACCCGTACGCGACCGTCCAGTCCTGGAGGACGCCCCAGGCCTTTCCGGCCAGCGGCAGCGTCTCCCGCCGCCGGCGCTGCTTGGTGAGCAGCACCTCGCGCGCCTCGGAGTCCTCGCCGCTGTTGCGCTTGACGGCGGCCAGCCGCTCGTACGGCTCCGGGGCGTACTCGGGGGTCGCCGCCGTCACCCACTCCAGCCGTCTGGCCAGCGGGAAGTGCCCCACCGGGACCAGGGTCTCGTACACGAAGCCGCCCATCGAGAGCTGCCCGGGCCCCGGCCAGCTCGTCGACTTGTCGACCAGGGTGACGATCCGCGCGCCGGACAGCACCACCCTGCCCCGCTCCGGACGCTCGCCGAGGAAGCGCAGCTCGGGGGTCTGGATGCGGCGCAGCGAGACCTCCTGGTCGTTCTCCAGCGTGAAGCGCGCGTCCTGGAGGTCGACCGCGTCGCCGAACCGGCCGTCGTCCAGCCGGATGCCGCCCAGGCACTCGAAGCGCTGCACGCGCACGCCCCGGGCGGGGGTGCCGCCGATGCCGCGCCCGATGCCGTACGGGGGAGTGGCGTTGCCGTAGAGCTGCGAGGAGAGTCCGGCCGGGGTCAGGTAGAGCGAGCGCTCCACCGTGAGCTGCGGGGCGTTGAGGGCGAGCTTGCCGTACGGGTTGCTGAGCCGGCTGCCGCGCAGGCTCAGCGACACGCCGATCTTCGCGCCCCGCAGGCTGATCTCGCCGTGTGTCTCGATCAGCTCCGCCTGGAGGTCCTGGGCGACCGAGAGCCCGTCGGCGAGCAGGGACTTCCCGCGCCGGTCGCGGCCGATCACGACCTGGTTGATCAGCAGGTCGGTGCCGATCTGGGCGTCGGTGAGCCGCACCCCGTTCTCCACCCGGCAGCGCGGCAGGTGCAGGTCGCCCTCGGTGTGCAGCCGGGCCGCCTCCAGGCGCGGAACCGAGCAGCCCACCAGCCGCAGCGTGGTGAACCGGCACTCCGGCAGCAGCAGCTCGCCGTCGAAGCGGCAGCCGTTCAGCTCCACGTACGGAGCCACCGTGCCGCCCGACAGGTCCAGCGCCCCGGTGATCTGCACCCCGCGCAGCTTCAGCGCCGCCACCCGGCCGGGTCGCGCCTCGGGCCCGCTGAGCAGCAGCAGCGCGACCACCCTGGCCCGGACCGTGCGCTCGGGCCCCCAGGAGCGGGCCGCCATCGGGTCGTCGGCGAGCGGGTCGCGCACCCGCAGGTCGTAGGCGCTGCCGTTGCGGAAGGCCTGCCACATTCCCAGCTCCGCCGCGCTGAGCCAGTCGGGCGCCTCGTCGTCCCGCTGCCCCTCGGTCACTGCGCCGCCCCATCCCTCGGTTGCGTACGTAACGCAGTGCACGCTAGTGGTCACCGGTGACACACGGGACCACTGTGCCGCGTATCAGCCAGTGATACGGGCGGCCGGTGGCCGGAAGCCGTCTGCGAGAATTGGGTACGTGATCTCACGAATCGATCTGCGCGGCAAGGCCCTCCCCGAGGGCGGAGCCCTGCGCGACCTGCTGCCCCGAGCCGACTTCGACGTGACGGCCGCCCTGGAGAAGGTGCGGCCGATCTGCGAGGACGTGCATCATCGTGGCGACGCGGCGCTGGTCGAGTACGCCCAGAGGTTCGACGGGGTCACGCTGACCGAGGTCCGGGTCCCGGCGCGGGCGATCGCCGACGCGCTGGAGCAGCTCGACCCGGAGGTCAGGGCGGCCCTGGAGGAGTCCATCCGGCGGGCCAGGCTGGTGCACCGCGCACAGCGCCGCTCCACCCGCACCACCCAGGTCGTGCCCGGCGGCACGGTCACCGAGAAGTGGGTTCCCGTCGACCGGGTGGGCCTGTACGCGCCCGGCGGCCGGTCCGTCTACCCGTCGTCCGTGATCATGAACGTGGTCCCCGCGCAGGAGGCCGGCGTCCCGTCGGTCGCCCTCGCCTCCCCGGCGCAGGCCGAGTTCGGCGGCCTGCCGCACCCAACGATCCTCGCCGCGTGCGCGCTGCTGGGGATCGACGAGGTGTACGCCGCGGGCGGCGCCACCGCCGTCGCGATGTTCGCGTACGGCACCGAGTCCTGCGCGCCCGCCAACATGGTCACCGGGCCCGGCAACATCTGGGTCGCCGCGGCCAAGCGCTACTTCGCGGGCCGCATCGGCATCGACGCCGAGGCCGGGCCCACCGAGATCGCCGTCCTCGCGGACGACACCGCCGACCCGTCGCACGTCGCCGCCGACCTGATCTCGCAGGCCGAGCACGACCCGCTGGCCGCGGCCGTGCTGGTCACGGACTCCGCCGCGCTCGCGGACGCCGTCGAGCGCGAACTCGTGCCGCAGGTGGACGCCAGCAAGCACCGGACCGACCGGATCCGCCCGGCGCTCGCCGGGCGGCAGTCCGCGATCGTGCTGGTGGACTCGGTGGCGGACGGCCTCACGGTGGTCGACGCGTACGGCGCCGAGCACCTGGAGATCCAGACCGCCGACGCCGCCGCCGTCGCCGACCGGGTCCGCAACGCGGGCGCGGTCTTCGTCGGCGCGTACGCCCCGGTCTCCCTCGGCGACTACTGCGCGGGCTCCAACCACGTCCTGCCCACCGGCGGCTGCGCCTGCCACTCCTCGGGCCTGTCCGTCCAGTCCTTCCTGCGCGGCATCCACGTCGTGGACTACTCCCGCGAGGCCCTCGCCGACGTCGCCCACCACGTGGTGACGCTCGCCGAGGCGGAGGACCTGCCCGCGCACGGCGCGGCGATCAAGGCGAGGTTCGGATGGAAGGTGCCCGGCAAGTGACCGGTATCGACGACCTCCCCATCCGCGAGGAGCTGAAGGGCAAGACCCCCTACGGCGCCCCCCAGCTCGACGTCCCCGTCCGGCTGAACACCAACGAGAACCCGTACCCGCTCCCCGAGGAGCTGGTCGACCGCATCGCCGAGCGCGTCCGCGAGGCCGCCCGCACCCTCAACCGCTACCCCGACCGGGACGCGGTCGAGCTGCGGACGGAGCTGGCCGCGTACCTGACGAAGACCGCCGGGCACCCGGTCGCCGTCGAGAACCTCTGGGCGGCCAACGGCTCCAACGAGATCCTCCAGCAGCTCCTGCAGACCTTCGGCGGTCCGGGCCGCACCGCCATGGGTTTCGAGCCCTCGTACTCCATGCACGCGCTCATCTCGCGCGGCACGGGCACCGGCTGGATCCCGGGCCCCCGCAACGAGGACTTCACCATCGACGTCGAGGCGGCGCAGCAGGCCATCGCCGAGCACCGGCCCGACGTGGTGTTCATCACCAGCCCCAACAACCCCACCGGCACCGCCGTCGAGGCCGACACCGTCCTCGCGCTGTACGAAGCCGCCCAGGCCGCCAAGCCGTCCCTGGTCGTCGTCGACGAGGCGTACGGCGAATTCAGCCACCGCGCCTCCCTGCTGCCGCTGATCGAGGGCCGCCCCCACCTGGTGCTCTCGCGCACCATGTCCAAGGCCTTCGGCGCGGCGGGGCTGCGGCTCGGCTACCTCGCCGCCGATCCGGCCGTGGTGGACGCGGTCCAGCTCGTACGGCTGCCGTACCACCTGTCCTCCGTGACCCAGGCCACCGCGCTCGCCGCGCTGGAGCACACCGATACCCTGCTCGGGTACGTCGAGGCGCTGAAGGCCGAGCGCGACCGCCTGGTCGCCGAACTGCGGGCCATCGGCCACGAGGCCACCGAATCGGACGCCAACTTCGTCCAGTTCGGCCGCTTCGACGACGCGCACGCCGTGTGGCAGCAGATCCTCGACCGGGGCGTCCTGGTCCGGGACAACGGCGTACCCGGCTGGCTGCGGGTCACGGCAGGCACCCCCGACGAGAACGACGCGTTCCTGGAAGCGGTACGCGACCTGAAGAAGGAGCGAGACGCATGAGCCGCATCGGACGTGTCGAGCGGACCACCAAGGAGACCTCGGTCGTCGTCGAGATCGACCTCGACGGCACCGGCAAGGTCGACGTCGCCACCGGGGTCGGTTTCTACGACCACATGCTCGACCAGCTCGGCCGCCACGGCCTCTTCGACCTCACCGTCAAGACCGACGGCGACCTGCACATTGACACCCACCACACCATCGAGGACACCGCCCTCGCGCTCGGCGCCGCCTTCCGGCAGGCCCTCGGCGACAAGGTCGGCATCTACCGCTTCGGCAACTGCACCGTGCCGCTGGACGAGTCCCTCGCCCAGGTCACCGTCGACCTCTCCGGCCGCCCCTACCTCGTGCACACCGAGCCCGAGAACATGGCGCCGATGATCGGTTCGTACGACACGACCATGACCCGGCACATCTTCGAGTCCTTCGTCGCGCAGGCCCAGGTCGCCCTGCACATCCACGTGCCGTACGGACGCAACGCCCACCACATCGTGGAGTGCCAGTTCAAGGCCCTGGCGCGGGCACTGCGCTACGCCGCCGAGCGCGACCCGCGGGCCGCCGGCATCCTCCCGTCGACCAAGGGTGCGCTGTAACCCCATGAACGGCCTCTCCACCATCCTCATCGTCGTCGGGCTCTTCCTGCTCGGCGGCATGTACTCCTTCTCCAAGCAGAAGATGCCCAAGGGCGTGATCGTGCTGCTCGGACTGGCCTCCGCGATGTGCCTGGTCGCGGGCGTCCTGCGAATTCAGGGACTCTGGGAATGACGAACACGAAGAAGGTCGTCGTCTTCGACTACGGCTTCGGCAACGTCCGCTCCGCCGAGCGGGCGCTCGCCCGGGTCGGCGCGGACGTCGAGATCACCCGCGACTACGACACCGCGATGAACGCGGACGGGCTGCTGGTGCCCGGCGTCGGCGCGTTCTCCGCCTGCATGGAGGGACTGCGCGCGGCGCGCGGCGACTGGATCGTCGGCCGCCGGCTGTCCGGCGGCCGCCCGGTCATGGGCATCTGCGTCGGCATGCAGATCCTCTTCGCGCGCGGCATCGAGCACGGCGTCGAGAGCGAGGGCCTGGACGAGTGGCCCGGCGAGGTCGCGCCGCTCAAGGCCGACGTCGTGCCGCACATGGGCTGGAACACCGTCGAGGCCGCCGAGGGCTCGGAGCTGTTCGCCGGTCTGGACGCCGACGAGCGCTTCTACTTCGTGCACTCCTACGCCGTCCACGACTGGTCGCTGGAAGTCACCAACCCCCTCATCCGGGCCCCGCGCGTCAGTTGGGCCACGCACGGCGAGCCCTTCGTGGCGGCCGTCGAGAACGGGGCGCTCATGGCCACCCAGTTCCACCCCGAGAAGTCCGGCGACGCCGGAGCCCAGCTGCTCACCAACTGGATCGGAACCCTCTGATGCCCCCCAAGCTTGAGCTTCTTCCCGCCGTCGACGTCCGCGACGGCCAGGCCGTGCGCCTGGTGCACGGCGAGTCCGGCTCCGAGACCTCGTACGGCTCCCCGCTGGAGGCGGCCCTCGCCTGGCAGAAGTCCGGGGCCGAGTGGCTGCACCTGGTCGACCTGGACGCCGCCTTCGGCACCGGCGACAACCGCGCGGTCATCGCCGAGGTCGCCGCCGCCATGGACATCAAGGTCGAGCTGTCCGGCGGCATCCGCGACGACGCGTCCCTGGCGGCGGCCCTCGCCACCGGCTGCAGGCGCGTCAACCTCGGCACCGCCGCCCTGGAGACCCCCGAGTGGGTCGCCAAGGTCATCTCCGAGTACGGCGACAAGATCGCGGTCGGCCTGGACGTCCGCGGCACCACCCTGCGCGGCCGCGGCTGGACCCGGGACGGCGGCGACCTCTACGAGACGCTGGCCCGGCTCGACGCCGAGGGCTGCGCGCGCTACGTCGTCACCGACATCGCCAAGGACGGCACCCTCCAGGGCCCCAACCTGGAACTCCTGAAGAACGTCTGCGCCGCCACCGACAAGCCCGTCGTGGCCTCCGGCGGCGTCTCCTCGCTGGACGACCTGCGGGCCCTCGCCTCCCTGGTGCCCGACGGAGTCGAGGGCGCGATCGTCGGCAAGGCGCTGTACGCGAAGGCGTTCACGCTGGAAGAGGCGCTGGAGGCGGTCTCCCGATGAGCTCCCCCGACGTGCGCCGCGTCCGGACCGGCGCCCCCTGGGAGGAGCAGTTCGGCTACGCCCGGGCCGTCGAACTGCCCAACGGCCTCGTCCTGGTGGCCGGCTGTACGTCCGTGGTGGACGGCGTCATCGACGCGGGCACCCCGTTCGAGCAGACCATGACCGCCTTCGGCGTCGCCGAGCAGGCCCTCGGACAGCTCGGCCTGACCCGCGCCGACATCGTCCGCACCCGCATGTACCTCACGCACGCGCGGGACGTCGAGGAGGTGGGCCGCGCCCACAAGGAGCTCTTCGACACGATCCGCCCGGCCGCGACCATGCTGATCGTCAACGGTTTCGTCGACCCCTCGCTGGTCGTCGAGGTCGAGGTGGAGGCGTACCGGGGAGGGGCCGCATGAGCGTCTCCGTACGGGTCATCCCCTGCCTGGACGTGGACAACGGGCGCGTCGTCAAGGGCGTCAACTTCCAGAACCTGCGGGACGCCGGCGATCCCGTCGAGATGGCCAAGCTGTACGACGCCGAGGGCGCCGACGAGCTGACCTTCCTGGACATCACCGCCTCGTCGGGCGACCGCGAGACGACCTACGACGTGGTGCGGCGCACCGCCGAGCAGGTCTTCATCCCGCTGACCGTCGGCGGCGGCGTGCGCACCGCCGACGACGTGGACCGGCTGCTGCGGGCCGGGGCCGACAAGGTGGGCGTGAACACCGCGGCCATCGCCCGTCCCGACCTGATCCGCGAGATCGCGGAGCGCTTCGGCCGTCAGGTGCTGGTGCTGTCGGTGGACGCTCGGCGCACCGCGTCCGGCTCCTTCGAGGTGACCACCCACGGCGGCCGCCGCTCCGCGGGCATCGACGCCGTCGAGTGGGCGCACCGGGCGGCGGAGCTGGGCGCGGGCGAGATCCTGCTCAACTCGATGGACGCCGACGGCACCAAGGACGGCTACGACACCGAGATGATCACGGCCGTACGGGCACACGTCACCGTCCCCGTCATCGCCAGCGGCGGCGCGGGCCGGCTGGAGCACTTCGCCCCGGCCGTCGACGCCGGTGCGGACGCGGTCCTCGCGGCCTCCGTCTTCCACTTCGGGGACCTGAAGATCCGTGAGGTCAAGACGGCCCTCAGCGGCGCGGGCCACCCGGTGCGCTGACCCGGACACCGGGCAACTGACGTGAAACCGGCTGTGGTGGAAGATCGGCACTGACTAGCGTTCCCCCTCGGAGAGACCATCCGAGGGGGAACAGCCATGTCCGCTTCCACACCCGCCGTCGAACTGCTGGAGCTCAGCCCCGACTTCGTCGCCGATCCCCACCCCGGCTACGCCGCCCTGCGCGCCCGGGGACCGGTGCACCGCGTGCTGACCCCCGACGGGGACGACCTGTGGCTGGTCGTCGGCCACGAGGCGTGCCGGGCGGCCTTCGTCGACCCCCGGTTCAGCCGGGACTGGCGCACCCACGGCCACCTCGCGCCGGAGCTGCCCGCCTACGCGCACGGGCCGGGCAACGCGCACGTCCTGCTCAGCGACCCGCCGGACCACACCCGGATGCGCCGGCTGGTGGCCCGCGAGTTCACGCCACGCCGCATCGAGGCCCTCGCGCCCCGCGTGCGGCAGCTCACCGACGAACTGCTGGACGCGATGGAGGCGGGCGGCGCGCGCACCGCCGACGTCATCGACGCGCTCGCCTTCCCGCTGCCGATGACCGTCATCTGCGACCTGCTCGGGGTGCCCGACCTGGACCGCGACTCCTTCCGCGGCTGGTCCAACGAGACCGTCTCGCCCAGCAGTCCCGAGGCCGAGCGGGCCGCGTACGCCGCCGTCATGCCGTACCTCACCGAACTCATCGAGGCCAAGCGCGGGCAGCCCGGCGAGGACCTGCTGAGCGCGCTCATCCACACTGCGGACGAGGACGGCGACCGGCTCAGCCAGGACGAACTCCTCTCCATGGCCTTCCTGCTGATCGTCGCGGGCCACGAGACGACCGTGAACCTGATCGGCAACGGCCTGCGCGCCCTCTTCCGCCACCCGGACCAACTGGCCCTGCTGCGCGGCGACCTGGACGGCCTGATGGGCGGCGCCGTCGAGGAGATCCTGCGCTACGACGGGCCGGTCGAGAGCTCGACCCCGCGCATCGCCCGCGAGGACGTGGAGTTCGCCGGGGCGCGCATTCCGGCGGGCTCGACGGTGCTGATCGTGATGGCCGACGCGGACCGCGACGGGACGCGCTTCGAGGACCCCTCCCGCTTCGACATCCGGCGCGACGCCCGCGGGCACCTCGCCTTCGGGCACGGCATCCACTTCTGCATCGGCGCGCCGCTCGCCCGGCTGGAGGGCCGCATCGCCCTCCGCGGGCTCCTGGAACGCTTCCCGGACCTCGCCGCCGACGGCCCGCCGGACGCCGGGCCATGGATTCCCGGAATGCTCATCCGGGGCGTACGAAAGCTGCGAGTTCGCTGGTAAAGCGTCAATTCGGCGCACCGCAAGGGAAGTTGCAGCCGGAAAGTTCCGCAAAGAACATTGCGCAACTTTCCTTTCCTTCCTTACTGTGCCCAGATGGCCCCGGCACCCGAACAAACGCCCGATCCTCGGCGCATCACGGACCTCGACGCCCTCAAGGTGTTCACCCACCCGCTGCGCATCGAGCTGTACCGGGCCCTGTTCACCGGGGGTGCGGCCACCGCGTCCCGCCTCGCCGGCCAGCTCGGCGAGGCGGTCTCGCTGGTCAGCTACCACCTGCGGAAGCTGGCCGCGCACGGCTTCATCGTGGAGGCCCCGGAGCTGGCCGGCGACGCCCGGGAGCGCTGGTGGCGGGTCGAGCGCGGATTCACCTTCCGCAACTCCGACTTCGGTGACTCGCCGCAGAGCGTGGCCGTCGTCGGCCAGGTCACCCGGCAGCTCCTGCGCGCCCGGCAGGAGCGGTACGACACCTACCTCGACGGCAGTGCGAGCTGGGGCGCCCAGTGGGTGGACGCCGCCTTCAACTGGGAGTACATGCCCCGGCTGACCGCCGCCGAGCTCCAGCAACTGTCCGAGGAACTGCGGGAATTGATCATCACCTACCGGGAGCGCGGACGGGCCGCCGAGGCGGCGGGTGGCACGGAGGGGCGCGAGCAGGTCTCCGTCCAGATGTTCGGCTTTCCGTTCCGTCCCTGAGAGGGCTCAACAGCGATGACTGAATCACGTGTGGAACCGGTGGAGGACGGGACGGAGGGCCCCGGCCCGGCGGGCGGACCCGCCTACCGCGACGGCAACGTGCTGCGCTGGCTCACCGCGTACGCCGCCTCCCTCGTCGGCGACAGCGTCTACTTCCTCGCCCTCGGCTGGGCGGCCGCGCAGGCGGGCGGGCCCGCCGAGGTCGGCATGATCATGGCCACCGGGGCGATACCCCGGGCGGTCCTGATGCTCGGCGGCGGAGTGATCGCCGACCGGCTCGGCCCGCGCGCGGTCGTCATCGGCGCGGACGCGGTGCGCTGCGCGGTGATCGTCGGCATCGCGGTGCTGCTGATGGCCACCGGCCCCGCCGTGTGGGTGCTGGTGGTCGTCGCGCTCGTCTTCGGCGCGGTGGACGCCCTGTTCCTGCCGGCGGTGGGAGCGCTGCCGCCGCGCATCACGGGCGCCGACCAGCTCGTCCGGGTCCAGGGCATGAAGGCCCTCACCAACCGCTTCGGCGGGATCGTCGGCGCGCCGGTCGCGGGGCTCGCGATGGGGCTCGGCGGGCCCGCGGCGGCGTTCGCGGTGGCGGGCGCGCTGTTCGCGGTGTCGCTGGTGCTGCTGGTGGCGGTACGGGTGGCGCCGCTGCCGGAGGCGCCGGGCGAGGCCGCTCCCGAGGGGGCGGCCGCGAAGCGGAACGTCTGGGGAGACCTCACCGAGGGACTCGGCTACCTGCGCCGGCACAAGCTGGTCGGGCCGCTCGTCGCCTCCAACATCCTCTTCGAGCTGGGCGGCATCCCGGTCATCAACGTCGGCATGGTGCTGCTCTGCTCGGACCGGGGCTGGGGCGCGGCCGGGATCGCCTGGATCGTGGGCGCGTTCAGCGTGGGCGCGGCGTGCAGCGCCCTGACGCTGACGCTGGTGAAGCGGGTGGCCAGGGCGGGACGGGTGCGGCTGGTCGCGCTCGCGGCGGGCTCGGCGCTGGTGGCGGTGCTCGGGTCGGCACCGACACTGGCGGTGGCGGTGGCGGTGACGGTCCCGATGGGGCTGCTGGTCGGCATGAGCGGGGGGCTGACCGCGGGACTGGTCCAGGTGAACACGGCGCCCGCCTTCCTGGGCCGCGTCACGTCCGTGAAGTCGCTGGTCAGCCTCGGCGTGGCACCGCTGATGTACCCGGTGGTGGGGGCCGCGACGGGAGTGTGGTCGATCCCGGCGGTCTTCGCGGGGTGCGCGGTGCTGTGCGGGCTGGGGGCGGTGGCGGGGATCTGGTCCCCCGAGGTCCGGGGCGCGGAACTGCCCCACTGAGGCCCCCTCCGGCACCGGAGGGGGCCTCCCCGTACCCGTCGCGGGGACGGGACCCTCAGAGGCCGAGCTTGGCTTCGGTGAGGCGCAGCACGGCGTCCTTGTCGCCGTCGAGCTCGACCGAGGCCCGCTCCTGGCGGCCGAAGACGAACAGGAGCAGCTCGCCGGGCTCGCCGGTGACCGTGACGACCGGCGTGCCCCGGTGGGCGACCGCCGTCCGGCCGTCGGGACGGCGCAGCACCAGCCCGACGGGGGACTTCCGCCCCAGGACCCGGGCCATCTTCTCCACCCGCGTCCACAGCGCGTCCGCGAACACCGGATCGAGCACCCGGGGCGTCCACTGCGCCTGCGCCCGCCGCACGTCCTCGGCGTGGACGTAGAACTCCACCGTGTTCGCCGCCTCGTCCACCTGCTTCAGCGCGTACGGGGAGCGCTTCGGCGGTCCCGTGCGGATGAGCCGCACCAGCTCCTCGTACGGCTTCGCGGCGAACTCCGCCTGGACGCGCTCCAGGCGGTTGCGCAGGGCGGGGACCAGCAGCCCGGCCGCCGCGTCCGAGCGGCGTTCGCGGACCACCACATGGGCGGCGAGGTCGCGGGCGCTCCAGCCCTCGCAGAGGGTCGGCGCGTCGGGGCCCGCGGCCTCCAACAGGTCGGCGAGAAGAAGCCGTTCACGCTTGGCATGGGTCGACATGTCGGCCAGCGTACGGCGACCGGGGGGCGTCCGCACAGTGGACGTCGGGCCGGACCCCGTGCCGCGAGCGGCACAATTGCCCCATGAGTACGCCCGCACCCCAGCCCCGCCCCGACCGCGCCCCCGCCGCCGCCTCCGGCAGCACCCCCGGCAGCGGCCTCGACCCCGCCGTCGCCGCCCGCCTCAAGCGCACCCCCGACGGACTGGTCCCCGCCGTGGCCCAGCAGTACGACACCGGCGAGGTGCTGATGCTCGGCTGGATGGACGACGAGGCCCTGCACCGCACGCTGACCACCGGCCGGTGCACCTACTGGTCGCGCAGCCGCCGGGAGTACTGGGTCAAGGGCGACACCTCGGGCCACGTCCAGCACGTGAGGTCGGTCGCGCTGGACTGCGACGGCGACACCCTGCTGGTCAAGGTCGACCAGACCGGCGCCGCCTGCCACACCGGCGCCCGCACCTGCTTCGACGCCGATGTGCTCCTCGCCGCCGACGTGCCCGCCGGCACCGACGGCAAGTAGGGTCAGCGGCCATGGATCTGGAGACCTTCCGCAAGCTGGCGGCCGACCGCCGCGTCATCCCCGTCAGCCGCACCCTCCTCGCGGACGGCGACACCCCCGTCGGGCTCTACCGCAAACTCGCCGCCGAACGCCCCGGCACCTTCCTCCTGGAGTCCGCCGAGAACGGCCGGTCCTGGTCCCGCTACTCCTTCGTCGGCGTCCGCAGCGCCGCCACCCTCACCGCGCGCGACGGCCGCGCCCACTGGATCGGGACGCCCCCCGTCGGCGTGCCGACGGACGGAGACCCGCTCGAAGCGCTGCGGGCGACGGTCGAGACCCTGCACACCCCCCGCGACCTGGCCGCCGACCTGCCGCCGTTCACCGGGGGCATGGTCGGCTACCTCGGGTACGACATCGTGCGCCGCCTGGAGAGGATCGGCAAGCACGGCGCGGACGAGCTCGGACTCCCCGAACTGACCATGCTCCTCACCTCGGACCTCGCGGTGCTCGACCACCGCTACGGCACCGTCCGGCTGATCGCCAACGCGATCAACCACAACGACCTCGACACCGGGGTCGACGAGGCGTACGCGGACGCCGTCGCCCGCCTGGACGCCATGGAGGCCGACCTCTCCCGGGCCGTCCCGACCGACCCCGCCGTGCTGCCGCCCTCCGAGGTCCCGGTGTACACGGAGAAGTGGGGCGGCGCGGCCTACCGGGCGGCCGTCGAGGACGTCAAGGAGCGCATCAGGGCGGGCGAGGCCTTCCAGGTCGTCCCGTCGCAGCGGTTCGAGACGCCGTGCACCGCCACCGCCCTGGACGTCTACCGGGTGCTGCGCGCGACCAATCCGTCGCCGTACATGTACCTCTTCCGCTTCGACGGCTTCGACGTGGTCGGGTCCAGCCCCGAGGCGCTGGTGAAGGTCGCGGACGGGCAGGCCATGGTGCACCCCATCGCCGGGACCCGGCACCGCGGCGCCACCCCGCGGGAGGACCAGGCGCTGGCCGACGAACTGCTGGCCGACCCCAAGGAGCGGGCCGAGCACCTGATGCTCGTCGACCTCGGACGCAACGACCTGGGGCGGGTCTGCGAACCCGGCTCGGTCGAGGTCGTCGACTTCATGTCGATCGAGCGGTACTCGCACGTCATGCACATCGTCTCGACCGTCACCGGGCGGGTCGCGCGGGGACGCAGCGCCTTCGACGTGCTGACCGCCTGCTTCCCCGCCGGCACGCTGTCCGGGGCCCCGAAGCCGCGCGCCCTGCAGATCATCGAGGAGCTGGAGCCGACCCGGCGCGGGCTGTACGGGGGGTGCGTCGGCTATCTCGACTTCGCCGGCGACTCCGACACCGCGATCGCCATCCGTACCGCCCTGCTGCGGGACGGCACGGCGTACGTGCAGGCCGGAGCCGGTGTCGTCGCCGACTCCGACCCCGCGGCCGAGGACCAGGAGTGCCGCAACAAGGCCGCTGCGGTCCTGCGGGCCGTGCACACGGCCAACCGCCTCGGCCGCTGAGGAACCCCCGCCCCGGCGGCTGAGGAACCTCCGCCTCGGTCGGCGCGGGAGGGGTGAGGGATAGTGGGGGGTGTGACCGCCGCACCCCCCGCCCCCCAGACCTCCTCCGCCGCCCGTGGCACGGGCCGCCGAAGCCTCGCCGCGGCCCTGCTGCTCGGGGCCCTCGGCTCCACCGTCGTCCTCATCGCCTCCGGCCAGACCTGGCGGTCGGGCACCGCCACCGTCGCCGGCATCGGCGCCAAGACCCTGGAGGCCGACGGCCAGGCCGTCACCGGTGTGCCCGCCGCCCTCGCCATCGTCGCCCTGGCCGCCCTGGTCGCGGTCTTCGCGGTGCGCCGCGCGGGACGCGTCCTCGTGTCGGCGCTGCTGGCCCTGAGCGGGGCGGGAGCCGTCGCGGCCTCGCTGCTGGGGGCCGGGGACCGCGCGGCTCTGGACGAGCAGGCGGCCAAGCTGTCGGGCGACGCGGCCGCCACGGTGAGCGGACTCACCCAAACGGGCTGGCCGTACGTCACCGCTTTCGGGGGACTGCTGATCCTCGCCGCCGGGCTGCTCGCGCTGCGGTTCGGGGGGAAGTGGCCGGGCATGGGCGGCCGGTACGAGCGGGAGGGCGGCCCGCGCGGCCGGACGGCCGCCCGCCGCCCGGCGGACCCCGAGCGCCCCGAGGAGCTGTGGAAGGCGCTCGACCGGGGCGAGGACCCCACCGCCGCGCCGACGCGCGAAGGGTGACCCGACGTCACGCGCGGTGTCCGGGTGGGGAACAATGAGCCCCGAGCATTCCAGCGGAAGACACAACAAGGAGCACCTCATGGCGGGCGTTAGCCGCGGACACCACGGACGTACCCCGGCCGCCTGGACCGGCGTACTGATCGCCTTCATCGGCATCTGCGTCTCCAGCGCGTACACGGTGATGGCCCAGCCGGCGGGCTTCTGGGCCGGCATCGGCATCTCCGTGGTCGGCGGCCTGGTCGGACTCGGCATGCGGATGGCGGGCCTCGGCATGCCGAAGGAGCCGTCGGCCCTGGTCGAGGCGCGGACGGCGGCGGGACGGGCCCAGCTTCGGTAGCTCCGCCGGGCGGTACGACGTGAGAGGCGCGGGCCCGGTTCTCCGGACCCGCGCCTTCGCGCGTCCGGGGTCCGGGTGCACGGAGGCACTGAAACGACGCAGCGGTGCGTGCGTTCCGGGGGAGGGGAGGGGAGAATCGCGGAGTGGACGCCTTCCCGTCAGCCCCCGCCCCCGCACCGACCCCGCCGGCCAAGCGGCTCGTGGCGCCCCTGGCCACCCTCGCCGGGGTCGTCGGCGCGTTCGTGTACGTCGGGGCCGTCGATCCGAACGAGGCCGGGCACTACCCGACCTGCCCCCTGCTCGCCCTGACCGGCATCCTGTGCCCCGGCTGCGGCGGGTTGCGCAGCGCGCACGCCGTCGCGCACGGTGATCTCGTCACCGCGGCCGGGGCCAACGCCATGGCGGTGGCGGGGTACGCGGCCTTCGCCGTGCTCATGGTGGTGTGGATCACACGGGCGGTGAAGGGGAGGAGGATGGACGTCTCCCTGACGCGCGTCCAGTGGTGGGTCCTCGGGACCGTCTTCGCCGTCTTCAGCGTTGTCCGGAATCTGCCGTTCGGCTCAGCCCTCGCACCGTGAAGCCGCAGGCACCGCCCGGGCGGTGGCCGGGCGGTGCCCAGGTAGTGGGACACCCGGCAGCCGGATGCGGGGGGAGCGGCCCGGTGCGGATACCATCGCTCGTGGCCGATCCTGGCCCTCCACCACCGTCCCGGAAGGGGGCAGCTCGCGTGAGTGTGCTCGACGAGATCATCGAAGGCGTCCGCGCCGACCTCGCAGAGCGGCAGGCGCGGGTCGGCCTGGAGGAGCTCAAGGAGCGGGCTGCCAAGGCGCCTGCCGCCAAGGACGGTGTCGCGGCCCTGCGCGGCGACAGCGTCAAGGTCATCTGCGAGGTCAAGCGGTCCAGCCCGTCGAAGGGCGCCCTGGCGGCCATCGCGGACCCGGCCGGTCTCGCCGCCGACTACGAGGCGGGCGGCGCCGCCGTCATCTCCGTGCTCACCGAGCAGCGCCGCTTCGGCGGTTCGCTGGCCGACCTGGAGGCCGTACGCGCCAAGGTCGACATTCCGGTGCTGCGCAAGGACTTCATCGTCACGGCCTACCAGCTCTGGGAGGCGCGTGCGTACGGCGCCGACCTGGCGCTGCTGATCGTCGCCGCCCTGGAGCAGGACGCGCTCGTCTCGCTGATCGAGCGGGCCGAGTCCATCGGGCTCACCCCGCTGGTGGAGGTGCACGACGAGGACGAGGTCGACCGGGCCGTCGACGCCGGGGCGAAGATCATCGGCGTGAACGCGCGGAACCTGAAGACGCTCAAGGTCGACCGCGGCACGTTCGAGCGGGTCGCGCCGGAGATCCCGGACCACATCGTCAAGATCGCCGAATCGGGTGTGCGCGGGCCGCACGACCTGATCGCGTACGCCAACTCCGGCGCGGACGCGGTGCTGGTCGGGGAGTCGCTCGTCACCGGGCGCGACCCCAGGGCCGCCGTGGCGGACCTGGTCGCCGCCGGGGCGCACCCCGCGCTGCGGCACGGCCGGGGTTAGGGTTCCCGTCATGACTCCGCACGCCCGTCTCGCCCGCGGCTGCCGCCCCCGCGGCTGCCGCGCGCCCGCGCGACGGGTGCTGGGCAGGCGGGTCCGGTACCACATCGGTGCCGAGCCCGGTCAGATCAACGGCATGCGATGGCGTCGCTGAACGTCCCTCCGGGGCGTTGTGTCCAGTGACTTCCGTCTTCCCCTCGAACGCGTGCGACGCACGCGTTCCTCCTGAGGAGTTTCCGCATGCCCAGCGAGTTCTTCCTGCCCGATCCCCAGGGGCTGGTCCCCACCACCGAGGGCTACTTCGGTGACTTCGGCGGCAAGTTCATCCCCGAGGCGCTCGTCGCCGCGGTGGACGAGGTCGCCGTCGAGTACGACAAGGCCAAGGCCGACCCGGCGTTCGCGGCCGAGCTCGACGACCTGATGGTCCACTACACCGGCCGGCCCAGCTCGCTGACCGAGGTGCCGCGCTTCGCGGAGCACGCGGGCGGGGCCCGGATCTTCCTCAAGCGGGAGGACCTCAACCACACCGGCTCGCACAAGATCAACAACGTGCTGGGGCAGGCCCTGCTCACCCGGCGCATGGGCAAGACCCGGGTCATCGCCGAGACCGGCGCCGGACAGCACGGCGTCGCGACCGCCACCGCCTGTGCCCTGTTCGGGCTCGACTGCACCATCTACATGGGCGAGATCGACACCGAGCGGCAGGCGCTGAACGTCGCGCGGATGCGCATGCTCGGCGCGGAGGTCGTCGCGGTCAAGTCCGGTTCGCGCACGCTCAAGGACGCCATCAACGAGGCGTTCCGCGACTGGGTCGCCAACGTGGACCGCACCCACTACCTCTTCGGCACGGTCGCCGGGCCGCACCCCTTCCCCGCCATGGTCCGGGACTTCCACCGGGTGATCGGGGTGGAGGCGCGCCGGCAGATCCTGGAGCGCGCCGGACGGCTGCCGGACGCGGCCGTGGCGTGCGTGGGCGGCGGGTCCAACGCGATCGGGCTGTTCCACGCGTTCATCCCGGACGCCGGGGTGCGCCTGGTCGGCTGCGAGCCCGCCGGGCACGGCATCGAGACCGGGGAGCACGCGGCCACCCTGAGCGCGGGCGAGCCGGGCATCCTGCACGGGTCGAGGTCGTACGTGCTCCAGGACGAGGAGGGGCAGATCACCGAGCCGTACTCCATCTCCGCCGGTCTGGACTACCCGGGCATCGGGCCCGAGCACGCGTACCTCAAGGACCTCGGGCGCGGTGAGTACCGGGCCGTCACCGACGACGCCGCGATGCAGGCGCTGCGGCTGCTGTCACGCACGGAGGGCATCATTCCGGCCATCGAGAGCGCGCACGCGCTCGCCGGGGCGCTGGAACTCGGCAAGGAGCTGGGCGAGGACGGGCTGATCCTGGTCAACCTGTCCGGGCGCGGCGACAAGGACATGGACACCGCCGCCCGCTACTTCGGGCTGTACGACACGGACGCGGCCGTCGCCGCGGACGCCGCCGCCGTCGCGGAGATCACGGAGGACGCCAAGTGAGCGGGAACGTAAAGCTGTTGAGCGACACCCTCGCCGCCGCGAAGAGCGAGGGGCGGGCCGCGCTGATCGCCTACCTCCCGGCCGGGTTCCCCACCGTGGACGGCGGCATCGAGGCGGTCAAGGCCGTCGTCGCCGGCGGCGCGGACGTCGTGGAGGTCGGACTGCCGCACAGCGACCCGGTGCTGGACGGCCCGGTCATCCAGACCGCCGACGACATCGCCCTGCGCGGCGGCGTCAAGATCGCCGACGTGCTGCGCACGGTGCGCGAGGCACACGCCGCCACCGGGGTGCCGGTGCTGGTCATGACGTACTGGAACCCCGTCGACCGGTACGGCGTCGAGCGGTTCACCGCCGAACTGGCCGAGGCGGGCGGGGCCGGGTGCATCCTGCCCGACCTGCCGGTCCAGGAGTCCGCGCTGTGGCGCGAGCACGCCGAGAAGCACGGCCTGGCCACGGTGTTCGTGGTCGCGCCGAGCAGCAGGGACGAGCGGCTGGCGACGATCACCGCCGCCGGTTCCGGATTCGTGTACGCGGCCTCGCTGATGGGGGTCACCGGAACGCGGGAGTCCGTGGGGCACGAGGCGCAGGAGCTCGTCCGGCGGGCCAGGGCGACCCGCGAGGACCTGCCGGTGTGCGTCGGGCTCGGGGTCTCGAACGCCGCGCAGGCCAAGGAGGTCGCGGCCTTCGCCGACGGAGTCATCGTCGGGTCGGCGTTCGTCAAGCGGCTGCTGGAGGCCGAGACCGCCGGGGACCGGGCGTCGGGGCTGCGGGCCGTGCGGGAGCTCGCGGGCGAGCTCGCGGCTGGCGTGCGGCGCGACTGACGTCCGTCTGTTGGCTGCGTAACTTTATGGTTCCGTAGTCCATTTGAGTGGAATCCGGGCCGGGGTGGCACATCGGTGCCGCCCCGGTTCGTTGCTGCGGGTGTGAGCGAGAAGAACTCTGAAGGCAAGCGAACCGCCCGCGAGCGGCTCATCAAGGAACGCGAAGTGCAGAAGTCGCGCGAGAAGCGGCGCCGGGTGATGGTCGTCGGCGCGGCGGTGGTCGGCGTCCTCGGCCTGGCTGCGGTGGCCGGAGTGGTCGCCGCGAACAGCGGCGGCTCGAAGGACGACGCCGACAAGGCGGGCCCGGTCGTGCCGCCGGCCGGCGTGGTGGGCGAGGCGGGGGTCGCCGTTCCGGTGGGGAAGCCCGACGCGCCGTCCGTGCTGACCGTGTACGAGGACATGCGCTGCCCGGCGTGCGGGATGTTCGAGAACAGCATGCGGGACACGGTCAACAAGCTGGAGAAGGAAGGGAAGATCCGGGCCGAGTACCACCTGGTGTCCTTCATCGACAAGGCCGTCCCGGGCAACGGCTCGAAGTTCGCCGCGAACGCGCTCGGGTGCGCGCAGGACGCGGGGAAGTTCCACGCGTACCACGACACGCTCTTCCGCAACCAGCCGCAGGAGACGGACGACGCGTTCGGCAAGAAGAGCCGCCTGCTGGAGCTGGCGGACAAGGTGCCGGGGCTGCGCGGGACCGCCTTCGACGCGTGCGTGGACAAGGGGACGCACGCGGGCTGGGTCACCAAGGTGCAGGAGGAGTTCGACAAGTCGGCCTACAAGGCGACGCCGACGGTGCTCCTGAACGGGGAGGCGATCTTCCCGCAGAAGGGCAGCGAGCAGATCTCGCCGGCGAACCTGGTGAAGTGGGTGGACCAGGCGAACAAGGGCAAGCCGCTGGGGACGAAGGCGCCGGTGCGGTAGCACGGTCCGGGCCCGGGGGCCGCCGGGCCTCCGGGCCCGGCCCCTGTTACCCAGACGTTGCCGGTCGGGTACTCCGGGCCGCGCCGGGCAGGGTAGCGTCGTCCCCGTCATGAACCTTGCCTTCATTCCCAGCCCGGCGGCCGGTGAGATCCACCTCGGACCCCTCCCGCTGCGCGGCTACGCGCTCTGCATCATCATCGGCGTCTTCGTGGCCGTCTGGTACGGCAACAAGCGCTGGATCGCCCGCGGCGGCAAGCCCGGGACGGTCGCCGACATCGCCGTCTGGGCGGTTCCCTTCGGGCTCGTCGGCGGACGGCTGTACCACGTCGTCACCGACTACCAGCTCTACTTCAGCGAAGGCAAGAACTGGGTCAACGCCTTCAAGATCTGGGAGGGCGGCCTCGGCATCTGGGGCGCCGTGGCGCTCGGCGCCGTCGGCGCCTGGATCGGCTGCCGCAGGCGGGGCATCCCGCTGCCGGCCTGGGCCGACGCGATGGCCCCCGCGCTCGTCATCGCGCAGGCTATCGGGCGCTGGGGCAACTGGTTCAACCAGGAGCTGTACGGGCGGGCGACCGACCTGCCCTGGGCGCTGAAGATCACCAAGGGCGAGGAGCCGGGGCTCTACCACCCGACCTTCCTGTACGAGTCGCTGTGGTGCCTCGGTGTCGCCGCCGTGATCGTCTGGGCCGACCGCCGGTTCAAGCTCGGGCACGGGCGGGTCTTCGCGCTGTACGTCGCCCTGTACTGCGCCGGGCGCGGCTGGATCGAGTACATGCGCATCGACGACGCCCACCACATCCTGGGCCTGCGCCTCAACGTCTGGACGGCGATCGTCATCTTCGTCCTGGCCGTCGTCTACTTCGTGCTGTCGTCGCGGCTGCGTCCGGGCCGCGAGGAGATCGTGGAGCCGGAGCGGGCGGGGGCGGCCGAGGACGCGGGCGCCGCGGACGCGGCGGACGCCGGGGAGGCCGAGGGCGGCACGGTGCCGGCCGCGGCCGAGAAGGACGACGTGAAGGCCGGGTCCGGTGCGACCGCGGCTCCGGTCAAGACCGACCTCACGAAGGCCGAGGCGGGGGAGTCGGGCAAGAAGGGCTGACGCGGCGCGTCGCACGTGGCCAAGGGCCGCCGGGACCACAGGGTCCCCGGCGGCCCTTTCCCATGCCCCCGGCCGGCGGGGGCCCGTCGCGTGACGCTGTGCGCGGTGCCCCGTCCAGGGGCGCGAGGAACTGCGCGAGCGACCACGACGCTCCTGCACGGAACCCGTGCACCTGGCTGCGCGGCGAGCGCTTTAGGGAAAGGGGCGGGTCCGGGGCCTCTCCTACGTGAGCAGAACGGGGCTGACGCGTCCGGCGCGGGGGCTGAGCTCACGGCCCTTGCGGAGGAGCTTGTCCGGCACAGGCGCTCACGCAAGGGGCGGCACCCGGGTGGGCCGGGAGCGGGAGGGGCCGCCCCCTTGCCCGCCCTCCCCCAAGCTCTCGGCTTCGCTCGAGCAGGGGGTACCCCCCTCGCCCCCTTGGGGCGGCCCCGTCGCCCAAGGGGGCGGGGGGTGGGTAGGGGGAGGGCGGCCCCGCCCAAGAGGACGAGGGGTGAAGGCGGGACGGCTGTGGGGCACAAAGGGACGGGGGCAGAAGGGGGCGGGAAGGGAGGTGGAGTGAGGGAAGGCTTGCCTTGGGAAGTGGGGGTTGGGGGGCTCTCAAGGGAGGTAAGTACGGCCTTCCTTGCTGGCGGAGCCTTCGAATCGTGCGTACTTTCGATCACGTCGGGGCGCCCCCCGGCCGCAGAAAAACACCGGGGTACGGGGAGAACGACCGTGGCGATCATTGAGACCGAAGCGACACTGCACGAGGCCCACCGCGACAACCACACCCACCGGGACGTGAACGGCGGCTGGCTGCGGCCCGCGGTGTTCGGCGCGATGGACGGCCTGGTGTCCAACCTGGCGCTGATGACCGGTGTGGCCGGCGGCGCCGTGTCCCAGCAGACCGTCGTGATCACCGGCCTCGCGGGCCTCGCCGCCGGCGCGTTCTCCATGGCGGCCGGCGAGTACACCTCCGTCGCCTCGCAGCGCGAACTCGTACAGGCCGAACTCGACGTCGAGCGCGAGGAGCTGAGGCGGCACCCCGCGGACGAGGAGCGCGAACTGGCCGCGCTGTACGTCTCGCGGGGCGTGGAGCCGGAGCTGGCCCGGGAGGTGGCGCGGCAGTTGTCGGTGGACCCCGAGCAGGCGCTGGAGATCCACGCCCGGGAGGAGCTGGGGATCGACCCCGACGACCTGCCCTCGCCGCTGGTGGCCGCCGTGTCGTCGTTCGGGGCGTTCGCGCTGGGCGCGCTGCTGCCCGTACTGCCGTACCTGCTGGGGGCCGCCTCGCTGTGGCCCGCGGTGCTGCTGGCGCTGGTGGGGCTGTTCGGGTGCGGAGCCGTGGTGGCGCGGGTGACCGCGCGGACCTGGTGGTTCAGCGGGCTGCGGCAACTCGCGCTCGGCGGTGCCGCGGCCGCGGTGACGTACGGCCTCGGGACGCTCTTCGGTATCGCCGTCGGGTAGGTGCCAGGGGCGCTGGAGGAGACGTACGTGACCGTGCGGTCGGTCAGGGGCAGCGGTGTCGAGCTGCCGGCGGCCGGGGTGACCGTACCAACGGCCGGGGTGCCGCGCGGCCGGCCCGCCGTCGCGGGCAGCCCCGCCGGGGGCTTCCCCGGCGGGGCGAAGGCGTCCGGGCCGCCGGGCGGAGGGATGCGGGTCCTCGCGCAGGTGTGACGAACGCCCCGGTGCGGATCGGCGACAGTCCCGTAAGCTATTGGCTATATGCACGGTGTCGCATAAGTAGCCGTTACTCATCGGTTTCGTCCAGTTGACCGACGGGCATGAGCCGTAAGCGCCGAAGGCAATGATGCCTCCCGCGCCACGGTCCGGAGTGCGGCACCTTGTCCCCAGTCGCACCGCATCCACCGCTCTGCGCGGTGTCCGCATGGTGGAATGTGCCTTCCGCTTCCCGAGAAGCCAGCCATCATGTAACCTGCACGAAATTTCGCGGAGGGCCAGTGTCGTCCCTCGGTATCTGTATATGCCACGACGACGACGGGAGTGCCGATGCGTACCCACGCCTGGTCGCCCATGGACGGTCGCCCCGCCCAGCAGGGGTTGTACGACCCCCGCAACGAGCACGACGCATGCGGCGTCGGCTTTGTCGCCACCCTCACCGGTGTGGCCTCCCATGAGCTGGTCGAGCAGGCGCTGACGGTACTGCGCAACCTCGAACACCGCGGTGCCACCGGCTCCGAGCCCGACTCCGGCGACGGCGCCGGAATCCTGCTCCAGGTGCCGGACGCCTTCCTGCGCGAGGTCGTGGACTTCGCCCTTCCGGCGGCCGGGGCGTACGCGGTGGGCACTGCCTTCCTGCCCGCCGACGAGACGCTCGCCGCCGACGCCGTCTCGCAGATCGAGACGATCGCGGGCGAGGAGGGCCTCACCGTCCTCGGCTGGCGCGCGGTCCCGGTCAGCCCGGACCTGCTCGGCAACGGCGCACGCGCCACGATGCCGACCTTCCGGCAGCTCTTCGTCGCGGACGGCGGGAGCGAGGGCATCGTCCTCGACCGCAAGGCGTTCCTCCTGCGCAAGCGCGCCGAGCGCGAGGCCGGTGTCTACTTCCCGTCGCTCTCCGCGCGCACCCTCGTCTACAAGGGCATGCTCACCACCGGGCAGCTCGAACCGTTCTTCCCGGACCTCTCCGACCGCCGCTGCGCCACGGCCGTGGCGCTCGTGCACTCCCGGTTCTCCACCAACACCTTCCCGTCCTGGCCGCTGGCCCACCCGTACCGCTTCGTCGCGCACAACGGCGAGATCAACACGGTCAAGGGCAACCGGAACTGGATGAAGGCCCGCGAGTCCCAGCTCGCCTCCGACCTCTTCGGCCCCGAGAAGCTGGACCGGATCTTCCCCGTCTGCACGCCGGACGCCTCCGACTCGGCGTCCTTCGACGAGGTGCTGGAGCTGCTGCACCTGGGCGGGCGCTCGCTGCCGCACTCGGTGCTGATGATGGTCCCCGAGGCGTGGGAGAACCACGACTCCATGGACCCGGCCCGCCGCGCGTTCTACCAGTACCACGCCACGATGATGGAGCCCTGGGACGGCCCGGCCTGCGTCACCTTCACCGACGGCACCCAGGTCGGCGCGGTCCTCGACCGCAACGGCCTGCGCCCGGGGCGTTACTGGGTCACCGACGACGGCCTCGTGGTCCTCTCCTCCGAGGTCGGCGTCCTGGACATCGACCCCGCGAAGGTCGTCCGCAAGGGCCGCCTCCAGCCGGGGAAGATGTTCCTGGTCGACACCGCCGAGCGCCGGATCGTCGAGGACGACGAGATCAAGGCCGGACTCGCCGCCGAGCACCCGTACGAGCAGTGGCTCGAAACCGGGGAGATCGAGCTCGAAGACCTCCCCGAGCGCGAGCACATCGTGCACACCCACGCCTCGGTGACGCGCCGTCAGCAGACCTTCGGCTACACCGAGGAGGAGCTGCGGGTCATCCTCGCCCCCATGGCCCGCACGGGCGGCGAACCGCTCGGCTCCATGGGCACGGACTCCCCGATCGCGGCCCTGTCCGAGCGCCCCCGGCTGCTCTTCGACTACTTCACCCAGCTCTTCGCCCAGGTCACCAACCCGCCGCTGGACGCGATCAGGGAGGAGCTCGTCACCTCGCTGCGCTCCTCGCTGGGCCCGCAGGGCAACCTCCTGGAGCCGAGCGCCGCCTCGTGCCGTTCCGTCACCCTGCCCTTCCCGGTGATCGACAACGACGAGCTGGCCAAGCTCATCCACATCAACGCCGACGGCGACATGCCGGGCATGAAGGCCGCGACGCTCTCCGGCCTCTACCGGGTGAGCGGCGGCGGCGACGCCCTCGCGGCCCGCATCGAGGAGATCTGCACCGAGGTCGACGCCGCCATCGAGGCGGGCGCGCGCCTGATCGTGCTCTCCGACCGGCACTCCGACGCCGAGCACGCGCCGATGCCCTCGCTGCTGCTCACCTCCGCCGTCCACCACCACCTCATCGCGACCAAGCAGCGCACCCAGGTGGGCCTGCTGGTCGAGGCCGGCGACGTCCGCGAGGTGCACCACGTCGCGCTGCTCATCGGTTACGGAGCGGCCGCCGTCAACCCGTACCTCGCGATGGAGTCCGTCGAGGACCTGGTCCGCGCGGGCACCTTTATCGAGACGGACGACCCCGAGCAGGCCATCCGCAACCTCATCCACGCCCTCGGCAAGGGCGTCCTGAAGGTCATGTCCAAGATGGGCATCTCCACCGTCGCCTCCTACCGGGGCGCGCAGGTCTTCGAGGCCGTCGGCCTGGACGAGGGCTTCGTCGCGCGGTACTTCAACGGCACCCCCACCAAGATCGGCGGCGCGGACCTGGACGTGATCGCCCAGGAGGTCGCCGCCCGGCACGCCAAGGCGTACCCGGCCTCCGGCATCGCCGCCTCGCACCGCCGCCTGGAGATCGGCGGCGAGTACCAGTGGCGCCGCGAGGGCGAGCCGCACCTGTTCGACCCGGAGACGGTCTTCCGCCTCCAGCACGCCACCCGCAACCGGCGCTACGACATCTTCAAGCAGTACACGGACCGGGTGAACGAGCAGTCCGAGCGGCTGATGACGCTGCGCGGCCTCTTCGGCTTCGCCGGCGACCGCCCCTCGATCCCGCTGGACGAGGTCGAGCCCGCCTCCGAGATCGTCAAGCGCTTCTCCACGGGCGCCATGTCGTACGGCTCCATCTCGCAGGAGGCGCACGAGACCCTCGCCGTCGCCATGAACCAGCTCGGCGGCAAGTCCAACACCGGTGAGGGCGGCGAGGACCCGGAGCGCCTGTACGACCCGGCGCGTCGCTCCGCCATCAAGCAGGTCGCCTCCGGCCGCTTCGGCGTGACCAGCGAGTACCTGGTCAACGCGGACGACATCCAGATCAAGATGGCGCAGGGCGCCAAGCCCGGCGAGGGCGGCCAGCTCCCGGGCCACAAGGTCTACCCGTGGGTCGCGAAGACCCGGCACTCCACGCCGGGCGTGGGCCTGATCTCGCCGCCGCCGCACCACGACATCTACTCCATCGAGGACCTCGCCCAGCTCATCCACGACCTGAAGAACGCCAACCCGGCCGCCCGCATCCACGTGAAGCTGGTCTCCGAGGTCGGCGTCGGCACGGTCGCGGCGGGCGTCTCCAAGGCGCACGCGGACGTCGTCCTGATCTCCGGGCACGACGGCGGCACCGGCGCCTCCCCGCTGACCTCCCTGAAGCACGCGGGCGGCCCCTGGGAGCTGGGCCTCGCCGAGACCCAGCAGACGCTGCTGCTCAACGGGCTGCGCGACCGCATCGTCGTGCAGACCGACGGCCAGCTCAAGACCGGCCGCGACGTCGTCATCGCCGCGCTGCTGGGCGCCGAGGAGTTCGGTTTCGCGACCGCGCCGCTCGTCGTCTCCGGCTGCGTCATGATGCGCGTCTGCCACCTGGACACCTGTCCGGTCGGCATCGCCACCCAGAACCCGGTGCTGCGCGAGCGCTTCTCCGGCAAGGCCGAGTACATCGTCAACTTCTTCCAGTACATCGCGGAGGAGGTCCGCGAGCTGCTGGCCGAGCTGGGCTTCCGCACCCTCGAAGAGGCCGTCGGCCACGCCGAACTGCTGGACACCTCGCGGGCGGTACGGCACTGGAAGGCGCAGGGCCTGGACCTCGCGCCCCTGTTCCACGTGCCCGCGCTGCCCGAGGGCGCGGTCCGCCACCAGGTCACCGTCCAGGACCACGCCCTGGAGAAGGCCCTCGACAACCAGCTCATCAAGCTGGCCGCCGACGCCCTGGGCGCCGACACCGCCGAGGCCGCCCAGCCGGTCCGCGCGCAGATCGCCATCCGCAACATCAACCGCACCGTCGGCACGATGCTGGGCCACGAGGTGACGAAGAAGTTCGGCGGGGCGGGCCTGCCCGACGACACCATCGACATCACCTTCACCGGCTCCGCAGGCCAGTCCTTCGGCGCCTTCGTCCCCAGCGGCATCACCCTGCGCCTGGAGGGCGACGCCAACGACTACGTCGGCAAGGGCCTGTCCGGCGGCCGGATCGTCGTCCGCCCGGACCGGGGCGCCGACCACCTCGCCGAGTACTCCACCATCGCCGGCAACACCATCGGCTACGGCGCGACCGGCGGCGAGCTGTTCCTGCGCGGCCGCACCGGCGAACGCTTCTGCGTGCGCAACTCCGGCGCCACCGTCGTCTCGGAGGGCGTGGGCGACCACGGCTGCGAGTACATGACCGGCGGCCACGCGGTCGTCCTCGGCGAGACCGGACGCAACTTCGCGGCCGGCATGTCCGGCGGCGTCGCGTACGTCATCGACCTCGACCGGGACAACGTCAACGCGGGCAACCTGGGCGCGATCGAGCCCCTGTCCACCTCCGACCAGCAGTGGCTGCACGACGTGGTGCGCCGCCACCAGGAGGAGACCGGCTCGACCGTCGCCGCGAAGCTGCTGGCCGACTGGCCCGCCGCCGCGGCCCGCTTCAGCAAGATCATTCCTTCCACGTACAAGGCCGTGCTCGCCGCCAAGGACGCCGCTGAGCAGGCCGGTCTCTCCGAGCAGGAGACCACCGAGAAGATGATGGAGGCGGCGACCAATGGCTGACCCCAAGGGCTTTCTGACCACCGGGCGCGAAGTCGCCAGGACCCGCCCCGTCGAGGACCGGGTGAAGGACTGGAACGAGGTCTACGTTCCCAAGTCCCTCCTGCCGATCATCAGCAAGCAGGCCGGCCGCTGCATGGACTGCGGCATCCCGTTCTGCCACAACGGCTGCCCGCTCGGGAACCTCATCCCCGAGTGGAACGACTACGCCTACCGCGAGGACTGGAGCGCCGCCTCCGAGCGCCTGCACGCCACGAACAACTTCCCCGAGTTCACCGGCCGCCTGTGCCCGGCGCCCTGCGAGTCGGCGTGCGTGCTCGGCATCAACCAGCCCGCCGTCACCATCAAGAACGTCGAAGTCACCATCATCGACAAGGCCTGGGACAGCGGCGACGTCACCCCGCAGCCCCCGGAGCGACTGTCCGGCAAGACGGTCGCCGTCATCGGCTCGGGCCCCGCCGGACTGGCCGCCGCCCAGCAGCTCACCCGGGCCGGCCACACGGTCGCCGTGTACGAGCGCGCCGACCGCATCGGCGGTCTGCTGCGCTACGGCATCCCCGAGTTCAAGATGGAGAAGTCGCACATCAACCGCCGCATCGAGCAGATGCGGGCGGAGGGCACCAAGTTCCGCACCGAGGTCGAGATCGGCCGCGACATCGACGCGGCGAAGCTGCGCCGCCGCTACGACGCGGTCGTCGTCGCGGCCGGCGCGACGGTCTCCCGCGACCTGCCGGTCCCGGGCCGCGACCTCAAGGGCATCCACTTCGCCATGGAGTACCTCCCCCTCGCCAACAAGGTGCAGGAGGGCGACCTGACGGTGGCCCCGATCACCGCCGAGGGCAAGCACGTCGTGGTCATCGGCGGCGGCGACACGGGCGCGGACTGCGTGGGCACCGCCCACCGCCAGGGCGCGGCCTCCGTCACCCAGCTCGAAATCATGCCGAAGCCGGGCGAGGAGCGCGGCGCCCACCAGCCCTGGCCGACCTTCCCCATGCTCTACAAGGTCACCTCCGCGCACGAGGAGGGCGGCGAGCGGGTCTACTCCGTCTCCACCACCCACTTCGAGGGCGACGAGAACGGCAACGTCCAGTCCCTGCACCTGATCGAGGTCGAGTTCAAGGACGGCAAGCTGGAGCAGAAGGCGGGCACCGAGCGCGTCATCCCCGCCCAACTGGTCACCCTCGCCATGGGCTTCACCGGCACCGACCAGTCCAACGGCCTGGTCGAGCAGTTCGGCCTCGCCCTGGACGAGCGGGGCAACATCGCCCGCGACGCCGACTACGCCACCAACGTCGACGGCGTCTTCGTCGCCGGCGACGCGGGCCGCGGCCAGTCGCTCATCGTCTGGGCCATCGCCGAGGGCCGCTCGGCCGCCCGCGGCGTGGACCGCTACCTGACGGGCGTCAGCGCCCTCCCGGCCCCGGTGCGGCCGACCGACCGGGCGCTCACCGTCTGACCCCGGGCCACCGTGCGCCACCGGCTGGTCCTGGCGTACGGTGTCCTGAGCACCTACCCCACATTCGTCCCGCCCAGCGTCGTGCGGAACTGAACGCGGCGCCCTCCCCGACTCGTCCCCGACCGGACACCTGGGGCGGGCGCCGCGGCGCTTTTCGCGGCCCGTGGGTCAGGTCGTGGCCGCCAGTGCCAGGGTCGAGGCCAGTGTCGCCGTCACCGCCAGCACGCAGCCCGTGCCGAGGAAGCGCCCGAGTGCGATCCGTGTTCCGTGCCACCGGCAGCGTTCGAACCACAGGAGGGTGGCGAGGGACGCCCACGGGGTGATGACCGGGCCGACGTTGACGCCGACCAGCAGGGCGAGGAGCTGGTGGGGGTTGCCGGACGGGACGGCGGCTTCCCCGGCGACGTACGCGGGGAGGTTGTTGAGGACGTTCGAGACGCCCGCGCCGACGCCCGCCGAGCGCAGCATGCCGAGCAGGCCGTCGTCCGTGCCGAGTGCGGCGGACAGCAGGGTGTGCAGGCCGTGGGAGTTGACGGTCTCCACGACCAGGAACATGCCGGGGACCAGGATCAGGAGCCGGTAGGGGATGAGCGACCACTTCAGCTCGGCGCGCGCGCGGACCGCGAAGACCGCGACGACGACCAGGGCGGCCGCCCCCGACGCCATCCACAACTCCACGTCCGCCACCAGGATGGCCAGCAGGAAGCCCGCGCACGCCGCCGCGCACACCCGGAACAGGACCGGATCGGCCGGTACCGGCGTCGTCGGCGGCTCGTAGCGGTCCGCGCCCCGCCTGCCGCGCCGCCAGTAGAAGCCCCACAAGCACGCCGTGGTCACCGCGATGGACGCCAGCTGCGCGGCCCACAGGGTCGCGGCCAGGCCCGAGGGGGAGAGCGCGATGCGCTCGGCGGCCAGCAGGTTGGTGAGGTTGGAGGCCGGGAGGAGGAGGCTCGCGGTGTTCGCGAGCCATACGGTCGTCATCGCCATGGGCAGCGCGGCGATGCCCACCCGGGTGGCGAGCGCCAGCATGACGGGCGTGAGGAGGACCGCCGTCGTGTCCAGGTTCAGGGCGATCGTGGTGACCGAGGCGAAGGCCACGCACAGGCCGAAGAGCGCCGGGTAGTTGCCGCGTGCCGTGCGTGCCACCCAGGAGGCGATCACGTCGAAGACGCCCGCCCTGCCGGTCAGCTCGCCCAGCACGATGACGGTGGCCAAGAAGGGGAGCAGGGGGCCGATGCGCTCCATGACGTCGCCCGCGGGGCCCGCCGGCAGCAGCCCCGTCGCCACGGCGAGCAGCCCGAGCGCGAGCAGCCCGAGGGCCACCCAGTCCAGAGGATGAAGACGTCGGATGAGGTGCACCGGGACAAGGTTACGGGCCGGCCGCGGGCCCGCGACGTCCACCGGATCGAGGTGGCCGGACGTGCCGGGGCGCACCCGATCGGCGTGACGGCGGAGCCCGGCAGGCGCGCGGCCGTCGGGCCCAGCCGGTCACCGGGCTCCGTCGTGCGGGCCGACGACCCCGACCGCGTCGGCCGGGCGAACGCGCGGCCGTCGGGCTCCGCCGCTCGTCGCACCGGTCCGCCGCCACCGCCGGCACGGTCAGCCGGCCGTGGCGCCGCCGTCCACCGTGAACTCCGTGCCCGTCACGTACGAGGAGGCGTCCGACACCAGGAACCGCACCAGCTCCCCGACCTCCTCCGGGCGGCCCGTCCGGCCCAGCGGCAGGTGCGACCAGTCCTTGCCGGAGGTGGCCGCGATCATCGGGGTGTCGATCGCGCCCGGGTGCACCGAGTTGACCCGGATGCCGTACGCCGCCAGGTCCAGCGCGGAGGAACGCGTCAGCCCGCGCAGGCCGAACTTCGTCGAGCCGTACGCCGCGTGGCCCCGGATGCCCACCAGCCCCGCCGTCGAGGAGATGTTGACGATCGACCCGCCCCCGGCCTCCTTGAGCGCGGGCACCACCGCCTGGATGCCGAGGAAGGGGCCCAGGAGATTGACCCGCAGCAGCGCCTCGAAGTTCTCCCGGGTCTCCGTCTCCACGGACGCGGTGCGCCACAGCGCGGCGTTGTTCACCAGCGCGTCGATCCGGCCGAAGGCGTCCAGCGCGGCCCGGGTCACCTCCGCCCAGCTCGCCGCTTCCGACACGTCGTGCCGTACGAAGAGACCCCGCCCGGCGAGGGACCGCACGACCTCCCGGCCCTCGTCCGCACGGATGTCGGTGACCACCACGCGCGCCCCGGACCCGGCGAACAGCCGGGCCTCCGCCGCGCCCTGGCCGCGGCCCGCGCCGGTGACGACGACGACCTTGCCCTCCAGGCTGATGCCGCCGCTCACGCGCTCTCCGCCTTCCTGAAGTGGGGAATGACCGTCTCGCCCCAGTGGCGGATGGTCTCCATGCAGGCCTCCTGCGGCACCGTGCCCATCTGGATCAGGCACATCACCTCGTCCACGCCGATCGCGCGGAGCCGCTCCACGTACGCGATCGCGGTCCGCGGGTCGCCGTACGCGTGCTCGGTGTTGAAGGTGCCGGTGTCGACCGGGCGGGCCGGGACGTCCGCCTCGTGCAGTCTGGCGACGAGCTCGTCGCGGCTCCTGGCCAGGGCGGCGACGTGGTCCTCGTCCTCGAACCGGCCGGTGGGGGCGGGACCGTTGCCGTACCAGTGCGCGATGGACTCGGCGAAGAAGCGCTGGCCGCGGGTGCCCAGGCGCAGGGCGCGCTCCGCGTCGTCCAGCACGATCGTGGGGCAGAGCGCGGAGAAGTGGTCGTTGACCTCGCTGGAGACGAAGCGCTCGCCGGTGCGGGCCGCGATGGCCTCGTCGTACGCCGTGCGCATCGCGCGCACGTCGTCGGCGCCCGCGAAGCCCATCACCAGGGCCCCGACGCCGAGTTCGGCGGCCAGCCGGAGGGAGTCGTGCCGGGAGCAGGCCAGGAACAGGGGCGGATGCGGGCCCTGGACGGGGCGCGGGAGGACCGCGCCGGGGCCGATGTCCAGGGTGCCGTGCCACTCCAGCTCGTCCTTGCGCCACGCCGCCGAGACGATCCGCAGGGCCTCCTCCACCTGCGGATGCGTGTCCTCGGGCCGCACCCCGAACATCCGCATCTCCTGCCGGGTGGCCCCGCGCCCCGCTCCGATGTCCACCCGCCCGCCGGAGAGCACGTCCAGCATCGCGGCCCGCTCCGCGACGCGCACCGGGTGCTGGTAGCCGAAGGGCATCGTGACGACGCCGTGGCCGATCCGGATCCGCTCGGTCCGGGCGGCGACCCAGGTCAGGAAGATCTCCGAGGCGCTCATGTGCGCGTACTGGGTGAGGGAGTGGTGCTCCACGGCCCAGACGCGGTCGAAGCCCATCTCCTCGGCGAACACGGCCTGTTCGACGCAGTCGTGGATGACCTGGCGTTCGCGCTCGGGAGTCGGATCGGCGAGCTGCGCCTCGAAGATCATCGAGAACTTCATGCGGGGTCCTCTCCTTGTTATGCCTAAGAGAAATACTTCTAGCAGTCATACCGGAGCGGGGGAAGGGCTGTGCCCGGGTCCGCCCGTAGACTGCCGAACGTGGCGAAGAAGGAAGCAGCAGCGGGCGCGGCGGACACGGGCGGGCACGGCGGCGGTGCGGGCGACGGGGAGCTTCCCGCGCTGCCCGCGACCAGTTGGGCGGTGCTCGGACTGCTCTCCTTCGGTGAGGAGCTGTCCGGGTACGACCTGAAGAAGTGGTCGGACTGGTCGCTCCGCTTCTTCTACTGGAGCCCCTCCTTCAGCCAGATCTACAGCGAGCTGAAGCGGCTGGAGAAGGCCGGTTACGCGACCTCGCGGCTGGTCGCGCAGGAGACCGGCTCCCGCGACAAACGGGTCTACCGGATCACCGGCGAAGGGCTGGCCGCGGTCCGCCGGTGGGCCCGCGAGGCCCCCGTGGACCCGCCGGTCCTCAAGCACGGCCCCATGCTGCGCCTGTGGCTGGGCCACCTGCTGGAGCCCGACCAGATGCGCGACATCCTCGCCCGGCACCGGGAGTTCGCGGAGAAGATGCGCCGCCGCGCGCTCGCGGACGTGGAGGGCGCGAAGGGCGAGGCGGCCTGGGCCTACCCGACCCTGACCCTGAAGTGGGCCGAACGCCACTACGCCGCGGAACGCGACCTGGCGGACGCGATGCTCGCCGACATCGAGGAACTGGAGCGCGGCACCGGCGGCTGAGCCCGGCGCCGGGGGCGCGGGAAACGGCGCGGCCGGCCACCACGGCGCCGCACGGCCGCGACGACCGGTCCCGCCCTCGCGGGCCCCGCCCCGCCCGGGCCCGTCCGGCCCCTGCCCGGACCCGTCCGCCCCCCCCGTCCAGCCCCCCGCCCCGCCTCACCGCCGCACCCGGCCGTACCCCCGCCGGAAGAAGACCAGCGGTTCGCCCTCCCGGCGCACGTCCAGTCCCGTGACCCGCCCCAGCGCGATCGCGTGGTCGCCCCCGTCCAGCACCGCCTCCAGCGCGCACTCGACCGTCGCCAGCGCCCCCGCGACCAGCGGCGCCCCCGACGCCCCCGGCGTCCAGTCGACCCCCGCGAACCTGTCCGCGCCCGGCATCGCGAAGCGCCGGCACACCTCCTGCTGGTCGTGGCCCAGGATGTTCACCGCGAAGCGCCCGGCCGCCCTGATCCTCGGCCAGGTCGTGGACGTGCGCGCCGGGCAGAAGCAGATCAGCGGCGGGTCGAGCGAGACCGAGGAGAACGACTGCACGGCCATGCCCACCGGGCTGCCGTCCGGCTCCAGCGCGGTGATCAGGACGACCCCGGTGCAGAAGGAGCTCATCGCGGTGCGCATGTCGACGCCCCCCGCGGGCCGGTGCGGGGGCGCGGGGGAGCCGGGATCGGCGGGAGCGAGGGCCGTGGTCATGGGAGGAGTCCTCTCGTGGGGTGCGGGTCCGCGGAGTGTTCCGAGTTTGTTCCTACTAGATATATGCCTAACAGAAACACCTGTGATTGGATACCCGCCATGTCCCCCCGTCAAGCGGTCGCGCGGAACGGATCGCGGCGGCCCGGACGCCGGTCCGGCCGCGGAATCCGGGCGGATCCGTGGTGCCGGGAGGCTGGCCGCCCACGGCGGACGTGGGCATCCTTGGTCCCCCCGCAGACCTGCCCGTCACCGACCGGAACCCAGGAGTAGGGAGCCCCACCCGCATGAACGCGCGCACCCCCGCCACCCGCCCCGCAGGCACCCTGAACCCCACCGAGGAGCAGGAGGAGCTGAGGGCGGCCGTACGGTCCGTCCTCGCCCGGCACGAGGGCCCCGCGGCCTGGCGGCCCCTGGTCCGCGACATCGGCGTCGCCGCCCTCGCGACGCCCGAGGAGTACGGCGGCCTCGGCTGCCCGGGGCGCATGGAGGTGCACGTCGTCATGGAGGAGCTGGGCCGCGCCCTGAGCCCCGTCCCCTACCTCGGCTCCGCCGTCCTCGCGGCCGAGGCCCTGATCGCCTCCGGCAACGACGACGTGTGCGCCCGGCTGCTGCCGCCCCTCGCCGACGGCGCGTCCGTCGCCGCGCTCGCCTGGGCGGAGGCCGGGGCGGAACAGCCGCGCGGCACCTGGGAGGCCGCCGGCCTGACGACGTACGCCGAGGAGAGCACGACCAGCGGCGACTGGCTGCTCACGGGCACCAAGGAGTACGTCCCGGCCGCCGACGCCCCCGACGTGCTGCTGGCCCTCGCGCGCACCCCGGCGGGCCTCGCCCTCTTCGAAGTCCCGGACCCGGCGGGCTGCTTCGTCCCCCTCCCCGCCATGGACCGCACCCGCCCGCTCGCCCGGATCGTCCTGGACGCCGCCCCGGCCCGCCTGGTCAGCACGGACGGCGCCCGCGTCCTCGCCCGGGTCCGGGACCTGGCGATCACCGCGCTCGCCGCCGAGCAGGTCGGGGCCGCCGGCCGGGCGCTGGAGATCACCGTCCGGTACGCCAAGGAACGCGTCCAGTTCGGCCGCCCCATCGGCTCCTTCCAGGCCGTCAAGCACCGCATCGCCGACGCGCACGTCCTCCTGGAGGCCGCCCGCTCCCTGGCGCTCGCCGCCGCGGGCTCGGGGGCCGCCCCCGGCCCCGCCGCGGCCGCGAAGGCCGCGTGCTCGGAGGCGTACCAGCAGATCGCCGGGGAGATGATCCAGCTCCACGGCGGCATCGGCATCACCTGGGAACACCCCGCCCACGACTTCTTCAAGCGCGCCCACGGCACGGCCCACTTCCTCGGCTCCCCGGACACCCACCGCCGCCGCCTGGCGAAGCTGCTGGGTTTCACCCCCGGGCCGCGGGCGGAGGCGCTCGCCTGAGGCGCGGGCCGGGCACGTAACCTCGGGCGGATGAAGTTCTCGCGCGCGGCGGACCGCACCCCCGTCCCCTGGAAGAACGGCGGCGGCGTCACCCGCGAGATCGCCGCGTGGCCGCCGGGAGCCACCGGGGACTTCGGGTGGCGGGTCAGCCTCGCTGAGGTGGCGGCGGACGGCCCGTTCTCCGCCTTCCCCGGCGTGGAACGGGTCCTGACCATGGTCGAGGGCGAGGGCATGGACCTCGCGCTGGAGGGGATCGGACCGCGCCGGGTGGACGCCCGCTTCGTCCCGGTGCGCTTTCCGGGCGACGTGCCCACCGGCTGCCGGCTGCTCGGCGGGCCGGTCGTGAACCTCAACGTCATGCACCGCAGGGGGCCCGCGTACGGGGCGGAGGTCGAGGTCGTGCAGGGCGATGTGACGATCGGCCCCCCGCTGTCCGGCGGCACGGTCATCGCGCTGCCGCTCGGCCCCGGGGCCGTGCTGCCGCGCCGGGCGAGCACCCCCCTGGAGCCGTACGACGCCCTGCTGTTCACCCACTCGGACCCCGGTCCGTGCGACCCCCGGGACCGGCTCCGGACGACCGGCCGCACGGCGGTCATCACGCTGCGCCACCCCTGAGGGCGCC
This sequence comes from Streptomyces sp. NPDC088745, assembly GCF_044751045.1. Classification (NCBI taxonomy): domain Bacteria; kingdom Bacillati; phylum Actinomycetota; class Actinomycetes; order Kitasatosporales; family Streptomycetaceae; genus Streptomyces; species Streptomyces sp. NPDC088745. The sequence goes on from NZ_JBIVLB010000003.1 coordinate 544,575, forward strand.
CATGACGAAAGTGCCCGCGCCCCCGGACGGAAGGGGGAGCGGGCACTTTCGGGTACGTACTGCGCGGGACGACGCCGGGACCGACGGCCGACGGCTGACGACCGACGGGCCGCCCGCTGCGGGACCGACTACCGCGCGGCCCCCGGGACGCCGCCGGTCGCGGTCTGGGCGGTGTCGGCGGCGTTGCCGGTGACGGTGCCGGTGGCCGTCTCGGTCACCTCGTCGAGCAGCGCGCCCGAGACGGGGAGCTGCGAAAGCTGGTCCGCGGGCTCCGCCGCGTGCGCGCCCGGAGCGGGGGAGACCAGGGCGGCGACGAACCCGGCGGCGAGGGAGGCGGCTGCGGCCATGCTTCGTTTCTTCATACCGTTACCAACGTGCGGGAGCCCGATGGGTCACGCACGTGCCGGAGTTCCGCGCCTGACCAGGCGGAACGCGCGGCCCGCCGGATCGGCGCAGCCCTGGGCGAGTGCCCCCGCCGACGCGGGCGCCCCCAGCGGGCACCCACGGCTGCCCCGGCGCCGGGACCGGGAACCGGCGACGGAGGGGCGCTCAGCCCGCCAGCACCCTGGCCCGGCACGTCGCCGGGGCGCCCCACGCGTCCCGCAGGGGGCGGGCCTTGCGGAGCCAGAGGGAGAGGTCCAGCTCCTGGGTGTAACCCACCGCCCCGTGCAGTTGGAGGGCCGTGCGGGCCGCCGCGCAGGCGGCCTCGCCCGTGGCCGCCTTCGCCCCCGCGACCTCCGCCCCGGACCTGCTCAGCGCCGCCCCGTACAGGAGCGGCCGGGCGAACTCCAGCCCGATCAACGTGTCCGCCAGCCGGTGCTTCACCGCCTGGAAGGCCCCGATCGGCGTCCCGAACTGCGTCCGCTGCTTCACGTACGCCACCGTCCGCGCCAGCAGCGCGTCCCCGACCCCGAGCGCCTGGGCGGCGGTCAGCAGCCTCGCCAACTCCCGTGCCGCGCCCGCCGCTCCGGCCGTGACGGGCAGCGCGTCGCCCGACCCCCGCACCGCGTACAGCCGGCGCGCCGCGTCCGCCGACACCCGCAGGTCCCCCCGCGCGGAGCCCGCCCGAGGCCGGGGCCCCAGCACGAACACCGCGTCCGCCGCGTCCGCGTCCAGCGCGTACCCGCCCTCCTCGGCCAGCGTCACCAGCGCGTCCCCGGCGGCGATCCTCGGCAGCCACTCCTTCGCCAGGTCCGGCGAACCGCCCAGCAGCACCGCCGCCGCAGCGGTCTCGACGTACGGGCCGGGGGCCGCGTGCCGCCCCAACTGGACGAAGGCGACGACGAGTTCCACCGGCAGCAGCCCGGCCCCCTCGTACGTCTCGGGGACGGCCAGCGCGAAGACCCCGGCCTCCGCGACCCGGCGCCACACCTCCAGGCCCGGCCCGTGCTCGCCGTTCTCCCACGCCCGCACCGCCCCCGGCGGGTCGGCGGCGGTCAGCATCGCGTCGAGCGAGCGGGCGAAGTCGGCCTGCTCGCGGGTCAGCAGGAAGCGCATCAGCGGCGTCCCTTCGGCAGGCCGAGCAGGCGCTCGGCGATGATGTCGCGCTGGATCTCGTTCGTACCGGCGTAGATGGGCCCGGCGAGCGCGAAGACGTGTCCCTCGGCCCATTCCCCCTCCGCCAGCTCGCCGTCCGCACCGAGCAGGTCGAGCGCGGTCTCGTGCAGGGCGATGTCGTACTCGGACCAGAAGACCTTGTTCAGGCTGGACTCCGCGCCGATGGTCTCCCCGGCGGCGAAGCGCGACGCGTTCGCCCAGGTGAAGAGCTGGTAGGCGCGCGCCCCGATCAGCGCGTCCGCGACCCGGTCGCGCGTCGCGGTGTCCGCCGGGTCGCCGAGCGCGCGCCAGTCGGCGGCGAGGCGGCCGGCGGCGGCCAGGAACCGCCCGGGGGAGCGCAGCATCAGCCCGCGCTCGTTGCCGGTGGTCGACATGGCGATCCGCCAGCCCTGCCCGGGCTCGCCGATCACGTCCTCGTCCGGGACGAAGACGTCGTCGAGGAAGAGCTCCGCGAAGGCGGGCCTGCCGTCCAGGCGGCCGATCGGCCGGACGGTGACGCCCGGCGCGCGCAGGTCGAACATCAGATACGTCAGCCCCCGGTGCGGCCGGTCCGCGTCCGGGTCGGTGCGGAAGATGCCGAAGGCCCGGTCGGCGAAGGCGGCCCGCGAGGACCACGTCTTCTGCCCCGAGAGCAGCCAGCCCCCCGCCGTGCGGACGGCGGTCGAGCGCAGCGAGGCCAGGTCCGACCCCGCCTCCGGCTCCGACCAGGCCTGCGCCCAGACGACCTCGCCCGTCGCCATCGGCGGCAGCACCCGCGCCCGCTGCTCCCGCGTGGCGTGGTCGAAGAGGGTGGGGGCGAGGAGGTTGATGCCGTTCTGCGAGACCCGGCCCGGCGCGCCCGCCGCGAAGTACTCCTCCTCGAAGATCAGCCACCCGAAGACGTCCACCCCCCGGCCCCCGTACTCCTCGGGCCACGACACGACCGACCAGCGGTCCGCCGCCAGCCGCGCCTCCCACGCGCGGTGGGCGGCGAAGCCCTCCTCGGTTTCGAGGGAGGGCAGGGGCTCGGCGGGCACGTTGGCGGCCAGCCAGGCGCGCGCCTCGGCCCGGAAGGCGTCCTGCCCGGCGCTGAAGTCGAGGTCCACGTCAGTTCCCCGGCCGCTTCGGGGAGCCCTGGCCGGCCTGCTTCATCGCCGCGACGTCCATGCCGCCCAGCGCGTCCTTCGCCGTCTCCGCGTTGTGCGCGTGGGCGAGGTGGTGCAGGCCGAAGACGGAGTCCATGCCGGTGTGCAGGCCCTGGAGGTCCTCGGCCTGGTTGACGGCGCGCTTGGCGAGGGCGAGCCCGAACCTCGGCATCCCGGCGATCCGTTCCGCCAACTCGCTCGTACGGTCGGCCAGTTCGGCCCGTTCCACGACCCGGTTGACCATCCCGACCTGGTACGCCCGGCGCGCGCTCATCCGCTCGCCGGTGAACAGGAACTCCTTGGCGACGCGCGGCGGCATCACCCACGGGTGCGCGAAGTACTCGACACCCGGAATCCCCATCCGCACCACCGGATCGGCGAAGAAGGCGTCGTCCGACGCCACGATGAGGTCGCACACCCACGCGAGCATCAGCCCGCCCGCCACGCACGCCCCCTGTACCGACGCCACCACCGGCTTCGGCAGCTCGCGCCAGCGCCGGCACATCCCGAGGTAGACCTCCGACTCGCGGGCGAACCGGCTCTCGGCGCCCGCCTTGTCCGAGTGGTCCCACCACAGGCCCGCCCTCCGCTCGAAGGGCAGGTGGGCGTCGCGCTCGGGGGTGCCGATGTCGTGACCGGCGCAGAAGTGGTCGCCGGAGCCGGCCAGCACGATCACCTTGACCTCGTCGTCCGCCGCGGCCCGGTAGAGGGCGGCGTCCAGGGCGTAGGTCATCGCGGAGTTCTGGGCGTTGCGGTACCGCGGGCGGTTGAGGGTCACGTACGCGACCGGTCCGCGCCGCTCGTACAGAACGGGCCCGGCGGCCGTGCCGGAGGCGGCGGGCGCGTCGGGTGCGTCGGACGCGGCGGGCGTACCGGACGTGTCGGGCGTCTCGGCTGTCATGGCAGAACCATCCTTCCCTAACAAGTGTTTGGTAGGTTAACGTACGGCCATGAGCAGCGTCGAGGAGTTCCGCACCGAGATCCGGGACTGGCTACGGGAGCAACTCGGCGGGGAGTTCGCCGGGTTGAAGGGCCGGGGCGGACCGGGCCGGGAGCACGAGGCCTTCGCCGAGCGCCTGGCCTGGGAGCGCCACATGGCCGCCCACGGCTGGACCTGCGTCGGCTGGCCGAGGGAGCACGGCGGCCGGGGCGCGAGCATCGAGGAGCAGATCGCCTTCCACGAGGAGTACGCCCTCGCCGACGCCCCCGCCCGCGTCAACCACATCGGCGAGCAGCTCCTCGGCCCGACCCTCATCGCGTACGGCACCGAGGAGCAGCAGGCCCGCTTCCTGCCGCCGATCGTCGCGGTCCAGGAGCTGTGGTGCCAGGGCTACAGCGAGCCCGACGCGGGCTCCGACCTCGCCAACGTCCGCACCCGGGCCGAGCTGGACCCGGGCGGCGGCACCTGGCGGGTGAACGGCCAGAAGATCTGGACCTCCCTCGCCCACGAGTCCCAGTGGTGCTTCGTCGTCGCCCGCACCGCACCGGGCTCCCGCCGCCACGCGGGCCTCTCCTACCTCCTGGTCCCCATGGACCAGCCGGGCGTCGAGGTCCGCCCCATCGTCCAGCTCACCGGCACCTCCGAGTTCAACGAGGTCTTCTTCGACGACGCCCGCACCGACGCCGCCCACGTGGTCGGCGCGGTCGGCGACGGCTGGCGGATCGCGATGGCCACCCTCGGTTTCGAACGCGGCGTCTCCACCCTCGGCCAGCAGGTCGGCTTCGCACGGGAGCTGGCGGCCCTGGTGGAACTGGCCCGGCACACCGGGGCCCTCGCCGACCCGCTGGTCCAGGACCGTCTCGTCCGCGCCTGGACCGGCCTGGAGGCGATGCGCGCACACGCCAGACGCGGCGACGTCTCGCCCTCCGTGGCCAAGAACCACTGGGCCCGCTGGCACCGCGACCTCGGCGAACTCGCCATGGACGTACGCGGCGCGGCCGCACTGCTGGCCGTGCCGGACGCGCGGCAGCCGTACGAACTCGACGACTGGCAGCGCCTCTTCCTCTTCGCCCGCGCCGACACCATCTACGCCGGCTCCGACGAGATCCAGCGCAACATCATCGCCGAGCGGGAGCTCGGACTTCCCAAGGAGGTACGGGCATGAGCAGGGCTCCCGCGTACGTGAAGGGGCACGGGCTGCTCGACGGCCGCGGCGCGGTCGTCACCGCCGCCGCCGGCGCCGGGATCGGCGGGGCGACCGCGCGCCGCTTCCTGGAGGAGGGCGCCCGCGTCGTCATCGGCGACGCGCACGCCCGGCGGCTGAAGGAGACCCACGAGGCACTGGCCGAGGAGTTCGGGGCCGAACGGGTCGCGTCGCTGCCCTGCGACGTGACGGACGAGGAGCAGGTGGGCGCCCTCCTCGCCCGCGCCGAACAGGCCCACGGCGGACTCGACGTCGTCGTGAACAACGCCGGGCTGGGCGGCACCGCGAACCTGGTCGACATGACCGACGACCAGTGGTCGAAGGTCCTGGACGTGACCCTGACCGGCACCTTCCGCTGCACCCGCGCCGCCCTGCGCTCCTTCAGGTCGGCGGGCCGCGGCGGCGTGATCGTCAACAACGCCTCCGTCGTCGGCTGGCGCGCCCAGGCCGGACAGGCCCACTACGCCGCCGCGAAGGCCGGCGTCATGGCGCTCACCCGGTGCGCGGCGGTCGAGGCGGCGGAGTTCGGCGTACGCGTCAACGCGGTCTCCCCGAGCCTGGCGATGCACCCGCACCTGGTGAAGGTGACGACACCGGAACTGCTGACGGAGCTGACCTCGAAGGAGGCCTTCGGCCGGTACGCCGAACCCTGGGAGGTCGCCAACGTCATCGTCTTCCTGGCCAGCGGCTACTCCTCGTACATGACGGGGGAGACCGTCTCGGTCAGCAGCCAGCATGCGTGAGCGCCGGACGACAATGGGCGGGTGCCTACCAAGAAGAAGCCCCAGGTGACCGCGTCGCCCGAGCGCCGCCGTGAACTCCTCGACACCGCGGCCGAAGTGTTCGCCGCGCAGGGGTACAACGCCACCACCGTCCGCAAGATCGCCGATGCCGCCGGGATGCTCGCCGGCAGCCTCTACTACCACTTCGATTCCAAGGAATCGATGCTCGACGAGATCCTCTCGACCTTCCTCACCGAACTGTGGGAGGGGTACGACACCGTGCTCGCCTCCTCCCTCGGCCCCCGGGAGACCATCGAGGCCCTCGTCACCGAGTCCTTCCGGGAGATCGACCGGCACCGCGCCGCCGTCGCCATCTACCAGAAGGAGTCCCGCCACCTCTCCGCCCAGCCCCGCTTCCACTACCTCGCCGACTCGCAGGCCAAGTTCGAGAAGGCGTGGCTGGGGACGCTGGAGCGCGGAGTGGCCGACGGAGTCTTCCGGGACGACCTCGACGTCCGCCTCACCTACCGCTTCGTGCGCGACACGGTGTGGGTGGCGGCGTCCTGGTACCGGCCCGGCGGACAGCACAGCCCCGAGGAGATCGCCCGCCAGTACCTGTCGATGGTGCTGGACGGGATCGCCGTACGCACCGCGTAACTCCCCCACCTCTCGTGAAACTGGAGTCGTCATGGCCGAGGCCTACATCGTCGAAGCGGTACGCACCCCGGTCGGCCGGCGCAAGGGCGGCCTCGGCGCCGTCCACCCGGCGGACCTGGGCGCGCACGTCCTGAAGGCCCTGGTCGAGCGGTCCGGCGTGGACCCCGGCCTGGTCGAGGACGTCGTCTTCGGCTGCCTGGACACGGTCGGCCCCCAGGCGGGCGACGTCGCCCGTACGTCGTGGCTCGCGGCCGGGCTCCCGGAGGAGGTGCCGGGCGTGACCGTCGACCGCCAGTGCGGCTCCTCCCAGCAGGCGGTGCACTTCGCGGCGCAGGGCGTCCTGTCGGGCACGCAGGACCTGGTGGTCGCGGGCGGCACCCAGAACATGACGCAGATCCCGATCGCCTTCGCCTCCCGCCAGGCGGCCGAGCCGCTGGGCCTGACGGAGGGCCCCTACCGGGGCTCCGAGGGGTGGCGCGCCCGGTACGGCGACGCTCCGGTGAACCAGTTCCACGGAGCCCAGCTCATCGCCGACAAGTGGGGGATCTCGCGCCGCGACATGGAGGAGTTCGCCCTGCGCTCGCACCAGCGGGCACTGCGCGCCGTCGACGAGGGCCGCTTCGAGCGGGAGATCGTGGCGTACGGGGACGTGGCGGCCGACGAGGGGCCGCGCCGCGACACCTCCCTGGAGAAGATGGCGGCCCTCCGGCCGGTGATGGAGGGCGGCACGATCACCGCCGCGTGCTCCTCGCAGGTCTCCGACGGGGCGGCGGCGATGCTGATCGCCTCCGAGCGGGCGGTACGGGAGTACGGACTGACGCCGCGTGCCCGGATCCACCATCTGTCGGTGCGGGGCGAGGACCCGATCCGGATGCTGTCGGCGCCGATCCCGGCGACGGCGTACGCGCTGAAGAAGACCGGGATGCGCATCCAGGACATCGACCTGGTCGAGATCAACGAGGCGTTCGCGCCGGTGGCCCTGGCGTGGCTGCAGGAGACCGGCGCGGACCCGGAGCGGGTCAACGTGAACGGCGGCGCGATCGCCCTCGGCCACCCGCTGGGCGCCACCGGGGTGAAGCTGATGACGACGCTGCTGCACGAGCTGGAGCGGACGGGCGGGCGGTACGGCCTCCAGACCATGTGCGAGGGCGGCGGCCAGGCGAACGTGACGATCATCGAGCGCGTGTAGGGCGGCGGTCGCCGAGGGCCTGTACGCGGCCGGGCACAGCGCCGTCGGCGTGTGCTCGCACGCGTACGCGAGCGGACTGCCGATCGCGGACGCCGTGTACGCAGGCAGGGGGGGGTGGGGGAGACGCAGCGAGGCGGGCTAGGGCAGACGCAGGCAGGCGAGTGAGGGAGGACGCAGCGAGGCGGGCAGGTGAACACAGGCCGTGCGGCGCCTGACCGGGCGCGTTCCACCGCGCGCCTGGTGCGGGAGCGTGCTACGGTAGAGGAGTTGCAGTTTTGGTACCCATGAACTTTATGTGCGCCTGACGAGAACTTCGGCAGGCGCACATTTGTTTTTCCGGTCATTGCCGGTTTCCGGCTCTCCGGATGGGGTCATTGCGGCGACGAGGAATTCGTGAAGTGCGGATTTCCGGCTCTGCCCCTGTTTTAGGAGATACAAAATGGCTACTGGCACCGTGAAGTGGTTCAACTCGGAAAAGGGCTTCGGCTTCATTGAGCAGGACGGCGGCGGCGCCGACGTCTTCGCCCACTACTCCAACATCGCCACCTCGGGCTTCCGCGAGCTCCAGGAGGGCCAGAAGGTTTCCTTCGACGTCACGCAGGGCCAGAAGGGCCCGCAGGCGGAGAACATCGTCCCGGCCTAGTCTGCCCGGACGCGCGAAGCCTCCAGCCGGGGCCCGCACCGTGAAGGTGCGGGCCCCGGCTTGCGTTGTGTTCGCGCAACTCGCGGAACACGGTCGCATTCCGCGACCGGCTTCCACCCCTCTCGGGGTGTCCCCAGGAAGAAGGCAATTACTGCATGACCCGTTTCGAACGATCCTCCTCCGAGCGCACCGGCCGTCCGGCGCGCAACCGACCGTCGAGTGCCGCCCCGTCCCGGGGCCGCGGCAAGGCTTCGACGAAGAATTCCGGCAAGGGCCCCGCCCGCCGGTCCACGCCGCCCCAGGGTGAATTCGCACTGCCGGAGTCCCTCACCCCCGCGCTGCCGTCGGTCGAGACTTTCGAAGCGCTGGACATGCCCGCCGCACTCCTCAAGACGCTCGCCGCGCAGGGGGTGACGGAGCCGTTCCCGATCCAGGGGGCGACCCTCCCGAACTCGCTCGCCGGCCGGGACATCCTGGGCCGCGGCCGTACGGGCTCCGGCAAGACGCTGGCCTTCGGCCTGGCGCTGCTCGCCCGCACGGCAGGCCGTCGCGCCGAGCCGCACGCGCCGCTCGCGCTGGTCCTCGTACCGACGCGGGAGCTGGCGCAGCAGGTCACGGACGCGCTCACGCCGTACGCGACCTCCGTCAACCTCCGGCTGACCACGGTCGTCGGCGGTATGTCGATCACCAAGCAGTCGAACGCGCTGCGCCGTGGCGCGGAGGTCCTGGTCGCCACCCCCGGCCGGCTGAAGGACCTCATCGAGCGCGGCGACGCCCGCCTCGACCAGGTCGCCATCACCGTCCTCGACGAGGCCGACCAGATGGCCGACATGGGCTTCATGCCGCAGGTCGTGGCGCTGCTCAAGCAGGTCGAGCCGGGCGGCCAGCGCATGCTCTTCTCGGCCACGCTCGACAAGAACATCGACAAGCTCGTCAAGATGTTCCTGACCGACCCGGTCGTGCACTCGGTCGACCCGTCGGCCGGTGCGGTCACGACGATGGACCACCACGTCCTGTACGTCATGGACGAGACCGAGAAGAAGGCCGTCGCGGCACGGATCGCCGCCCGCGAGGGCCGCGTGATCATGTTCGTGGACACCAAGCGCGCCGCCGACCGCTTCGCCAAGCGGCTGCTCTCCGCGGGCGTCTACGCGGCGGCCCTGCACGGCGGCCGTTCCCAGCCGCAGCGCAACCGCACGCTGGACCAGTTCAAGAACGGCAAGGTCACCGCGCTGGTGGCGACCAACGTGGCGGCCCGCGGCATCCACGTCGACGACCTCGACCTGGTCGTCAACGTCGACCCGCCGACCGACCACAAGGACTACCTGCACCGCGGTGGCCGCACGGCCCGCGCGGGCGAGTCCGGCGTCGTCGTCACGCTCGTCCTCCCCGAGGAGAAGCGTGAGATGACCCGGCTGATGAGTGACGCGGGCATCACGCCGCGCACCGCGCGGGTGAAGTCCACGGACGAGGAGCTGGCGACCATCACGGGCGCCCGCGAGCCGTCGGGCGTCGCGGTGGTCGTCGAGGTGCCGGTGCCCGTCCAGCAGCAGCCGGCGAAGCGCCGCCCCTCCTCCTCGTCCTCTTCCTCCGCGGACGGCCGCAGCCGCACGCGGGGTCGCCGGGGCGGCTCGGGTGCTTCGTCCGGTACGGCGTCGGGCGGGCGTCCGTCGCGCCCGGCACGCGGCGCGGCGCCGGCCGGGGGCCAGTCCCGTTCCGGCGGGGGCCGTACGGGTGCGGGCCAGGGCCAGTCGGGCGGCCAGCGCCGCACCGGCGGCAACCAGGGCCGCCGCCCGGCGGCCTGACCCCGCGCGGCACGGGAACCTGCGCGCCCATCCCCGCGCCCCTTCAGGGGCGCGGGGAACTGCGCGACCAGCCACGACGCTCCTGCACATTTCCCACCGGGCGGTACGCCCCGTCCAGGGGCGCGGGGAACTGCGCGCTCAGCCACGACGCATCCGCAGTGAACCCTGGGCAGCCGCGCGGCGAGCGCTTTAGGGAAAGGGGCGGGTCCGGGGCCTCTCTGCCCGAGCCGGGCGGGGCTGCCTGCCCGGTACCGGGGCTGAGCTCACGGCCTTGGCGGAGGAGCGTGCCCGGCACAGGCGCTCACGCAGGGGGGCGGCACCCGGGTGGGCCGGGAGCGGGAGGGGCCGCCCCCTTGCCCGCCCGTCCCGCCCCCTTGGGGCGGCCCCGTCGCCCAAGGAGGCGGGGGTGGCAGGGCGGCTGCGTCGCCGAAGGGGACGGGAGCGGGGGCGGCTGCGGAGCCCGAGGGGGCGGAGGCGGCTGCGGTACGCAAGGAGGCCGGTGTTGCCTCTCGCCCCCCCGGGGGTCACGTGGTGAGGTGGGATTGGAGGTCGCGCAGAGTCCTGCGGTCCAGGCCCAGGCCCCTCGTCAGGTACCCGTACAGGGAGCCGTATCGCCCACGCACCTCCGCCAGCGCCGTGTCCAGATACTCCGACCGCACCTCCTGCAACGGAATCAGCAGATCCGGATTCTGCATCATCCCCGCCTGCTCCAACCCCTCCCGCACCCTCCTGTCCGCCGCCGCCCTGATCGCGTTCGACGCCAAGTAGTCCTGCCGGGCCGTCCGCTCCGGGACGCCGAGCGCCCGCAGCAGCACGTACGTCGTCCAGCCCGTGCGGTCCTTGCCCGAGGTGCAGTGGAAGAGCACGGCGGACCGCGGGGAACTGCGGGCGAGGTCCCGGAAGGTCTTCGCGAACTGCGCCGTGTTCGCCGGATCGCTGATCAGCGTCCGGTACACCTTCTTCATCAGGTCGGACCCCTTGGACCCGCCCAGCGCCGCCTCCTGCCGCGCCGGGTCCCTGGAGGCGATGGCCGCCGTCATCTGCCCGTACAGCCCGCTGTCATTGACCGGCCGGGCGGTGGCGTCGAGCCCCGCCGGAAGCCGGTCCGGGCCGTCGGACCGGACCTCCACCGGCACCCGGTAGTCGATCACCGTGCCGAGCCGCAACCCGGCCAGGGTCGTGAGGTCCGGATCGGTGAGCCTGCCGAGCGCGTCGGCCCGGTAGACGAGTCCGTACCGGACCCGGTCCCCGCCGTGCGTGCGGTACCCGCCCACGTCGCGGACGTTGACCGCGCCCTGGAGCGGAATCTGCCGGATCGTGTTCGCGTGGTCGTGCCGGGAGGGGGACACGGTGCCGTGCGCCGGGGCCGGTGCGAGGGCCGCGGCGGGCGTCGCGCCGAGGACGAACGCGCCCGCGGCCGCGCCCACGGCCAGCCGTACCCGATTGCGGAGCGGACGGACCGGATGGACCGGACGGGTCGAACGGGCCGAGCGAATCGAGCGGATCGAACGGATCGAGCGGCTCATGCGGTCAACTCCTGTGCGGGAAAGGAGGATTCACCCTGGTGTCGGCAGGGTGCGGAACGCGTACAGCTCTTCGAGCGCGGCTTCGGCCTCGGCCATGACACGTGCCACTAGCTCCGCGCAGCTCGGCAGGTCCTCGATCAGGCCCGCCACCTGCCCCGACGCCATGACGCCGAGGTCGGTGCGGCCGTCGACCATCGAGGCCTTCAGCAGCATGGGGGTGTTGGCGGCCAGCAGGACCTGGCTCCAGGACAGGCTCCTGCCGTGCTTCATGGCGAGCCCGTCACGGACCATCCGCGGCCAGCTCAGCCCGGAGACCTTCCGGAAGGACGCCGCGCGCACCACTGCCTGCGCCAGCGCCCGCACCCGCCCGGACCGCTCCAGGGCCGTCACCAGCTCCGAGCGGAGCATCCGGTGCGGCATTCCGTCGACGGCCGTCGTGACGGTGACGTCCTTCACCGTCGCCGCCAGGTACTTCGCCTTCACCGCGTCCGGCACGGTGGAGTCCGAGGTGAGCAGGAAGCGGGTGCCCATGGCGACCCCGGCCGCCCCGTACGCCAGCGCGGCCACCAGCCCCCGCCCGTCGTGGAAGCCGCCCGCCGCGACCACCGGGATGTCCACGGCGTCCACCACCTGCGGCAGCAGTACGGTCGTCGCGACGTCGCCGGTGTGGCCGCCGCCCTCCCCGCCCTGCACGATCACGGCGTCCGCGCCCCACGCGGCCACCTTCTCCGCGTGCCGCTTGGCCCCGACGGAGGGGACGACGACGACCCCGGCGTCCTTCAGCTCGGCGATCAGCTCGCGCGAGGGGGCGAGCGCGAAGGACGCGACCTTCACGCCCTCCTCGACGATGATCCGCACCCGCTCCCGGGCGTCCCCGGCGTCCGCCCGCAGATTGACCCCGAAGGGCGCGTCCGTGCGGGACTTCACCTCCCGCACGGCGGCCCGCAGTTGCTCCACCGTCATGGTCGCGGAGGCGAGGACGCCGAGCGCGCCGGCGTTCGCGGTCGCCGAGACCAGGCGCGGTCCCGCCACCCACCCCATGCCGGTCTGCACGAGGGGGTGCCGGACGCCGACGAGCCGGGTGAACGCGGTCCCCAGCACGGGGGTTCCGGAGCCGCTCATACGGGCTTCACCTCACGGTCGCGGGTGTTCTGCGGGTCGACCACCTCGCGGATCAGCCGCAGTTCCTCGGCGGTCGGTTCGCGGGTGTACGGCACGTCGTCGGCCATCGCGAGGGCGAAACCGGTGGCCTCCCGGACCTGCGCCACGCTCACGCCCGGATGCAGCGAGGCGAGCCGCATCGAGCGGTCGGGGGTCTCGAAGTCGAAGACGCCGAGGTCGCTGACCACGCGCGGCAGCCGGTGGTAGCGGGTCGCGGAAGGACCGGCCGCCTCGGCGCTGTCGTGGCCGACCCCGCAGATCATGTCGACCTTCTCGACGAAGACCCGCGTCGAGTGCTTCGGCACCCAGTAACTGGTCGGGTTGTTCAGGGTGTTGGCCGGTGCGCCGCGCACGCCCAGCAGTTGCCGCGCGGGCCGCTCCCAGTCGCCGATGCAGGAGATGTTCTGGTTGCCGAACCGGTCGAGCTGGCTGGCCCCCATCATCACGTGCCGCCGGCCGCCGGTGACCATGGTCAGGTGGTGGCGGTACGGCAGCCAGCCCTCCGGCGTCCCGTCCAGGCCGACGATCATGGCCTCGCCGTCGGTGAGGAGCAGGTCGGGGGCGAAGGTGCGCTTGGCGAGGCGGGCACCGATGCCGGGGATCAGGCCCATCGGGCTGGCCAGCACCTCGCCGTTGTCGCGCCACGCCTCGGCGCAGGCGATCACGCAGTACTCGGCGCGCGAGACGGTGTCCGTGGGGGTCGGGGTGCTCACTTCGACTGCTCCTCGTGCCAGGCCTGGACCGCTGTCCGGTACGCCGACTCGTCCGCGCCGGACAGGAAGCGCTCGGCGAACTCGGGCCAGGGGGTGGTGGCGTACAGCTTCTGGAAGGCCTCGTCGCGTCCGTAGTCGGGGACGCAGGAGGTGAAGTGCGCGCCGTTCGGGGTCTCGACCACGCCGGTCACGGAGGTCCGCTTCAGCAGCAGCGACTGCGGGGCGGCCTCCTTCGTCAGCTCGGCGGTGTCGACGATCCGCTCGCAGGAGACGTACGCCGCGTCGGCGGCCTCGCAGAAGAGGTCGTCGAAGTAGGGGTCGGGGCCCAGGTACTGGCCGTTGCCGAGCCGGTCCGCGCGGTTCATGTGGACCAGGGCGGCGTCCAGGCGCAGGGCGGGCATCGCGACGAAGGTCTCCCCGTCGTCGTACGGCGAGGTGACCGTGCGGAGCTGGGGGTTGACCCGCATCACGTCCGAGCCGATGCCGGCCCGCACGGGCAGGAAGGGCAGCCGGTTCGCGGCGGCGTGCAGCCCCCACATGAACATCGCCTCGTCGACCTCGGTGAGTTCGAACGCCCCCTCCTGGCGGGCGGTGCGGAAGTGCGGCTCCAGGGCGATGGAGTCGAGCGTCGCGAACGCCGCCACCAGCCTGCGAATGCGCCCGGCGGCCGCGAGGAGGCCGACGTCGGGTCCGCCGTACGAGACGACGGTCAGGTCGGTGAGGTCGCTGCGCAGGACGGCGCGGACCAGGGCCATCGGTTTGCGGCGCGAGCCCCAGCCGCCGATGCCGATCGTCATGCCGCTGCGCAGGCGGGAGACGACCTCGTCGGGGGTCATCGTCTTGTCGGTCACGTGCTCTTCTCCTTGCCGAATTCGTTCCGTACGCGGTCGGCGGTGCCGCTGAGGTTGGCCTCGAAGGTGAAGCCCTGCTCGAAGCGGTAGCTGCGGCGGACGTCGACGGGGTCGATGCCGTTGATGGCGGCCTTGGCGAGGCGGATCAGGTGGCCGTCCTTGCGGGCGATCTCGCACGCCAACTCCAGCGCCGCGTCATGGAGTTCACCGCGCGGTACGACCTTCCACACCGACCCGTGGTGGTGCAGTTCCCGCGCGGTGGCGGTGCGCGAGGTGTAGTACAGGGCGCGCATCAGGTGCTGCGGGACCAGCCGGGCGAGGTGGGTGGCCGCGCCGAGCGCGCCCCGGTCCAGCTCGGGCAGGCCGAAGGTGGCGTCGTCGGAGGCGACGATCGCGTCCGCGTTGCCGACGAGGCCGATCCCGCCGCCCAGGCAGAACCCGGCGACGGCCGCGACGACCGGGACCTCGCACTCGTACACGGCGGCGAAGGCCTCGGCGCAGCCGCCGTTCGCGCCGATGAGGGCCGTGTGGCCGCCGCCCGCGGCGCTCTCGCGCTGCATCTCCTTGATGTCGACGCCCGCGTTGAAGCCCCGGCTGCCGGGCGGGGCGGTGAGCACGACGCAGCGCACGCCGGGGTCGCGCCCGGCTGCTCGTACGGCGTCGGCCAGGTCGTACCAGCCCTGGACGGGCAGGGCGTTGACCGGCGGGAAGTCGACGGTGACGACGGCGACGCCGCCGTGGAGGCCGGAGGGGCCGGGGCGGGAGGTGGAGACACCCATGAATGGATCAGCTACCTTTCCACCAAACATTTGTTAGGTGCTTGTTCGTGTAGGGAAGGTAGCAGCGAATGGAACTGGACGGGAGGGTCGCCGTCGTCACAGGCGGCACCCGGGGAGTCGGCGCGGGCATCGCGCGGGCCTTCCTGGCGGCGGGGGCACGGGTCGTGGTCTGCGCGCGGCGACCGCCGGACGAGCCGGTGGAGGCGGCGGGCCGCGAGGCCGAGTTCCGGTCGGTGGACCTGCGTGCGGCGCAGGCCGTCGAAGCCTTCCTCGCGGGCGTGGTGGAGTCGTACGGACACCTGGACGTGCTGGTCAACAACGCCGGCGGCACCCCGTACCGGCTCCTCGCGGACGGCGGCCCCGAGCGGCACGCCCGCGTGATCGAGTTGAACCTCCTCGCCCCGCTGAACGCCGCACTGGCCGCGCATCCGCACCTGAAGCGGGCGCGCGGATCGATCGTGATGATCGGCAGCGTGAGCGGTACGCGCCCCTCGCCGGGGACGGCCGCGTACGGGGCCGCGAAGGCCGGGCTGGAGAACCTCACGCGGTCCATGGCCGTGGAGTGGGCCCCGGAGGTACGGGTGAACACCCTGGTCCTCGGGATGGTGCGGACCGAGCTGTCGCACCTCCACTACGGCGACGAGGACGGCCTCGCGGCGGTCGCGCGGACGATTCCGGCGGGCCGGATGGCCCGGCCGTCCGACATCGGCGACGCGGCGGTCTTCCTCGCGTCGGACCGGGCGGCGTACGTCAACGGGGCCTCGCTGCTCGTGCACGGGGGCGGCGAGCGCCCCGCCTTCCTCGATGCCGCGAATGCGAACAAGTCCGAAGCCGAAGGGAACTGACATGGGTATCGCCGAGGGACGCGTCGTGGTCGTGACCGGTGCGGGACGGGGCCTGGGCCGCGCCCACGCCCTCGCCTTCGCCGCCGAGGGGGCGAAGGTCGTCGTCAACGACCTGGGCGTGAGCGCGGACGGGGCGGGCGCCTCGCAGAGCCCCGCGGAGGAGGTCGTCGCGGAGATCCGCGCGGCGGGCGGCGGGGCGGTCGCGCACGGCGGCGACATCGCCACGACGGAGGGCGCGGCGTCGCTGGTGGCCACGGCCGTCGACGTGTTCGGCGGCCTCGACACCCTGGTCAACAACGCGGGCTTCCTGCGCGACCGGATGCTGGTCAACCTGGACGAGGACGACTGGGACGCGGTGCTGCGCGTGCACCTGAAGGGCCACTTCCTGGTGCTGAAGCACGCGGCGCAGTGGTGGCGGGCGGAGGCGAAGGCCGGACGCCGGCGGGCGGCCCGTGTCGTCAACACCAGTTCCGGCGCGGGGCTGCTGGGGAGCGTCGGGCAGGGCAACTACTCCGCCGCGAAGGCCGGGATCGTCGGCCTGACCCTGGTCGCCTCCGCCGAGATGGGCCGGTACGGGGTCCAGGTCAACGCCCTCGCCCCGGCGGCCCGTACCCGTATGACGGAGCAGACCTTCGCCGAGACGATGGCCGCCCCGGAGGTCGGAGCCTTCGACGCGATGGCCCCCGAGAACGTCTCGCCGCTGGTGGTGTGGCTGGGCTCCGATGCCTCGGCGGGCGTCACGGGCCGCGTCTTCGAGGCCGAGGCCGGCCGGATCACGGTGATGGAGGGCTGGCGTCCGGGCCCGACGGCGGACAAGGGCGCGCGGTGGACCCCGGCGGAGGCGGGGGAGGCGGCGTCGAAGCTGCTGGCGCGGGCGGAGGCTCCGATGCCGGTGTACGGGGCGCGGTAGCGGCCGCCCGCGCCCTGGGGGCGATCGCGCATTCCGAGCCGTCGGCGGGTTCCGTCACCGTGTACTCGTGGAAGGTGCGCCGGAAGCGGGTGTGCCCGGTCTCGGCGGAGTGCGTGAACTGCCAGGCGGCGACGCCCATGGGGGTTTCCCCGGTGCCGGACGCCGCCCCGCAGTCGGCGTCGTCGCCGGACACGCAGACCGCTTCGTACTCGGGCTCAGACAGCGGGTCGGGGGCGATGCGGTACGGCACGAAGCGCAGGGACTTGCGTACGGTCATCACCGGCCGCCGAACATGCGGCGCTGCCGGTTGTACTCGGCGACGCGTGCGCTCAACTCGGCGGAGATGGTGGGCTGTTCGGTGTCTTCCTCGTCCTCTTCCCCGCCCTTCGGGGCGGGGAAGGCGGCCGGCTCGTGGGGGAGGTGCAGGGTCCCCTCCGTGCCGTACTCGGCGGTCAACGCGGCGAGCCAGGCGCGGGCGGTGCTGGGCATGGGTGACTCCTCTCCGTAGTGGGTTCACTACTGGGGAGGTTCAGCGTGGCGTGTACCGGGCATGACCTCAACGTGTCGGATGCGGACGGAAAGTTGGTGTCGAGCCTTTGAACATCAAGGAGTTGAACCCGGAGAGTTCCCCGCAAGCGGCGTTCGGTGCACGTCTCCGGGCTGCGCGCCTGGAGCACAACTGGCGGCAGGAAGAATTAAGTGAGCGCACGGGCTACTCCAGTACGCACATCTCCGCCGTCGAAACTGGTCGCAAGATGCCAACCTTGCGGTTCGTGAGGTGCGTTGATTTGGCCTTCGGGACCGGGGACCACTTCGAGCGTGAGTGGCGTCAGATGCGGCACGGCAGTCTGTTGGAGGGCTTTCCGGAGTATGTGAGTCACGAGGGACGGGCGGCAGAGATCCGGCTCTACGAGGTGGGGGTCGTCCCGGGCCTGCTCCAGACGCCGGAATACGCGGCCGTCATCAACGCCGCTGCCGTCCGCCGAGGTGCGCTTACGTCGCAGCAGGCGGATGAACGGGTTTCCGTCGTGGCGGAACGGCAGAGGCTGCTCACTCGGGCTCAGCCCCCGCTCTTCTTCGCTGTGCTGGATGAGAGTTGTATTCGGCGTCCCGTCGGTGGGCGAGAGGTGATGGATGCGCAATTCGCGCGGCTGATCGAGTTCGCCGAGCTGCCGAACACGGTGCTTCAGGTCGCCCCGTTCGTCATGGGCGAGCGTCGGCCAATGAGCCTTCCGGTCACGGTGTTGACGATGCCGGACCGTTCACTCATGTCGTACGCGGAGTCGTCACAGCGAGGGCACCTTGAACGAGAAGGCACTGCCGTGTTGCCGATGCTGACGGCCTACCATCAGCTACAGGCCGAAGCGCTTTCGCAAGCGGAATCCGTGGCCATGATCGAGCAGGTACGAAAGGGCACTCCGTGACGATCGAAACTCTCCACTGGTTCAAGTCCTCCTACAGCGAAAACGGCGGCCAGTGCGTTGAGATCGCGGCCGACCTTGCCGCCTCACACGGCGTGGTCCCGGTTCGCGACTCGAAGAACCGCAACGGCTCCACCCTGGGCCTGACCGCCCACGCCTTCTCCACCTTCATCACCGGCATCAAATCGGGCGACCTCCAGGCTCGTTGAGCAACGAGACCCGCCGCCCCGCATCCGCGAGGGCGGCGGTCTCGCCCCGCCGGGCCACGGCCTCTAGCATCGGCAGTAGTCCGAAGCGTGCTCGCAGGCATGGCGTCCGGAAGGGGCCCCCGATGACCGAGGCCGTCCAAGCGCTCCACTGGCGCAAGTCCATGTACAGCAGCAATGGCGGAGACTGCGTCGAGATCGCCACCCCACCGGACGCAGTCCTCATCCGCGACTCCAAGAATCCGGACGGCCCGCGCCTGGGACTGACGACCCACACCTTCGCCGCCTTCCTCACCGGCATCAAGTCGATGCGGCAGACGCAGGGCGCGGCCGTTACGCCGGGGTGATGAGGATGCCGGGCAGGGTGCCGTTCCGCACGGCGTCCTGGTCGGCGGACACACCCGTGTAGGCGCCCACGGCGGCGAAGACGAGTTCGGGGAGGCGTGCGCCGTGCTCCTCGTAGTAGGCGACGACCTCGTCCTCAGCGGCTTCGGGCATCGACGGGTACACCGCCCCCGCGGCGTGGAGCGCCGCATCGAGGGGTGAGCCCTGGCCCGTGTCGGTGCCGAAGTCGGCCCGGTGGGCGCGGGCGCCGGGGGCGTGGATGATCAGGGCCGGCGGGTTGTACCGGTTGGCGGTCAGGCAGACGATCTCCTCGCCCTCGCAGGGGAGCATCGACGCGGCCTTGCCCTGGTAGCCGGTGGCCCAGGTCGCCATGCCCCAGTGCTCCACCACGTACGTCCACTCACCGCACGTGCCGTACACGGCGCAGTTGGGCAGAGGGGAGTGGTGCCCCAACTGCCCTGCGGGGAGCGTCAGTTCTCGGCTCGGGAGGCGCGCGGCCAGTTCGTCGAAGTCGGCGCCCAGGTTGATGAGGAACTCGTCGGTCCCCACGCCCCGGGCCAAGGTCAGCGAGATGCCGCCGGTCGTGCCGGGTGTGCCCGAAGGAGGGGTGGGGTGGAGTGCGCCCATCCACGCGATGCCGTCGCCCATGGCGCGAAGGGTATCGGCCGTGCGCGGGCGGCGGGCAGGCGGCTGCGGCTCCGGGGGCCGTTACTGGGCGGCCCCCCGCTTGAGCCGCTCCACCACGCTCAGGAAGAGGTTGAGGTTGGCGATGTCGTGCGTGCTCGCCGAGTCGCCGACCGAGCGCTTCCTGACGTCGTTGAAGTACAGCTTCGCGTCGTACGTCCAGTGGTTGGCGATCTCCGTCCACGCGGCCGTGCGCTTCCGGCCCGTCACGCCCTGCCGGTCCACCGTGAACGCCCCGAACGACACGCTTTCGCCGCGTTCGATCCGCGCCAGGACGGGCAGAAGATGCGTCTTCGTGATGCTGTCCTGGATGAAGTCGCCCCAGTCGCCCGGGTAGAGGAACGGAGGCCCCTGCACCACCTCGGCAATGCCGTGCAGCTGCTTGTCGCCCTCGCGGAAGGTGCGGCCGCCGGGGCCTATGCTGACCCCCACGCCCCTCCCGTCGATGAGGGTGTGACTGGAGTCCGTCAAGCCGCCGTTGACGGAACGCCGGTACACCAGGACGCGGGTGTCCGCCCAGTTGCGCGTGATCTCGGAGCCGGCCCGGGTGTCGCTGATGACGACCCCGCCCACGTAGAGGTAGAGGCGGCTGTCCTTCCACTTCCGGTACCGCAGGCCCCCGTACGGGACGAACGTCCAGCCCGCCCATTGCCCCAGGTCCGCGTGCGCGGCGAGGGCGGCGACGGAAGCGGTCGGCGGTTCGGTGAGATCGGGCCTCTGTGCCATGCGGTCGTGTTCCCCCTGAGATGGCGGAGGACCGGAGAGTCCTCCAACTCGTGTACGCCGAAAGGTAATTCAGCGGCCACCGGAGGCGGAACCCGTACGGGCTCCCGGGCTCCGGGTGATATCCACTGGATGCCGGACCCGCCCCGGTGGTGGGATGCCCCCATGAACGACCTCTCTCCCGCCCTCGACCTGGGCGATCACGCCGGGACCCGCACCCCCTGGGACGACCCCGACTGGCAGCGGCGGGCCCTCGGCTGGGCGGAGCGGGCCGTGGCGGACGCCGGGCTCCGGGAGGACACCGCCCGGCGGCGCGGCGTACGCCTCCGGCCCTGGTCGGTGCTCGTCCGCATGCCCCTGCGCGGCGGCGGCAACGCCTGGTTCAAGGCGAATCCGCCCGCCTCCGCCTTCGAGGCCGGGCTCGGCGAGGCGCTCGCCCGGTGGGCGCCGGAGCACGTCCTGCACCCGTACGCCGTCGACGCCGAGCGGGGCTGGGCCCTGTGGCCCGACGGGGGTCCCCTCTTCGCCGACGTGCTCGACGCGCAGCCCGAGCCGGACGCCCGCGCCTGGGAGGAACCGCTGCGCCAGTACGCCGTCATGCAGCGCGCCCTGATCCCGTACGCCGACCAGGCGGAGGCCCTGGGCGTGCCCGGCCTGCGCACCGCCGCGCTGGTGGAGACGTACGCACGCATGGTCGGCACCTGCGCGGCCCTCCCGGCGGACGAGCGGACGGACCTGCTCGCGCGGACCGGCCTGGTCGCGGACTGGTGCGCGGAGCTGGCGGACCTCGGCATCCCCGCCGCCCTCGACCACTCCGACCTGCACGAAGGGCAGGTCTTCGCCCCGGGGGCGGCCCACCCCGACCGGTACGCCTTCTTCGACTGGGGCGACGCCGTCGTCGGGCATCCCTTCGCGAGCCTCCTCGTCAACTCCCGCTTCGTCCAGGGGCGTTACGGGAGCGACGCACTGCCCCGGCTGCGCGACGCCTACCTGGAGCCGTGGAGCGGTGACGGGCACAGCGCCGCCGAGCTCCGCCGCGCGGTGAGCCTGGCCTGCCGCCTCGGCGCGGTGGGCCGGGCGGGGGCCTGGGGGCGGCTGTTCCCGGGGGCGGCGGCGGGCGACGGCACGGACGTGGCGCGCTGGCTGCGCGAGCTGTTCCGGGAGCCGCTGCTGTAGGGGAGCGGCGGAGTGGGGCGAGCCGGAAGCGCTCCCGGTCCGCCCCTTCCCGGTGGCGTGGCGCGTCCGCCCGGAAGCCCCCGCCCCCTTTCCCGGCCAGTGGGAATTCGGCCTCCCCGGCGGTGGCGGCCCCCGCTTAGCCTCGCCGCAACGCACCGCCCCACCGCCCTGGAGGACCGCTCCCATGCTCGACGACCGCCGGAGGCTGGAGGCCGCGGAGCTGCTGCGCTCCGCCGAGCACAGCCGGACGCCCGTCGCCCCCCTCGCGGGGAGCGACGCCTTTGCCGGGATCTCCACCGAGGACGCGTACGAGATCCAGCTCCTCAACATCCGGCAGCGCGTCGCCGCCGGGGCGCGGATCACCGGCCACAAGGTGGGGCTCTCGTCCTCCGTGATGCAGCAGATGATGGGCGTCGACGAGCCCGACTACGGGCACCTCCTCGACGGCATGGAACTGTCCGAGGACAAGCCCGTGCCCGTCGCCCGCTACTGCGCGCCCCGCATCGAGGTCGAGGTCGGCTTCGTGCTCGGCGACGACCTGCCGGGCGAGGGCTGCACCGTGGCGGACGTGCTCGCGGCGACCGAGCGCGTCGTACCGGCCATCGAGCTGATCGACAGCCGGATAGCGGACTGGCGGATCACCATCGCCGACACCATCGCCGACAACGCCTCGTCCGCCGGATACGTCACCGGTGACGGGCGCGACCCGCGCGAGCTGGACCTGCGCGGCATCGACGCCACCCTCCGGTGCGGGGGCGAGGTGATCACGCGGGGGCGCAGCGACGCCGTGCTCGGCGATCCCGCCGCTTCCGTCGCCTGGCTCGCCCGCACCGTCGCCCGCTTCGGAGTGCCGTTGCGCAAGGGGCACCTGGTGCTGCCGGGGTCCTGCACGCGCGCCGTCGACGTGGTCGCGGGCAGGACCTGCACCGCCGAGTTCTCCGGACTCGGCTCCGTCTCCCTCTCCTTCAGCTGAGGAACGTACGCGATGAACCAGGAAGCCCCCGCCCGTACCGGCCCCGCCGGCAGGACTCGTGCCCGGAAGGCCACCGCCGCCATCGTCGGCTCCGGCAACATCGGCACCGACCTGCTCCACAAGCTCCAGCGCTCCGCGCACATCGAGCCGCGCTGGATGATCGGCGTCGACCCGGCGAGCGAAGGTCTCGCGCGGGCGCGGAAGCTGGGCGTCGAGGCCAGTCACGAAGGGGTCGACTGGCTGCTCTCCCGGGACGAGAGGCCGGACCTCGTCTTCGAGGCGACCAGCGCGTACGTCCACCGGGCCAACGCCCCGCGCTACCGCGAACTCGGCATCAGGGCCGTCGACCTGACCCCCGCCGCCGTCGGCCCCGCCGTGGTCCCGCCCGCGAACCTCACCGCCCACCTCGACCAGGACAACGTCAACATGATCACCTGCGGGGGACAGGCCACCATCCCCATGGTGTACGCCGTCTCGCGGGTCGTGCCGGTCGCGTACGCGGAGATCGTCGCCTCGGTCGCCTCCGTGTCCGCCGGGCCCGGGACCAGGGCGAACATCGACGAGTTCACCCGGACCACCGCGCGCGGCATCGAGGAGATCGGCGGCGCGGGGCGGGGCAAGGCGATCATCGTCCTCAACCCCGCCGACCCACCGGTCGTCATGCGCGACACCGTCTTCTGCGCCGTCCCCGAGGACGCCGACCGCGAGGCGATCGTCGCCTCCGTGAAGCAGGTCGCCGAGGACGTCACGACGTACGTGCCCGGCTACCGGCTGCGCACCGAGCCGCAGTTCGACGAGCCGTCCGCGATGAACGGAGGCATGGCCCGCGTCGCGATCTTCCTGGAGGTCGAGGGCGCCGGCGACTTCCTGCCGCCGTACGCCGGGAACCTCGACATCATGACCGCCGCCGCGACCAAGGTCGGCGAGGAGTTCGCGAAGGGGATGCGGGCATGACCGGCAGGACGTACACCGCGAGCACGACCGGCACCTACTCCGCCGCCCTCGACGTCCGCATCACCGACTCCTCCCTGCGCGACGGCTCGCACGCCAAGCGCCACCAGTTCACGGGCGAGGACGTACGGAACGTCGTCGGGGCCCTGGACGGGGCCGGGGTGCCCGTCATCGAGGTCACCCACGGCGACGGGCTCGGGGGGTCGTCCTTCAACTACGGCTTCTCCAGGACGCCCGAGCAGGAGTTCATCAAGATCGCCGTCGACACGGCGCGACGGGCGAAGATCGCCTTCCTGATGCTGCCGGGGCTCGGCGTCAAGGACGACATCCGGGCGGCCCACGGCAACGGCGGCAGCGTCTGCCGGATCGCCACGCACTGCACCGAGGCCGACATCTCCGTCCAGCACTTCGGGCTGGCCCGGGAGATGGGCCTGGAGACCGTCGGCTTCCTGATGATGGCCCACTCCACCACGCCGGAGAACCTCGCCCGGCAGGCGCGGATCATGGCGGACGCCGGCTGCCAGTGCGTGTACGTCGTCGACTCGGCCGGCGCGATGGTCATGGACGACGTGACCGACCGGGTGGCGGCGCTGGTCGCGGAGCTGGGCGGCGACGCCCAGGTCGGCTTCCACGGGCACGAGAACCTGGGGCTCGGGGTCGGGAACTCGGTCGCCGCCGTGCGCGCCGGCGCCCTCCAGATCGACGGCTCGACCCGGCGGCTGGGGGCTGGGGCCGGAAACACCCCCGTCGAGGCCTTCGCGGCCGTCTGCCAGAAGATGGGCATCCGCACCGGCATCGACGTACTCAAGATCATCGACGCGGCGGAGGACGTCGTGCGGCCCGTCATGGACGACGAGTGCCTGCTCGACCGCATGTCGCTGATGATGGGCCACGCCGGCGTCTACTCCAGCTTCCTCAAGCACGCCTACCGGCAGGCCGGACGCTACGGCGTCTCCGGGGCCCGCATCCTGCTGCGCGCGGGCGAGCGCGGGCTCGTCGGCGGCCAGGAGGACCAACTGATCGACATCGCAGTGGAACTCGCGGCAGAATCCGGCCGGTCGCCGCACGCGGCCGTCAAGTAGGGGGAGAACCATGTCTGTTCAGCAGCACGACGTGTCGCAGCCCGAGGCGGACGTACGCGTCATCGAGGCCGGGGCCCCGCCCGCCCGCTTCGCGCGCGGCTGGCACTGCCTGGGACTGGCCGAGACCTTCCGGGACGGCGCCCCGCACGAGATTCAGGCCTTCGGCACCAAGCTCGTCGTCTTCCAGGGCGAGGACGACGGCGAACTCCACGTCCTGAACGCCTACTGCCCGCACATGGGCGGCAACCTCGCCCACGGCACCGTCAAGGCCAATGCCGTCGCCTGCCCCTTCCACGACTGGCGCTGGGCGGGCAACGGCAGGTGCGCCGGCATCCCCTACGCCCGCCGCGTCCCCGCGCGCGCCAAGACCCGCGCCTGGCCGACCCTGGAGCGCAACAAGCAGCTCTACGTGTGGAACGACCCGGAGGGCTCCAAGCCCACCGAAGAGGTCACCATCCCCGAGATCGAGGGCGTCCACGGCCCCGGCGCGGACGAGTGGAGCGACTGGTCCTGGCACTCCCTGCGCGTCGAGAACTCCAACTGCCGGGAGATCGTGGACAACGTCGTCGACATGGCGCACTTCTACTACGTGCACTACGCCTTCCCGGAGTACTTCAAGAACGTCTTCGACGGGCACGTCGCCACCCAGTACATGGAGTCCTCGCCCCGGCCGGACATCGACCTGGGCACGCTGTCGGCCACCGGCGGGCTGCGCTCCGACGCCTCGTACCACGGGCCCTCGTACATGATCGACAAGCTGTGGGCGGACGTCGGGGGCGGGCAGGAGATGGAGTCCGTGCTCATCAACTGCCACTACCCGATCGACGCGAACAGCTTCGTGCTGATGTACGGCGCGATCGTCAAGAAGCTGCCCGGGATGACGGACGAGCAGGCCGCCCAGGCGGCGCGGACCACCTCGGAGGGCCTGGCCGTCGGCTTCGAGCAGGACGTGGAGATCTGGAAGAACAAGACCCGGATCGACAACCCGCTGCTGACGGAGGAGGACGGCCCGGTCTACCAGCTTCGGCGCTGGTACGAGCAGTTCTACGTGGACGCCGCCGACGTCAAGGACGAGATGGTCCGGCGCTTCGAGTTCGAGATCGACACCACTCGCGCCAACGAGGCGTGGCGGGCCGAGGCGGCGGCGAACATCGCGGCGCGCGAGGGTGCGGCGAGTGCGGCGGCTGCTCCGGGTACCTCGGGCGCTTCGGGTGCTCCGGGCGCGGCGGGGGCCGATGGGGCGGGGGCCGGTTCGTGATGAGGGCCGTCGAGTGCGGGGCCTGCGGGAATCAGGTCCTGTGCGAGAAGTTCAGCCCCGCCCATACGCAGGTCCAGTGGACGGACGAGGCCGCACAGGTCTGCCCCCGCATCCGGGAGGAGGTGGCGGCCGGGGTGCTGAGCGCCCGGGCGCGGTCCTGCGGAGAACTGCGGGACTCCATCGACGCCGCCGTCGCCTCCGGGCTGCTGGAGGTGGGCGGCACATGAGCGGGGCCGTGAAGGTGCGGGTCGCGGAGGTCGTACGGGAGACGGACGACGCCGTGTCGCTCGTGCTGGACGCCCGCCTTCCGTACGCGCCGGGGCAGTTCCTCACGGTGCGCGTCCCGGGCGGGGCCGCCCGCTGCTACTCCCTGGCCAGCTCCCCGCACACCGGGGAGCCCATGAAGGTCACGGTGAAGAGGGTGGCCGGCGGCCTCGGCTCCGGCTGGGTCTGCGAGACGGTGGCCGCCGGGGACGAACTGGAGGTGCTCGCCCCGGCGGGCGCCTTCACCCCGGGCGACCTGGACCGCGACGTGGTCCTGGTCGCCGGGGGCAGCGGCATCACGCCGTGCATGTCCATCCTCAAGTCCGTGCTGAGCGCGGGGCGGGGGAGCGTGGTCCTGCTGTACGCGAACCGCGACCAGGGGTCGGTGATCTTCCGGGACGAGCTGTGGGGGCTGGCCGAGGCCCACTCGGGGCGGCTCGCCGTCGTGCACTGGCTGGAGTCCCTCCAGGGGCTGCCGACCGCGTCGATGCTGGGCACGGCACTCGCGCCGTACGCCGCCCGGGACGCGTACCTGTGCGGGCCGGTGCCGCTGATGGACGCGGCGGAGGCGGCGCTGCGGGGGGCGGGGGCGCGGGTCGTGCACCGGGAGAAGTACTTCTCGCTGGCGGACGACGTCTTCGGCCGGGAGCCGGTGGCCGTCGCCTCGGACGGGTCGTTCGTGGCCGGTGTCTCGCTGGACGGCGAGGCGCACGAGGTGGGGTGGGCGCAGGACGTCCCACTGCTCGACGCGATGCTGGCGGCGGGGCTCGACGCGCCGTTCTCCTGCCGGGAGGGGGCGTGCAGCGCGTGCTGCTGCCGGGTCGTCTCGGGCGAGGTGAAGATGCTGCGCAACGAGGTGCTGGACGAGGAGGACCTGGCGGAGGGCTACGTCCTGGCGTGCCAGGCGCTGCCGCTGAGCGCGAGGGTGGAGATCGCGTACGAGTAGGGCCCCGCGGCCCCTTGGAAGGCCCCGCGGCCCCTTGGAGGTCCCCGCGTCCCCGCCCCCTTGGGCGGCGGGGCCGCCCTTCGTCCTCGTCCCTCTGGGCGGCGGGGCCGCCCTTCGTCCCAGCCCGCTTGGCGGCGGGGCTCCGTGCGGGTGCGTCGTGGCTGGTCGCGCAGTTCCCCGCGCCCCTGATGGCATGCCCTCCGGGCAGCCGTCCCCCGCCTACATCCACTCGCTGCGCCCCAGCCACCCCATCATGTTGTCCATCGCCTGCTCCGACATCCGGTGCTCGGGCACCGCCGGGGCGACGGGCGCGGCCTCGGCCGCCCGGATGCGCGCCCGCCCCGGCCCGTACAGCTCCCGCCACACCGCCCGCGCACACCCCAGCA
The DNA here is from genome assembly GCF_044751045.1 of Streptomyces sp. NPDC088745. Taxonomy (NCBI): domain Bacteria; kingdom Bacillati; phylum Actinomycetota; class Actinomycetes; order Kitasatosporales; family Streptomycetaceae; genus Streptomyces; species Streptomyces sp. NPDC088745. Next base: position 571,616 of record NZ_JBIVLB010000003.1, read on the forward strand.
CCGCCGGAGCGAGCCGCTCCAGTTCGCGGTGCGCCGACACGCCCCCCTTGCAGGACACCGAGATCGCCGCCACCGCCCGCCCCGCCCCCCGCAGCGGAGCCGCGACGCACGCCACGCCCCGGAAGGCCTCTTCCCGGTCGAAGGCCAGCCCCCGGTCGCGGGCCGCCGCCAACTCCTGGCGCAGGGACGCCGGGCGCACCAGCGTCGAGGGGGTGCGGGGCCGCAGCCCGGCCGCGATCACGTGCTCCGCCGCGTCCGGCTCGCTGAAGGCCAGGATCGCCTTGCCCGCCGCCGTGCAGTACGCCGGCATCCGCCCGCCCACCCGCGACGGCACGCTCGTGTCGTCGAGACCGCCGATCCGCTCCAGGTAGACCACCTCCGTGCCGTCCAGCACCGAGAGGTGCACCAGATGGCCCGTCTGCTCGTGCAGCGCGTGCAGGCGGGGGAGCGCGGCCCGGCGCAGCCGGTTGTGGTGCGAGGCCAGCGCCCCCAGCTCCAGCATCCGCATGCCCATCCGGTAGTCCCGGCCCTCCCGGTCCAGCCAGCGCAGTCCGACGAGCTGGTCGAGGATGCGGTGCGCGGACGAGCGCGGGATGCCCGAGCGCCGCACGACCTCCGTGAGGGAGAGCCGCGGCTGGGCCCCGTCGAACGCGCCGAGCACCTTCGCGGCCTTCTCCAGCAGGGAGAGCGGCTGCTCGGCGGGCATCGTCTGCTCCGGCATGAGGTCAGTCATCAGAGGAACCCCTGTGTGCGGTACGCATCCGCGACATTGCGGACGTGCGGGCGGCCTTGGGGCGACCCTGCCACGGTGCCCGCTCCGGGGGGAAGGGGTCGTACTGAGGTATTTCGTTTCGGCATACACCGCAGCCGGGCGGGAGGGGCGACGGCGCAGGGCCCGAGCGCGGGCGAGCCCCCTCCCGCCGCCCTTCCCGCTCAGTGGGAACCCGGTATTTCGTGCCCGAACGGCGCGGCGTACGTTCTGGCCACTCCACTCGATCCCGCACATCCCGAGAGGCGACACGCATGGGTGACGAAGCAGTCCGCGAAGTCCTCGCGGCGGTCCGCGCACTGGCCCCGACGCTGCGCGGGCGCGCCGCCGAGGCGGAGGCCGCGCGCAAGGTCCCCGAGGCCAGCGTCAAGGAGCTGGAGGCGTGCGGCTTCTTCCGCCTCCTCCAGCCCAAGCGGTACGGCGGCCTCGCCGCGCACCCCGCCGCCTTCTACACCGCCGTCAAGGAGATCGCCAAGGCCTGCGGCTCCACCGGCTGGGTCTCCTCCGTCGTCGGCGTCCACCCCTGGCACGTCGCCCTCTACGACGTCCGCGCGCAGGACGAGGTGTGGGGCGAGGACCCCAGCACCCTCATCTGCTCCTCGTACGCCCCCACCTGCAAGGTCACCCCCGTCGAAGGCGGCTTCCGGGTCACCGGCGCCTGGCACTTCTCCTCCGGCTGCGACCACACCGACTGGGCCCTGCTCGGCGGCATGATCAAGGACGCCGACGGCCGTCCCGTCGACATGCGGACCTTCCTGGTCCCGCGCAACGACTACACCGTCAACGACGTCTGGGACACCGTCGGCCTGCGCGGCTCCGGCTCCAACGACATCGTCTGCGAGGACGTCTTCGTCCCCGAGCACCGCGCGCTGAGCTTCGGCCCGGTCACCGCCCTGAAGTCCCCCGGCCAGCAGGTCAACCCGGAGCCCCTCTACCGGCTCCCGTACGCCTCCATCTTCACCACCACCATCTCCACCCCCGTCGTCGGCATCGCCGAGGGGGCCTACGAGGCATACGTCGCCGCCACCCGCGAGCGCTTCCGCGTCTCCTACGGCCAGCAGGTCGCCGAGGACCCCTTCGCGCAGGTCCGCATCGCCCGCGCGGCCAGCGACATCGACGCCGCCTGGCTCCAACTGGAGCGCAACATCACGGAGTTGTATGAACTGGCCGAGCGCGGCGCGGAACTCCCGATGCCGCTGCGCACCCGGGCCCGCCGCGACCAGGTCCTCGCCACCGAACGCGCGGTCGCGGCCGTCGACCTCCTGATGGAGAACGCGGGCGGCAGCGCCATGCGCAACAAGGCGTCCAACGTCGTGCAGCGCGCCTGGCGCGACGCCCACACCGGCCGCGGGCACGCCGCCAACGACCCCGAGCGCGCTCTCGTCCTCTTCGGCCAGGGCGCCCTCGGCCTCGACATCCAGGACACGATGCTGTGAGCGGGCCCGAGATCACCTACGCGTCCAGCTCCCGCACCGTCAAGGCCGGCGGCCTGACCCTCCACTACCACGAGGCCGCACCCGCCGGCGCGGCCCCCGGCGCCCCCGTCGTGATCATGCTGCACGGCGGCGGTCCCGGCGCCTCCGGCTGGTCCAACTTCGGCGCCAACCTGCCGGTCTTCGCCGAGCACTTCCGTACGCTCCTGGTCGACCAGCCCTGCTACGGCAAGTCCGACAAGCCGGAACCCGACAAGGACTTCTTCTCCTACGCCGCCGACGCCGTCGCCGCCCTGATGGACGAACTCGGCATCGTCCGCGCCCACTTCATCGGCAACTCCCTCGGCGGCGGCACCGCCGCCCGGCTGGCGCTGAACCACCCGGACAAGGTCGCCAAGCTCCTCCTGATGGGCCCCGGCGGGGTCTCGGTCAACCTCTTCCACGCCGACCCCACCGAGGGCATCAAGCGGCTCTTCGAGTTCAGCACGGCGGCCGCGCCCACGCGCGAGCAGATGAAGACCTTCCTCACCACCCTCGCCTTCGACCCGGCGGTCGTCACCGACGAGCTGATCGACGAGCGGTACGCCCAGGCCACCGACCCCGAGGCCGCCCTCGGCAACGCCCGCATGGGCGCCTCCTTCGCCCGGTGGCCCGAGGACACCATGCTCTGGCGCGAGGCCCACCGCATCACCCAGCCGACGCTGCTGACCTGGGGCCGCGAGGACCGGGTCAACCCGCTCGACGGCGCGTTCGTGGCCCTCAAGGCCATTCCCGACGCCCGATTGCACGTCTTCCCGCACTGCGGTCACTGGGCGCAGCGCGAGCAGGCCGCCGAGTTCAACCGACTGGCGATGGACTTCTTCACCCACTGAACGCCGCTGCTCGCAGCGGCCGCCGAAAAGCCCCTGACGCCGCCGAAGGGCCCCCGGCGCCGTCGAACGCCGACGCCACTGCCACCGCCACCGCCGAACCGCCGACGCCACCGCCGACGCCGAACCGCCGACGCCACTGAAGGGCCCCGGCCGCCACTGGCCGCCCGTCGGCCATCGGCCGCCACCGCCGACCTCCCCCGTTCCTCTTCCCCGCCTCGAAGGGCCGTCACCTCCCATGGACATCCGTGCTCTTGGCTACCTGCGCCTCGAAACCGCCTCGCTCGACGAGTGGCGCACCTACACCCTCGACATCCTTGGCATGGTGGAGGCCGAGGGCTCCACCGAGCAGCAGGTGAACCTGCGCATCGACGACCGCGTCCACCGCCTCCAGATCGTCGCCGGCGAGAGCGACAAGCTCCTCGCCGCCGGCTTCGAGGTGGCGAACGCCGCCGCGCTCGCCGCCACCGCCGCCGAACTGGAGGCCGCCGGAGTCGTCGTCAAGCAGGCCGACGCCGCCACCCTCGCCGAGCGCCGCGTCCAGGGCCTCATCCACCTCCAGGACCCCAGCGGCAACCCCCTGGAGATCTTCTGGGGCCAGGCCCAGGACCACAGCCCGCTCGGCACCCCGTACGGCAACCGCTTCGTGACCTCGACCCCCGAGGGCGGCAACCTCGGGCTCGGGCACGTCGTGGTCCCCGCACCGGACACCGAGGAGACCCTGGCGTTCTACGAGAACGTCCTCGGCTTCCAACTGCGCGACTCGATGAAGCTCCCGCCCGTCGCCGTGCCCACGGGCCGGCCCGGCGAGGACTTCCACACGATGCACTTCCTCAGCCCCAACCGCCGCCACCACAGCCTGGGCCTCTACCCGGGCGCGCTGCCGCCCGGCATCGTGCACTTCATGGTCGAGCTGGAAACCCTCGACGACGTCGGTTACTGCCTGGACCGCATGCAGAAGGCCGGAGTGCCGATCGCCTCCTCTCTGGGCCGTCACTCGAACGACCACATGGTCTCCTTCTACGCCCAGGCGCCGGGTGGCTTCCAGGTCGAGTACGGCTGGGACGGACTGATCGTCGACCCCGCCGACTGGGTGGCGAAGGAAATGACCTCGGACAGTTTCTGGGGCCATCAGTGGAACGGCTGACGGGCCCGAACCCCGCCACTGATCACCTCGTACCCGAAGAACGGCCGGGAGCGACAGGGGAGTTCCCGGCCCCCCTCACCCCATCGGGTGATTCCGCCGCGCCCTCCGGTCCCGTCCCGAAGGAGACCGGCACGCCCCCGGGGTCCGCCCCGACCGGCCCCGGAGCGCCGCCGCTCGTCGACCCCGCCCGCTTCCGCGACGTGCTGGGACGTTTCGCCAGCGGCATCACCGTGGTCGCCGCCCTGGACGAGCACGGCGGCCCGGTCGGTTTCGCCTGCCAGTCCTTCGCCTCGCTCTCCCTCGATCCGCCGCTCGTCCTGCTCTGCGTCGGGAAGAGCTCCAGCAGTTGGCCCCGGGTCGAACGGGCCCGCCGCTTCGGCGTGAGCATCCTCGCCGACGACCAGGCCGACACCTGCGCGGCCCTCGGCCGCCGGGGCAGCGACAAGTTCGCCGGTGTCGACTGGGAGCGCACCCCGAACGGCGCGGTCCGCATCAACAACGCGCTGGCCACGGTCGATTGTGAGCTGTACGCCGTCCACGAGGCGGGTGATCATTACGTGATCACCGCCCGCGTCCTCGACCTGGACGCGCGCCCCGACGGATCGCCCCTGCTCTACTTCCGCAGTGACTACGCCACCGGAGTGTTCACATGACCGATTCTCCGTCGACCGCCTCCCCGCAGAGCCGGAGGTCCCAGGACTGGGACCACACCTACGACGTCGTCGTGGTCGGCTCCGGTGCCGCCGGCATGGCCGCCGCCCTCACCGCACGGCTGCGCGGCCTGAGCGCCCTCGTCGTGGAGAAGACCGACAAGTACGGCGGCTCCACCGCCCTGTCCGGCGGCGCGATATGGGTGCCCGCCACCTTCCACCTCGACGAGGCCGGCCTCGGCGACACCCGCGAGAAGGCCCGCGCCTACCTCGACGCCACCGTCGGCGACCGCGTGCCCGAGGCCCGCAAGGAGGCCTACCTCGACCACGGGCCGCGCATGGTCAAGGAGTTCCACGACCGCACCGACGTGCGGTTCATGTACACCCCCGGCTACTCGGACTACTACCCCGAGGCCCTGGGCGGCATGGCGCAGGGCCGCTCCATCGAGCCCCGCATCGCCGACCTCAAGGCCCTCGGACCGCTCGCCGCCGGCATGCGCCGCGCGGGCCTGCCCACGTACGGGCTCACCATCACCTCGTACGACTTCCGGTACGTCAACATGATCAGCCGCACCTGGGCCGGCCGGAGGGCCTCCCTCCGCGTCGGCGTGCGAGCCGCGAAGGCCCTGGTCACCGGCAAGAAACTGGTCTCGCTCGGCGAGGCGCTCGTCGCCCGGCTGCGCCTCTCGCTGGACAAGCACGGCGCCGAGCTGTGGCTGTCGGCGCCGCTGACCTCCTTCGTGCGCGACGAGGAGAGCGGCCGGGTCACGGGGGTGCGCGTCACCCGCGACGGCACACAGGTCTCCGTACGCGCCAGGGGCGGTGTGGTGCTGGCCTCCGGCGGGTTCTCGCACAGCCAGGAGCTGCGCGAGAAACACCTCCCGGCCCCCACCTCCACCGCCTGGACGCACGCCTCCGAGGGCCAGGTCGGCGACGCCCTGCGGCTCGGGGAGGAACTGGGCGCGGCCACCGACCTGCTGGACAAGGTGTGGGGTGCGCCGTCGGTCTGCCCACCCGGTGAGAAGTCCTTCTTCCTGGTCGCCGACCGCGGCATCCCCGGCATGGTCGTCGTCAACGCGGCGGGACAGCGGTACGCCAACGAGGCGGCCCCCTACCACCAGTTCGTCGACGCGATGTACGAGGCGGACCGGCCGGACGCGACGACCGTCCCGTCCTGGCTGGTCCTGGACGCCCGCTCCAAGTCCCGCTACCTCTTCGCCGGGCTCTTCCCCGGCCAGGCCTTCCCCACGTCCTGGACGCGGACCGGCTTCCTGAAGCAGGCCGCCACGATCGAGCAGCTCGCGACCCTCATCAAGGCGCCCGAACTGCCCTCCTCCGTCCGGCGCTTCAACCGGTTCGCCGACGCGGGCAAGGACGAGGACTTCGGGCGCGGGGACAGCGTGTACGACCGGTACTACGGCGACCCCACGCTCCCCAACCCCAACCTCGCCCCGCTGGAGAAGGGGCCCTTCTACGCGATCCCGGTCCACCCCGGCGACATCGGCACCAAGGGCGGTCTGGTCACCGACGCCCAGGCGCGGGTGCTGCGCGAGGACGGCAGCGTGATCGAGGGCCTGTACGCCTCCGGGAACTGCTCCGCGGCGGTCATGGGCGAGACGTACCCGGGGCCGGGCGGGACGATCGGCCCCGCGATGGCCTTCGGCTGGGCGGCGGTCAACGACATCGCGTCGGTCGTCGAAGCCGCGACCGCCGGACCCGGGGCTACCGGAGCCGGGGCCGCGTCCACTCCAGGCGACGCCTGACCTCTTCGTCCGGTACGAGGACGAGTGCCTCCCGCGCGACGCGGTGGGCCGGGGAGCCGGGCATCCCGTCCGCCAGCACCCGCCACAGGGCCTCGGCCGCCCGGGGGTCCCGGCACGCGGCCAGTCCCCGCGCCGCTTCGGCGTAGGCGGGGTGGGCGGGGGAGAGGGGCGCCCACTCCCGCCCGCCCCGCGCGGGCGGCGGGGCCGTCTCCCGGGGGCGGAACGCAAGGGGTGCGGCCCGCTCGGCGTCGGGTGCGTCCCGGTCCGCCCCGCCCGGCCCCGGCCGGCCCGCACCCACCTGCTCCGCCAGGGCCTCCCGCAGCGGATCGCTCACCGCACCGGCCACTGCCGCCCGCGCCAGCGACCCCACCGCCGCCCCCCGCACCCCGGGGTCCCCGTCCCGCGCCAGCACGAGCAGCGCGTCCACCGCCGGTCCGGCGAACCCCAGCCGCCCCAACGCCCTCGCCACCCGCTCCCGCGCCCCCGCATCGGGGTGCCCCGCCCGCGCCAGCACCTCCGGCAGCGCCGCCGGGTCCCCGTGCCGCCCCAGCGCCCGTACCGCCGCCCGCGTCAGGGCCGCCGGCCCCTCCCGCGACGCCAGCTCCCGCAGCAGCGGCACCGCCGCCCCGCGCGCCCCCACCCTCGCCAGCACGTCCGCTGCGAAGGTCTGGTGCAGAAAGCCGGAAGGACCCGAGGAGTCCACGCCCCGCGCACACCACGACCGCGCCGCCCGGAACGTCTCCTCGTCCGCCCGCTGCCACAGCGCCGCCACCGCCTCCCGCCAGTCGTTGCCCTCCGGGTCCCCCGAGCGGACCGCCCGCCCCGCCAGCTCCTCCGCCGGCGTCCGCACCCCGAGTACGCACTCCAGGCGCGTGACCACGGCGGCGTGCGCCGTCTGCTGCTCCTCCGACGCCACGGGTATGCCGTCCCGCAGCAGTTCCACCACCAGCGTCGTACCGCCCTCCTCCACCACCCGCCGCGCCGCGAACACATCCCCCTGCCGCGCCCCGTACATCTGTCGCAACCGTCGCCGCACCGCGTGCTCCACGTCACTTTCCAGCCACCCTCGCGCCTCCGCGAGCGCCGCCTCCCGGTCCGCCGCCCGGTGCCGCAGCAGTGCCCGCACCGTCGCGGGCGAGCCGCGCCGCGCGGCCAGCACGAGCGCCGACTCCCCGCCGGGGCCCGGCAGATCGGGGTCCGCCCCGTGCGCCAGGAGTTCCTCCACCGTGCTCGCGTGGCCCCGGCCCGCCGCCCAGGTCAGCGGGGTGAAGCCGTAGTCCTCGCGCAGGTCGGGGCGGGCCCCCGCCGCCAGCAGCGCCCGTACGACATCGGTGTGGCCGCCCACGGCCGCCGCGCACAGCGGCAGGTCACCGCCCTCGGGGCCGCACGGGCGGTCCGGGTCCGCGCCCGCCGCGAGCAGTGAACGCACGATGGTGGGGCGGTCGTTCGCCGCCGCCGCGTACAGGGCGCTCGTCTTGTCGGTGTCCGTGGCCTCCGCCGGGACGCCCGCCCGAAGCAGCCGTACAACAGCGTCGTCCTCGCCATCGTGCACGGCCTCGAACAGGTCCCGCAGGCCCGCTGTCGGGTTGTGGTCCATCCTTCGACCCTACGTGGACCGCCGAATGTTCCCGCAGGTCAGCAACTGTCCGGGGCGGAGTGGCGGGAGGGTCAGGTGTCGCAGGACAGCACCGTGCGGCACAGCCCGCAGCGCGCCTTGAGCGCACCGCGCACCGGCACGCGCAGCCGCTGGTGGCAGGTCGGGCAGGGGAACGAGACGCGCAGGTCGTCCGGCCGGCCCTCGAAGGCGTACGGGGCGAGCGGGCCCGCAGTGCCCGAGCCGCCGTTCTCCAGGGCGTGCCGGCGGTCCTTGCCGTACCGGTGCCGGGCCAGCCGGCCCGCCTCCGCGAGCGGCGGCCTGCGGGCGTCGCGCAGCGCCTGCGCCATGCCCTTCGTGTACGCCGTGTAGGCCTCCGCGCTGGTGAACCAGGGCGCCGGGTCCTCGCCGAGCAGCAGGGCGCGCTTGGCCAGGACGTAACCGAACTCCTCCGGCGTGAGGTATCCGAGCTTCTGGCTGGTGGCCCCGTCCTGCCGGAAGGCGTCCAGCAGCAGCCAGCCCGCGCCGAGGTACGTCGTCACCGTGTCGGTGAGGATCTCGTTCTCGGGCGTGCTCGGGAACGACAGGCCGAGACGGTGCAGGAGGACGTGCGTGATCTCGTGCGCGAGGGCGGCCCCGATGTCGCGGCGGTGGTCCAGGAAGCGCTCGTTCAGCTCGATGAAGTACTCCGGGCCCGCGGTGAGCTCGACCCCGGCGGCATGCTCCATCTGCCGGTAACTGACGATCACGCGGGCGTCCGGAAGCCGCAGGTGGGCGACGAGGGCGCGGGCCACGGCCTGCGCGCCGAGGTGCGGATCGTCCTGGACGGAGAAGGCCACGTCGGCCGGGAACACGCTCGGCACGTACGCGTGCACCCCGTCCTCGCCGATCCGCCGGTACAGCGCGGTCAGCGCTCTGCGCACGGTGTCCAGATGCGGGAAGCCGTGCTCGACCTCGCTGCCGATGCTCATCTGCGCCCCCTGCCCACGGCCGCCGGACGCCCGGCGCGCGCTGGCCGAAATGGAACCCTTGTCGGTCCTCGGACCAACTCCACATAATCCAACAACGCGTTGACGGGCTCATGCCAGTGCTGCGTCGGTGTGTGCTCTGTCCTGACCGCTCTGTCCTGTCCGGTCCGCTCCGTGCTCCGCCGCACGCTCCGTCGGGTGTCTCCGTCGGGTGATCCGTACAGCGCGTTTTCCTCTCCACCCCCCACTGAAAGGCACTCCGTTGAAGAACGTACTCCGTGCCGTCAAGAGATCCGCTGTCATAGGCGCCGTCGCCCTCGCCGCGTTCAGCCTCCAGCCCGCGGGCGCCTCCGCGGGAACCACCGGCGCCTCCGGCACCCAGCCCGTCGTAGGAGGAACGCGCGCCGCCCAGGGCGAGTTCCCGTTCATGGTCCGCCTCTCCATGGGCTGCGGCGGCGCGCTCTACGCCAAGGACATCGTCCTCACCGCTGCCCACTGCGTCGACGGCTCCGGCAACAACACCAGCATCACCGCCACCGCGGGCGTCGTGGACCTCCAGAGCTCCAGCGCCATCAAGGTCAAGTCCACCAAGGTCCTCCAGGCCCCCGGCTACAACGGCAACGGCAAGGACTGGGCCCTCATCAAGCTGGCCAAGCCGATCAACCAGCCCACGCTGAAGATCGCCACCAACACGTCGTACAACTCCGGGACGTTCACCGTCGCCGGCTGGGGCGCCGCCCGCGAAGGCGGAGCGCAGCAGCGCTACCTGCTCAAGGCGCAGGTGCCGTTCGTCTCCGACGCCTCGTGCAAGGCGTCGTACCCCTCCCTCATCGCCGGCGAGGAGATCTGCGCCGGATACAGCCAGGGCGGCACCGACACCTGCCAGGGCGACTCCGGCGGACCCATGTTCCGCCGGGACAACGCCGGGGCGTGGGTCCAGGTCGGCATCGTGAGCTGGGGCAACGGCTGCGCCCGGCCGAACTACCCGGGCGTCTACACGGAGGTCTCGACCTTCGCGTCGGCGATCGCCAGCGCGGCGTCCACGCTGTAACGCCCGTTCCGGGCGGGGCGGACGCGCACCCCTGACCGGGTGGCCGTACGCCCCGCCCCTCGCCCCGCGCCCCTGTGCGGCAGGCAGTTCAGGGGTGCGGGGAACTGCGCGGGCAACTGCGCGAGCAACCACGACGCACCCGCACGGACGCGTCTTCCGTCGCCCCGCGGGTCGCGGGGGAGGATCGCGGCATCCGTCCGGCGCGGACTATTCGACCCGTACCGCACCGCGCTCCAGCGGCCCGCCCTCCACCTCCAGCACCCACACCTCGTTCTCCCCCTCCCGCAGCACCGCGCCCGGTACGAAGAGGGACTCCTGCGGCCCGGCGGCGGGCCAGTAGCGGCCCACGCAGAAACCGTTCACCCAGGCGAAGCCCCGCCCCCACCCGGCCAGCTCCAGCGCCGCGTCCCCGGCCCCCGCGACGGTGAACCCGCCGACGTACAGCCCTGGCGGGAGACCGTCCGGCAGGGCCCGCGAACCCGTCTTCCGCACCAGGCCCGCGTCCTCGAAGGACTCCAGGCGCAGGCCCCGGGACCGTACGCCGTGCAGGTACTGGCGCTCGTGCACCACCCCGCCCGTCAGGCCCTTCGGCTCCCCGACCCGGGGACCGTAGTTGACCCGGCCCAGCGACTCCACCCACAGGTCCACCGTCGCGGGACCCGCCACCGGCTCCGCCAGCCACGCGTCCTCCGAGGTGAGCGTCCCGGCCCGCACCCCGTCGACGTACACCTGCGCCCGGTCCCGCAGACCCCGCACACCGAGCGGGTACGGCCGGCGCGGACCGGGAACCCGCACCCGGTAGCGGACCAGGCCCCGGCCCACCCCCAGCTCCTCGAAGGTCGCCGGAACACCGCGCTCCGACTCCTCGCCGCCCAGCGCCTCCAGCACGTCCTCCAGCGGCGCCCAGCCCGTGAAGTCCGCCGCGGCCGGACCGGCCAGCCGCGCCGGCGGGGCGGGCACCTCGGGCAGCGGCCCCTCCGCGTACTCCGCCAGCACCTCCCGGAAGCGCCAGAACTTCTCCGTCGGCCGGCCGTACTCGTCGACCGGCGCGCCGTAGTCGTACGAGGTGACCGTCGGCTGGAGCTCGCCCCCGTGCAGCTCACCGGCCCGGTTCGCACCCGCCCAGCCCGCGAAGTTCGTGCCGCCGTGCGCCATGTACAGGTTCACCGAGGCCCCGCACTCCAGGATCTCGCGCAGCGCCTGCGCCGCGTCGCCCGCGTCCCGCACGATCCCCGAGGCGCCCCAGTGCTCGAACCACCCGCACCAGAACTCCATGCACATCAGCGGACCGGAGCCCTGGTGACGGCGCAGCGTCTCGAAGGCCGCCCGCGCCCCCGAGCCGAAGTTCGCCGTCGCCAGGACCCCCGGCACCGAACCGCCCGTCAGCATGTGGTCCTCCGGGCCGTCGGAGGTGAAGAGGGGGACCGTCACGCCGACTTCGCGCAGGAATCCGGCCAGGCGGGCGAGGTAGACGGAATCGGAACCGTAACTTCCGTACTCGTTCTCCACCTGCACCATCAGGACCGGGCCGCCCCGGGTGATCTGCCGCTGCACGACCTGGGGGAGGAGCCGGCGGAACCACCGTTCCACCTGCCCCAGATACGCCCTGTCGCGGGTGCGCACGCGCGAGCCCAGCGGGCCGGTCAGCCAGTGCGGCAGCCCGCCGTTCTCCCACTCCGCGCAGATGTACGGCCCCGGGCGTACGATCGCCCACAGCCCGGCCTCCGCCGCCGCGTCCAGGAACCGGCCCAGCGCCTCCACGTCGTGGAACCGGCCCGGGTCGGGCTCGTGCAGGTTCCAGGGGACGTACGTCTCGACGCAGTTGAGTCCCATCGCCCGCAGCATCCCCAGCCGGTGGGCCCACGCCGACTCGTGCACCCGGAAGTAGTGCAGCGCCCCCGACAGCAGCCGCACCGGCCGCCCGTCCAGCAGAAAGTCCTGGTCACCCACCGTGAAGTCAGCCACGGGTCCCGCCCATCTGAAGTCGTCGGGACACGGCCCGGAAATCGTCGACAAGGCACACACCCTGCCCCCTGGCGGGCGGGGCGGTCCATGGACAAAGATCAACGGAAGTTGGACGGTTGGGCGGTTGGTCGGACATTCGGACATTCGGCCGGTCGGGCATTCAGCCGGTCGGGCATTCGGTTGGTCGGACATTCGGTTGGTCGGTTGGTCGGTTGGTCGGACCGAAGACGCACGCCCGGCGAGAACGCGGCGAGGACGAGGACGGCGGATGTACCACACCTGGATGCGCTACTTCACCCCCAGCCCCACCCACCACAGACTCGGCCTGGTCTGCCTGGGCGTCGGCCTCCAGCACGGCGCCCTGCCCACCGTCGGCCCCCGCACCCTCGACCACCACGTCGCCATCGTCATCAGCGCGGGCAGCGGATGGTTCCGGGGCGCGGACGGCCGACGCACCGCCGTCACCGCGCCCGCGCTGCTGTGGGTGACGCCCGGAGTGCCCCACCACTACGGGCCCGACCCGGACACCGGCTGGGACGAGAGCTTCGTCGACTTCACCGGGCCCGCCACCGCGACGTACACCGAACTCGGGTACATCGAGCCCGACCGGCCCGTCGTCCCGCTCGCCGACACCGCCGGGGCGCGGGCCGCCGTCGGCCGCATCGCACGGGCCGCCCGCCGGGGCAACCCGCTCCTGGAGGTCGAGACCGGCGCCGCCGTCCACGAACTGCTGGTCGCGCTGCGCAAGGCGCGGGCGGACCTCGGCGCCGACGGGGACCCCGTGCTGGCCGCCCTCGCCCGCGACGCCTTCCAGCCGCTGTCGGTCGCCGAACACGCCGCCCGGCACGGCATGACCCCGGCGGAGCTGCGCAACGCGGTACGGCGCGGAGCCGGGTGCAGCCCCAAGGACTACCTCCTGGGCATCCGGCTCGGCCGCGCCAAGGAACTCCTCGCCGCCACCGACCTCCCCGTCGCCGCCGTCGCCCGCCGGGTCGGGTACGACGACCCCGCCTACTTCTCGCGGCTCTTCACCCGGCGGGTCGGCACCGCTCCCGTGCGCTTCCGCGAGCAGCAGGGGCGCAGCGTGCCCGGGGGATGGAGTCACCAGATCCCGGATCCCGAACACCCTCCGACGATCCCCACGTGACCGACGTAAGCTCGCTGCCCATGAGCACCAGCACCCCCGCCGCCCCGGACCCCGCCGAGCCCACGGAGCCTCTCGCGCCCTCGGAGGCCGCCGGCCCCGTCGACCCGGCCGTACGCGCCGAACTCCACCGGCTCCGCGACAGCATCGACAACATCGACGCGGCCGTCGTCCACATGCTCGCGGAACGCTTCAAGTGCACGATGCAAGTGGGGCACCTCAAGGCGGAACACCACCTTCCGCCGGCCGACCCGGCTCGCGAATCCCGCCAGATCGCGCGTCTGCGGGGCCTCGCGGAGTCCGCCAAACTGGATCCGGCCTTCGCCGAGAAGCTGCTCAACTTCATCATCGCGGAGGTCATCCGCCACCACGAACAAATCGCGGACACCCCTGCGGAGTGATCCTTCGCCGGTCCTGCGCGGGTGCGTCGTGGCCGGCCGCGCAGTTCCCCGCGCCCCTGATGCCATGCCCTCCGGGCAGCCATCCCTCACCACCCCTCGCGACGAGGCAACCCTAGCCCTCTTGGGCGACGCAGCCCTCTCCGCCCCCGTCCCCTCGGGCGACGCAGCCCCCTCCGCTCCCGCCCCCTTGGGCGGCGGGCCCTCGGGGGGGAGGGGGTGCCCCCTGCTTGAGCGAAGCCGAGAGCTTGGGGGAGGGCGGGCAGGGGGTGGCCCCTTCCGCTCCCGGCCCGCCCGGGTGCCGTCCCTTGCCTCAGGCACCGGCTGCGCGCCCCCGGCAGAAGCCATGCCCGCCCCGGCCCGCCCGGGTGCCGCCCCTTGCCCAAGTGCCCGCACCGGCCGCGCGACCCCCGCCAGGAGCCCGGCGCCCGGGTCAGCCCCGGCCCCCCGCGGCACCCCCCCATCGGCGACCATGTCCCCATGCCCGTACTGACGCGCGACGAAGCGCAGACCCGTGCCCAGCTCATCGAAGCCCGCCGCTACACGGTCCACCTCGACCTCACCCAGGGCGACGCCACCTTCGACTCCCGCACCGTCATCCACTTCACCGCCCGCACCGCCGGCGACACCTTCCTCGAGCTGAAGCCCGCCACCCTGCGCTCCCTCACCCTCGACGGGCACCCCCTCGACCCCGCCGCCCTCGCCGACAACCGGTTCCCCCTCACCGGCCTCACCCCCGGCGAGCACGAGCTGCGTATCGACGCCGCCATGCACTACTCCCGCACCGGCGAAGGCATGCACCGCTTCACCGACCCCGCCGACGGCGAGACGTACGTCTACACCCAGCTCTTCCTCGACGACGTCCAGCGCGTCTTCCCCGCCTTCGACCAGCCCGACCTCAAGTCCGTCTTCGAGGTCTCCGTCACCGCCCCCGACGGCTGGACCGTCGCCGCCAACACCCGCGAGACCGGCCGCACCGAAGACGGCCGCCGCACCTTCGCCCCCACCCCCCTCATCTCCACCTACCTCGTCGCCGTCATCGCCGGCCCCTGGCACACCGTCCGCACCCACCACGCGGGCCTGCCCTTCGCCCTGCACTGCCGCCGCTCTCTCGCCCCTCACCTCGACGCCGACGCCGACGAGATCCTCGACGTCACCAGGGCCTGCTTCGACCGCTACCACGAGAAGTTCGACGAGCCCTACCCCTTCGACTCCTACGACCAGGCCTTCGTCCCCGAATTCAACGCGGGCGCCATGGAGAACCCCGGACTCGTCACCTTCCGCGACACCTACGTCTTCCAGTCCGCCGTCACCGACACCCAGCGCCAGGCCCGCGCCACGACCATCGCCCACGAGATGGCCCACATGTGGTTCGGCGACCTCGTCACCCTGCGGTGGTGGGACGACATCTGGCTCAACGAGTCCTTCGCCGAATACATGGCCTACCAGGTCCTCTCCGAGGCCACCCGTCACCAGGACACCTGGACCGCCTTCGCCGTCGCCCGCAAGACCTGGGGCTACGACGCCGACCAGAGCCCCTCCACCCACCCCGTCGCCCCGGACCCCGAAGCCGTCCCCGACACGGCCGCCGCCCTCCTCAACTTCGACGGCATCTCCTACGCCAAGGGCGCCTCCGCCCTGCGCCAACTGGTCTTCTGGATGGGCGAGAAGGACTTCCTGGCCGGCATCAACACGCACTTCGCACGCCACAAGTTCGCCAACGCCACCCTCGCCGACCTCCTCGACAACCTCGCCACCGCCACCGACCGCGACGTCCACGCCTGGGCCGCGGCCTGGCTGCGCACCACGGGCGTCGACACCCTCACCCCGGCCGTCACCGACACCGACACCGGCTGGACCCTCGACGTCACCCGCACCGGCTCCCGCCCGCACCGCATCACCGTCGGCGCGTACGACCAGGACCTCCTCGAAGCGGACACCCTCGTCCTGCGCGAACGCTTCGACCTGGACGTCCCCGCCTCCGGTACGGACGCGGACCCGGTCACGGCGTCGGCCACCGGTACGGACGCGGACCCGGTCACGGCGTCGGCCACCGGCGCGGACGCCGAACGGCCCCCCGGTACGGCCTCGGACGCCGACGCGGACCTCCCGTCCGACGGCGGCCCCGCCACCCCCGCCCCCGCCCTCGCCGCGGACCCCGTCCTCACCCGCCCCGGCCGCCGCCCCGCCCTGCTCCTCCTCAACGACGGCGACCAGACCTACGCCAAGGTCCGCCTCGACCCCGCCTCCTGGAAGACCGCCCTGCGCTCCCTCGCGGGCATCCCCGACGCGCTGACCCGCGCCGTCATCTGGAACGCCGCCCGCGACATGGTCCGCGACGGCCAACTCCCGCCCGCCGCCTACCTGGACGCGGCCCGCGCCCACCTCCCGCACGAACGCGACCTCTCCGTCGTACAGGGAGTCCTCGCCTTCGCCTCCCAGCAGATCGCCGACCACTACCTCGGCCCCGACGACCGCCCGGCCGCGCTGGCCACCCTCACCGCGCTCTGCCGCGACCTCATGCGCCGCACCGAGGACGGCCAGGACCCGGGGCTGCGCCTGGTGGCCGTACGCCACTTCATCGCCGCCGCGACCCAGCCCGACGGCATCCAGGACTGGTACGACAACGACAGCGTCCCGGGCGGCCCCCTCCTCGACCCCGAACTCCGCTGGAGCATCCTGCACCGGCTGGCGGTGCTCGGCGCGACCGACGAAGCGGCCGTCGACCGCGAACTCGCCCGCGACCCCAGCGCCACCGGCGAACAGGGCGCCGCCCGCTGCCGCGCCGCGCTGCCCACGCCCGAGGCCAAGGCGGCGGCCTGGGACCGCCTCTTCACCCGCGACGACCTCTCCAACTACCTGTTCACCGCCACCGCACAGGGATTCTGGCAACCCGAACAGAACGAACTCCTCGCGGACTACGTACCCCGCTACTACCCGGCGGCCGCAGCCCTCGCCGCACGCCGAGGCCCGGCGATGGCCGAGGCGGCGGGCCGGCACGCCTTCCCGGCGTACGCCGCAACGCCGGAAGCGCTCGCACTCGGGGAGCAACACCTGCGCGAAACGGACCTCACCCCGGCGCTGCGCCGCAAACTCATCGACCAACTCGACGCGCTCTCCCGCGCCTTGCACATCCGCTCCACCCCCTGACCTCCAAGGCCCGCCCTCCACCCGACGGGCCCTCACCCGTGCGGCTTGCGGTGGGTCGCCCGCACATTTCCCCACGCCCCTGCCGGACCGCCCCTGCAAGGGGCGCGGGGAACTGCACACCCAGCCACCCACCTCCCGCACGGAACCCTCCACAGCCCCGCAGGGCCACGGAAAGGCCCGGGCAGGAAAAATCCCCGCCCCGGCTCACGCCTCCCCGCCCAGGGGCCCCGCCTTGCCGAAAGGGGCGCGTGGAACTGCGCGCCCAGCCACCCACCCCCCGCACGGAACCCCCGACATTCCCGCAGGGCCACGGAAAGGCCCGGGCAGGGAAAATCTCCGCCCCCCTGGCTCACGCCTCCCCGCCCAGCGGCCCTGCGCCGCCGAAAGGGGCGCGGGGAACTGCGCGCCCAGCGACCTGCCCCCCCCCGCACGGAGCCCTCCACAGCCCCGCAGGGTTACGGGAAGGGGCGGGTAGGGGAAATCTCCGGCCCCTGGCTCACGCCTCCCGCCCAGCGACCCCGCACCGCAAGCCCCCACTCGAACGCCCCAGCACAGTCCGGGAGACGTTCCACCCCAAAGGCCCTCCGCCGCGGAGATACTCCGTCCCGGAGCCCCCGCCCAGCGGCACTGCACCCCATCGGCACTCCGCCCCAAAGGCTCCCCGCCTCGGAGACATCCCGCCCCGAGGGCTCCCCGCCCCGAGGGCTCCCCGCCCCGAGGGCTCCCCGCCCCGAGGGCTCCCCGCCCCGAGGGCTCCCCGCCCCGAGGGCTCCCCGCCCCGAGGGCT
>NZ_JBIVLB010000003.1:589401-624707 GCF_044751045.1 Streptomyces sp. NPDC088745
CTCCCCGCCGGGACGCACCCACACCCCCCCCGGGCCCGGGGCCCCTATACCAGCCCCGGGCCCCCAACCCCCCCTCCCCACACCCCCGTACCACTTTCGAGTTGCGCTCGTTGTCCACTCCGGACACCCGCCCCCATCCCCGTACACCCTGGTGTGCCCGCACCACACCACCCCGAAGGACCCGCATGAGCGTGCCGCCACCAGCAGCCCCCGCCCCGCTCGCCGGCGGCCCCGCCGGTCCCGCCGCCCTGCGGCCGCTCCTCGACACCGTCCTCACCGCCCTCACCACCGGCGCCCGGGACCGCCCCGGCCCCCTCCCCGCCGGCGGCCCCGCGCACACCGCCGCGCAACTCCACCGGGCCGCCCACCCCCTCCTCCCCGCCACCGGCAGCGGACCCCACGAAGCCCTCCGCGCCCTCGTGCACGCCCTCGCCGCCGGCGCCGCCGACCCCGCCCACCCCCACTGCACCGCCCACCTGCACTGCCCACCCCTCGCCGTGGCCGCCGCGGCCGACCTCGCCGCCTCCGCCCTCAACCCCTCCATGGACTCCTGGGACCAGGCCCCCGCCGCCTCCGCCCTGGAAGACGCCCTCACCCGCACCCTCGCGGCCGAGATCTTCCCCCACGCCGCCCACCCTGACGCCCTCATCACCACCGGCGGCACCGAGTCCAACCAACTCGCTCTCCTCCTCGCCCGTGAGAAGCACGCCCACCACGGCCCCCTCCAGCTCGTCGTCGGCGCCAACGCCCACCACTCGCTCACCCGCGCCGCCTGGCTCCTCGGCCTCCCCGAACCCGTCGTCGTACCCGCCCCCTCCGGCACCCTCGACCCCGCCGCCCTCGACCAGGCCCTCACCCACCTCCATCGCCCCGCCCTCGTCGCCGCCACCGCCGGCACCACCGACACCGGGCAGATCGACCCCCTCCCCGACATCGTCGACCTCTGCCGGCACCACCGCGCCGGCCTCCACATCGACGCCGCCTACGGCGGCCCCCTCCTCTTCAGCCCCACCCACCGCCACCTCCTCACCGGCCTCGACCGCGCCGACACCCTCACCCTCGACCTGCACAAACTCGGCTGGCAGCCCGTCGCCGCCGGAATCCTCGCCGTCCCCGACACCACCGCCCTCGCCCCCCTCGCCCACCAGGCCGACTACCTCAACGCCGACGACGACACCGACGCAGGACTCCCCGACCTCCTCGGCCGCTCCCTGCGCACCACCCGCCGCCCCGACGCCCTGAAGATCGCCGTCACCCTCAAGGCCCTCGGCCGCGACGGCCTCGCCGACCTCGTCGACCGCACCCTCGCCGCCGCCCGCCACCTCTCCGACCTCATCGAGAAACACCCCGGCCTGGAGCTCCACGACCGCCCCACCCTCACCACCGTCCTCTTCCGTCCCACCCGCGCCACCGACGACGACATCGCCCACCTCCGCCGCCGTCTCCTCCAGCAGGGCCGCGCCGTCCTCGGCCGCACCCGCGCCGCAGGCCGCCTCTGGCTCAAAGCCACCCTCCTCAACCCCCACACCACCCCGGACGACCTCGAAAACCTCCTGGACCACGTCCTCAGCCACCACACCCCCGCCCATCCCGAAAGGCACACCCACCGATGACCGCCGACCAGCCCCCGCAGGCACCTCAGCCCCCGCAGCCCGACCAGCCCCACGACCTCGTCGGCATCGGCATCGGCCCCTTCAACCTCTCCCTCGCCGCCCTCGCCGACGGCATCCACGGAGGCCTCAGAACCGCCTTCTACGAACAGCGCCCCACCTTCCACTGGCACCCCGGCCTCCTCATCGAAGGCGCCACCCTCCAGGTCCCCTTCCTCGCCGACCTCGTCACCCTCGCCGACCCCGCCAGCCCCTGGACCTTCCTCAACCACCTCCGCGACCGCGAACGCCTCTTCCCCTTCTACTTCGCCGAGCGTTTCCACATCCAGCGCACCGAGTACGACGCCTACTGCCGCTGGGTCAGCGAACGCCTCACCGGCCTCCACTTCAGCCACCAGGTCGACGCCGTCCGCTGGAACCCCGAACGCACCGCCTTCGAAGTCGACTACACCCAGCTCGACACCGACGGCGAAGCCGAAGCCCTCGGCCGCACCTACACCCGCAACCTCGCCCTCGGCGTCGGCACCGCCCCCCACATCCCCGAACCCCTCAAACCCCTCGCCGAAGCACCCGGCGTCCCCGTCCACCACTCCGCCGACTACCTCCTGCACCGCGACCACCTCCGCACAGCCGGACACGTCACCGTCATCGGCAGCGGACAGTCCGGCGCCGAGGTCTTCCTCGACCTGCTGCGCGCCCGCCCCGCCGGCCGCGAGAAACTCACCTGGCTCGCCCGCACCGAAGCCATCGCCCCCATGGAATATTCCAAGCTCGGGCTCGAACACTTCACCCCCGACTACACCCGCTACTTCCACGCCCTCCCCGAAGGCGTCCGCGACGAACTCCTGCCCCGCCAATGGCAGTTGCACAAAGGCATCGACGCCGACACCATCGCCGCCATCCACGACGAGCTCTACCGCCGCACCCTCGACGGCAGTTGGCCCGACGTCACCATCACCCCCGGCGTCCACGTCCGCACGGCCGGCCGCGTCGCCACCACCAAGGTCGAACTCCACCTCGAACACGACCAGCAGGGCGCCCGCTCCCGCCTCACCACCGACGCCGTCGTCCTCGCCACCGGCTACCGCGAGCGCCCCGTCGACCGCATCCTCGCCGCCCTCGACCCGTACATGAAACGCGACAAGAACCAACGCGCCCGCGTCGACGAACACCAGCGCCTCGTCCTCGACCCCGTCGTCTCCGGCAACGTCTACGTCCAGAACGCCGAACGCCACACCCACGGCGTCGGAGCCCCCGACCTCGGCCTCGCCGCCTGGCGCAGCGCCGTCATCCTCAACCACCTCACCGGCACCGACGCCTACCCCCTCCCCGCCCGCACCGCCTTCACCTCCTTCGGTCTCCACGCCCCCGCCCGGCCGATGCTCCCGCACCAGCGCGAGGGCCTCGTCCAACTGAAGGTCTAGTACACAACGCGAGCACGACGAAGGGCCGCGCCCTGTCCACAGGCGCGGCCCTTCCTCATACAATCCGAACTAGAACACCGGCACACCGTCCCGCGTCAGCCGCCAGTCCACCGACGCGAAGGACGCCGGATCCACCGTCCCCTTCGCCTTCACCCACGTGATGATCGTGTTCCGGATCTCCTCCGAGTTCACCCACAACTGCTTCGCCGACGCGATGTGCGGAAACGCGCCACCGCCACTCGCCCGGTAGTTGTTCACCGCGAACACGAACTGCGCCTTCGCGTCCAACGGCTTCCCCTCGAACGCCAGATTCACGATCCGCGAACCCTTCGGCTTCGCGATGTCGATCTCGTACGTCAGACCCGACACCACGTCGTAGTTGTAATCCGGGGTCCCCTCGGCGTTCGTCAGCTGCGCCGTGTCCACCGGACCGCCCGCCGGCGTCTGCGCGTAGTACTTCGCCGAGTACTCCAGGTACTCCTTGATCTGCGCCCCGGTCAGCAACCGCGCCTCGAGCGTGTTCTCGAACGGATACAGACCCGCCGCGTCCCTGATCGTCATCCGACCGGCCGGAACCTTCGCCGTCCGCGAGAAGCACGACGCCTGCGACAGCACCGGCAGCGCCGCGTACTCCCCGCCCGCCAGCGCCGCCTTCACCGTCTCCACCTGTACCAGGTTGATCAGATCGATCAGCGGCTCGTCCTTCCAGGCCGCCTCCGCCGTCGTCATCGCCACCGTCGACGTGCCGATGACCTGGTTCACGTACGCGACGACCTTCTTGTGCTCATCGCCCAGCATCCCGGTGATACGAGGGTCCTCGGCGACCGTGTTCGAGTTCAGCACACTCGCCCGGACCTTCTCCACCGTCCAGCGGCCCCGGCCCCACACCAGCTCGAAATCGAACAGAGTCAGCCGCTGGCCCCACTTCAACGGCTCCGACAGGACCACCTTCTTCCCCGTCTTCTTGTTCTCGACGAAGTACTCCGGGATCTCCGTATGCGCGTGGCCCACCAGAATCGCGTCGATGCCGGGCACCTGCTCCGCCACCAGACCCGCCGCGTTCTCCACGTACGGCAACTGGTCACCGTACGACGAGGTCCCCGACGAACCCGAGTGCGCGGAGACCACCACCACGTCCGCACCCATCGACCGCAGCTTCGGCACCCACTTCGCCGCCTGCTCCTCAAGGCCCGGGAACACCATCTTCCCCTGCACGTTCTGCTTGTCCCAGATCGCGATACCGGGATTCGTCAGACCGAGAACGGCCACCTTCACATCACGCCCGTGCGGCGTGCGCAGACGGTGCATGCTGTACGGACGGAACGCCGGCCGCAGCGTCTTCGCGTCCAGCGCGTTCGCCCCCAGCAGCGGGAAATCGCACTGCTCCTCGAACTTCCGCAGCACCGGAATCCCGTAATTGAACTCGTGGTTGCCGAGCGCGGCCGCGTCATAACCGATCTTGTTCATCGCCTGCGCCATCGGGTGCACCGGACCGCGCCTCGCCGTGATCGGATCGACCTTGGCGTAGTAGTACGAGAGCTGTGTGCCCTGAATCGTGTCGCCCGCGTCGATCAGCAGCGTGTTGCGACGCCCCTTCTCCGCGCGCACCGCGTTCACCAGCGTCGAGATCTTCGCCAGGCCCACGTCGTTGTGCGCCTTGTCGTCGAACTCCTGGTCCGTGAAGTAGTCCCAGTTGAAGACGTTCCCGTGCAGGTCCGTCGTCCCCATCACGGTGAAGGAGTACCGCTTCGCAGGGCGCCCGGAACCATGACCGCCCGGCCCGTGACCGTGCCCGGCGGCCTCCGCGGACCCCGCGACCCCGCCCGCCAGCGCGGCACCGGCGCCCGTCGCAGCGGCCCGCCCCAGAAACTTCCGCCGATTCAGCGGCATTTGAACTCCTTCGTCCACACCCGGATCCACGCGTTGCCCATGCACAACGCGCGTAGATTCTGACCCACCCCCGCTCCCCACGACACCCCTCACAGGTTTCGATCCGGTGACTGCCCGATGTCAGACCCGGATGCCACAGTGGACGTACGCCATCAACCAGAGCGCGTACGCCGACCCAGGGAGCCCGCATGACCACCGACACCCCCACCCCCGCCGCCCCCTACGGCACCCCCGACGCACCCCGCGTCGCCGTGCGCGGCGAAGCCCGCCTCGAGGTCGACCCCGACCTCGCCCGCATCTCCGTCACCGTCAGCGCCCGGGGCACCGACCGCCGCACCGCCCTCGACGACCTCACCCGCCGCAACGCAGCCGTCCTCGACCTGATCAAGACGTACGGCGAAGCCGTCGAGAAACTCGAAACCGGCTCCTTCTCCATCAACCCCGAACTCACCCGCAAGGGCCGCACCGAGAACATCCGCGCCTACCACGGCCGCGTCCACCTCACCGCCGAACTCGCCGACTTCACCGCCCTCGGCGAACTCACCACCCGCCTCTCCGACCTCGAACTCACCCGCGTCGACGGCCCCTGGTGGAAACTCCGCCCCACCTCACCCGCCTACGCCCAGGCCCGCACCCAGGCCGTCCACGAGGCCGTCGCCCGCGCCCGCGCCTACGCCGAAGCCCTCGGCACCCACCTCGTCGCCCTCCTCGAACTCGCCGACGACGGCAGCGAGAACTCCCCCATGGACATGACCATCGGCTACGGAGGCGGCCCCATGATGCGCGGAGCCGCCGCCCCCGAATCCGCCCCCGCCCTCGACCTCGAACCCCAGCGCCAGACCGTCCACGCACACGTCAACGCACGCTTCACCATGGCACCCCCGCAGCTGTGAAAGCCGCACCGGAATTGCTCATCAGAGCACCCCCGCGCACAATTCAACACTTGTCAATAACCCTTCATGCAAAGGTTGTTGAGTAGTCATGCGACGCCAATTACCTACCCGCCGGTAAGCCCTAGGCTCGGACGTATGCGCCGAGCAAAGATCGTCTGTACCCTGGGCCCCGCCACCGACACATACGACCAGATCAAGGCCCTGGTCGAAGCCGGGATGGACATCGCCCGCTTCAACCTCAGCCACGGCACCTACGCCGAACACGAAGAGCGCTACCAGCACGTACGCAAGGCCTCCGACGAAACCGGCCGCAGCGTCGGCATCCTCGCCGACCTTCAAGGCCCGAAGATCCGTCTCGGACGCTTCCGCGAAGGCCCCGTACTCCTTGAACGCGGCGACGACTTCACCATCACCGTCGAACCCATGGAAGGCGACCGTCACACCTGCGGCACCACCTACGACGGCCTCAACACCGACGTCACCACCGGCGAACGCATCCTCGTCGACGACGGCAAAGTCACCCTCGAGGTCACCTCGGTCGACGGACCCCGCGTCCACACCAAGGTCATCGAAGGCGGCATGGTCTCCGACCACAAGGGCCTCAACCTCCCCGGAGTCGCCGTCTCCGTCCCCGCCCTCTCCGAGAAGGACATCGAAGACCTCCGCTGGGCACTCGACATTGGGGCGGACATCATCGCCCTCTCCTTCGTCCGCAGCGGACGCGACATCGAAGACGTCCACCGCGTCATGCGCGAAGAGGGCCGCAAGGTCCCCGTCATCGCCAAGGTCGAGAAGCCCCAGGCCGTCGAGAACATCGACGACATCGTCGCCGCCTTCGACGGCATCATGGTCGCCCGCGGCGACCTCGGCGTCGAGATGCCCCTCGAACAGGTCCCCATCGTCCAGAAGCGCGCCATCAAACTGGCCAAGCGCAACGCCAAGCCGGTGATCGTCGCCACCCAGATGCTCGACTCCATGATCGAGAACTCCCGCCCCACCCGCGCGGAGGCCTCCGACGTCGCCAACGCGGTCATCGACGGCACGGACGCGGTGATGCTCTCCGGCGAGACCAGCGTCGGCAAGTACCCCATCGAAACCGTCCGCACCATGTCCCGCATCGTGGAGGCGGCCGAGGAGGACATCCTCGCCAAGGGCCTCCCGCCGCTGACGGAGCGCAACAAACCCCGCACCCAGGGCGGCGCGGTCGCCCGCGCGGCGGCGGAGATGGGCGACTTCCTCGGCGCGAAGTTCCTGGTCGCCTTCACCCAGTCCGGCGACACGGTCAAACGCCTCTCCCGCTACCGCTCCCCGATCCCCCTCCTGGCCTTCACCCCGGAACCCTCCACCCGCTCCCAGCTCAACCTCACCTGGGGCGTGGAGACCTTCCTCGGCCCGAAGGTCGACTCGACGGACGAGATGGTCGCCCAGGTGGACGAACAGCTCCTGCGCATCGGCCGCTGCCAGAAGGGCGACGTGGTGGTCATCACCGCCGGCTCCCCGCCGGGCGTGGCGGGCTCCACGAACCTGGTCCGCATCCACCACATCGGCGAGGACGACAGCCCGAAGTAGGGCGCACCGGCTAGTACTTGGGCCCGACGTGGGCGTCCATCAACGCGACGGACGCCCGTCGGGCCACGGAGATGTTCCAGGCGCTGGACGGCTTCCACGCCACGCCCACGGAATCCAGCGCATCGGTGAACATGTGCCTGATGTCTTCGGACTTGTTGGTGAAGAAGTACCGCGGGTACTCGTAGCGCTTGCGTACGCCGCCAATGAGCCGTGTGGTCCAGTTGGTGATCCGGCAGCCGTCTGAGTGGACGAGCCCCCGGATGAACTCCCAGGGGAATTCGTCCACGATGCGCTGCTGCCAGGGTCGCAGGCCGATCTGCCGAAGGTGCTTCTTGCCGGGCGCGTGCTGAGGAAAGAGGTCCGGCCAACTCCGGCTGTAGCTGGTCACGCTGACGCAACCCTGTCGCTGGAGGAGGCACACCTTGCTCTGGGGGAGCACCTCGGTGATTGCTGTACGGCACTCCTCGATGAGGCCGGGCCACGCGTCGGCGCAGGCGATCCGGAGCTGATGTCCGCCGTGCGGGTGCTCGCTGAGGCATCCGTCGCCCAGGTAGAGGCCCAGGAGGTAGGAGTACGCGGCCGGGTCCGCCGGTGTGTCGCGGATCGGTGCGCCGGCGCTGCGGGGCAGCGGTTCGATGCGGGTCTGCCAGGAGCGGATGGCGTACCGGGATATGCCGGTTTCCTTGCTCACGGAGTTGAGGCTGCGGCCCTGAGCGACGAGGGAAAGTGCTCGCTTGCGTGTTGCCATGCCGTACACGGGAGCGATCTTGCGAACGATTCGGTCATGGCGCACGAGAAAGGCGGCACCCTCACACGATCGTGTGGAGTGTCGCCAAAATCACGTGACCTTCGAATCCAAGGAAAAGTGCCCCGAGTCGGATTCGAACCGACACTGTATGGGTTTTGAATCCATTGCCTGCTGCCAGTTGGGCTACCGGGGCCTAACGAATCGAAGGTTTCCCGCGACCCGCTGCATGACCACCATACCGCAGCTGGGTACGCTCTTGGCAGCAGTATCTGCCCCGTAACGAGGAGCCCCGTGACCACCCCCGAGTCGCCCCAGCCGCCCGTCGCCGACGACGACAAGTCGCACGTTCCGCCGCTGACGACCCGCGTCGTCATCGCCGAGGACGAAGCCCTCATCCGGCTCGACCTCAAGGAGATGCTGGAGGAAGAGGGCTACTCGGTCGTCGGCGAGGCCGGAGACGGTGCGACCGCCGTGGAGCTGGCCCGGGAGCACAAGCCGGACCTCGTGATCCTGGACGTGAAGATGCCGGTCCTCGACGGCATCTCCGCCGCCGAGAAGATCGCCGCCGAGTCGATCGCCCCGGTGCTGATGCTCACCGCGTTCTCGCAGCGCGACCTGGTCGAGCGGGCGCGGGACGCCGGGGCCATGGCGTACCTGGTGAAGCCGTTCAGCAAGAGCGACGTGGTGCCGGCGATCGAGATGGCCGTGTCCCGGTTCGCGGAGCTGAAGACGCTGGAGAACGAGGTCGCCGACCTCACCCAGCGGCTGGAGACCCGCAAGCTGGTGGACAGGGCGAAGTCGATCCTGCAGACGCAGTACGGGCTGACGGAGCCGGCCGCTTTCCGGTGGATCCAGAAGACGTCGATGGACCGTCGGCTGTCCATGCAGCAGGTCGCGGAGGCGGTCATCGAGGACGCCGAGGAGAAGAAGCAGGCGGCCAAGGAGCAGTAGGCCGCAGCGGTACGTGAAGAGGCCCGCCCCGCACTGTCACAGTGCGGGGCGGGCCTCTTCGTGCACGAGGCACGAGGAACGGTCAGTCCTCGCCGAGGTACGCCTTGCGGACGCTCTCGTCGTGGAGGAGGTCCTGGCCGGTCCCGGAGAGGACGATCTTGCCGATCTCCATGACGTGGCCCTGGTCGGCGAGGGAGAGCGCGGCCTGCGCGTTCTGCTCGACGAGCAGGATCGTCGTGCCCGAGGCGCGGAGCTCGACGATGGTCGCCATGATCTTCTGCATCATGATCGGGGAGAGGCCCATGGAGGGCTCGTCGAGCATGAGCAGCTTGGGCTGGGACATGAGGGCGCGGCCCATGGCGAGCATCTGCTGTTCGCCGCCGGACAACGTTCCCGCGGCCTGCTTGCGGCGTTCCCCGAGGATGGGGAAGAGGTCGTAGGCGCGCTGGATGTCCTTCTGGATGCCGTCCTTGTCACTCCGCAGAAACGCTCCGAGCTGGAGGTTCTCTGTGATCG
Organism: Streptomyces sp. NPDC088745; assembly: GCF_044751045.1. Taxonomy (NCBI): domain Bacteria; kingdom Bacillati; phylum Actinomycetota; class Actinomycetes; order Kitasatosporales; family Streptomycetaceae; genus Streptomyces; species Streptomyces sp. NPDC088745. Next base: position 599,003 of record NZ_JBIVLB010000003.1, read on the forward strand.
TCAGCCGGGGGAAGATGTGCCGGCCTTCGGGGGAGTGGGCGAGGCCCAGGGCGACGATCTTGTGGGCGGGGACGCCGTCGAGGGGTTTGCCGTCGAAGGTGATGCGGCCCCCGGTGGGCTTGAGGAGCCCGGAGAGGGTGCGCAGGGTGGTCGTCTTGCCGGCGCCGTTGGTGCCGATGAGGGTGACGACCTGGCCTTCTTCGACGCTGAAGGAGATGCCTTTGACGGCTTCGATCTTGCCGTAGGCGACGCGGAGGTCCTCCACCTCCAGGAGGGCGGTCACGGGGTGTCTCCTTCGGTGCGGTCCGTGCGGGTGGTGCTGTCGGCCTCGGCGTGTGCTTCGGCTGCCGCGACTTCGGCGGCTTCTTCGGCGCCGGGGGCGCCTTCGAAGGGGGTGCCGAGGTAGGCGGCGACGACGCGTTCGTCGCTCTGGACGACTTGGGGGGTGCCTTCGACGAGTTTCTCGCCCTGGACGAGGCAGGCGACGCGGTCGCAGAGGTTGAAGATGAACCGCATGTCGTGCTCGATGACGAGGACGGCGATGCCTTGGTCGCGGATGGCGAAGATGAGCTCTTCGGCGGCGCGGGTCTCCTGGGGGTTCATGCCGGCGGTGGGCTCGTCCAGGAGGAGGAGCCCGGGGTCGCTGGCGAGGGCCCGGGCGATTTCGAGCTTGCGCTGTTCGCCGTAGGGGAGGTTGCGGGAGAGGTGGTCGGCTTTGTGGGCGAGGCCGATGAACTCCAGGAGTTCCATGGCGCGGGCGTGGGAGGCGGCTTCGGCCTTCTTGAAGCCGGGGCCGCGCAGGAGGGCGGAGAAGAGGCCCTCCTTGGTGCGGGTGTGGCGGCCGACGAGGACGTTCTCCAGGACGGTCATGTTGGCGAAGAGCCGGATGTTCTGGAAGGTGCGGGCGATGCCTGCCTGGGTGACGAGGTGGGGCTTGGGCGGCAGAACGGTGCCTTTGTAGCTGACCTTGCCTTCGGTGGGGACGTACAGGCCGGTGAGGCAGTTGAAGAAGGTGGTCTTGCCGGCGCCGTTGGGACCGATGAGGCCGACGATTTCGCCGGTGTTGACGTGGAGGTCGACGTTGCGTACGGCGGTGAGGCCGCCGAAGCGCATGGTGACGCCGCTCGCGTCGAGGACGGTTGTGGTGGTGGCTGTGGGAGTTGCCATGGTGTTCACGCCCCCGCCTTCGCGACGCCGGTGCCTGCGCCCGTCAACGCGTCGTCGGATGCGGCCTGTTGGTCCGTTTCGTGGAATTCGAGTTTCTTGCGTCGGTCGGCGACGAGGCCTTCCGGCTTGAAGCGCATCAGCAGGATGAGGGCGAGTCCGAAGAGGACGAGCTGGTAGTCCTGCATGAAGGCGAGTTTGGCCGGGATGAGGTAGAGGAGTGCGGCGCCGATGAGCGGACCCGCGATGGTGCCCATGCCGCCGAGGATGACGGCGGCGAGCAGGAACGCGGAGTTCGGGGCGACGGACCCGGCGAACTGGTATTGCTCGGGTGTGACGCTGTAGCCGAGGTGCGCCTGTACGGAGCCGGCGAATCCGGCGAGGGCGGCGCCGAGTGCGAAGGCCATCAGTTTGAGGCGGAAGCCGTTGATGCCCATGGCGGTGGCGGCGGTCTCGTCTTCGCGGATGGCGACCCAGGCGCGTCCGATGCGGGATTCGGCGGAGCGCCGGAAGACGAGGACGACGATGACGGTGAACAGCAGCATCAGCAGGAAGTAGTTGGCCGACCTGGTGAGGGTGAAGCCGAGTACGTCGTGCTGGATGCCGAGGTCGAACCCGAAGATGTTGAGGTCGGGGACGTTGGTGACACCGTTGGAGCCGTTGGTGATGTCGGGTCCGGTCTTGCCGTTGAGGTTGAGGACGGTGATGCGGAAGATCTCGCCGAAGCCGAGGGTGACGATGGCGAGGTAGTCGCCGCGCAGCCGCAGGGTGGGTGCGCCGATGATCACGCCGAAGAGGAGTGAGGCGGCTGCGCCGGCCAGAGCGGCTGCCCAGAAGGGGAACTTGACGTCGAAGGCGGAGCTGGCGGTGCCGGAGACGAGGGCCGCGGTGTAGGCGCCGACGCCGAGGAAGGCGACGTATCCGAGGTCGAGGAGTCCGGCGAGGCCGACGACGACGTTGAGGCCGAGGGCGACGGTGGCGAAGATGAGGACCTGGGCGCCGATGAGGGCGTACTGGTCGTTGGTCTGGGTGAAGGGGAAGCAGATCGCGGCGGCCAGGGCGGCGAGCATGGCGACCTTGCGGTGCTTGCCGGCGAGCTGGCTGGTGCGGCGGGGGAGACCTGCTTTGCCGAATGCGGCGAAGGTGAAGCCGACGGTGATGAGGAACCCGATGAAGAGTTCGGGGTACTCGATGTCGATGCCGTAGGCGAAGACGAAGAGGCCTGCGGCGAAGACGCCGGTGATGACGAGGATTTCGGCCCAGCCGGGCAGTGGCTCGGGGGTGTTGGGGGCGGGGGCCTTGAGGCTTTGGCGGAAGCGTTCCCAGCCGTTGGCCGCGGGTGTTTCGCCGTGTGCGTCTTCGGGGAGCGCGAAGGCTCCGACGGTGGCGGCGAGTGCGCCGACGCCGGAGATCCAGGCTCCGGGGTCGAGGTTGATGAGGCCGCCGAGGACGACGGAGATGGCGGCCATGGCGAAGAGGGTGGTGCCGAGGGTGCCGAGGGCGAGCAGCCGTACGGGGCTGTGGGTGCCGCCGGGGGTGAGCCAGCGCAGGCCCTTGATTCCGTACCCGGAGAGGGTGAACAGGAGGGTGAGGAGGGCGCCTGTGAGGGTGAGGGTCTGGAGGCCGCCGGGGTAGCCGGTGACGGTGAGGTTGCCGGGGAAGTCCTGGCTCCAGGTCCAGGCGAGGAAGGTGCCGACGAGGGTGACGGCGGATCCGGCGAGGGTGAGGATGCGGGCGGTGCCGAGTGGCAGGGGGATGAGGGGGGCGCCGGGGGCGGCGTCGGGGGTTTTGGTGAGGTTGGTGGTGGTCATGGTGCTCACGCCCGATCCGCGACGCGCTCGCCGAGCAGGCCCTGGGGCCTGACGAGGAGGACGATGATGAGGAGGCTGAAGGCCCAGACGTCCTTCCAGCTGCCTCCGCCGAAGAGCTCCAGGCCGGGGATGTCGCCGACGTAGCCGGTGGCGAGGGCTTCGGCGACGCCGAGGACGAGGCCGCCGAGCATGGCGCCGTAGATGTTGCCGATGCCGCCGAGGACCGCCGCGGTGAAGGCCTTGAGGCCGAGCAGGAAGCCCATGCGGAAGCTGACCTGGCCGTTGTGGAGGCCGTATCCGACGGCTGCGACGGCGGCGAAGGCGGCGCCGATCGCGAAGGCGGTGACGATGATGCGGTCGGTGTTGACGCCCATGAGTTTGGCGGTGTCGGGGTCCTGCGCGGTGGCCTGCATGCCGCGGCCGGTGCGGGTCTTGTTGACGAAGAACCCGAGGATGACCATGGAGAGGGGGGCCGCGATGAGCAGGAAGAGGCCGCCGGGCTGGATGTTGGCGCTGAAGAGACTGATGGCTTCGCCCTTGAGCTGGGGGAAGACGTGGTCCTTCTTGGCGTCGGGGTACCACTGCCAGACGAGTTGTTGCAGGACGATGGAGAGCCCGATCGCGGTGATCAGGGGCGCCAGCCGTGGTGCGCCTCGCAGGGGGCGGTAGGCGAAGCGTTCTGCGGCGGTCGCCACGGCGACTGATACGACCATGCCGCCGAGGATCATGAGCGGGATGGCGGCGCCGAGGGAGAACCCGGCGGGCAGTATGAGGTAGACGGTCAGCGCGCCGAAGCCGCCGACCATGAATATCTCGCCGTGGGCGAAGTTGATGAGCTGGACAATGCCGTAGACCATCGTGTAGCCGATCGCGATGAGACCGTACATCGCGCCGAGGATGAGTCCATTGGCCAGCTGTTGCGGCAGTTCGTGCACCGCAGGGCCTCCGTCAGTGGTTCGGAATATGGCACCGCGCGGGAGCGCTGGTGGCGCGCCCGCGCGGTCTGGGGTGTGGGGTGGTGCGGGGTGTCGGGTTACGACGTGGGCTTGTAGGCCTCGCTGTGCTTGTCCGCCCACTTGCCGCCCACGACCTCGTAGGCGGTCATCATGGTGTTGGTGGTGTCACCGAACTCGTCGAAGGCGACGGGGCCGGTGACGCCGTCGAACTTGACCTTGGACATGGAGTCGAGGACCTTGGGCCGCAGGTCGTCGGGGACCTTGCCGTTGTTGGCGGCGACGGCGATCTTGACGGCCTCGATGATGGACCAGGTGGCGTCGTAGGTGCCGCCGCCGTAGGCCTCGTAGTCCTCTTTGTAGCCCGCGGCCTTGTAGTCCGCGATGAACTTCTTGGCGGAGTCGAGCTTCTCGACGGGCTTGCCGACGGAGGTGGCGAGGTCGCCTTCGGCCTTCTTGTTGAGCTTGAGGAAGTCGGCGCTGTAGATGCCGTCGCCGCCCATGAGCGGGATCTTGGTGCCGCTGTCCTTGAGCTGCTGGCTGAGGGGGCCGGCCGCGGGGTACTCGCCGCCGTAGTAGAGGGCCTGGGCGCCGGACCTCTTGACCTTGGTGACGATGGAGTTGAAGTCGCGCTCTTCGGGGACGACGGTGTCGGTGCCGACGATCTTGCCGCCGAGCTTGGTGAACTGCTCCTTGAAGGAGGCGGCGAGACCGGCGCCGTAGGTCTTCTGGTCGTCGATCAGGTAGACCGAGTCGATCTTCTTGTTCTCCTTCAGGAACTTCGCCGCGAAGGCGCCCTGCACCTGGTCGGTGGTGGCGGTGCGGAAGTAGGCCGCGAAGGGGCGCTTCTTGTCGCCGGTCTTCCAGCCGTCGCCCTGGGTCAGTTCGGTGCCGGTGTTGGCCGGGGAGACCTGGGTGAGCTTGGCGTCGGTGAAGGGCTTCTGCATCACCTGGGAGATGCTGGAGTTCAGCGGGCCGACGACGCCGACGAGGCTTTTCTCGCTGATGAACTTGGCGGCGTTCTGCTGGCCGACGTTGGGCTGGCCCTGGTCGTCGAGGGGCTGGGCCACGAACTCGACGCCGGGAACGGTGTTGTTCTTGTTCGCGATCTTGATCGCCAGGTCGGCGGAGTTGCGGATGCCGAGGCCCAGCGCGGAGAGGTCGCCGCTGAAGGGGGCGTCGACACCGATGATGACCTTGGTCTTGGCGCCGCCGCCGGTGCTGCCGGTGGTCCCCTTGTCGTCGCGGGATCCGCAGGCGGTGAGGGTGAGTGCTCCGGTGGTGAGCACGGTGGTGAGTATGAGCAAAGAACGGTGTCGCACGAAGGGGTCCTTTCCCTGGCGCGGCTTCCTCGACGTGAGGCGCCGTGTCGATCGCCGGGCCGTACGTGGGCGTTGCTGAGTGCGGTGCTGCGGCGACGCGCCCGGCGGCGCGGTGACTGGCCGTGACTCTAGGCGCAGGGAGAGGCACCGGGGAGCGACGTGCGCAGGATGTGACGCTCTTGTTATGCCATGGCCAGAAGTCGGGGTCACAGGCCGGGCTTTTCCCCTCTTTCCGGCGGGGGCTGAAATCTCGAATACCGAGAACTCCCAGCATGATTAAGGGGCTTGGGGTGTTCACGGTACTGACCGTCCGCTATGCGGACGACTTGTGGAGAAAGCGTTCTGCGGTGGGTGTCGAAGGGTGCTGGATGCACTCATTCCGCTTCCCGCCAGTGTTACGTTGCGTAACTTTTTTGCGGCATCCGGACGGGGAATCCCGGAATCCGGTGACTGTGCGGCGGGACGGGCCGCTCCCCTGAGGTCCGTGAGGCGTACGGGATCAGTGCCAGGGGGGCTCGGTGGGCCTGCCGTTGCGGTAGTGGGCGGCGCAGTCGCTCGTGGTGCGCGCGGTGATGAGTTTCTCGGCCGCCGCGTCGCCGGCGCGGGCGCGTTCCTTGCGTGCGGCGTCCATCACGGAGATGACGATGTTGTTCTGGGCGTTGGACATGCCCTCCTTCATGTAGTCGCCGGTGCCGCGCCCGGCGAGCCGTTCACGGACCCAGTAGGAGGTCAGGTCCGCGCAGATCTCGGCGAGCGGCTTGGTGGTCAGGGGAGGGAAGGAGGGGGTCCCGGCGGCGGGTGCCGGGTGCGTTCGCTCCGTGCCGCTGTCGCATCCGGTCAGCAGGACGGCGGCGATGGCGGCCGCGATGGCGGCGGTGCGCGTCTTGTCCATCTCCCCACCGTAGAAGGCGTGTTGGGGTTGGCAAGGTGGTCCGGCGCGGTTGTGGACCAGGGGGCTCGTGGGCATCATGTGCCCCACTTGTCAGTCGCGCGTTCGATTTCGAGGGCATCGCCCTCGGGGACGTCGACGAAAGGGAAGCCGTACACGCGCATGCGTGCCGCAGTGGTGGGCTTCGTGATGTCCGCCGCGGTCCTCGCCGGGGTGGGCGCCCCGGCCCTTGCGGCCGTGCCGCCCCCGGCGCCCCCGGCGTCGAGGTGTCGCAGACCACGGGGGTGTGGTGGACGTACAAGGGCTACTGCTCCACCCGGTCGAAGTGCATCGACGCGGGTCAGGAGTTCGTGCGTGAGGGCTACATCGACTACAGGTGCGAGAAGGCCGGCGCTTCGTGGTGGTGGCACGTTCGCCAGTCCGGGAGCCGCGCGCCGGGTGAAGGCGGCGGGGACGGCCGTACGCGGTCCCCGTGAACCGGGCACCGGTCAGCCCGGCACCGCCTGCCGGGCGGTGCCGGCCGCGTCGCCGGTACCGCCCCCTGGTGCGAACGGGACGGCAGGGGTGGAATGTGCGGTGCGCTTCACGTGTGACCCGCACATCCCGAACCCCCGGAGGCAGGCACGATGGCGAGACCGAATGCACCCCGTTCGAGAGCGGTACGGAAGGCGGGCATGGCGGCGCTCGCCGCGTCCCTCCTGGCGGCGCTGCCCACCCCGGCGGCCGCCGTGCCGGACCCCGCGTTGAAGATCGTGAACAACCGGACGCAGCCGGTGTTCTCCCGCGCCGACGCCGTTCACCAGCAGGTCGACGTCGAGACCGCCACCGACAGCGACCGCGACGGCAAGCGGGACACGATACGGATGCGGATCCTGCGGCCCAAGGAGACCGACGCCGGGCTGAAGGTCGCCACGATCATCGAGGCGAGCCCGTACTGGGGCGGCGGTCCCGACGTGCCGTTCCACGAGGTCGACCTGGACGGTGACGGGCTGCCGCTCGGCAAGCGGTCGGCGGAGTCCCGGCGGCCGTCCCTTGCGGCGGCGGGCCCGGTGACGTACGGCGGCTACTACGACAACTACTACCTGCCGCGCGGTTACGCGGTCGCCGAGGTCGACAACGTCGGCTCCGGAGGGGCCACCGGCTGTTCGACCTCCGGCGGACGCAACGAGACCCTCGGCGCGAAGGCCGCCGTGGACTGGCTGGCCGGGCGGGCCAAGGGCTGGGACCCGGAGGGGAAGCCGGTCGAGGCGACCTGGTCGACGGGCGATTCGGCGATGATGGGGATCTCGTACAACGGGACCCTGCCGACCGCCGTCGCCTCGACCGGGGTGAAGGGGCTCAAGGCGATCGTCCCGATCTCGGGCATCTCGTCCTGGTACGACTACTACCGGGCGAACGGCGGGGTCGTCGCGCCGGGCGGCTATCAGGGCGAGGACACCGACATCCTCGCCAAGGGCGTCAACAGCCGCAGCAATCCGGAGGTGTGCGCCCCGGTCCACGACGCGCTGACCGCCGAGCAGGACCGGGAGACGGGGGACTACGGCCCGTTCTGGAAGGAACGGGACTATCTGAAGGACGTCGGGAAGATCAGGGCCGGCGTCTTCGTCGTGCACGGCCTCAACGACTGGAACGTGAAGACCAAGAACTCCGTGCAGCTGTGGGACGCCCTGAAGAAGCACGGGGTGCCGCGCAAGATGTGGCTGCACCAGGCCGGGCACAGCAACCCGATGCCGCTCCGGATGGAGGAGTGGCTGCGGCAGACCCACCAGTGGTTCGACTACTGGCTGTACGGGCTGGAGAACGGCGCTCTGGACGAGCCGAAGGTGGACGTCGAGCAGGCCGACTTCACCTGGAAGCGGCAGTCGGAGTGGCCGGCCCGCGGCACCCGGGAGCAGACGCTGCGGCTGAACTCCGGCGGACGGCTGGGGACGTGGCCCGGATTCCCGGTCAAGGAGACGCTGACGGACGCGGGCCGCACGGTGAAGGCGGAGCAGCTGGTGGCCGCGCCGGACGCGCAGAACCCGAACCGGCTGGCGTACACGACGGACGTCCTGAAGAAGGACCTGCGGATCAACGGGGTGCCGAAGCTGTCGGTGGTGGCGTCGCTCAGGGGCACCTCGCCGTACGTGACGGCGCTGCTGGTGGACTACGGGAAGGACACCCGGGCGACGGCGGGCACGGCCGCGGACACCGCGCAGCCGCCGGTCTGCTACGGGCAGGGCGTTCCGGGCGACACGGGTTGCGCGTACCGCACCAGGCACCGCACGGAGAGCGCCGACTTCAAGATCGTTTCACGGGGCTGGCTGGACATCCGCAACCGGAACTCCCTCTCCCGCCAGGACGAGGTCGTGGAGGGCCGGGAGTACGCGCTGAAGTGGGGGATGGAGCCGCAGGAGTACGTCGTCAAGAAGGGACACCGGCTGGGCGTGGTGCTCGTGTCGACGGACTACGACCACACGCTGCGGTACCCGGCCGGGACCCGGATGTCGGTCCGGGCCGGGCTCAGCAGTGTGACGCTGCCGGTCAGCCCGTGACCGTGCTCGGGTCGGCGTCGCGGAGCATGCAGGTCAGGCGGGCCGAACAGACCCGCTTGCCCTGCTCGTCGGTGATGACGATCTCGTAGGTCGCGGTGGAGCGTCCGCGGTGGAGGGCCGTGGCCACACCGGTCACCAGTCCGCTGCGGGCGCCCCGGTGGTGGGTGCAGTTGAGGTCGACGCCGACGGCGATCTTCCTGCTGCCGCCGTGCAGCATCGCGCCGATGGAGCCGAGGGTCTCGGCGAGCACGGCGGAGGCGCCGCCGTGCAGCAGCCCGTACGGCTGGGTGTTGCCCTCGACGGGCATGGTGCCCACGACGCGGTCCGCGGAGGCCTCGACGATCTGCAGGCCCATGCGGGTGCCGAGGTGTCCGGCGGAGAACATCGAGACCAGGTCGACGCCGAGTGCCGCGTACTCGTCGACGACTTCCTGCGGGAACTTCGCGGTGGACTGCTCGCCCATGGGCCAGGCTCCGTTCGGGGTGCGTGGGTGTGCGTGACCGCGCGGCCCGGCGGGCGGGCCGTGCGGTCCGGTGACTGAGCGAACGCTCAGACGGCCGCTGATTGTTCCAGACGGATCACCACGGACTTGCTGGCGGGGGTGTTGCTGGTGTCCGCGGTGGCGTCCAGCGGCACCAGGACGTTCGTCTCGGGGTAGTAGGCGGCCGCGCAGCCGCGGGCGGTCGGGTAGTGCACGACGCGGAAACCGGGCGCGCGGCGCTCGACGCCGTCCTTCCACTCGCTGATCAGATCGGTGTACGAGCCGTCCGCGAGCCCGAGCGCGGCCGCGTCCTCGGGGTTGACCAGGACGACGCGGCGGCCGTCCTTGATGCCCCGGTAGCGGTCGTCGAGGCCGTAGATGGTGGTGTTGTACTGGTCGTGGGAGCGCAGGGTCTGCAACAGCAGCCGGCCCTCGGGGAGGTGGGGGTGCTCGACCGGGGCCGCGGTGAAGTTGGCCTTGCCGGTGGCCGTCGGGAAGCGGCGGTCGTCGCGGGGGCCGTGGGGGAGGGTGAAGCCGCCGGGCCGGGCGACGCGGGAGTTGAAGTCCTCGAAGCCGGGGACGACGCGGGAGATCCGGTCGCGGATCGTGGCGTAGTCCCGCTCGAACTCCTCCCAGGGCGTGGCGGACTCCTTGCCGAGGGTGGCGCGGGCCATGCGGGCGACGATGGCGGGCTCGGAGAGCAGGTGCCTGCTCGCGGGCGGCAGGTTGCCGCGGGAGGCGTGCACCATGCTCATGGAGTCCTCGACGGTGACGAACTGCTTGCCGCTCTTCTGCACGTCCTTGTCGGTGCGGCCCAGCGTCGGCAGGATCAGGGCGCGGGTGCCGGTGACGACGTGCGAGCGGTTGAGCTTGGTCGACACATGCACGGTGAGCCGGGCGCGGCGCATGGCGGCCTCGGTGACGAGGGTGTCGGGGGTGGCGGCGACGAAGTTGCCGCCCATCGCGAAGAACACCTTGGCGTCGCCGTCGCGCAGCGCCTGGATGGCGCGCACCACGTCGTATCCGTGGTGCCGGGGCGAGGTGATGCCGAATTCCTCGTCGAGGGCGTCGAGGAAGGCGGCGGAGGGCCGTTCGAAGATGCCCATGGTGCGGTCGCCCTGGACGTTGGAGTGCCCGCGCACCGGGCAGACTCCGGCGCCGGTGCGGCCGATGTTGCCGCGCAGCAGCAGGAAGTTGACGACCTCGCGGATGGTGGGCACGGAGTGCTTGTGCTGGGTGAGGCCCATCGCCCAGCAGACGACGACGCTCTTCGCGGCGAGGACCATGCGCAGGGCGGCCTCGATGTCGGCGCGCTCCAGGCCGGTCGCGGCCAGCGTCTCTTCCCAGTCGGCGGCCCGCGCGGCGGCGGCGAACTCCTCGTAGCCGTGGGTGTGCTCGCGTACGAACAGCTCGTCGACCGCGCCCGGGGTCTCCAGGACGAGCTTGTTGAGGAGGCGGAAGAGGGCCTGGTCGCCGCCGAGGCGGATCTGGAGGAACAGGTCGGTGAGGGAGGTGCCCTTGAGCATGCCGTGGGGGGTCTGCGGGTTCTTGAAGCGCTCCAGGCCGGCCTCGGGCAGCGGGTTCACCGAGATGATCTGCGCGCCCGCGCGCTTGGCCTTCTCCAGGGCGGTCAGCATGCGCGGGTGGTTGGTGCCCGGGTTCTGCCCGGCGACGATGATCAGCTCGGCCCGGTGGAGGTCGTCGAGGGAGACGCTGCCCTTGCCGATGCCGATGGTCTCCATGAGGGCGGAGCCGGAGGACTCGTGGCACATGTTGGAGCAGTCGGGCAGGTTGTTCGTACCGAATTCGCGGGCGAAGAGCTGGAGCAGGAACGCCGCCTCGTTGCTGGTGCGGCCCGAGGTGTAGAAGACGGCCTCGTCGGGGGAGGAGAGCGCCTTCAGCTCCGTGCCGATCAGGTCGAAGGCGCGTTCCCAGGTGACGGGCACGTACGTGTCCGAGCCCTCGTCGAGGAACATCGGCTCGGTGATGCGGCCCTGCTGCCCGAGCCAGTACCCGCTGCGCCCGGCGAGGTCGGAGACGGGGTGGGCGGCGAAGAAGGCGGGGGTGACCCGGCGGACGGTGGCCTCCTCGGCGACCGCCTTCGCGCCGTTCTCGCAGAACTCGGCGGTGTGCCGCTTGTCCTCCTCGGGCCAGGCGCAGCCGGGGCAGTCGAAGCCGTCCTTCTGGTTGACCTTGAGGAGGGTGCGGGCGGTGCGGGCCGCGCCCATCTGCTGGTGGGCCATGGCGAGGGTGTGCGCGATGGCGGGCAGCCCGGCGGCGGCGTGCTGGGGGGCCGCGACCTGCGGCGCGTCCTGGACCGGGTCCCCTACGGGCGGCTTCGCTGCCATGGCGCTCCCCTTCGAGCGGTGGATCTTCGGGCGGTGGGACTGCGACGGCGGTTCTTCGCGTTCTCCGTGTACCTCTTCGATCCTGTCACGGACCACCGACAGCGCGACGTCAGGGGCGGGGCGTGACCGGCTGGCGGCCCGGATTGTCAGTGGCGCCGCCTAGGATCGGGGGCGTGGCGAAAACAGCAGCGAAGACCGCAGACAAGACCCCGTCCGCCCAGGGCGGCAAGGAGACCGGACCCGCCGGGGCGCGCCCCCGCCTGCTCCTCATGGACGGGCACTCCCTGGCCTACCGTGCGTTCTTCGCGCTGCCCGCGGAGAACTTCACGACCGCGTCCGGCCAGCCGACGAACGCCATCTACGGCTTCGCGTCGATGCTGGCGAACACCCTGCGCGACGAGGCGCCCACGCACCTCGCGGTGGCGTTCGACGTGTCCCGCAAGACCTGGCGCTCCACCGAGTTCCCGGAGTACAAGGCGAACCGCTCGAAGACCCCCGACGAGTTCAAGGGGCAGGTCGAGCTGATCGGCGAGCTCCTGGACGCGATGCACGTGGACCGTTTCGCGATCGACGGCTTCGAGGCCGACGACGTGATCGCCACCCTCGCCACCCGGGCGGAGGAGGCCGGGTTCGACGTTCTGATCGTCACGGGCGACCGCGACTCCTTCCAGCTGATCACCGAGCACGTCACCGTGCTGTACCCCACCAAGGGCGTCTCGGAGCTGACCCGGTTCACACCGGAGAAGGTGGCGGAGAAGTACGGGCTGACCCCGCAGCAGTACCCGGACTTCGCGGCGCTGCGCGGCGACCCGTCCGACAACCTCCCCGGCATCCCCGGCGTCGGCGAGAAGACCGCCGCGAAGTGGATCAACCAGTTCGGTTCGTTCGCGGAGCTGGTGGAGCGCGTCGAGGAGGTCAAGGGCAAGGCCGGGCAGAACCTCCGCGACCACCTGGACGCCGTGAAGCTCAACCGCAGGCTCACCGAGATGGTGCGCGACGTCGAGCTGCCCAAGGCCCCCGCCGACCTGGCGCGCGCCCCGTACGACCGGACCGCCGTCGCCGGCGTCCTGGACGTCCTGGAGATCCGCAACCCGTCGCTGCGCGAGCGCCTGTACGCGGTGGACCCGGGCGCCGCCGAGGAGGAGGCCGCCGCCCCGGCCGCCGGCCTGGAGCTCGACGGGTCGAAGCTGGGCACCGGCGAGGTCGCCCCGTGGCTGGACGCGCACGGCGCGCAGCCGCTCGGCGTCGCCACGGTCGACACCTGGGCGCTGGGCACGGGCAGTGTCACCGAGATCGCGCTCGCCGCCGCCGACGGGGCCGCCGCCTGGTTCGACCCGGCGCAGCTCGACGAGGCCGACGAGAAGGCCGTCGCCGCCTGGTTCGCCGACGCGAAGCGCCCGAAGGTCCTGCACAACGCCAAGGCCGCGCTGCGGGTGCTGCCGGAGCACGGCTGGTCGCTCGCCGGGGTCACCATGGACACCGCGCTCGCCGCGTACCTGGTCAAGCCGGGCCGCAGGTCCTTCGCGCTGGACGCGCTCTCCGTGGAGTACCTGGGCCGCGAGCTGGCCCCGGCCGCCGCCGCCGAGGGGCAGCTCGCGTTCGGCTCCGAGGAGGACGAGCGGGCCGAGGCGGACGCCCTGATGGGCCAGGCCCGCACGATCCTCGACCTGGGCGACGCCTTCACGGAGAAGCTGAAGGAGGTCGGCGCGGCCGAGCTGCTGCACGACGTGGAGCTGCCCACCTCGATCCTGCTCGCCCGTCTGGAGCGGCACGGCATCGCCGCCGACCGGGCGCACCTGACCGCCATGGAGCAGCAGTTCGCGGGCGCGGTCCAGCAGGCCGTGACGGAGGCGCACGAGGCGGCGGGCCGCGAGTTCAACCTCGGCTCGCCCAAGCAGCTCCAGGAGATCCTCTTCGGCGAGCTGGCGCTGCCCAAAACGAAGAAGACGAAGACCGGATACACCACGGACGCCGACGCCCTGGCCTGGCTGGCCACGCAGACCGAGCACGAGCTGCCGGTGATCATGCTGCGCCACCGCGAGCAGGCCAAGCTGCGCGTCACCGTCGAGGGCCTGATCAAGACGATCGCCGCCGACGGCCGCATCCACACCACGTTCAACCAGACGGTGGCCGCGACCGGACGCCTGTCCTCCACCGAGCCCAACCTGCAGAACATCCCGGTCCGCACCGACGAGGGCCGGGCGATCCGCCGCGGCTTCGTCGTCGGCGAGGGCTACGACTGCCTGATGACGGCCGACTACAGCCAGATCGAACTGCGCGTGATGGCCCACCTGTCGGAGGACGAGGGCCTCATCGAGGCGTTCAAGTCGGGCGAGGACCTGCACACCACGGTCGCCTCCCAGGTGTTCGGGGTGGAGCGCTCCGCGGTCGACCCCGAGATGCGCCGCAAGATCAAGGCCATGTCGTACGGCCTGGCCTACGGCCTGTCCGCGTTCGGCCTCTCGCAGCAGCTCAACATCGACGCGGGCGAGGCGCGCGGCCTGATGAACACCTTCTTCGAGCGGTTCGGCGGGGTGCAGGACTACCTCCAGCGCGCCGTCGAGGAGGCCAGGGCCACCGGGTACACGGAGACGATGCTCGGCCGCCGCCGCTACCTGCCCGACCTCAACAGCGACAACCGCCAGCGCCGCGAGATGGCCGAGCGGATGGCGCTCAACGCGCCCATCCAGGGCACCGCGGCCGACATCGTCAAGGTCGCCATGCTGAACGTCGACGCGGCGCTGCAGAAGGCTGGGTGCACCTCCCGGATGCTGCTCCAGGTGCACGACGAAATCGTGCTGGAGATCGCCAGGGGCGAGAAGGAGAAGGTCGAGGAGATCGTCCGCCGCGAGATGGCGGGCGCCGTCGAGCTGCGCGCCCCGCTGGACGTGTCGGTGGGCGTCGGCGAGAACTGGGAGTCCGCCGCCCACTGACGCCGTGCGCGTCCCGGGGGCCCGGTCCCGTACGCGATCAGTGCGATCGGGTACGGGGCCGGGCCCCGGCCGTCCGCGGCGCTCCGGCAGCGTCCGGCACCGCCTCCCGGTCCTCGTGGTCCTCGCGGTCCGGTGCGGCCGCCCGCCACCGGCCCGCCAGCGCGACGTACAGCACGAGCCCCACCAGCAGTCCCGCGCCCGCGCCGAAGCAGATGGTGGGGATGTAGTCGAACGGCCGCAGCGGCACGCTCTGGTGGGCCTGCCAGCGCAGGCACCGCAGCACCGCGGTGAGCACCGCGCACCCGCCCAACAGGGCCAGCGCGAGACCCCGTTGACGCCGCTCCAGCAGGGGCACGCCGTCAGGGGAGGCCCCCGCCTGCCGGCGCAGCGCCGTCACCAGGAACCAGCACAGGACGAGTGCCGCCAGCGCCGACGACCCGTACTGCGCGTAGGTGTAGAGCGGGAGGCCCGCGTAGGTGTGCCCGAGCACCGGGAACCACTCCGTGCCGAGCCTGCCGGGATGGGTGAAGAGGTCCCACACCACATGCGTCAGCGACCCGACCACCGCCGACAGCACGAACCGCAGCACCAGCGAAGGCGACACGGCGCTCCAGCGCGCCCCGCGCACGACGCCGTGCACCCGCCCCTGCCAGCGTCTGGGCAGCAGCGCCACCAGCGGTTCGCGCGAGCGCACCCACAACAGCACCAGCAGCGCCGTGCACAGCACGTCCGCCGTGACGACGCCGGGCGCCGAGTGCGTGAAGGCGCCGAAGGACATGCCGCCCGGCAGGACCGACGCCAGGAAGTACGTCAGGTCCGGGGCGAAGGAACCCGCCACGAGCGCCGACGGCAGGAAGGGGCCGCGTCCGGTGCCGTCGCGGCGGACTCCCGGCAGCACGGCGGCGGCATGGCTGAGTGTGAACGGCATGTGGGCTCCCCCTCCGACACGGCCCGAGTGAGGTCCCCCCTCGGGCACGACGTGTTCACAGGTGATCAATGCCGCTCAGTATGCGGGACCGCGGGGACGCGGCTTTCTGCCGATACGAAAGTGTCGAAGAGGTGAAAACCGACCAGAAGCCTGTGTTCCGGCGCCAAGAGTTGTCGTAGTGTCACGTGGGTCGTCGCGCTGGGGAGCGCGTACCGCCGCCGATGGGGAGGGACCACTCGCATGGCTGCACAGTTCGGTCGTCGCTTGCGCAAGGGAGCGACCACGACGGCGGTGGCGGCGATAGCCGTGGCCGCCCTGTCCGCGTCACAGGCACCCGGGGCGGCCGGGACCACGTACGACGGGCAGACGGCCGGCGCGAAGCCGGGACCGGAGTCGGCGGCCACCGGCAACTCCCCGTACTACACCGACCTTCCGCCGCTCACCACCCCCGGAGCTCCGGACGCGAGCATCGGCATGCCGGGCACCGGCGACGGCGGCGGCGCCGCCGTGGGCACCCCCGAGGCGGGGCTGCCCGCAACCGTCCTGGACGCGTACAAGAAGGCGCAGACGGCCGTCGAGGCCGCCGACCCGTCCTGCCGGCTGCCCTGGCAACTCCTGGCGGCCATAGGCAAGGTGGAGTCCGGCCAGGCGCGCGGCGGCCAGGTCGACGCCCAGGGCAACACCCTCACGCCGATCCTGGGCCCGGTCCTCAACGGCGTCGGCTTCGCCAACATCAAGGACACCGACAACGGCGCGTACGACGGCGACAGCACGTACGACCGCGCGGTCGGCCCGATGCAGTTCATCCCCTCCACCTGGGCCCGCAACGGCAAGGACGGCAACGGGGACGGCAAGAAGGACCCGAACAACATCTACGACGCGGCGCTCGCCGCCGGGCACTACCTGTGCGCGGGCTCCCGGGACATGACGAACCCGGACGACCGCGACAAGGCGATACTCAGCTACAACCGGTCGCGGGAGTACCTGCGGACGGTCCTGTCCTGGTACGACTTCTACAACCGCGGCACCCACTCCGTCCCCGACGGCACCGGCGTCCAGCCGCGCACGCCCACCCCCGACAGCCACACCAGGACGCCCAACGGCAACGGCGCCACCCCGCCCGTCGCGCCCACCCCGCCCGTCACGCCCACCCCGGGCACCACCAAGCCCGGCGCCGGCCAGACCACTCCGCCGACCGCGCCGGACACCGCCGCCGCGCTCAAGGCCGTCGGCGCGACGAAGCTGACCGCGGTCGCGGGCGAGGACTTCGCCGACCGGCCCGGCGTGCAGGTGCTCACCAAGGCGGGCAGGCCCGTCGCGGGTGCGAAGGTCGAGTTCCTCGTCGTCGGCGCCACCGAGGCCCGCTTCCCCGGCAACGCGCTGCGGACCGCCGTCACCACCGACAAGAACGGCCTCGCGACGGCGCCGGTGCTCGCCGCGGGCGACAGGGCGGGCGCTTTCGTCGTCCGCGCGTCGACGCCCGGCGCCCCGGCCGCCGAGTTCTGGGCGACGGTCACCGCCAAGCAGGCCCCCGCGCCGAAGGCCGACGCGCTGACCCGCACCTCCACCACCGCGCTCAAGGCCGAGGCGGGCGAAGCGTTCGCCGGAACCGTCGAGGTCAGGGCGACCGCCGACGGCAAGGCGCTCAAGGGCTCCAAGGTGTCCGCCGTCGTCGTCGGCGTCGGCCCGCACTTCCAGGCCGCCGACGGCACCGCGGTGCGCACCGTGGGCGGACTCGTCACCGGCGCGGACGGCACGGTGGCGCTGCCGAAGCTGTACGCGGGCCCCAAGGCCGGGACGTACGTGCTGCGCGTCGTCGCCGACGGGGTGGCGCTGAACGTCACGCTGACGGTCACGGCCGCCCCGACGACGCCGCCGACCACACCGCCCACCACGCCTCCGACGACCCCGCCCACGACGCCGCCGACCACGCCTCCGACGACTCCGCCCACGCAGGAGCCGACGAAGGAGCCCACCAAGACGCCGACCAAGTCGCCGGGTGGGAGCGCGAGCCCGTCCGGCTCGGTTTCGCCGAAGCCGTAGTCGCAGCCGAAGCCGGCGCGGAAGCCGTAGCCGTAGCGGAAACCGCAGCCGTAGTGGAACCCCGACAGGGGGGAGGGACCGGGACGACCCGGCGCCTCCCCCCTGTTCGTTTTTCCGTGCCCGCTTCGGTGTTCCCCTCTCGCGGCGGCGTTGCTACGGTGCCCCCTCCCTGACGGGACGTCAGAAACAGTTCAGCGGGAGGAAGTCGGTACATGCGCGCCCTCATCGCCGCAGCCGTCGGGCTGGCCGCCGCGTTCGCCCTGGTCCTCACGATCACGGCGGTCGGCGCACCGGCCGGCGAGACCTCGCCGAAACCGCTGCTGACCACCGTCCCGGCACCGAAGAAGTGACGGGGGCGGACAGCGGATGCGACGCAAAGCCGGACTGGTCCTGCTCGCCCTCGCGGTGTTCTTCACCGCCCTCGCGCCACTGACCCGGTGGTACGCCTTCCCGCGGCTGGCCAAGATCCCGCCGGGCCAGTACCAGGACATGGTCCTGGAGGCGAAGCCCGCAACGCTCATCGACTACGGCACCATGCGGGCCCGACAGGTCGAGAAGCTGACCGTCGTGCAGACGCTCAAGGGCAACGTCGAGGAGTCGCAGCGGATCGAGCGGACCGCAGGGCGGGACGTGGTCGTCTGGGACGCCCTCTCCTACGTCGCGGGGCCCGACGGGAAGATGGTCTCCACCATCCCCGAGCGCTACATCTTCGACGCGCACACCCAGGACCCCGTGCACGCCACCGGGGAGATGGTCGACGGGGACCCGGTGCGGCGGCGCGGCATCGAGTTCAAGTGGCCCTTCCTGACGGAGAAGCGCGACTACGAGTACTACGACGCGCGCGCCCGGCTCACCGCTCCGATCCACTATCGGGGGACGCAGGAGTTCCGGGGGATCGAGGTCTACTACTTCGAGCAGACCGTCCCGTGGACGAAGGTGCCGTACCCGAAGAGGATGCCGCTGCCCGGAATCGACTCCGGCACGCTGGAGAAGCAGACCGGAACGAGCATGTGGTACACGACGAAGCGGATGTTCTGGGTCGACCCGGTGACGGGGGCGCCCGTGAACGGGGAGGAGATCCACACCGAGGAGATGCGGGGCGGGAGCCTGCTGCAGGGGCGGGAGAAGGTCACGGCGTTCTCCGGCCACGTGAAGATGCGGGCGGACTACGTCGACGCCACGCTGGCCCTCGTCAAGGCGAACCGGACCCCGGTCCTCCTGCTGACCTCCTACCTCCCCTGGAGCTTCCTCGTCCTCGGCCTCGCCCTGCTCGCCCTCGCCCTCTGGCTGGAGGCCCGCGGCCGCCGTCCGGCCCCGGCCCGGCCCCGGGCCCCGGCCCCGGCCGCTCTTTCCTGACCGCCGGGGGCCTCCTCCTCCCCGGCCCGCGGCCCCTCGCCCTCGGGCAGCTTGCCTCTCCGCCCCCGGGCCGCCCGCTCCGTCAGCCGCCCGTCCCCTGCCGGGCCGCCCGCGCCTTCGTGTGCCGCGTGGCCGCCGCCGCCCCCGGGTCCTCCGGCCACGGATGCTTCGGATAGCGCCCCCGCAGCTCCGCCCGCACCCCCCGGTACCCCTCGCGCCAGAACGACGCCAGGTCCGCCGTCACCGCCACCGGCCGCCCCGCCGGCGACAGCAGGTGCACCAGCACCGGCACCCCCGGCGAGGACCCGGACGCCCCCACCCGCGGTGTCTGCGCCAGCCCGAACATCTCCTGGAGCTTCACCGCCAGCACCGGCTGCTCACCGGAGTAGTCCACCCGGATCCGCGACCCGCTCGGCACCTCGATCCGCTCCGGCGCCAGCGCGTCCAGCCGCGCCGCCTCCCCGCCCGCCCACGGCAGCAGCCGGCTCAGCGCCTGCCCGGCCTCGATCCGCCCCAGGTCCGCCCGCCGCCGCGCCCGCGACAACTCCGGCTCCAGCCACTGCCCGGCGCACTCCACGAGCGCCGCGTCCGACACGTCCGGCCACGGTGCTCCCAGCTGCCGGTGCAGGAACGCCAGCCGCTCCCGCAGCCCCGCCGCGTCCCGCGTCCAGCGCAGCAGCCCGAGCCCCTCCTGCCGCAGCCCCTCCAGCAGCGCCCCGCGCACCTGCCCCCGGGGCACCTCGCGCAGCGGGCGCACGGCCAGCTCCACCGCGCCCAGCGCCTCCACCTGCCGGGCCACCACGTCCCCGCCCTCCCAGCGGACCTCCTCCCGCACCCCGTACAGGTGCTCCGCCGCCACCCGCGCGGTGTCCGCGTCGAGCACCGCCGCCAGCCGCACCCGCGCGGACGCCGCATGCGCCGGACGGTCCGCGACCGCCACCGCCAGCCACGGCGCACTGCGCAGCCGCGACCCCTCGCCCACCTCCGCGCCCGTCCCCGACACCATCAGGAACGCCCCCGCGCCCCGCGCCCGCGCCACCCGTTCCGGGAACGCCAGCGCCGCCACCAGGCCCGCCGCCGCGTCGTCCGCGAGCGGGGCCCCCTCGCCCCGCACCCCCGACGCCAGCCGCCGGGTCTCCTGCTTCCAGCGCGCCCCGTACGCGTCGCCGCCGCGCCGGGCCGCCCGCCACGCCTCCGCCAGGTCGTCCCCGTACTCCCGGGGCGGCTCCTCGCTCAGCAGCGCCACCACCTCCGCCGCCCGCCGGGCGCCGATCTCCCGCGCGCCGTCCAGCAGCGCGCGCCCCAGCCGCGGATGCAGCCCGAGGCGGGAGAGCCGTACGCCCCGGTCGGTGGCCCGGCCCCGCGCGTCCACCGCGCCGATCGCCGTCAGGACCTCCCGCGCCGCCGCCATCGCACCGGCCGGCGGGGCGTCGAGCAGGGCGAGTCCGGCGGCCTCCGGGTCGCCCCAGCAGGCCGCCTGGAGGGCGAACGCGGCCAGGTCGGCCACCTTGATCTCCGGGTTCGGGAAGGCGGGCAGCCGCCCCTGCTCGGCCTCCTCCCAGCACCGGTACACCGTGCCCGGCGCCTCGCGCCCGGCCCGCCCCGCGCGCTGGCGTGCCGCCGCCCGGGACGCCCGTACGGTCGTCAGCGCGCTCAGCCCCCGCGCGTGGTCGGTACGGGGCTCACGCGCCAGCCCGCAGTCCACGACGACCCGCACCCCGGGCACGGTCAGGCTCGACTCCGCCACGGACGTCGCCAGGACCACCCGGCGGCCGGACGCGGGGCCCGCCAGCACGGCGTCCTGCACGGCGGCGGGCGCCCGCCCGTGCACCTGGAGCACCTCCGCCCCCACCCCGCTCAACTGCCCCGCCACCCGGGCGATCTCCCCCACCCCCGGCAGGAAGCACAGCACGTCGCCCTCGCGCTCGGCGAGCGCCCTGCGCACGACCGACGCCACGTGCGACAGCAGCACCGGATCCACTCGCATCCCGTGCGGCGGGCGCACCGGCCGCGCGGGCGGCGCCCACACCGTCTCGACGGGGTGCGAGACCCCCTGCGCCTCCACCACCGGCGCGTCCCCCAGCAGCCGTGACCAGCCCGCCGCGTCGGTCGTCGCGGAGGCCGCCACCAGCCGCAGCTCCGGGCGCAGGGCGGCACGTACGTCCAGCAGGAAGGCGGCGGCGGTGTCCGCGTCGAGGTGCCGCTCGTGGCACTCGTCCAGCACGACCACGTCCACGCCGGTCAACTCCTGGTCGCGCTGCAGCCGTTGCAGCAGCACGCCGGTGGTGACGACCTCCACGACGGTGTCCGGGGACACGGTGCGCTCGCCGCGCACGGTGACTCCGACGCGCTCGCCGACCCGCTCGCCCAGCAGCCACGCCATCCGTCGGGCCGCCGCCCGGGCGGCGATCCTGCGCGGCTCCGCGACCACCACCCTGCGCACCGGTCCGCCGCCCACCAGACCGGCCAGCACCAGCGGCACCAGCGTCGTCTTGCCGGTGCCGGGCGGCGCGCACAGCACCGCGGCCCCGTGCGCGTCGAGCGCCGCCACGAGAGCGGGCACCGCCGTGCGCACGGGCAACTGGTCGAGGGCTTCGCTACGGATCATCCCCACAGTGTCGTACGGGAGCGGGGCGGACCCCCGTGCGCGTCCGGCGCCAGTCCCGCTCGCAGACGAAGCGCCCGGTGTCAGTCCCGCTCGCAGACGAAGATCGCCGTCCCCGGGATCAGATTCCCCCGCAGCGGGGACCAGCCGCCCCACTCCGAGCTGTTCCACGCGGGCCACTCCGGCTCCACGAGGTCCACCAGCCGGAAGCCGCCGGCGACCACGTCCCGGACGCGGTCCCCGAGCGTCCTGTGGTGCTCGACGTACACCGCCCGCCCCTGCTCGTCCTGCTCCACGTAGGGAGTGCGGTCGAAGTACGACGCGGAGACCGACAGCCCCTCGGGGCCCGGTTCGTCCGGGAACGCCCAGCGGATCGGGTGCGTCACCGAGAACACCCACCGCCCGCCCGGCCGCAGCACCCGGCGCACCTCGCGGAACACCTTCACCGGGTCCGCGACGAAGGGCACCGCCCCGTACGCCGAGCACGCCAGGTCGAAGGAGCCGTCCCGGAACGGCAGCACCCCGGCGTCGGCCTGCACCAGGCCCACCCCGTCCTCGCCGCCGCCGATCCGCAGCGCGTGCTGGAGCTGGCGGTGCGAGAGGTCCACGGCGACCGGGCGGGCGCCCTGCCGCACCAGCCAGCGCGAGCACTGCGCGGCGCCCGCGCCGATCTCCAGCACGTCGAGCCCCTTGAGGTCCTCCGGCGGGCCCAGCAGCTCCGCCTCCACCTCGTCGAGGCCCTCGGGGCCCCACACGAAGCGGTCGTCGCCCAGGAAGGTCCCGTGGTCGAGCTGGTACTCGTCCGCGTTGCTGTCCCACCAGCCCCGGCTGGCCCGGCTGCTCTCCGCGTCGCCGGCGTCACGCCGGGTGGCCTCGGGCTCCGTGTCCTCCCCGGCCGCGAGGGCGTCGAGGGAAACCGCGTCGGAGGAGTCGTCTTCGTGGATCATTGCGCCCGTTCGAATAGTCTGAGTAGGCTCCGCCGGAACCCCTCCCGGGTACCTCCCCGAGGAGCGGCCGGGAAGGGGTCCGGGGGGAGCGGGAAGCCCATGGTGGCCTCGCCGGACCCGAGTTGTGCCGGGTATGGGGCGTTCCGCCCCGGGTGGGTGCCTTCGCGCATTGACCCTGCCCGGCGGCCCCCGTATGCTACAAGTTGCGCTGCGAGCCTGCGCGCCTCAGACCTAGCAGGCCGCGCTCGCATCTGTATGTATGTCTCCTCGGTTTTCGAGGTGCCCGCCGGTTCCGCCGGTTCGGTGCTTCTTCGGCTGTCCGGCTTCTGCAGAGCGACAGGCTCACGGCGTAGCAGTACCTACGATTTCTGTCCGTACCGGAGCCCTTTCCCACATGACGAGCAGCACCGAGACCACCTCTACCACCCCGCAGGTAGCGGTCAACGACATCGGTAACGAGGAAGCCTTCCTCGCCGCGATCGACGAGACGATCAAGTACTTCAACGACGGCGACATCGTCGACGGCGTCATCGTGAAGGTCGACCGGGACGAGGTCCTGCTCGACATCGGTTACAAGACCGAAGGCGTCATCCCGTCCCGCGAGCTTTCCATCAAGCACGACGTCGACCCCAACGAGGTCGTCGCCGTGGGCGATGAGATCGAGGCCCTGGTTCTCCAGAAGGAGGACAAGGAAGGCCGTCTCATCCTGTCCAAGAAGCGTGCGCAGTACGAGCGCGCCTGGGGCACGATCGAGAAGATCAAGGAAGAGGACGGGATCGTCACCGGCACCGTCATCGAGGTCGTCAAGGGTGGTCTCATCCTCGACATCGGCCTCCGTGGCTTCCTGCCGGCCTCCCTCGTCGAGATGCGCCGTGTCCGCGACCTCCAGCCCTACGTGGGCAAGGAGCTCGAGGCCAAGATCATCGAGCTGGACAAGAACCGCAACAACGTGGTCCTGTCCCGCCGTGCCTGGCTTGAGCAGACCCAGTCCGAGGTGCGCCAGACGTTCCTCACGACCCTCCAGAAGGGTCAGGTCCGCTCCGGCGTCGTGTCCTCGATCGTCAACTTCGGTGCCTTCGTGGACCTGGGTGGCGTCGACGGTCTCGTGCACGTCTCCGAGCTCTCCTGGAAGCACATCGACCACCCGTCCGAGGTTGTCGAGGTCGGCCAGGAAGTCACCGTCGAGGTTCTCGACGTCGACATGGACCGCGAGCGTGTCTCCCTGTCGCTGAAGGCGACGCAGGAAGACCCGTGGCAGCAGTTCGCCCGTACGCACCAGATCGGCCAGGTCGTCCCCGGCAAGGTCACGAAGCTGGTTCCGTTCGGTGCGTTCGTCCGCGTCGACGAGGGCATCGAGGGCCTGGTCCACATCTCCGAGCTGGCCGAGCGCCACGTGGAGATCCCGGAGCAGGTCGTCCAGGTCAACGACGAGATCTTCGTCAAGGTCATCGACATCGACCTCGAGCGTCGCCGGATCTCGCTGTCGCTGAAGCAGGCCAACGAGTCCTTCGGCGCCGACCCGGCCTCGGTGGAGTTCGACCCGACGCTGTACGGCATGGCTGCCTCGTACGACGACCAGGGCAACTACATCTACCCCGAGGGCTTCGACCCCGAGACGAACGACTGGCTCGAGGGCTTCGAGTCGCAGCGTGAGGCCTGGGAGGGTCAGTACGCCGAGGCGCAGCAGCGCTTCGAGCAGCACCAGGCCCAGGTCATCAAGTCCCGCGAGGCCGACGAGGCCGCCGCTGCCGAGGGCGCTGCCGCTCCGGCCGCGACCGGTGGCAACGCCGGTGCGGGCATCTCGGGCGGTTCCTACTCCTCGGAGTCGGACGACAACTCCGGCGCCCTGGCGTCGGACGAGGCCCTGGCCGCGCTCCGCGAGAAGCTGGCGGGCGGCCAGAGCTGAACGCTCTGACCCCCACCGGTCGCGTGGTTGCCTGACCGTCACCGTCTCCGGGTGACGGCCGGGAGCCGAACCGGCTGAACAGCGAGGCCCGTTCCCCTTCGGGGGAGCGGGCCTCGCCGTGCGTCCGGGCCTTGTCGCGTGCGCTCGGCGGAGTTCCCGTTCGTGGGCTCGTCCACTCGTATGAGGGAAGGCTGAGGGAAGGCGGCGTGGCGGGGAATGCCCGCGGCCCGCGGCACGTTCTTCCCTGTGAAACGCGAGGAGGTAGCGGGAATCGTGCTTGATCCGCAGGGTTTGTACGCATGGGAGCCGAAGGGGCTGGCCGTCGTCGACATGGCGCTGGCCCAGGAGTCGGCCGGACTTGTCATGCTCTACCACTTCGACGGTTATATCGACGCGGG
The DNA here is from genome assembly GCF_044751045.1 of Streptomyces sp. NPDC088745. Lineage (NCBI taxonomy): Bacteria > Bacillati > Actinomycetota > Actinomycetes > Kitasatosporales > Streptomycetaceae > Streptomyces > Streptomyces sp. NPDC088745. The sequence goes on from NZ_JBIVLB010000003.1 coordinate 623,621, forward strand.
GGAGACCGGCGACCAGATCGTCGAGAAGCTGCTGGACTCGCTGCCCCACCAGGTCGTCGCGCGCTTCGACCACGACCGGCTGGTCGACTACCGGGCCCGTCGCCCGCTGCTGACGTTCAAGCGCGACCAGTGGTCGGACTACGAGACCCCCTCCCTCGAAGTGCACTTGGTGCAGGACGCCACGGGCGCCCCGTTCCTGCTGCTCTCCGGCCCGGAGCCGGACGTGGAGTGGGAGCGGTTCTCGGCGGCGGTGCGTCAGATCGTGGAGCGCCTCGGGGTGCGGCTCGCGGTGAACTTCCACGGCATACCGATGGGCGTCCCGCACACCCGCCCGGTGGGCCTCACTCCGCACGGCAACCGCACCGACCTGGTGCCGGGCCACCGCAGCCCGTTCGACGAGGCGCAGGTGCCGGGTTCGGCGGAGTCGCTGATCGAGTACCGGCTGACGGAGGCGGGTCACGACGTCCTCGGCGTCGCCGCGCACGTGCCGCACTACGTGGCGCGCTCGGCCTACCCCGACTCGGCGCTGACCGTCCTGGAGGCGATCACCGCGGCGACCGGCCTGGTCCTGCCGTCGGTGGCGCACGCGCTGCGCACGGAGGCGCGCCGCACCCAGGACGAGATCGACCGTCAGGTCGGCGAGGGCGACGAGGAACTGGTCGCGCTGGTCCAGGGCCTTGAGCACCAGTACGACGCGGTGGCGGGCGCCGAGACCCGCGGCAGTCTCGTCGCGGAGGCCAAGGACCTGCCGTCGGCGGACGAGATCGGACTGGAATTCGAGAAGTTCCTCGCCGAGCGGGAGGGCGACCTGTAGCCCCGCAGCGGTGCGCCTTAGGCTGCCGGTCATGCTGAGAGTGGGCCTGACCGGCGGTATCGGCGCCGGCAAGAGTGAAGTGTCGCGGCTGCTCGCGTCGTACGGCGCGGTCGTCGTGGACGCCGACCGCATCGCGCGTGAGGTCGTGGGGCCCCGGGCGCCCCGGCGCGACGCCGGGGGGGCGGCGGTAGGCGCGGAACTCCAAAACCCGGACCGCCCGCGGGACCCGCCCCCCCCGGGCGGGGTCCTCATCGCCGCCCCCGAGAACAAGAA
>NZ_JBIVLB010000003.1:624717-813797 GCF_044751045.1 Streptomyces sp. NPDC088745
CCGCCCGGTGTGTGGGCGGGCCGGCGGGGGCGGGGGGCCGGGGGGGGGTCGGGCGCCCCCCGCCCGGGCTCGGGGGGGGGGGCGGGCCGGGCGGCCCCGCCGGCCCCCCACGCCGTGGTGGCGGCGTTCGGCGAGGACATCCTCACGCCGGACGGCACGCTGGACCGGCCCGCGCTGGGCGCGATCGTCTTCGCCGACGCCGAGAAGCTGAAGACCCTCAACGCGATCGTGCACCCGCTGGTCGGGGCGCGCTCCGCCGAACTGCAGCGGGCCGCGCCGCCCGACGCCGTCGTCGTGCACGACGTACCGCTGCTGACGGAGAACGGACTGGCGGGGCTGTACGACCTGGTGGTCGTGGTGGACGCGTCGCCCGAGACCCAACTGGACCGGCTGGTACGGCTGCGCGGTACGTCCGAGGCCGATGCGCGCGGGCGGATGGCGGCGCAGGCCACCCGCGAGCAGCGGCTCGCCGTCGCCGATCTGGTGATCGACAACGACGGTCCGCTGGAGGCGCTGGAGCCCCAGGTGCGCGCGGTGTGGCAGGAGCTCAGGGAGCGGGCGGGGCAGCGGAGTTAGCGCTCGTCTCCACGTACGCGGACGGGTGCCGCCCCTCGGAGGGCGGCATTCCGCGTTTATACGTCGAGGACGGCCGCGGGGTGGGTTGGCGGCCACGGTGCGGGACAGGCGACTGGGTGGCCCTGCTGCGGCTTCTGGTGCCGGGGTGTCCGTCGTCGGGGCCGCTTCGCCGCTGGGCGCCGGGGCTCGTCGGAGCGGCCTCGTCGCTTGGTGCTGGGGCGTCCGTCGTCGGGGCCGCTTCGCCGCCTGGTGCCGGGGTGTTTGTCGTCGGGGCCGCTTCGCCGCTTGGTGTCGGGGTGTCGGCGGAGCCGTCACTGTCAGACCCGGCCCGTAGACTCGCAGGTCCACGCAGAAAGCCTGTGCCACCTGCGCAGACACAACCGGGAGGGAGGTCGGGGACCGGATGGGCGACGTCACGAGAGCCACTGCACTGACCGCGGTGAGCCGCCTTCCCGGGCACGCTGCCGCCGTCTACCTCCCCGCCCCCCTGCCCCGTGACGCCCGCGTCGCCCTGTGGTCGCCGGACGGGCCCCCGCCGCCGGGCGCTGAGGACACGCTCACCGTCGTACGCCGTCAGGGCGCGGTCGCCCGCACCCGCACCGTCGCGGCCCGCCTCCTCCCGCTCGCCGACGCCCTGCCCCTGCTGGTCGCCGCCCGGCACGCCCCGGCCGCCCACCCCGCCGCCCGCTGCTGGGGCGCCGCCGCCCTGCACGCCCTGCACCTCGTCGCGCGCGGGCTGCTGCTGCCGGGGCTCACCCCCGGCGACGAGGACGCCTGGCGGGCCGGGCCGCCGGACGCCGCCGACATCGCCCAACTGCGCGCGATCGCCGCCGCGCTGCCCCCCGAGGGGTACGCCGTCCCGCTGCCCGACCGCAGTCCGCTCCAGGTACCGGACCCCGCCCACCTGGTGCGCTCCTTCGTCGACGCGGTCGCCGACGTCCTGCCCCGCACGCCTGCCGCCGCCCTCGCCTTCGGGGACCCGTACGCCGCCGCCGAGGCCCAGCGCCTGCCGCGCCTGCGCGAGTGGGCCGCCGAGGTGGCGGCCGGCGCGGACGCCGGAGTGCGGGTCTCGCTCCGCCTCGACCTCCCCGTGCACGGCCTCTTCGACCCGCGCGACGAGGACGCCGAGGACGGCCGGCAGGACCGCTCGCGCCGCGCGGGCGCCGCCGTCGTTCAAGTGCACAGCCTCGCCGACCCCACCCACCTCGTGGACGCTGCCGACCTCTGGTCGGGCGAGGGCGGCGAGTCCTTCGGCCCCCGCGCCCGCGTCGACACCGTCCTCGCGCTGCGCCGCGCGGGTCGCGTCTGGCCGCCGCTCACGCGCCTCCTGGAGCAGCCCGTCCCCGACGTACTGGCGCTCTCCGACGAGGAGTTGTACGACCTCCTGGGCGCGGCGGCGCACCGGCTGGAGGCCGCGGGGGTCACCGTCCACTGGCCCCGGGATCTGGCCCGTACGCTGACCGCCATCGCGGTGGTGCGCCCCGCGCCCGGCTCGGCCACCGACGGGACCCCCTTCTTCGACTCCGAACACCTCTTCGCGTTCAGCTGGCAACTGGCGCTGGGCGGCGAAGACCTCACCGACGCCGAGATGGACGCCCTCGTCGAGGAGCACCGGCCGGTGGTGCGGCTGCGCGACCAGTGGGTGGTGGTCGACCCCGCGCTCGTACGCAAGGCACGCAAGCGGCAGTTGGGGCTGCTGGACCCGGCCGACGCCCTGGAGATCGCCCTCACCGGCATGGCGGAGGTCGACGGCGAACGGGTCGACGCGGTGCCCGTGGGGGCGCTCGCCACCCTCCGCGACCGGCTCGCGCGCGGCGGCGCGGACACGGTCCCGCAGCCGCCCGCGCTGAACGCCACCCTGCGCGACTACCAACTCCGCGGGCTGGCCTGGCTCGACCTCATGACCTCCCTCGGCCTCGGCGGCTGTCTCGCCGACGACATGGGCCTGGGCAAGACGATCACCGTGATCGCGCTCCACCTGCACCGGGCGGACGCCGCCCGCCCGGCCTCCGGCACCCGCACCGCCCCCACCCTGGTGGTCTGCCCCGCCTCCCTCCTCGGCAACTGGCAGCGCGAGATCGAACGCTTCGCGCCCGGCGTCCCGGTCCGCCGCTTCCACGGCACGGCCCGCACCCTCGACGAGGCCGCCGCCGAGGGACTGTTCACGGCGGACGACGCCCACGGTTCCGGCGTCCCGGAGACCCCGCCCGGCTCCCGCCCGTACGACGGCGGCTTCGTCCTCACCACCTACGGCACCATGCGCACCAGCGCGGCCCGACTGGCCGCCCACACCTGGAACATGATCGTCGCCGACGAGGCCCAGCACCTGAAGAACGCCCGCTCCTCCACCGCTAGGGCCCTGCGCACGATCCCCGCCCCGGCCCGCATCGCGCTCACCGGCACGCCCGTCGAGAACAACCTCTCCGAGCTGTGGGCCCTCCTGGACTGGACGACCCCGGGTCTCCTCGGCCCCCTCACCACCTTCCGCGCCCGGCACGCCCGCGCCGTCGAGGGCGGCGAGGACCCCGGGGCGGTGGAGCGCCTCTCGCGCCTGGTGCGGCCCTTCCTCCTGCGCCGCAAGAAGTCCGATCCCGGCATCGCCCCCGAACTGCCGCCCAAGACCGAGACCGACCACCCCGTCTCCCTCACCCGCGAACAGGTCTCCCTCTACCAGGCGGCCGTGCACGAGACGATGGCCGCCATCGAGGCCTCCGAGGGCATCGCCCGCCGCGGCCTGATCATGAAGCTGCTGACCTCGCTGAAGCAGATCTGCAACCACCCCGCGCAGTACCTCAAGGAGGAGCCGGCCCGTCTCACCGGCACCCGTTCCGGCAAGCTCGCCCTCCTCGACGAACTCCTCGACACGATCCTCGCCGAGGAGGACTCCGTCCTGATCTTCACTCAGTACGTCACCATGGCCCGGCTGCTCTCCCAGCACCTGGCCGCCCGCGCGATCCCCGCCCAACTCCTGCACGGCGGCACCCCGGTGGCGCAGCGAGAGGAGATGGTCGACCGTTTCCAGTCCGGCGAGGTCCCCGTCTTCCTGCTCTCCCTCAAGGCGGCCGGCACCGGCCTCAACCTCACCCGCGCCGCTCATGTGGTGCACTTCGACCGCTGGTGGAACCCGGCGGTCGAGGAGCAGGCCACCGACCGCGCCTACCGCATCGGCCAGACCCAGCCCGTCCAGGTGCACCGCCTGATCGCCGAGGGCACGGTCGAGGACCGCATCGCCGAACTCCTCGCTTCCAAGCGGTCGTTGGCGGACGCCGTCCTCGGCTCGGGCGAGGCCGCCCTGACCGAACTCACCGACCGCGAACTGGCCGACCTCGTCTCCCTGCGCAGGCCGTCATGACCACCCCACGCCGCTCCCATCCCGAACTCAACGGCATCGGCCACGAGCAGGTTGCCACGCCGGACGGCCCGCGGGCCGAGTCCGGGGATGGCCTGGGGTCCGAGTCCGGGGATGGCCTGCGGGTCAAGTCCGAGGATGGCCTGCGAGCCGAACCGCGGGATTCGTCCCGCAACGATCTGCGGGACGAATCCCGGGATGAGGCCCGGCCCGAGCCCCGGGACGAGACCCCGCCCGAGCCCTGGGACGAGACTCGGCCCGCGAGCCCCGACGTGGAGCCCCTGCCCCCGGCCCCGCCGTCACCACCCCGCAGCGCCGCCGCCGAGGCCGCACGGCAGGCGCTGCGCGCTTCGCGGGCCGCCGCGGACGAAGCCCGACGCACCGCGCGCTCGGCGGCGGCCGAGCCCTCGCCTGTCCGTGCCGACGGCTCCCGATCGCCTGCCCGTGCCGACGACTCAGGTTCGTCCGCCGGTGCCGGCGGCACCCGTCCGTCCGCGGCGCAGGTCGCACGGCGCGGCATCCGACGCGCGAAGCCCGGTCGCGCCCGTGCCGCTGCCGATGTGCACCCTGCGCGTGCCGACGCCGAAGTGAGCCGCGCCTCTGCCGATGCCGAGGCCCACTCCGCCCGCGCCGACGCCCACCCCAGCCGCAGCGACGCCGAGGTCCACCCGGGCCCTGCCATTACCGACGTCCACCCTGCCGACGCCGACGCCGCTGCCGACGCCCACCCCAGCCGCAGCGACGCCGAAGCCGACCCCGCCCTTGTCGGCCCCGCCTCCACCAACCCGGTCGAACCCCACTCCGCCCCCGTCGCCCCGGCCGACGTCCGCTCCCTCTTCCGTGGCTCGGACGACGCACGCCCCGTACGCACCGCCCCCAGCGACATCCGCCCCGAACTCGGTGCCGCGGACGACCGGCACACCGCGTCACGTGACTTCCAGCCCGTCCTGCCCGCTCCCGACGGCCCCCGCCCCGCGCGGCGCGACCCCCGGCAGACTGCGCAGGCCGGGGCCGCCACCGGCGATCGGCGGCGTACCTTTCCGCCCGACCCGGCGGCCGCCGGGCCCACCGTCACCTGGTGGGGCAAGGCGTGGGTGGCCGCCCTGGAGGACCTCTCCCTCGACCCCGCCCGCCTCGCCCGCGGCCGGGCCTACGCCGACGCGGGCCATGTCGACACCATCACGGTCACCCCGGGCCGGGTCGTGGCGTACGTGCGCGGCAGCCGCGCCCGCCCCTACCGCGCCGAGCTCCGCCTGCGCACCCTCGCCCCGGAGGACTGGGACACGTTCCTGGACGCGGCCGCCACCGACCCGGCCCACCTGGAGTCCCTCCTCGCCAAGACGATCCCGCAGGCCCTCCTGGACCCGGCGTCCCCGCTCGCGGCGGTCCCCCTCCTGCCCGCCACGGCCGGCGACCTCCTGCCCTCCTGCACCTGCCCGGACGCCGGCCGCCCCTGCAAACACGCGGCGGCGCTCTGCTACCAAGTGGTCCGCATCGTCGACGAGGACCCCTTCGTCGTGTTCCTGCTCCGCGGCCGCGACGAACGCGAGATCCTCGACGCCCTCGGCCACCGCAACGCCGCCCGTGCCGCCACCGAATCCCGCACGCCGCCGGCCGTCCCCGCGCTCGCCGCCCGGGAGGCCCTCAGCCGCCCCCTCGGCGCACTGCCCCCGGCGTTCCCTCCGCCCACGCACCCGGGCACGCCCCCCTCCTACCCGCCCCCGTACGTCTCCGGCGCCCCCGACCCGCTCACCCTGGACCACCTCGCCACCGACGCCGCCCAGCGGGCCCACGCCCTGCTCACCACGGGCGCGGACCCGTTCGCGCACCTCACGCCCTGGCAGGACGCGGTCCGCATCGCCGCCGCCCAGCCCGGCTCCGGGCTGACCGCGTCGACGCGCTCCCTCTACACCTCCCTCACCCGGGCCCTCGGCCGCACCCCCACCGACCTGGCCAAAGCGGTCGCCGCCTGGCGCCAGGGCGGCACGGAAGCCCTGACGGTCCTCGACACGCCGTGGGACCCTCCCGCAGGCCCCTTCGACCGGGCCCGCTCCACCCTGCTCGTCCTCGGCCTGAACTTCCGCCCCGCCCACAACCGCCTGACCGCGGGCCGCTTCCAACTCCGCTACGGCCAGGACGCCCTCTGGTACGGCTACGCGTCCGAGCAGGGCGCCGACGACTGGTGGCCCGAGGGCCCGTCCGGCCCGGACCCCGTCGACGTACTGAACCGCCTGCGCGGCACCTGACCCGCTTCCCACCGCGAGCGGCGGAAACGTTCCGTGCCGCGGGGCACGCCACCCATCCGGCGCGACGCCCGGCGCCTACCGAGGATCAGCAAGCGCCGGCGGCACGGCCTCAGCCCCCCGACGTCGTCACCTCGCCCTTCGTCTCCGGGGCCCACGCCACCGACGCCGCCGTGCCCAGCAGCAGGACTCCGGCCAGCCAGTACATCGACCAGTTCAGGCCGAGCGACTCCAGGCTCACCGGCAGGACGAACGTGCCCACCGCCGAGGCGATGCGGCTGGTGCCGTTCAGGAAGCCGACGCCCGTGGCGCGCAGGTGGGTGGGGTAGAGCTCGGCGGGATAGACCTGGGTGAGGTTGGAGGCGCCCGCCATCACGAAGGTGTAGACGAGGAACGGGATCATCAGGGCCGTCGTGGAGGCGTGCGTGAGGGCGCCCACCAGGGCCAGCGACACCGTCATGATCGCGAACGTGGCGATGACCAGCGGGCGGCGGCCCGTGCGTTGCAGGAACCACAGGCCGCACACGCCGCCCGCCAGGAGGAAGAGGTTGAGGAGCAGGTTCTGCAGGTCCGCGTCCGCCACGTCCAGCGCCAGCAGGATCGTCGGCATGAAGGTGTAGATGGCGAAGTACGGGAGGACCTGGGCGCTGTAGAAGACCAGCCCGAACCAGGTCCGCCGGGACTGCCCCGGGGCGAAGAGCTCCCGGTACGCGGAGACGGAGGTGGCGGGCGAAGCGGGGACCCTGACCTCGCCCAGTTCGCACTTCAGGTAGCGGGCCGCGATCTCGCGTGCCTCCCGCGTCCGGCCCTGGCTGACCAGCCAGCTCGGGGACTCCGGGGTGCCGATGCGCAGCAGGAGGACCAGGGCCGCGGGAAGCGCACCGGTCGCGAGCAGCACGTACGCCGCGTGCTCCGTGCCGCCGAGCCAGGTGCCGAGGATGCCCGCGAGAACGTAACCGACCGTCCACAGCACGGTGAGCGAACCCAGGAGGAGGCCGCGCAGCCGCCGGGGGGCGAATTCGGACAGCATCGTCGGGCCGACCGCGTAGTCCGCCCCGAGGCCGAAGCCGATCAGCACGCGCAGGGCGAAGAGGACCGCCGGGTCGTGGGCCCAGAACTGGAGGGCGGAGGCCACGGTGATGAGGACGAAGTTGTAGATGTACAGCTTCTGGCGCCCGATGATGTCGCCGACCCGGCCCAGCACGATGCTGCCGAAGAACAGGCCGATCAGGGCCGACGCGCCCAGCAGGCCCTGCCAGACGCCGGAGAGGTGGCGGGCGTCGGTCAGCGTGGTCAGGACCGCGCCGATCATGCCCAGCGCGTACCCGTCGGAGAAGTTCGCGCCGAAGGTCGTGGCGGTGATGCGCAGGTGGAACGGGCGCAGCGGGGCGGCGTCGAGGGAGGGAGCCAGGCCCGACCCTTCGCGGGGCCGCGGGGCGGCGGGGGTGGGCATCGGCTGGTACCTCGCGTTGTGTGGCTTGTGCGGGTCGCGTGAGTTGTGCGGCTTGTACGGCCCGCGTGGGGAGAACAGTCATCCTGCCCCGGTAAGCCCTTTTATCCCTGCATCCCGGTGCCGATCCGGTGCCATCGGGGTTTCATGACGCCCCAGGAAGGGTCCGCCACCCCGTCAGCACCTCCTCTGTCGCCGCGCTCACCCGTGCCCGCGCTTCGTGTCGCGGGATGCCGGCCATCAGCAGCGCGTCGTACGGAGTGTCGGCGTGGCGGACCGAGGCGCGGACCGCCGCCGTCACTGCCGCCTCGTCCAGGGCGCGGCCCGCCGCGCTGCGCCCCACCCTTCCGCTGCCCCGCTGCGAGGTGTGCGCGGCGACCGCGTGCGCGCGGCCCGGCGGGCAGCCCGGGAAGAGCGCGAGGACCGCCGCGGTGAAGGACGCCGTGAACGTCACGTCCTCGGCCGCGCGACGGGCCGCGTCGCGGTCGCGGCGGCGCGAGCGCGCCTCGGCGTCGGCGAGGCAGGCGGACTCGGCGCGGGCGAGGGCGGCCTCTTCGACCAGGAGGCCCTGGCGCTCGTACCGCTTGCGGCGCTTGTTGTGGCGCACGACCACCGCCCACAGCGAACTGCCCTCGCGCGCCCGGCGGGTGAGCGCCGCGTCGCCGCGCGGCAGCAGCACGAGGTGGCCCAGATCGGCGCAGTCCAGGCAGCGCGGGGCGTTGTACTCGAGGATGTGCAGGGGGAGCGGGCCCTGGCGGCAGTCCGCGCAGTGGCGCCGCTTGACGGGCTCGACGACCACGAGGTTCATGGGAGGGGGATACCCCGGTTCGTCGTACGTTTCCCCCTCGGGTCCCGGGCCAGCGATGATGGGCGTGTGCAGTTTCTACCGATCACCTGGGGACGCCTCGCCGGGCGGCTCGCCCGGCATCTCGACGGGCTGGAGCCCTCCGACGGCAGCGCCTGGCTGAAGGTCGGGATCGACGGTGCGCCCGCCGCCGGCACGGCGGAGCTGGCCGGGCCGCTCGCCGAGGCGTTGCGGGACCGCGGCCGTGCCGTGCACGAGGTCGACACGCAGGGGTTCCTGCGGTCCGCCTCGCTGCGGTTCGAGTACGGGAAGCAGGACCCGGACACCTACTTCGAGGGGTGGTTCGACACCGGGGCCCTGTGGCGCGAGGTCTTCGGGCCGTTGGAGGCCGGGGGGAGCGGCCGGGTGCTGCCCGACCTCTGGGACCCGGCCACCGACCGGGCGACGCGCAGTCCGTACGTGCGACTGCCGCCCGGGGGAGTGCTGTTGGTGCGCGGGCCGATGCTGCTCGGGCGCTGGTTCCCGTTCGACGTGAGCGTGCACGTGCGGCTGTCGCCGGGTGCGCTGGAGCGCCGTACCGCCGAGAGCGAGCGGTGGACGCTGCCCGCGTTCGAGCGGTACGAGCGGGAAACCGCCCCCTCGGAGGCCGCCGACGTGGTGGTGCGCGCCGACGACGCCCGGCATCCGGCATGGACCGGGCTGCCGGGCGACGGGGAGTAGGTTCACCGCTCCGGGCGGGGCGGGCGAGGACTGCGGTGGGAGCGTTGCTCACCGGCGGGGCGGCCGGCGCCTCGCCCGGCTGGTGCTCCGGCCCCGGCGCCTACCTGCGGCCGCGGCCTCGGCCGCCGGTCTTGATGCTGGCCAGGGCCGCGACACCGACCGCCGCCAGGGCGATCTGGATGAGCCACTCGATCCAGTCGATGCCGTTGGTGTCCTTCACCCCGAAGGCCTTGGCGATCGCCGCACCCGCCAGCGCCGCGAGAATACCCACGACGATGGTCCACAGGATGCCGATCTTCTGGCGGCCCGGGACCACGAGCCTGCCGAGGACACCGATGATGATGCCGATCACGATCGCACTGATGATGCCCGAAATCTCCATGGCAGCAGCTCCCTGGCTGTAACTCTCTGCAAGACTGATGCCCTCCCTTGTGCCCCTCGTGCGCCGGAGCACGCACCGTCGCGAACGCCGGTTTCCGTCGATGTGCTGCGGGCCTGGTCGAAAGGCGTCGCCATGGCACCGCTAAGGTGACCGGCCATGACGACAATTGATCGACTTCCCGCCTCTTTCTCCGTGCACATTCCGGACGCCGAGCTGGAGCCCGAGCCCCTCGACCCGGCGCAGATCGTCTCCGGTGCGCCCGAGGTCACCGGCAAGGTGCTGTGGGAGTCCCCGGACGGCCGGCAGGTGCGGGGCATCTGGCAGATCACGCCCGGCGTGGTGACCGACACCGAGGCCGACGAGCTGTTCGTCGTGGTCAGCGGTCGCGCCACCGTCGCGGTGGAGGGCGGCGCGACCCTGGAGATCGGCCCGGGCGACGCGTGCGTCCTGCGCGAGGGCGACCGCACCACGTGGACGGTCCACGAGACGCTGCGCAAGGCGTACCACATCAGCCTCTAGCGGCCACGGCCCAGCAGCCCCTTCTCGTACGGGTACGGACTCACGCCCTGCCCGCCCGAGCCGTGACCAGGGCCAGCGCCGCCATCGGCACCAGCAGCAGGGCGCCGGCCGCGTTCAGCCATCCGTAGCCCGCCTGCGCGACGATCAGCCCGGCGGCCGCACCGCCGACGGCCGCCGCGGAGTTCATCGTGAGGTCGGACAGGCCCTGCACGGCGGCGCGGGCGGGCTGCGGCACGGAGTCCGTGAGCAGCGCGGAACCGGAGACGAGCCCGGCCGACCAGCCGAGGCCCAGGACGAACAGCCCGGCGGCGGTCTGCCCGTGACTGCTGCCGGAGGTGCCCGCGAGCAGGGCGGCCAGCGACAGCAGCCCCGCCGCGAGCCCGATCACCGACAGCCGCCCGAGCCGGTCCGCCAGCCACCCCATGACCGGCGAGAACGCGTACATCCCCGCGATGTGACCGCTGATGACCAGCCCCACCAGCTCCAGTCCGGCCCCGTGGTGGCCCAGGTGCACCGGCGTCATCGTCATGATCGACACCATGGCGGTGTGCGAGACGGCGACGGTCACCAGGGCGAGCCGGGCCCGCGGGGAGGCCCTCACGGCGGCGATGCCCGCCTTGAGCGAGCGGCTCGCGGGCGAGTGGTCCTCCTGCGGGGACAGCGCCCGCGCGGTCAGCAGCGGATCGGGACGCATCAGCACCGTGACGACGATCCCCGTGACCAGGAAGATCCCGGCGGCCCACACGAACGGCGCCGCCGTCACCGGCAGGGACGTGCCGACGAAGGTGCGCCCGGCCGGGGCCGCGAGGTTCGGGCCGAGCACCGCGCCGATCGTGGTGGCCCACACCACCGTCGAGATCGCCCGGCCCCGCCGCTCGGGAGAGGCCAGGTCGGCCGCGGCGAACCGGGCCTGGAGGTTGGCCAGCGAGGCCGCGCCGAACCCCGCCATGCCGAGCAGCAGCAGCGGGAAGCTCCCCAGCAGGGCGGCGAGCACCACGACCGCCGCTCCGAGCGCGCCGATCAGATAGGCCAGGGCGAGCCCGGGACGCCGGCCGCGTGCCGTCATCAGGGCGGCCAGCGGCACCGACAGCAGGGCGGTGCCGACCACGGAGGCGGTGGGCGCCAGCCCGGCGAAGGCCTCACTGCCCGCGATCTCGGTGGCCAGGACGGGCGCGAGCGTGATGCCGATGGGGACGCCGAGCCCGCCGAGTATCTGGCTGGTGACCAGCACGGCGGTGGTGCGCCGCTGGAGCGCGAACAGCTCGTCGGCCGTCACCGGGGGCGGCCCGGCCGGGCCCGGGGGCGCCGGCGCGGCGTCCGCGACCGGGCCCTCGGCAGCCGGGCGGGCGTCAGCGGGGCCCGGCAGGCCCTCGGCCGTGCTGCGTTCCGTGCCTTCCGGGTGGTCGTTCCGGTCCGTGGTGCTCACTTCGTACACGCCTCCCCGCAGGGGCCGACGGCGTCGGGGGCCGGGGAGGCGGCGGTCGTGGAAGCGGGGCCGCATATGCGGGTGCGGTTGGCGAAGGATGTCGTCACCGCCGCAGTGTGACAGCCCACACCCCCCGGGGCACCGGATAATCGCGCCACCGCACGGGCGGACGGGACCGGGCCCCGGACCTGCGGGACATCGCCCTCAGAACAGCGGCTGCGGCAGCACCCCCTCCAGCGCCAGCAGCACCCGCTTCGTCTCCAGCCCGCCCCCGAACCCGCCGAGCCCCCCGCCGCTCTCCACCACCCGGTGGCACGGCACCACCACCGGCAGTGGATTCGACCCCATCGCCGCGCCCACCGCCTGTGCCGCCCCCGGCTGGCCCACCCGGTGCGCCAGGTCCCCGTACCCGACGACCGCCCCGTACGGCACCCCGTCGTTCAGCGCGCGGAGCACCTGACGGTTGAATCCCGAGGTCAGCGACCAGTCCAGCGGCAGGTCGAACGACCGCAGCGTGCCCGCGAAGTACGCCGCGAACTGACGGACCGGTTCGGCCAGCCTGCTCGACGCGGGTATCGGCTCCGCGACCTCCACCAGCTCGACGCCCAGCCGCGCCGCCAGCATCGCCAGGGTCCGCACCCGGACCTTCTCGTCCGCGTGGAAGACCACGCTCACCAGCCCGGCGTCGGTCGCGGCCAGCAGCAGCGGGCCGATGTCGCTGCCGACCACGGCCCACTCCGCACAACTCGCCGAAGGCGTTTCCCCGTTCATGCCCACCACGGTACGACCGGGCACCGACAACGGGCCCCGCACGATCGGAAGCGCAGGTCAGCCGCGCATCGCGGCCCGCACCACGTCCGGCCTGTTGGTGATGACCCCGTCCACCCCGAAGCCCTTGACCTTCCGCGCGTTCGCCGCGTCGTCCACCGTCCAGGTGTTCACCCGCAGCCGCTGCCCGTGCGCCCCCTTCAGCTTGTGCACGGCCGTCACGTACGCCGTGCTGAGCGTGGTGTGCTGCGGGTTGATCTGGTCGGTGAAGGCCGCGTACTTCGGCAGGTCGGCCACCTTCGGCGTGCCCAGGAACCCGGTGACCAGACCCGTGTGCTGCCGGTGCACGGAGCGGATGCTCGCCGCGTCGAAGCTCTGCACCACCAGCCGCGAACGCACGTGCGCCGCGTCCAGCCAGCCCTGCGCGCGCAGCACCTTGAGGATGTCCTTCTCGATGCCCGGGTACAGCGCCGGGTTCTTGACCTCCATCAGGAGCTTCTGCTTGTTGCGGTCCACGCGCTGGAGGTACTGCTTCAGCGTCGGCACGCGCGCGCCCGCGTACGCGGAGCCGAACCAGCTTCCCGCGTCCAGCCTGCTGATCTCCGCCGCCGTGAAGTCCTTGATCTTCCACGGGGCGCGCCCGGGGAACACCTGTTCCACGTTGGTCGTCCGCGCCAGGCTGTCGTCGTGGACGATCACCAGCTCGCCGTCCTTGGTGCGCTGGACGTCGTTCTCCACCCAGTCGACGCCGAGCCGGTGCGCGGCGTCGACGGCCGCCAGGGTGTTCTCCGGCGCGTACCCGGAGGCCCCCCGGTGGGCGATGACGACGGGGGCGGCGGCAGCCGCGGCGCCCGCACGGGCGGCCGGAGCGCCCACGACGGCGGCCGGGGAGCCCGCGGGAGCGGCCGGGGGCTGGACGACACCGGCGGTCCCGCTCGCGAGAGCGGTCAGGGTCGCTGTGACGGCGAGGGTGAGCATGGATCTCTCCTTGCGCGAGAGGACGACTCGGACGACCGAGCGTGACAGCTGCGCGCCAACGGGGAACAGGTGCGGAATGGCCATGCGGTGAACGATGTGACACGTGCGTCCAGCACGCCCTGTGACAGATCCGGTACGGAACCGGACTTCGGCCGATCGGGTGCAGCCCCCGCGCCAAACCCTCCCCGACCCCCTCCCGCCCGCTAGCGGAGCCCGTTCACCACGTGAGTGTCAGTGGTGGGTCGTACGGTGGTTGCATGCGGCCCGTTTCCAAGATCGAACGTACGGTGGCGCCCTTCGAGGTCGTCAGTCCCTACCAGCCCAGCGGCGACCAGCCGGCGGCCATCGCCGAACTGGAGAAGCGCATCCGCGCAGGCGAGAAGGACGTCGTCCTGCTGGGTGCGACCGGCACCGGCAAGTCGGCGACGACCGCCTGGATGATCGAGAAGCTCCAGCGCCCCACGCTGGTCATGGCGCCCAACAAGACCCTGGCCGCCCAGCTGGCGAACGAGTTCCGCGAGCTGCTGCCCAACAACGCCGTCGAGTACTTCGTCTCGTACTACGACTACTACCAGCCCGAGGCGTACGTCCCGCAGTCGGACACCTACATCGAGAAGGACTCCTCCATCAACGAGGAGGTCGAACGGCTGCGCCACTCCGCGACGAACTCGCTGCTCACCCGCCGCGACGTCGTCGTGGTCGCCTCCGTCTCCTGCATCTACGGCCTCGGCACGCCGCAGGAGTACGTGGACCGCATGGTCTCCCTGAAGGTCGGCGAGGAGATCGACCGCGACGCCCTGCTGCGCCGCTTCGTCGACATCCAGTACACGCGCAACGACATGGCCTTCCAGCGCGGCACCTTCCGGGTGCGCGGCGACACCATCGAGATCTTCCCGGTGTACGAGGAGCTGGCCGTCCGCATCGAGATGTTCGGCGACGAGATCGAGGCCCTGTCCACGCTGCACCCGCTCACCGGCGAGGTCATCAGCGAGGACGACAGCCTGTACGTCTTCCCCGCCAGCCACTACGTGGCCGGTCCCGAGCGCATGGAGAAGGCGATCAACGGGATCGAGAAGGAGCTGGGGGAGCGCCTGGCGGAGCTGGAGAAGCAGGGCAAGCTGCTGGAGGCCCAGCGCCTGCGCATGCGCACCACCTACGACCTGGAGATGCTTCGCCAGATCGGCAGCTGCTCCGGCATCGAGAACTACTCGATGCACTTCGACGACCGCGCCCCCGGCACCGCCCCGCACACCCTCCTCGACTACTTCCCCGAGGACTTCCTGCTGGTCCTGGACGAGA
Organism: Streptomyces sp. NPDC088745; assembly: GCF_044751045.1. Taxonomy (NCBI): domain Bacteria; kingdom Bacillati; phylum Actinomycetota; class Actinomycetes; order Kitasatosporales; family Streptomycetaceae; genus Streptomyces; species Streptomyces sp. NPDC088745. The sequence continues at coordinate 639,233 of NZ_JBIVLB010000003.1, forward strand.
GCCACGTCACCGTGCCGCAGATCGGCGCGATGTACGAGGGCGACGCCTCCCGCAAGCGCACGCTGGTCGACCACGGCTTCCGGCTGCCCTCGGCGCTGGACAACCGCCCGCTGAAGTGGGAGGAGTTCCAGCAGCGGATCGGCCAGACGGTCTACCTGTCGGCGACCCCGGGCACGTACGAACTCTCGCGCGGCGACGGTTTCGTGGAGCAGATCATCCGCCCCACCGGACTCGTCGACCCCGAGGTCGTCGTCAAGTCCACCGAGGGCCAGATCGACGACCTGGTGCACGAGATCAGGAAGCGCACCGAGAAGGACGAGCGCGTCCTGGTCACCACGCTCACCAAGAAGATGGCCGAGGACCTCACCGACTACTTCCTCGAACTGGGCATCCAGGTCCGCTACCTGCACAGCGACGTGGACACGCTGCGCCGCATCGAGCTGCTGCGCGAGCTGCGGGCCGGTGAGTACGACGTACTGGTCGGCATCAACCTGCTGCGTGAGGGCCTCGACCTGCCCGAGGTGTCCCTGGTGGCGATCCTGGACGCCGACAAGGAGGGCTTCCTGCGCTCGGGGACCTCCCTGATCCAGACCATCGGCCGCGCGGCGCGCAACGTCTCCGGCCAGGTGCACATGTACGCGGACCGGGTCACCCCGGCGATGGCCAAGGCGATCGACGAGACCAACCGCCGCCGCGAGAAGCAGGTCGCGTACAACAAGGAGCGCGGCATCGACCCGCAGCCGCTCCGCAAGAAGATCAACGACATCGTCGCGACGATCGCCCGCGAGGAGGTCGACACCGAGGCCCTGCTCGGCACCGACTACCGCAAGCCCAAGGCGGGCAAGGACGCCAAGGCCCCGGTTCCGGCGCTCGGCGGCAAGGCGGCGAAGGCCGGGAAGTCCGCGGCGTCCGCCAAGGGCAAGAAGGGCGCCGAGGTCCTCACCGACCGCCCGGCCGCCGAACTGGCCCAGCAGATCGAGGACATGACCGCCCGGATGCGTGCCGCGGCGGCGGACCTCCAGTTCGAGGTGGCCGCCCGGTTGCGCGACGAGGTCGGCGAACTCAAGAAGGAACTGCGCATGATGAGGGAGGCGGGACAGGCGTGAGCGCGCCGCCCCGCGGAGTGTTGCAGGAACGACACAAAACACATCGCAGGTGCGACCGCGTCCGGCGGACTGCGTAGGGTGCTGACAACCGCACACACGGGCGGTGCAGGGGTTTGTGGAGAGGGGTAGCGCGTGACGGTCAACATGACCAAGGGCCAGGCCATCAGCCTGCAGAAGAGCGACGGGGGAACCCTGACCGCGGTGCGGATGGGGCTCGGCTGGCAGGCGGCCCCGCGCCGCGGTCTGTTCGGCTCGCGCACCCGTGAGGTCGACCTCGACGCGTCGGCGGTCCTGTTCGCGGACAAGCAGCCGGTGGACGTGGTCTTCTTCCGCCACCTGGTCAGCGACGACGGTTCGGTCAAGCACACCGGCGACAACCTGGTCGGCGGCGCCGGCCAGGGCGGCGACGACGAGGCGATCCTCGTCGACCTCGCCCGGGTCCCGGTGCACATCGACCAGATCGTCTTCACGGTGAACTCCTTCACCGGCCAGACCTTCCAGGAAGTGCAGAACGCCTTCTGCCGCATCGTCGACGAGACCAACGGCCAGGAGCTGGCCCGCTACACCCTCGACGGCGGCGGCCAGTACACCGCCCAGATCATGGCCAAGGTCAGCCGCGCCGGCGCGGGCTGGCAGATGACCGCCCTCGGCAACCCCGCCAACGGGCGCACCTTCCAGGACCTGATGCCGTCGATCCTGCCGCACCTCTAGGCACCGGATCCTCAGCAGTACCGCAGCTCCCGGAGGCGACAGGCCGCCGGGAGCTGCACCGCATTTCACGCGACCGGCGCGATGCCCGCACCGCACGCGAGCGACGCGATCCACGCGACCGGCGCGTGCCGCGGATTTCAGTGACGAACACCGACGGTGGGGGAGACAGACCATGACGGCCGAGCTGGTCCGGGGGCAGAACCATCCGTTGCCCCAGGCCCGACTGGAGATCCGGATCTCGGCCGGTCAGCCGGTCGTCGCCGCAGCCACGCTCGTCGACGGGCAGGGCACCGTCCGGGGCGCCGAGTGGGTCGCCCACCCCGGCGCCCACCAGCTTCCCGGCCTGGAGGTGTCGCGGCAGGCCGCCGCCGACCACCGCCTCGCCGTGGACCTCGGCGCGCTCCCCGAAGAGGCGCACCGGGTGCACGTCCTGCTGGCGCTGCCCACCGCCGTCGGCTTCCCGGCCCGCTTCGGCGCGGTCGCCGCACCCTTCGTCGCCGTCACCGGACTCGACGGCGACGAGGTCGCCACCTTCACGCTGACCGGCCTGGACGCCGAGTCGGCCGTCGTCGCCCTGGAGCTCTACCGCCGCCAGGACGCCTGGAAGGTGCGGGCCGTCGGCCAGGGGTACGCGGGCGGCCTCGCCGCACTGCTCGCCGACCAGGGCCTGCCGCAGGCGGGCGACCTGGCCGCCGCCATCCAGGACGCCGTCGGCCGCGGCCTGGCCCGCTCGGTGGCCGCGCCCCCGCCCCGCACCGCCGAGGGCGACCGGGCCCGCCACGCCGCCCGGCAGGGGGCGGCCGCCCAGGACGGCGTGCGGACGAACCTGCCCGGCGGCGGCACCACGACGCCGCCCCAGGGCGCCGGGACCACCCCCGTACCACCGCCCGACGCCCCCCAGCCGCAGCCCGCCGCCCCGGACCTGCCCGGCCAGTCCGGTCCGCGGAGCACGCCGTCCGCCCCGGACCTGCCCCCGCAGTCCGGCCCGCAGAGCGCGCCGCCCCCGCCCGCCGCGCCGGCCCCCGGCGGGCCCATCGACTACAGCCACCCCCGCCGCCGGAAGCCGCCCGCGGCCACCCCGCCCCCGGGCGTCCCGCCCACCCCGCCGCCACCGCGCCCCGAGCCGTCGCAGCCGGGGCAGCCGCCGCGTCCCGTCGCGGGCGACGCCTCCGGCTGGTCGATGGAGGAGCGGCTCTACAACCAGGTCTGGGGCATGTTCGAGGACCTGGCCCGCACCGCCGCCGCCTACCGCAGCGCCGTCGACTTCGCCGAGTCCCGCATGGAGCAGGAGCTCGACAAGGTCCTCTCCGACCCGCGCAGCCGCATCGGCGGCACCGGCGACGCGGCCCGCGCGAGCGCCCGGGCCAAGCGCGACGCGCTGATCGAGCAGGCCCGTACCGTCCTGGACCGCGACGTGGCCCAGCTCATCGCCGAGTCCGAGGTCGTCGAGCCCGCGCTGCCGCCCGCCTTCGCCCGCTGGGACAACCCGGCCTGGCACGCCTACAAGGTGCCGATGGAGATCCCGATGGCCCTGCGCATCGGCGACCTGCACCTGCCCGAGCGCCCCGACCTGCACATTCCACTGCTCGTACGGCTGCCGCTGGAGCGCGGGCTGTGGATCGACGCGGGCCGCACGGGCTCCGAGGCCGCGATGACGATGGACACCGAACAACTGCGCCGCGTCGCCCTGGACACCGCCGTCGCGCACGCCGCGCGGCTGCTCGGCGCGTATCCGGCGGGCGAGTTCACCGTGCACGTCATCGACCCGGCGGGCGCCGCGTCCGCCGCGCTCGCGCCCCTGGTCAAGTCGGGCGTGCTGGCCGCGCCGCCGGCCGTGGGGCCGCAGGGCGTGACGGCCGTGCTGGCGCGCCTCACCGAGCGCGTGGACCTCGTGCAGATGGCGATCAGGGCGGGTGCGTCGGACGCGCTGCCGCCGCACCTGGACACGGCCGAGCAACTGCTGATCGTCAATGACTTCCCGCACGGCTTCGACGACCGGGCCGTCACCCAACTGCGCTACCTCGCCGACGAGGGCCCGTCCGTCGGCGTGCACCTGATGATGGTGGCCGACCGGGAGGACGCGAACGCCTACGGCCCGGTGCTCGACCCGCTGTGGCGTTCGCTGCTGCGCCTGACGCCGGTGCCGGACGCGCATCTGGCCGACCCGTGGGTCGGTCACGCCTGGACGTACGAACCGCTGCTCACCCCGCCGGGCAGTCAGGTGCTGTGGAACGTGCTGAGCCAGGTGGCGGCGGCCAGGCGGGCCTTCGGCCGCTGAGCGCCGCGGCCCCCGCCGCGGCGGGCGGCGGCGATCAGCGGCGGGGCCAGTGAGAGCGATGATCACACCGGCTGGATCACACCCCTGAACTGCGCTTTTGAGGAGCGTTTACCTTTCCCTTTACCTTCTCTTGGTGTTTCGGGTACTCTCGGACGTGCGGAGGGGAGTACTCCCGGCCTGCGATGTACCCGTCAATACGGACCGCCATCGGTCCCGGGGCATCGGCCCGGCGCACGCCAGAAGGCGGCTCGGGTGGAAGAGACCTCCGGCAGCGACGACGCTGATTGAGTTGCCGTAGCTATCTGCCGGAGGCGCAGTGGACGTTTCATTGAACACGTGGATCTTCACCATCCTGGCCCTCGCGGCCCTGATCGCGGTGGACTTCTTCATCGGGCGCAAGCCCCACGACGTATCCACCAAGGAAGCGGGCATCTGGACGGTCGTCTGGATCGCGCTGGCCGTGATCTTCGGCCTCGGCCTGCTGGTGGTCGGCCAGACCCAGGCCTCCGGAGAGTTCTTCGCGGGCTTCATCACCGAGAAGTCGTTGAGCGTCGACAACCTCTTCGTCTTCGTCCTGATCATGGCGAAGTTCTCGGTGCCCTCCCACCTCCAGCAGCGGGTGCTGCTGATCGGCGTACTGATCGCGCTGGTGCTGCGGGCGATCTTCATCGCGGCCGGCGCCGCGGTCATCGCGAACTTCTCGTGGGTCTTCTACATCTTCGGCGCGTTCCTCATCTACACCGCCTGGAAGCTCATCCAGGAGGCGCGTGCCGGTGAGGAGGCGGAGGCCCCCGAGGACAACGTCCTGCTGAAGAAGATCGAGAAGAAGTTCGGCGTCGCCGACCAGTACCACGGCACGAAGCTCTTCATCCAGCGCAACGGCAAGCGCATCCTGACGCCGCTCATGGTCGTCATGCTCGCCATCGGCATGACCGACGTGCTGTTCGCCCTGGACTCGATCCCGGCGATCTTCGGCCTCACCCAGGACCCGTACATCGTCTTCACCGCCAACGCCTTCGCGCTGATGGGTCTGCGCCAGCTCTACTTCCTGATCGGCGGCCTGCTCAAGAAGCTGGTCCACCTCAGCTACGGCCTGTCGGTGATCCTCGGCTTCATCGGCGTCAAGCTGGTGCTGCACGCCCTGCACGAGAACGGTGTGCACGTCCCGGAGATCTCCATCGCGGTCTCGCTGTCCGTCATCTGCGCCGTCCTGGTCGTCACGACGATCACCAGCCTGATCGCGAACAAGAAGCGGGAGGCGGCCGAGGCCGCCGCCGCGAAGGACGACAAGGCTCCGATCGAGTCCTGAGCCGGGCCGGGACACCGGTCCCGGCTCCAGGGCCCGTACGAGAGGCCGAGGGGACGGCGTGCATGCCGTCCCCTCCGCCTTTTCCTCCTCGCGGGTACGGTGCGCGGGGCCGTTGCCCACCGCGTCAGGCGGGTGCGGCCCCCTCCGCCTCCGCGCCCCTCGCCTCCGCCGCCCGCACCGACGCCGGCCGCGTCTCCGGCAGCAGGGCGAAGCAGCCCAGGCTCACCACCGCCGCCCCTGTCAGGTACGCCGCCACGCCCCACGGCGGACCCTCCCCGGAGGACGACACCGCCGTCGCCACGATCGGCGTGAGCGCACCGCCGAACACCCCGGCGAGGTTGTAGCCCAGCGCCGCACCCGTGCACCGCACCCGGGGCGCGTACAACTCCGGCAGATACGCGCCGATCACCGAGAACATCGCCGCGAACGACACCGACCCGCCCAGGAAGCCCAGGAACATCCACAGCGGCTGCCCCGTGGCCAGCAGCGCCGTCATCGGGAACGTCCACACGGCGCTGAGCGCGCACCCGGCCAGGCACATCGGCCGCCGCCCCACCCGGTCGCCGAGCACCGCGGCGAGCGGGATCAGCGGCCCCTTGAGCACCACGGCCGCCATGACGCAGCCGAGCATGACGGTGCGGTCCACGCCCAGGCGCTCGGTGCCGTACGCCAGCGACCAGGTCGACATCGTGTAGACCAGCGCGTACCCGAGGGAGAGCGCCCCGGCCGTCAGCAGCACCAGCCGCCAGTGGTCGCGCACCACCTCGGCGAACGGCGCGCCCGCGCGCTCGCCCTTCGAGGCCAGGTCCCGGAAGTCCGGCGTCTCCGCCAGCGAGGAGCGCAGCAGCAGCCCGGCCGCGGCGAGCACGCCCGCCGCCCAGAACGGCACCCGCCACCCCCACGCGGTGAACTGCGCGTCCGACAGCACCGCCGACATCGCCAGCATCACGCCGTTGGCCAGCAGGAACCCGATCGAGGGCCCGGTCTGCGGAAAGCTCGCCCACAGGGCCCGCCGGTGCGGCGGCGCGTGCTCCACGGTGAGCAGCACCGCCCCGCCCCACTCGCCGCCGAGCCCGAGTCCCTGGAGGAAGCGCAGCAGGATCAGCAGCACCGGCGCGAGGATGCCGATCGTGTCGTACGTCGGCAGACAGCCGACCGCCACCGTCGCCGCCCCGGTGAGGATCAGCGAGGAGAACAGCACGGGCCTGCGGCCGAGACGGTCGCCCATGTGCCCGAAGAGGACCGCGCCGACCGGGCGGGCGACGAACCCGACCCCGAAGGTGCCGAAGGCCGCGAGCGTGCCGGCCAGGGGGGAGAAGGAGGGGAAGAAGAGGGGGCCGAGGACGAGGGCCGCTGCGGTGCCGTAGAGGGCGAAGTCGTAGAACTCGATGGCCGTCCCGGCGAGCGAGGCGGTCGCGAGCCGGAGCATGGAGGGACCGCCCGTCCGGGAGGCACGGGAGGCACGGGACGTCCGGGCCGGTGATCGTGAAGCGCGCATGCGGCCGTCGCTACCCGGGGCGCCGCGCCCTCAAGAGGCGCGCGGCACTAGTCGTACCGGTTCACCGGGAAAATCACCCGGACAGGCCCCGGCCCGGCCCCCGGCGCCGGCCCTCACTCCATGGGCAGCGTGAACTCGTGCCGCTTTCCCCAGCGTTGCCCCGTCACCAGCGTCACCCTGCCGGTCTTCAGGCCGTAGACCACGGACCACTGCGTGTGCGGCTGCGCGACGGAGCGCAGCAGCTCCAGGGAGCCGTCGGTGTCCAGCACCCCCCTGGCGGCGTCGAGCGTCTTCGCGGCGGTCCCGTACCGCGCGTCGTTGCGGCGCTCGGCGGCCGGGGTGCCGGCGAAGGTGAAGTTGACCGCGCCGTTCCACGGCTGCCTGCCGCGCTCGGCGACCACGTTCCTGCCGCCGACCAGCTCGACCACGGCGGAGTCGCCGGTGGCGTCGGCGAGAAAGTAGTGCAGCGGCGGACTGTCGGTGAAGTCCAGTTCGTACTGGTCGAAGAGGCGGAGCGCCTCGGCGACGGTGGCCGCCTTGTCGAGGGCGATGCGCTGGATCCGCGTACTGCCCACCCGGGTGCCGCCCCTGGGCCCGTCGGCGCGGTCCACGGAGGCGAAGCCCACCGCGAGGCCCTTGCTGTTCATGCCGTCGAAGGGCAGCAACGGGGCCTGGAGCAGGGCCCGTCTGCCGCGCGCCGTCGTGAAGTCGGCGGCGGAGCCGAGGCCGAGGTAGGAGGTGTCGACGACGGACACCGAGGCGTAGCCGTCCGGCGGGTCGGTGAACAGGAGCAGCGCGGGGCCGTGCCGCCAGTCGAAGTTCCGCGCGAACTGCGGGTCGTTCCGGTCGCCGTTGGCGAAGAACAGCGAGCACCCGAAGTCCGGCCGCCGCTCCACCCGCACCGCGCGCAGCCGCTCGTAGGCGCCCTCGAAGCGCAGGTGCCACAGCGGGTGGTCGTCCACCTGGCGCAGGGACTTCAGCTTCGCCTCGTCCCCGGCGGAGAGCCCTCCGCCGGACGCCGGCCGCGAAGTGCCCGGGGACCTCGCGGACGCACCCGGGTCCGCGCATCCGGACAGCAGGACTGCCAGGGCGAGGAACGGGGCGGCGACGGCGGCGCGGGGCTTCTTCATGGCTCGGCCCTCCCTTTCCTCCACTGTCCGCGCGGAACAGCGGCGTCCGGGAGGGCCGTGCGGTCACGAGTGCGTGACGGTGCGGAGCCGTCCGCCAGGGGCTACCAGCCGCGCTCGCGCCACTCCCGCAGGTGCGGGCGCTCGTCCCCGAGCGTGGTGTCGTCGCCGTGCCCCGGGTAGACCCAGGACTCGTCCGGCAGCGGGGCGAAGACCTTCGCCTCGACGTCGTCGAGCAGCGAGACGAAGGCGGCCGCGTCGCCGAAGGTGTTGCCCACGCCGCCCGGGAAGAGGCAGTCGCCGGTGAAGACGTGCGGGTGGCCGTGCGGGTCGTCGTACACGAGGACGACGCTGCCCGGGGTGTGCCCGACGATGTGCCGCGCGGTCAGCTCCACCCGCCCCACCCGCACGATGTCGCCGTCCTCCAGCAGGGTGTCGGTGGGCACCTCGATGCCCTCCGCGTCGTACCGCCCGGCGAGCGTGCGCGCACCGGTGGCGGCGACCACCTCGGCGAGGGCCTGCCAGTGGTCGCCGTGCCGGTGCGTGGTGACGACGGAGGCGATCGAGTCGTCGCCGATCAGCGACAGCAGGGTGTGCGGCTCGGCCGCGGCGTCGATCAGCATCTGCTCGCCGGTGTCCCGGCAGCGCAGCAGATACGCGTTGTTATTCATCGACCCGACCGCGACCTTGGAGATCATCAGGTCCTTGAGCTCGTGCACGTCCGCAGGTCCGCCGACCTTCACCGCTCCGCTGTACGTCATACCGGGCAGCCTATAGCGGCCGTCACAGCGGCGGCAGTACGGGCAGGGCCCCGCCGGTGACGGTGAGCGCCCCGCCGTCGCGGCGGCCCGCCAGCCAGCCCACGAGGTCGGGTGCGGCGCCCTCGACGGAGACGTGCTCCTCCAGTCCGCCGCCCGTGGTCCACACCCGGCCCGCCCGGTCCTTCAGGCCGATCGACGGCAGTTGCGCGTGCCGTCCGAAGCGGTCGGCGAGGAACTCGATCTCGCGCTGCACGAACTCCTCGGGCAGGTCCTCCAGCTCGTAGCCGATCCCGAGGTCCACATGGTGCAGCTCGATCTCGATCAGCCGCCGGAACGGAATGCGCGACGCCGCGTCCGTGACGCCGTTGCGCAGCTCGACGGTGCGGCTCCAGTCGTCGTACGCCTCGGCCGCCCGGCGGAAGCCGTCGGCGGTCGCGCGGACGTCGTCGAGCTGCACGTCCAGGGGGCGCGGGGCGTCGCGCTCGATGTCCGCGTCGCGGCCCTCGGCGCTGACGTACATGGGGCGGCCGGCGAGGACGTTCTGGAGGGCGTCCCCGTTGCGGGCGAGGTGCGCCAGCACATGACCGCGGCTCCAGCCGGGCAGGCGGGAGGGCAGGGCGACGGCGTCGTCGTCCAGGGCGGCGGCGTCGGCGAGCAGGCGGTCCGTGGCATCGCTCAGCAGGGCCAGATCGTGCGCATGATCATTCATGAGGCAGACGATAGGCGGCCGCGCAAGGCGCGACCACTCGTTCGGGTGAAGCCGATGCCATGTGGCCAATAATCGAATGTACGTGCTATACGCTCGAAGGGAACATCCGAGCCCGCCGTCGCCGTTGAAAGGAACGGTGCCCGAGGGCTCGGCGTCCTCTGTGGCACAGGGGACCGCCCGTACGGGCACCCCCGTCTCAGCAGCCTGCTTCTCGGCACCCTGCTTTCTTCTCCAGAAAGGTGCGAACCGGCGTGGCCGACCGTCTCATCGTTCGTGGCGCTCGCGAGCACAACCTCAAGAACGTCTCGCTGGACCTCCCCCGCGACTCCCTCATCGTCTTCACGGGACTCTCCGGTTCGGGCAAGTCCTCCCTCGCGTTCGACACGATCTTCGCCGAGGGGCAGCGCCGCTACGTCGAGTCGCTCTCCTCCTACGCGCGGCAGTTCCTCGGCCAGATGGACAAGCCGGACGTGGACTTCATCGAAGGTCTCTCGCCCGCCGTCTCCATCGACCAGAAGTCGACCTCGCGCAACCCGCGCTCGACGGTCGGCACCATCACCGAGGTCTACGACTACCTCCGCCTGCTCTTCGCCCGCATCGGCAAGCCGCACTGTCCCGAGTGCGGCCGCCCGATCGCCCGGCAGTCGCCGCAGGCCATCGTCGACAAGGTGCTGGAGCTGCCGGAGGGCAGCCGCTTCCAGGTGCTGTCGCCGCTGGTGCGCGAGCGCAAGGGCGAGTTCGTGGACCTCTTCGCCGAGCTCCAGACCAAGGGGTACAGCCGTGCCCGGGTCGACGGCGAGACCGTCCAGCTCAGCGAGCCGCCCACGCTCAAGAAGCAGGAGAAGCACACGATCGAGGTGGTCATCGACCGCCTCACCGTGAAGGGGAGCGCCAAGCGCCGCCTCACGGACTCCGTGGAGACCGCCCTCGGGCTCTCCGGCGGCATGGTGATCCTCGACTTCGTCGACCTCGACGCGGACGACCCCGACCGCGAGCGGATGTACTCCGAGCACCTGTACTGCACGTACGACGACCTGTCGTTCGAGGAGCTGGAGCCGCGCTCCTTCTCCTTCAACTCGCCCTTCGGCGCCTGCCCCGACTGCTCCGGCATCGGTACGCGCATGGAGGTCGACCCCGAGCTGATCGTCCCCGACCCGGAGAAGTCCCTCGACGAGGGCGCCATCCACCCCTGGTCGCACGGACACACCAAGGACTACTTCGCCCGGCTGGTCAACGCCCTCGCGAGCGAGCTCGGCTTCAGCACGTCGATGGCGTGGGCGGGCCTGCCGCAGCGCGCCAGGAAGGCGCTGCTCCACGGCCACAAGACGCAGATCGAGGTCCGCTACCGCAACCGCTACGGCCGCGAGCGCGCGTACACCACCTCCTTCGAGGGCGCGCTGCCGTTCGTGAAGCGGCGGCACGCGGAGTCCGACAGCGACTCCAGCCGCGAGCGCTTCGAGGGCTACATGCGGGAGGTGCCCTGCCCCACCTGCCAGGGCACGCGCCTCAAGCCGCTGATCCTCGCGGTCACGGTGATGGAGAAGTCCATCGCCGAGGTCTCCTCGATGTCGATCAGCGAGTGCGCCGACTTCCTCGCGCAGCTCACGCTGAACGACCGGGACAAGGTGATCGCCGAGCGCGTCCTCAAGGAGGTCAACGAGCGGCTGCGCTTCCTGGTCGACGTGGGCCTGGACTACCTGTCGCTGAACCGCCCGGCGGGCTCCCTGTCCGGCGGCGAGGCCCAGCGCATCCGGCTCGCCACCCAGATCGGGTCGGGCCTGGTGGGCGTGCTGTACGTCCTGGACGAGCCGTCCATCGGCCTGCACCAGCGTGACAACCACCGCCTCATCGAGACGCTGGTGCGCCTGCGCGACATGGGCAACACCCTCATCGTCGTCGAGCACGACGAGGACACGATGAAGGTCGCCGACTGGATCGTCGACATCGGCCCCGGTGCCGGCGAGCACGGCGGGAACGTCGTGCACAGCGGCTCCCTGAAGGGCCTGCTGGCCAACAAGGAGTCGATCACCGGGCAGTACCTGTCCGGCAAGCGGGCCATTCCGACTCCGGACGTACGCCGTCCCATCGACCCGGCGCGCCACCTCACGGTGCACGGGGCGCGGGAGAACAACCTGCGGGACATCGACGTCACCTTCCCGCTGGGCGTGCTGACCGCCGTCACCGGTGTCTCGGGTTCCGGCAAGTCGACGCTGGTCAACGACATCCTCTACACGCATCTGGCGCGCGAGCTGAACGGCGCGCGCAGCGTTCCGGGCCGCCACACCCGGGTGGAGGGCGACGAGCTCCTCGACAAGGTCGTGCACGTCGACCAGTCGCCGATCGGCCGCACCCCGCGGTCCAACCCGGCGACGTACACCGGAGTCTTCGACAAGATCCGCAAGCTGTTCGCGGAGACGACGGAGGCGAAGGTCCGGGGCTACCAGCAGGGCCGGTTCTCCTTCAACGTCAAGGGCGGCCGCTGCGAGAACTGCTCCGGCGACGGCACCATCAAGATCGAGATGAACTTCCTGCCGGACGTCTACGTCCCGTGCGAGGTGTGCCACGGCGCGCGGTACAACCGCGAGACGCTCGAAGTGCACTACAAGGGCAAGAACATCGCCGAGGTGCTCAACATGCCGATCGAGGAGGCGCTGGCGTTCTTCGAGCCGGTCACCTCGATCGCCCGGTACCTCCAGACCCTGAACGAGGTCGGTCTCGGGTACGTACGCCTCGGACAGGCCGCGACCACGCTCTCCGGCGGCGAGGCGCAGCGCGTCAAGCTGGCGGCGGAGCTCCAGAAGCGGTCGTCGGGGCGGAGCGTCTACATCCTGGACGAGCCGACCACCGGTCTGCACTTCGAGGACATCAGCAAGCTCATCAAGATCCTTGAGGGGCTCGTCGAGAAGGGGAACTCGGTGATCGTCATCGAGCACAACCTCGACGTCATCAAGACCGCCGACTGGGTCGTGGACATGGGCCCCGAGGGCGGCAAGGGCGGCGGCCTGGTCGTCGCCGAGGGAACGCCGGAGGAGGTGGCGGGCGTGCCCGCCAGCCACACCGGGAAGTTCCTGCGGGACATCCTCGACCCGAGCCGGATCAGCGACGCCTCGCCGGCGGGGGCGGGGCGGAAGAAGGCCGCCGCGAAGAAGCCGGCCGCCAGGAAGACGGCGGCGAAGAAGGCCGCGGCGCCGGCGAAGAAGGCTGCCGCCCCGGCGAAGAAGGCCACCGCGAGGGCTCGCAAGGCCTGATCCTTCCCGGTCGTACGGTGCTCGGGCGCGGGCCCGGGGGTCCCTTCGGGGGCTCCCGGGCCCGTTCTGCTGTTCCGGCACGGGGGTCCCGTGCGCGCGTCGGCGCGGGTGCGCCGTGGTCGCCCGTGCGGTTCCCCGCGCCCCTGACGGGGCGCTCCTTGCCCGCGGCCGCCCCCGGGGCCCTGGGGCACGCCTTCGCCGCGCTGCGTGCCGTCGTCGGTGCTCATAGGCTGATTCCGGGGGCCCGCCTCGCGAAAGGCACACCCGGATGCACCCACGCCGCACCGCGACCGCCCTCACCTGCACCGCCCTCCTGCTCGCCGCGAACACCGCCGTCGCCGCCGACACCGCCCCCGACCTCGCCCGCTTCTACGAGCAGAAGCTCACCTGGGGCGACTGTGCCGCCGAGGAGCAGCCCCGGGGCGGCACCGCCCTCAAGGGCATGGAGTGCTCCCGCCTCACCGTCCCGATCGACTACGCGAAACCGGACCTCGGCACCCTCGCCCTCGCCGTCGGCCGCTACCGCGCCACCGGCGCGGACACCGGCCGCAAGGGCTCCCTCGTGTTCAACTTCGGCGGCCCCGGCACCTCCGGCGTGACCACGCTGGCCGAGGCCAGGGACACGTACGGGAGCCTGGGCAGGCGTTACGACCTGGTCAGTTTCGACCCCCGGGGGGTGGGGCGGAGTTCGCCCGTCGACTGCGGCAAGGAGGCCGAGGAGGAGTTGGCGGAGGGCGACGGCGCCCCGCGGACGCCGTCCGGCGACCGGCGGCTCGACGCCGGCGCGCTGGTCAAGGAGGCCGAGGCCGTCGCCGCCGCCTGCGCCCGGCACACCGGCGAGCTGCTGCCGCACGTCGGCACCGTCAACGTCTCCCGCGACCTGGACGTCCTGCGGCAGGCGCTGGGCGAGCGGAAGCTGAACTACATGGGCATCTCCTACGGGACCCGGCTCGGCTCGGTGTACGCGGCCCAGTTCCCCGACCGGTCCGGGCGGCTCGTCCTGGACGCCGTGGACACCCTCACCGAGAGCTCCCGGGTCTCCGGGCTCCACCAGGCCCGCGCCTTCCAGCAGGCCTTCGACACCTTCCTGGCGACCTGCGCCGAGCGGTACCCGGAGGACTGCCCGCTCGGCGGCACCGTCGCGGACGCCACCCGCACCGTGGACCGGGTCGTCGCCTCCCTCTCCGAAGCCCCGCTGAAGGCCCCGGACGGAACCGCGTTCACCGTGGCGGACCTGCGCGGCGCGATGAGCATGTCCATGTACGTCCCCCAGGCCTGGGGCGCGCTCGCGTTCGGCATCGCGGAGATCGACCGGAACCGCGACCCCTCGGTCCTCGTCGAACTCAACGAACTCGCCGACGCGCCCGGCAACGCCGACGAAGCCATTCTGGCCGTCAACTGCGCCGACGACCCCGACCGCACGCCCCTCACCGAGGAGGAACTCGCCGCAGCGGAGAAGGAGTTCGACCAGGCGTCCCCCGACTTCGGCCGCGACATGGTCGGCGGCGCGTTCTCCTGCACCGGCTGGCCCGCGGGCACGGACTACATCCGGAAGCTGGAGAACATCAGCGGCCCCGAGGTCCTGCTGATCGGCACCAGGGGCGACCCCGCCACCCCGTACCGGTGGACCGAGGAGACCGCGAAGCGGCTCGGCAAGGCGGTCGTGCTGCGGTACGAGGGGGAGGGCCACGGCGCGTACGCCAATTCCCCGTGCGTCCGCGAGAAGGCGGATGCCTATCTGGTCGACGGCACCCTCCCGGACGACGGGACGTCCTGCCCCGCGGTGCCGCCCGGCGTGCCGGACCAGGACCTTCCGGAGACCCTGCCGGATGCCTGACGCGTTCGCGTCAGCCGTGGTCCGGCGTGCTCCCCGGCGCACCGTCCCCATCCGCCCCGCGGGTATCGTCGATGCGGCACCGCGCACCGCCGCCCGCCCGCGGCCGCGCGATGCCGCCGCCCGCCCGCACCGCACCCGTGGAGAGCCCCATGTCCGGCATCCCGTCCGCCGCCCGCCGCACCGTCCTCAAGGGCGTCGCCCTCGCCGGGGCCGCCGGGCTCGGCGCCGCCGCCTGCTCCACCGAGTCCAAGCTCGGGCACGCCCAGACGCCGACCCCGACGGCGCCGCTCGACCTCGGCGACCCGGCGGCGGTGCCGGTCGGCGGCTCCAAGCTGTACAGGGAGCAGCGCGTCGTCGTGAGCTGCCCCAAGAAGGGCGAGTACAAGGCGTTCAGCGCCCAGTGCACCCACGCGGGCTGCGAGCTCGACCGGGTCGAGGGCAACGAGGGCAACTGCCCCTGCCACGGCAGCCGCTTCGACACCACCACCGGCCAGGCGCTCAAGGGCCCCGCCACCGCGCCGCTGCCGGCCGTCCCGGTCAAGGTCAAGGACGGCAAGCTGATCGCGGGCCCGGACGCCTGAACCGGTCGCAGCCGGTCACCTCCCGGGGACCGCACCCGTCCGATCCGGTCGCCCGAACCGGCCGCGGCCGGTCACTTCCCGGGGACCGCATCCGTCCGATCCGGTCGCCCGAACCGGTCGCAGTCGGTCACTTCCCGGCAGCCCGAACCGATCACGTCCGGTCGCCTCACAGGGCCCTGAACCGATCAGAAACGGTCTGGAGCTACTCCCAGTCCCAGTCGACCCCCAGATTCCCCGGCCGCACCCCCTGCTCCACGAAGTGCACCGTGCCGTGCCGCCCGCTCAGCGTCAGATCCTGCCGCCCCACCCTCGGCGACCCGGCCGACGCCTGGGCGAAGCGGCGGCACCGCACCGGCAGCGCCCGCTCGTCGAAGCGCACCTGGAGCACGTACTGCCCGCCCGCGAAGCGGAAACCGCGCACGTACTCCACGCAGGTCCCGCCGGTGCCGTCCTCGAAGCCGTACGCGAAGAAGTACGTGTCCCCGGCCCGCAGCCGCGCGTCGAACAGCATCTCCGCGACGACGAGCCCGCTCTCCCGGTGCCACCGCACCCGCCCGGTACGGCAGTTGTCCCCGGCCCGCACCCGCACCCGGGACGGGTCGCAGCCCGGGTCGCCGTGGTGCACCGCCAGATAGCGGTCCACGCCGTCCCGGTGCGCCCGCACCACGTGCTGGGAGTCGCGCCCCACCAGCTCCCGGCCGGGCCCGATGCGCACCCGCTCCTGATGGCCGACGGTGTGCAGACCGCCGTCCACCGGCGACTCCAGTTCCGCCAGCAGCATCTCCACCGAGCCCGACGCCTCCACCAGGGCCCGGTACGCACGGCCCTGGGGCCGCTCGCCCTCCGCCCCCTCCGCCACCAGCAGCCGGATCAGCGACTCGGCCGGCAGCCCCAGCACCCCCTCCAGCTCCCGCACCGCGCGCAGCGATTCCGGCCGCTGGGGCCGGCGCGCCCCCTGCTGCCAGTAGCTGAGGCTGGTCACCCCGACGGTGATGCCCCGCCCCGCCAGGTGGTGGCGGACGCGTTGCAACGGCAGCCCGCGCAGTTGCAGGGCCGCCCGCAGCGCCAGGTGGAAGGGCCCGGTCCGCAGCAACTGCTCCAGATCGGCCCGCGCCGGTACGAGGTCGTCGGCTTCCGGTGTCGGGTGCTGCCGCATCACGGCTCCTCCGCTGGCAGTGAACGTTCACGGAGGCACACCGCACCGCCGCGCCGCCGTCGGTGAAGCGGGCTGGTGGACGGAAGCGGTCCGTTCACATCGGGGCCACCGCGTTCACAGCTCCGCGTCACCCCGCATTGAAGCGTGTTGACCTGCACTCGACAACACCCGATGCTCCTCAACAGCGTCCGGACGCGCTCCTCCGCCCTCCCCCCAGCTCGCCAGTCCGTGAGCAGGGGAGGCCCCAACCCCCCGCCTCGGGAGGAACGCGATGCGCGATCGAAGCGACACCCGTCCCCGTACGGCCCTCAGACGGCTCTCCCCGGCCGTCCTGACCGCCGCCCTGCTGCTCGCCGTCCCCACGGCGACCGCCACCGCCGCACCCGTGCCCGTCGACCGGCCCGCCGCGGCCGCCCGGCAGGACGCGGCCCCGGCGGCGGCGCCCCTGCTCGCCGCCAAGCGCCTGAACATCACCATGCAGGCCCAGGAGAAGACCAACTGGTGCTGGGCCGCCGCCGGCAACACCATCGCCACCTGGTTCGGCCGCTCCTACAGCCAGAACCAGTTCTGCAACGCCGCCTTCAACCGCAACCAGAACACCGCCTGCCCCAACAACCAGGCCACCCTGGGCAACGTCCAGACCGGCCTGCGCTGGGCGGGCGTCAACCCGGGCTCCTACGTCACCGGCTGGCTGCGCTACCCGACCGTGCAGAGCGAGATATCCGCCGACCGCCCGGTCGAGACCCGCATCCAGTGGTCGAGCGGCGGCGGCCACATGCACGTCATCTACGGCTACGACACCGCCAGCGACTGGGTCTACTGGGGCGACCCGTGGAAGACCAGCAGCCGCTACAACTGGGCCTCGCACGACTGGTACGTGAACAACAACGAGTTCTCCTGGACCCACTCGCTCTACAAGATCGGGGCGTGACGCCGTGACACCGCACGCCAAGCACCTCAGAACAGCCGCCCTCGCCGCCGTCACCACCACCCTGCTGCTGGGCGCCGCCGCCGAGGCCGCGGCCGACGAGACGCCCGCCGCCCTGGCCCACCGGGCGGCCACCGCGCCCGCCACCCTGGACACCCTGTCGCGCTTCTTCGCCCGGGACGGAGCCCTCGCCCGCGCCGCCGCCCCCCGCGTCCAGGACGCCACCGTGCCGGTGCACACGCTCTCGGCGGAGTTCGTCGCGGGCAAGAAGGGGGCCGCGGCCTCCAGGCTGGACTTCATGGCCACCACCGCCGTGTCCTCCGACGGCCGGCAGGCCTCCTTGTGGATGGCGCCGGACAAGGGCGTCTGGAAGGTCGTGAACATCGCCACCGGCGACGACGAGACCCGCTACGCCGCCGCCGGCGCACGCGCCCTCCCGGGCGGCACCGTCTTCCGCGAGCCCCAGATCGACGCCTGGTACGTCCACGACGCCAGCCGCGTGCTGCCGCTCGACGAGGACGCCACCCGGGCCGTCGGCGCCCGGGGCACCACCCTCGCCGCCTACCAGCAGCGCGTCCACGCCGCCTACGCCGACAAGCTCCCCGGCACCGCCTACGCCCGGCAGGGCAAGGCCGGCGGCTACGCGGCCCCCGCAGCCCCGGAGACCGGCGCCTCCGGGAGCGGCGCCCCCGCGGCCCCCGTGGCCGCCGGGGGAGCGGCCGTGCTCCTCGCCGCCGCGGGACTCGCCGCCGTACGGCTGCGCAGGCGCACGCTCGCGTAACCGGCACCGCCACACGGCCGGGACGCCCCACCGGGGCGTCCCGGCTGTCAGTGCCCGCAAGTAGGCTGCACCCATGGCAGATCCCTCCAGCTACCGTCCCAAGCCGGGCCAGATCCCCGACTCGCCGGGGGTCTACCGCTTCCGCGACGAACACCGCCGGGTGATCTACGTCGGGAAGGCCAAGAGCCTGCGCCCGCGCCTGTCCTCGTACTTCCAGGACCTGGCCAACCTCCACCCGCGCACGCGCACGATGGTGACCACCGCCGCGTCCGTGGAGTGGACGGTCGTCGCCACCGAGGTCGAGGCGCTCCAGTTGGAGTACTCCTGGATCAAGGAGTTCGACCCCCGGTTCAACGTCAAGTACCGCGACGACAAGAGCTACCCGCACCTCGCGGTGACGATGAACGAGGAGTTCCCGCGCGTGCAGGTGATGCGCGGCCCCAAGAAGAAGGGCGTGCGCTACTTCGGCCCGTACGGCCACGCCTGGGCGATCCGCGAGACCGTCGACCTGATGCTGCGCGTCTTCCCCGTGCGCACCTGCTCCGCCGGCGTCTTCAAGCGCTCCGCCCAGATCGGCCGCCCCTGCCTGCTCGGTTACATCGGCAAGTGCGCCGCCCCCTGTGTGGGCCGGGTCACCCCCGAGGAGCACCGGGAACTGGCCGAGGACTTCTGCGACTTCATGGCCGGACGCACCGGCACGTACCTCAAGCGCATCGAGCAGCAGATGGTGATCGCCGCCGAGGACATGGAGTACGAGAAGGCCGCCCGGCTGCGCGACGACATAGGGGCACTGAAGCGGGCCCTGGAGAAGAACGCGATCGTCTTCAACGACGCCACCGACGCCGACCTGATCGCCCTCGCCGAGGACGAGCTGGAGGCGGCCGTGCAGATCTTCCACGTGCGCGGCGGCCGGGTGCGCGGCCAGCGCGGCTGGGTCACCGACAAGGTCGAGAACGTCGACACGGCGGGCCTCGTCGAGCACGCCCTCCAGCAGCTCTACGGCGAGGAGAGCGGCGAGGCGGTGCCCAAGGAGGTGCTCGTCCCGGCGCTCCCCGACGACACCGTCGCCGTCAACCAGTGGCTGACCGCCAAGCGCGGCTCCAACGTCTCGCTGCGCATCCCGCAGCGCGGCGACAAGAAGGACCTGATGGCCACGGTCCAGCGCAACGCCCAGCAGTCCCTGGTCCTGCACAAGACCAAGCGCGCCTCCGACCTGACCACCCGCTCGCGTGCCCTGGAGGAGATCGCCGAGGCCCTCGGGCTGGACGGCGCGCCCCTGCGCATCGAGTGCTACGACATCTCGCACCTCCAGGGCGACGACGTGGTGGCCTCCATGGTGGTCTTCGAGGACGGCCTCGCCCGCAAGAGCGAGTACCGGCGCTTCGAGATCAAGTCCTTCGAGGGCCAGGACGACGTCCGGTCCATGCACGAGGTGATCACCCGCCGCTTCAAGCGCTACCTGTCGGCGAAGGAGAAGACCGGCGACCTCATGGGCGGCGAGATCTCCGAGGAGCAGCTCCAGGACGACGACGGCAGGCCCAAGCGCTTCGCCTACCCGCCGCAGCTCGTGGTGGTGGACGGCGGACAGCCGCAGGTGGCGGCCGCCCAGCGGGCCCTGGACGAGCTGGGCATCGACGACGTCGCGGTCTGCGGCCTCGCCAAGCGCCTCGAAGAGGTCTGGCTGCCGGACGAGGACGACCCGGTGGTCCTGCCGCGCACCAGCGAGGGCCTCTACCTCCTCCAGCGGGTACGTGACGAGGCCCACCGCTTCGCCATCGCCTACCAGCGCACCAAGCGGGCCAAGCGTTTCCGGGCCGGGCCCCTGGACGACGTGCCGGGACTGGGCGAGACCCGCAAGCAGGCGCTCATCAAGCACTTCGGTTCGGTGAAGAAGCTCCGATCCGCCACAATTGATCAGATCTGCGAGGTTCCGGGGGTGGGCCGCAGAACGGCCGAGACCGTCGCCGCCGCCCTCGCAGCGGCGGCCCCGGCCGCACCCGCCGTGAACACGGCGACAGGAGAGATCATTGAGGAGGACGGGGCAGCCGCATCCGCGGCCGCCCCGTCACCGAACGGGGGAAGCACACATGAGCAGCACACCGCAGCAGAGCAGCCCAGAGCCTGACCGGGGCCCCGCACCGGCCCCGGCAGACCACCCGGGCCCCGCACCGGACCCCACTGGGCCGGCCACCGACCGAGACGGAGCACACGTGAGTACGGGCATCAAGCGGGAGACCGCCGAGGCCGCCGAGACGCCCATCCCCGAGCTGGTCATCATCTCCGGCATGTCCGGGGCCGGCCGCAGCACGGCCGCGAAGTGCCTGGAGGACCTCGGCTGGTTCGTCGTCGACAACCTGCCGCCCGCGCTGATCCCCACCATGGTGGAGCTCGGCGCCCGCTCCCAGGGCAACGTGGCCCGCATCGCCGTCGTCGTCGACGTCCGCGGCCGCCGCTTCTTCGACAACCTCCGCGAGTCCCTCGCCGACCTCGACGCCAAGGGCGTCCACCGGCGCATCGTCTTTCTGGAGTCCTCCGACGACGCCCTGGTCCGCCGCTTCGAGTCGGTCCGCCGCCCGCACCCCCTCCAGGGCGACGGCCGCATCACCGACGGCATCGGCGCCGAGCGCGACCTGCTGCGCGAGCTGCGCGGCGACGCCGACCTGGTGATCGACACCTCCAGCCTCAACGTCCACGAACTGCGCGCCAAGATGGACGCCCAGTTCGCCGGCGACGAGGAGCCCGAGCTGCGCGCCACCGTCATGTCCTTCGGCTACAAGTACGGCCTGCCCGTCGACGCCGACCTCGTGGTGGACTGCCGCTTCCTGCCCAACCCCCACTGGGTCCCCGAGCTGCGCCCCTTCACCGGCCTCAACGAGGAGGTGGCGGGCTACGTCTTCAACCAGCCCGGCGCCAAGGAGTTCCTGGACCGGTACACCGAGCTGCTCCAGCTCATCGCCACCGGCTACCGTCGCGAGGGCAAGCGCTACGTCACCATCGCGGTCGGCTGCACCGGCGGCAAGCACCGCTCGGTCGCCATGTCCGAGAAGCTGGCCGCCCGCCTGTCCACCGAGGGCGTCGAGACCGTCGTCGTCCACCGGGACATGGGGCGCGAGTGACCAACCGCACCGTCCGGCTGCACCGCCTGCGCAGGGTCACCTCCGCGCTGGGCGGCGAGCCGTCCCCGCGCGCCGCACGCGGCAGGCGCGGCGCCACGCCCAAGGTCGTCGCCCTCGGCGGCGGCATGGGCCTGTCCGCGTCGCTGACCGCGCTGCGGCGCATCACGGGCGACCTGACCGCCGTGGTCACCGTCGCCGACGACGGCGGCTCCAGCGGCCGGCTCCGGGAGGAGCTGGGCGTGCTGCCCCCCGGCGACCTGCGCAAGGCCCTCGCGGCCCTGTGCGGGGACGACGACTGGGGGCAGACCTGGTCGCGCGTCATCCAGCACCGCTTCCAGTCCAAGGGCGACCTGCACGAGCACGCGGTCGGCAACCTGCTGATCGTGGCCCTCTGGGAGCAGCTCGGCGACCACGTGCAGGCCCTGGACCTGGTCGGCAGGCTCCTGGGAGCGCACGGCCGGGTGCTGCCCATGTCCGCGGTCCCGCTGGAGCTCCAGGCGCTCGTCCGCGGCCACGACCCCGAGCGCCCCGACGACATCGACACCGTGCGCGGCCAGGCGACCGTCGCGCTGACCCCCGGCGAGGTGCAGTCGGTGCATCTCGTACCGCACGATCCGCCGGCCGTTCCGGAGGCGGTGGCCGCGGTCCGTGACGCCGACTGGGTGGTTCTCGGACCCGGTTCCTGGTTCTCCTCGGTGATCCCCCACCTGTTGGTGCCGGAACTGCTGGATGCCCTGGTGGAGACCAAGGCGAGGCGGATCCTGTCCCTCAATCTGGCACCCCAGCCAGGCGAAACCGAGGGCTTTTCACCGCAACGTCATTTGGAGGTTTTGGCCCGACACGCCCCTAAACTCGCCCTCGACGTGGTGCTGGCCGACCAGGCCGCCGTGCCCGACCTTCCCTCACTCGCCGATGCCGCCAAACGGTTCGGTGCGACGGTCGAGCTGGCGCCGGTGGCCCGGCCCGACGGAGCCCCCCAGCACGACCCGGAGCTCCTGGCAGCCGCGTACGACCGTATTTTTCGGATGCATGGAAGGATCGGCCCATGGCGATGACGGCAGCGGTGAAGGACGAGATCTCCCGGCTCCCCGTCACCCGGACCTGCTGCAGAAAGGCAGAGGTCTCGGCGATCCTCCGGTTCGCGGGCGGCCTGCACCTGGTGAGCGGGCGCATCGTGATCGAGGCGGAGCTGGACGTCAGCTATGCGGCACGCAGGCTGAAGAAGGACATCCTGGAGATCTTCGGGCACAGCTCGGAGCTCGTGGTGATGGCGCCCAGCGGTCTGCGCCGCGGTTCGCGCTTCCTCGTACGGGTGGTGGCGGGCGGCGACCAGCTCGCCCGCCAGACGGGCCTGGTGGACGGCCGCGGGCGGCCCATCCGGGGGCTGCCCCCGCAGGTGGTCTCGGGGGCCACCTGTGACGCCGAGGCGGCCTGGCGCGGGGCCTTCCTCGCGCACGGCTCCCTCACCGAGCCGGGCCGCTCGTCCTCCCTGGAGGTCACCTGCCCGGGCCCGGAGGCGGCGCTCGCGCTGGTCGGCGCGGCCCGCAGGCTCTCCATCGGCGCCAAGGCGCGCGAGGTGCGCGGCGTGGACCGGGTCGTCGTGCGCGACGGCGACGCGATCGGCGCACTGCTCACCCGGCTCGGCGCGCACGACTCGGTACTGGCCTGGGAGGAGCGGCGGATGCGCCGCGAGGTCCGCGCCACCGCCAACCGGCTCGCCAACTTCGACGACGCCAACCTGCGCCGCAGCGCCCGGGCGGCCGTCGCCGCCGGGGCCCGCGTGCAGCGCGCGCTGGAGATCCTCGGCGAGGAGGTGCCCGAGCACCTCGCCGCGGCGGGCCGCCTGCGCATGGAGCACAAGCAGGCGTCGCTGGAGGAGCTGGGCGCGCTGGCCGACCCGCCGCTGACCAAGGACGCGGTCGCCGGCCGCATCCGACGGCTGCTGGCGATGGCCGACAAGCGGGCGCAGGACCTCGGCATTCCGGGTACGGAGTGCAACCTCACCGAGGACATGACCGAGGAGATCGAGGAGGAGATGGCCAAGGGCCTCGCCGCCTCGCTGGCCAACAGCGCCGCACTCGCCGACGACTCCGCCCTGTCCGGCGCCCCGGGCGGCGGCATGACGGGAAGCATCACGGGCAGCGTGCCGGGGATGACGGCGCCCGGGATGACGGGGACCGGGATGACGGCGCACGGCATGGCGGCCGGCCCGGCCGACGCCCTGGTGGCCGGAACGGCCGGCGGTGCGGCCACCGGCGTGGCCGGCGACCTGGCGGCCGGTAGGGCCGGCGGGATGGCCACGAGCCTGTAGCCCGCGGGGTCCCCCGCCGCGGAATTCATGACTCCGCCACAACTCGCTGCCTCTGACGCCCAGTTGGGTGCCAGGGGCAGCTTTCTGTGTTGCTGATGTGCTCTTGACGTGGCCATGAATGGTCATGATTCTGACGTCTGTTCACTCACGTGACAGACAACTGCAAGGGGGGCACATGAGACGCAGAGCGAGATCGATACTCGCCGCATCCTCACTGCTGATAGCCGGCCTGGCCGCGATACCCGTGGCCCAGGCGCAGCCCGCCGGAGACACCGCACCGGGCGGCGACGGCGTCACGGTCTTCGACGCGAAGGTCACCCAGGCACAGGTGCCGCTGCTCCTGCGGGCCGGCACCGACGCCCACGAGCTCAGCGAGCGGGTCCCGGCCAAGGGCACCGCCACCGTCGAACTGATCCTCACCCAGAAGCGGGCCGCCGAACTGCGCGCCCAGGGCGTGGACCTGACCGAGCGCAGGCTCCCCGCGGCCAAGGTGCGGGCCGCGGCCGCCGGGGACGGCGTGTTCCGCCCGTACAGCGGCAAGGGCGGCCTCCAGGAGGAGCTGCTGGCCGTCGCGCAGGCCAACCCGTCCATCGCCAAGGCCGTCTCCATCGGCAAGACGGTCCAGGGCAAGGACATCCTGGCCCTCAAGCTGACGAAGAACGCCCGCACCAGCGCCGACGGCTCCAAGCCCGCCACGCTCTACGTGTCCAACCAGCACGCCCGTGAGTGGATCACCCCGGAGATGACCCGCCGGCTGATGCACCACTTCGTCAACGGGTACGGCAAGGACGCGAAGATCACCGGGCTCGTCGACAGGAGCGAGCTGTGGTTCGTGCTGTCCGCCAACCCGGACGGCTACGACTACACGCACACCGACCCCACGAACCGCAATGTCCGGCTGTGGCGCAAGAACCTCCGCGACACCAACGGCAGCGGGAGGACCGAGACCGGCGACGGCATCGACCTGAACCGCAACTTCGGCTACAAGTGGGGCTACGACAACGAGGGTTCGTCTCCCGACCCCTCGGACGAGACCTACCGCGGCCCGAAGGCCATGTCCGAGCCCGAGACGCTCGCCCTGGACCGCTTCCAGAAGCGCATCGGCTTCAAGTACGCGATCAACTACCACTCGGCCGCCGAACTGATCCTCTACGGCGTCGGCTGGCAGGTCGCCACCCCCACCCCCGACGACGTGGCCCTCAAGGCCCTCGCCGGCACCCCGGAGAACTCCGCCGTTCCCGGCTACCACCCGCAGGTCTCCTCGGAGCTGTACGTCACCAACGGCGAGGCCGACGGCCACGCCGGCAACGTCAACGGCATCAAGATGTTCACCCCCGAGATGTCGACCTGCCAGACGATCTCCGACCTGGACCCGAACGACCGGTGGAACGCCCGCGACTGCATGTCGGGCTTCAACTTCCCCGACGACGAGAAGCTGATCCAGCAGGAGTTCGCGAAGAACATCCCCTTCGCGCTCTCCATAGCCGAGACCACGCTCACCCCGGACCAGCCGAAGTCCTCCGTCGGCATCGACGCCCCCGACTTCACGCTCGACCCCTTCACCACGTCCTACGCCCGCGACCGCGACCAGGAGATCAACGTCACGGTCCGCAAGTCGGTGCGCGACAAGGAGCTCAAGTACCGCGTCAACGGCGGCAAGGTCCACGACCAGGCGCTGAAGCCGTGGGACGGCGGACTGCGCTACGGCGACGAGGACAACACCTACTTCGACGACTACCGCGCCAAGGTCCAGGACGGCGAGCCGGGTGACAAGGTCGAGGTCTGGTTCACCGGCGAGACGAAGGCCGGAAGGCCCACCGAGAGCGAGCACTTCACCTACACGCTCGCCGACCGCCCCAAGGCCGCCCACCTGGTGGTCGCCGAGGAGGGCGCACCGGCCACCGAGGTCCAGAAGTACGTGGACGCGCTGAAGGCCAACGGCCGCTCCGCCACCTCCTGGGACGTCGCCGCCCAGGGCGCCCCGCACTCGCTCGGCGTCCTCGGCCACTTCGACTCGGTCGTCCACTACACCGGGGCCAACGCCCCGGGCGGCCCGACCCAGTACCAGCTGCGCCAGTACCTCAACGAGGGCGGCAAGCTGGTCGAGGCCGGTGAGAAGGCCGGCGGCACGGCCCAGCTCGGCCCGGCCGTCACCGACGACTTCAGCCAGTACTACCTCGGCGCGTACGGCCGCGCGAACGCCCCCGGCGCCACCGGCTTCGCGGGCGCGGGCGGCCTGCAGGGCCTCACCACCCCGCTCACGGGCGCCCCCGGCAACCCGCTGGACACCCCCGGCACCTACCTGGTCACCTCCGACTCGCTCCCGGCGGCCGAGTTCCCGCAGTTCAAGAGCGCCCAGGCGGGCCGCTACACCGGGATCGCCAACCCGTACGCCCCCTACCAGGGCTCCTGGATGGCGTCCGCGACCAGTCAGAGCGGCCAGTACAAGCGCCTGACCCGCACCGTCGACCTGACCGGCGTCAGCGCCGCCGACCAGCCGACCCTGCGCGCCGCGCTGAACTGGAACACCGAGAACGGCTACGACCACGCGTTCCTGGAGGCCCGTACCGCGGGCGCCGAGGACCACACGACGCTGCCCGAGAAGAGCGGCCTCACCAAGAACACCGTCCCGGCCCAGTGCGACCAGGGCTTCTACCTGGAGGCGCACCCCTTCCTGGCGCGCTACCTCACCCGGGGCGACGCGGGCTGCACCGCGAGCGGCACCAGCGGCCAGTGGAACAGCTTCACCGGTTCCTCCGGCGGCTGGAAGCAGGTCTCCTTCGACCTGAGCGCCTACGCGGGCAAGAAGGTCGAGCTGTCCCTGGCCTACGTCACCGACCCGAGCGACCTGGGCCGCGGCGTCTTCCTGGACGACACCCGTCTCACCGTCGGCGGCGCCGACCGCGACGCGGAGGGCTTCGAGACCTCCCTCGGCGCCTGGGCGCCGACGGCCGCCCCGGCCGGCAGCCCGGCGGTGACCGGCCCGTGGGCCCGCACCGGCGAGCTGTTCCAGACGTACGCGGCGGTCACCACCCGTGACACCGCGCTCCTCGGCTTCGGCCTGGAGCACGTGCCGGACGCCGGACAGCGCGCCAAGCTCCTGGAGAAGGCCCTGCGGAGCATCAAGGGCTGAGTCCGGCCGCGTCCGGAAGGCCCCCACCGGTCACGCTGAGTAATACGGACAAAGGTCCCGGCGACCCGTACTACCCGCTCCATTACCGGGTAGTACGGGTCGTCGAGTCATGTTCCGGCCACGGCACGGCCGCACTCGATGCGACGTGAAGGTCTACGGAGAGGTAGGGTCGACAGCGGTCGGGGACATCCCATACAAGCTCGCCGAGGCGTCGAAACCCCGGCGTACCAACGAGGAGATCGGTTCGTGACGATCCGCGTAGGAATCAACGGCTTCGGCCGCATCGGGCGCAACTACTTCCGGGCGCTGCTGGAGCAGGGCGCCGACATCGAGGTCGTGGCTGTCAACGACCTGGGTGACACCGCGACCACCGCGCACCTTCTGAAGTACGACACCATCCTGGGCCGCCTCAAGGCCGAGGTGTCGCACACCGAGGACACCATCACCGTCGACGGCCACACCATCAAGGTGCTGTCCGAGCGCAACCCCGCCGACATCCCGTGGGGCACGCTGGGCGTCGACATCGTGATCGAGTCGACCGGCATCTTCACCAAGAAGGCCGACGCCGAGAAGCACATCGCGGGCGGCGCGAAGAAGGTCCTCATCTCGGCCCCGGCCAAGGACGAGGACATCACCATCGTGATGGGCGTCAACCAGGACAAGTACGACGCGGCCAACCACCACGTCATCTCCAACGCCTCCTGCACCACCAACTGCGTGGCGCCGATGGCCAAGGTGCTCGACGAGAACTTCGGCCTGGTCAAGGGCCTGATGACGACGGTCCACGCGTACACCAACGACCAGCGCATCCTGGACTTCCCGCACTCGGACCTGCGCCGCGCCCGCGCCGCCGCCGAGAACATCATCCCGACCACGACCGGTGCCGCCAAGGCCACCGCCCTGGTCCTCCCGCAGCTCAAGGGCAAGCTGGACGGCATGGCGATCCGCGTGCCCGTGCCCACCGGCTCGGTCACCGACCTGGTCGTGGAGCTCGGCCGCGAGGTCACCAAGGACGAGGTCAACGCCGCGTTCAAGAAGGCCGCCACCGACGGCGACCTCAAGGGCTACCTCACGTACACCGAGGACCCGATCGTGTCCTCCGACATCGTCGGCGACCCGTCGTCCTGCACCTTCGACTCCTCCCTGACGATGGTCCAGGAGGACAAGACGGTGAAGATCCTCGGCTGGTACGACAACGAGTGGGGCTACTCGAACCGTCTGGTCGACCTGACCGTCTTCGTCGGCGGTCAGCTCTGACCACGCAGTACTGAGATCATCTCGATGTGAGCGACAGGGCTCGGGCAGCGCAACGCGGCGCTGTACGGGCCCTGTGGCCTGTCCAGCCCTTCTGAGGAGCCGTACTTCATGAAGACGATCGACGAACTCATCGCCGACGGGGTCGCGGGCAAGCGGGTCTTCGTCCGCGCCGACCTCAACGTGCCGCTCGACGGCACCACGATCACCGACGACGGCCGCATCCGCGCCGTCGCCCCCACGATCGCCAAGCTCGCCGCCGCGGGCGCCCGGGTGATCGTCGCCTCGCACCTGGGCCGCCCCAAGGGCTCCCCGGACCCGGCGTTCTCCCTGGCCCCGGCCGCCAAGCGGCTCGGCGAGATCCTCGAAGCCGAGGTCGCCTTCGCCACCGACACGGTCGGCGAATCCGCCCGCGCCACGGTCGAGGCCCTGGCCGACGGCAAGGTCGCGGTCATCGAGAACCTGCGCTTCAACGCCGGTGAGACGGCCAAGGACGACGCCGAGCGCGGCGCCTTCGCCGATGAGCTCGCCTCCCTCGCCGACCTGTACGTCGGCGACGGCTTCGGCGCGGTGCACCGCAAGCACGCGTCGGTCTTCGACCTCCCGGCCCGCCTGCCGCACGCGGCCGGCGACCTCATCGCCACCGAGGTCGGCGTGCTGAAGAAGCTCACCGAGGACGTCAAGCGCCCCTACGTCGTGGTCCTCGGCGGTGCCAAGGTCTCCGACAAGCTCGGCGTGATCGATCACCTCCTGGAGAAGGCCGACCGCATCCTGGTCGGCGGCGGCATGGCGTACACCTTCCTCAAGGCCCAGGGCCACGAGGTCGGCATCTCGCTCCTGCAGGAGGACCAGATCCCGGTCGTCCTGGAGTACCTGGAGCGGGCCGAGAGCAAGGGCGTCGAGTTCGTCCTGCCGGTCGACGTGCTGGTCTCCGCGGACTTCCCGGACCTGAAGACCAAGGCTCCGGCCAACCCGGCCACCGTCGCCGCCGACGCCATCCCGGCCGACCAGGAGGGCCTGGACATCGGGCCCAGGACCCGCGAGCTGTACGCTGCCAAGCTGGCGGACGCCGCCACGGTCTTCTGGAACGGCCCCA
Source organism: Streptomyces sp. NPDC088745 (assembly GCF_044751045.1). NCBI lineage: Bacteria > Bacillati > Actinomycetota > Actinomycetes > Kitasatosporales > Streptomycetaceae > Streptomyces > Streptomyces sp. NPDC088745. Next base: position 668,173 of record NZ_JBIVLB010000003.1, read on the forward strand.
TGGGCGTCTTCGAGCACCCCGACTACGCCGGCGGCACCGCCGCCGTCGCGCAGGGCCTGCTCGACAGCAGCGCCTTCACGGTCGTCGGCGGCGGCGACTCCGCCGCGGCCGTCCGCATCCTCGGCTTCGACGAGAACGCGTTCGGCCACATCTCGACCGGCGGCGGCGCCAGCCTGGAATACCTGGAAGGCAAGACCCTGCCCGGCCTTGCCGCACTGGAGGACTGATCCTGAGATGAGCACCACCCGCACCCCGCTGATGGCGGGCAACTGGAAGATGAACCTCAACCACCTCGAGGCCATCGCCCACGTCCAGAAGCTCGCCTTCGCGCTGACCGACAAGGACTACGACGACGTGGAGGTCGCGGTCCTGCCGCCCTTCACCGACCTGCGTTCGGTGCAGACCCTGGTCGACGGCGACAAGCTGAAGATCAAGTACGGCGCCCAGGACCTCTCGGCGCACGACTCCGGCGCGTACACCGGCGAGATCTCCGGCGCGATGCTGGCGAAGTTCAAGTGCTCCTACGTGGCCGTCGGCCACTCCGAGCGCCGCCAGTACCACAACGAGACCGACGAGGTCGTCAACGCCAAGGTCAAGGCCGCGTTCAAGCATGGCCTGACCCCGATCATGTGCGTCGGCGAGGGCCTGGACGTCCGCAAGGCCGGCCGGCAGGTCGAGCACACGCTCGCCCAGGTCGACGGCGGCCTGAAGGACGTCCCGGCCGAGCAGGCCGAGTCCGTCGTCGTCGCGTACGAGCCCGTGTGGGCGATCGGCACCGGCGAGGTCGCCACGCCCGAGGACGCGCAGGAGGTCTGCGGCGCGATCCGCGGCCGGCTCGCCGAGCTGTACTCGCAGGAGCTGGCCGACAAGGTCCGCATCCAGTACGGCGGCTCCGTCAAGTCCGGGAACGTCGCCGCGATCATGGCGAAGCCCGACGTCGACGGCGCGCTGATCGGCGGCGCGGCGCTGGACGTCGACGAGTTCGTCAAGATCGTGCGCTACCGCGACCAGTAGTCGCACCGGTGCCGGCCGCGCGCGTGCCAGGTCACGGCGGTCACCGGTAGTACCGGCAGTGAGTAGGCCCTAGGGCCGATCCGTCGTACTCTGACGGGGGCCGGTGGCTCGCCACCGGCCCCCGTCGTCTTTGTCTGTCCCGAGACTTGATCCGAGGAAGTTGGTCCAGCCGTGGTTATGGGGTTCTCGATCGCCCTGATCGTATTCAGCCTGCTGCTGATGCTGCTGGTTCTGATGCACAAGGGGAAGGGCGGCGGCCTCTCCGACATGTTCGGCGGTGGCATGCAGTCGTCCGTCGGAGGGTCCTCGGTCGCCGAGCGCAACCTCGACCGGATCACCGTCGTCGTCGGCCTGATCTGGTTCGGCCTCATCGTGGCGCTCGCGCTGCTGATGAAGCTCGACGGCTGACGCACATCGTCCGGTACGACCGGTCCGGTGCCGGGATCGCGGCCTATCATGGGCAGGCGTCCCGGCGTCGGGGTGTAACTCCCGTCACTGGACGCGCGTTGGGCCTTATTCCAGAGTGGGCGCCCGCCGCGGGGCAGTAGGACGCAGCCTCGCAGCACCATCACGCAGGGAGTTACGACCGTGGCAAGTGGCAACGCGATCCGGGGAAGCCGGGTCGGAGCGGGGCCGATGGGCGAGGCCGAGCGCGGCGAGTCCGCGCCCCGCCTGCGCATCTCCTTCTGGTGCTCCAACGGGCACGAGACACAGCCCAGCTTCGCCAGCGACGCAGCTGTCCCCGACACCTGGGACTGCCCGCGCTGCGGGTTCCCGGCCGGTCAGGACCGGGACAACCCCCCGGCTCCGCCGCGCACGGAACCGTACAAGACACATCTCGCCTACGTGCGGGAGCGGCGCAGCGACGCGGACGGCGAGGCGATCCTCGCCGAGGCGCTCGCCAAACTGCGGGGCGAGATCTAGGAATTGAGCGGGGGCCGGACACCTGGGGGTGTCCGGCCCCCGCTGCCTGTGCCGGCACGGTGGCTGTTTCCGCCGGTCAGGCCGATTGTCAGTGGTACCCCTTACGGTCTTTCCACGATCTGAACGGCTCGGCCGGCGGGGGTGGTGGTTGTGGCAGCGGTGCAGGCGGTGGAGGGGCGGGCGCCCGCGTGGCGCGGTGGATTCGGGCGGCTGTGGTCGGCCGCCGTCGTGTCCAAGTTCGGCGACTCCCTGCGTACGGCCGCGATGCCGCTGCTCGCGGCCACGCTGACCGAGGACCCGGTGCTGGTGGCGCTGGTGAGCGCGGGCGGGTTCCTGCCGTGGCTGCTGTTCGGGCTGCTCGGCGGGGCGGTCGCCGACCGGGTCGACCAGCGGCGGGCGATGTGGGCCGTGGACCTCGCGCGGGGACTGCTGATGGCTGCCTTCGCGGTGGCGGTCGCCCTGGGGCAGGCCTCGATCGCCCTGCTGATCGGGGTGGCTTTCGCGCTGACCACGCTCCAGACCCTGTTCGACAACGCGGCGACCGCCCTGCTGCCCTCGCTCGTCCCCGCGCACGCCCTGGGCTCGGCGAACGCCCGGCTGATGACCGGACAGCAGGTGGCGGGGACCTTCCTGGCGGCCCCGCTGGTGCCGCTGCTGCTGGTCATGGGCTCCTCGGTGCCGTACGCGGCCGACGCGCTCACCTATGCCCTCGCCGCCGCACTGATCGCCTCGCTGCGGGTTCCGGCACCCGTGCGGGCACCGCGCCCGGCGGGCAGCACCCTGCGCGGGGACGTCGCGGCCGGGCTGAAGGTGCTGTGGGCGGACCGGCGCCTGCGCGGGCTGTGCACGGCCACCACCCTGTGCAACATCGGCGTCGGCGGGCTCGTCGCCACCCTGGTGCTGCACGTCACCGGCTGGCTGGACGCCGGGCAGGCGGGATTCGCGGCGGCGATCACCGCGTACGGAGTGGGCGGCGTGGCCGGCGGGGCGGTGGCCGGACGGCTCGCCGCCCGGTTCGGCCGCATACGCAGCGTGTTCCTGGCCGGACTGGCGCAGACCGCCGCGCTCGTCGTGCTGGGGACGGTCCGGGAGCTGTGGGCGGCGGTGGCCGCGATGGCGGTGTTCGGGCTGATGGGCATCGTGTGGAACGCCAACCAGACGACCCTGGTGCAGGAGCGCAGCCCGGCGGAGATGCTGGGCAGGGTCAGCTCCGCCTTCCGCACGCTCGCCGTCGCCGGGGCCCCGCTCGGGGCGCTCCTGGCGGGGGTCGCGGCGGCCGGGTGGGGGCTGAACGCGCCGGCGCTGCTGGCGGCGGCACTGATGGCGTCCGCCGTTGCCGCACTCGTACCCCTGATCAATTAGGTTGGGGAAGCAGCGGGGGGTGCAGGCGGATACGAGTAGAAGTGGGCTGATGTCCGAGATGAACGCGATGGATTCGAAGAACGGCCACACCAGGCTGAACCAGCTCCCCGAGTGGACGGCCCTGGGCAAGCACCGGGAGCAGTTGGGCGACACCCACCTGCGCGACCTGTTCGCCGCCGACCCGGACCGCGGCACGGGCTGCACCCTCCAGGTCGGCGACCTCCACCTCGACTACTCCAAGCACCTGGTCACCGACGAGACCCTGGGCCTGCTGCGCGAGCTGGCCCGGGCCACCGGCGTGGCCGAGCTGCGGGACGCCATGTTCCGCGGCGAGAAGATCAACACCACCGAGGACCGCGCGGTCCTGCACACCGCGCTGCGCGCCCCGCGCGACGCGGTGATCGAGGTCGACGGCGAGAACGTCGTCCCGGCCGTGCACGCCGTCCTCGACAAGATGGCCGCCTTCTCCGACAAGGTCCGCTCGGGGGAGTGGACCGGTCACACCGGCAGGCGCATCAGGACGGTCGTCAACATCGGCATCGGCGGCTCCGACCTCGGTCCGGCCATGGCGTACGAGGTGCTGCGCTCCTTCAGCGACCGCGAGCTGGACTTCCGCTTCGTGTCCAACGTGGACGGCGCCGACCTGCACGAGGCGATCCGCGGCCTGGACGCCGAGGAGACCCTCTTCATCGTCGCCTCCAAGACCTTCACGACGATCGAGACCATCACCAACGCCACCTCCGCCCGCGACTGGCTGCTGGGGCAGCTCGGCGGTGACGAGTCCGCCGTCGCCCGGCACTTCGTGGCGCTGTCCACGAACGCCGAGAAGGTCGCCGACTTCGGCATCGACACGGCCAACATGTTCGAGTTCTGGGACTGGGTCGGCGGACGCTACTCCTACGACTCGGCCATCGGCCTCTCGCTGATGATCGCCATCGGCCCGGACCGCTTCCGGGAGATGCTCGACGGCTTCCACCAGGTCGACGAGCACTTCCGCACCGCGCCGGCCGAGGAGAACGCGCCGCTGCTGCTGGGCCTGCTGGGCGTCTGGTACGGGGCCTTCTTCGACGCACAGGCGCACGCGGTCCTGCCGTACAGCCACTACCTGTCGAAGTTCACCGCCTACCTCCAGCAGCTCGACATGGAGTCCAACGGCAAGTCCGTGGACCGCGACGGCGTCCCCGTCGACTGGCAGACCGGACCGGTCGTCTGGGGCACCCCGGGCACCAACGGGCAGCACGCGTACTACCAGTTGCTGCATCAGGGCACCAAAGTCGTCCCGGCCGACTTCATCGGCTTCGCCCGCCCGGTCCGGGACCTGACGCCCGGCCTGGCGGCCCAGCACGACCTGCTGATGGCGAACTTCTTCGCCCAGACGCAGGCGCTGGCCTTCGGCAAGACGCCGGACGAGGTGCGGGCCGAGGGCGTCGCCGAGGAACTGGTGCCGCACAAGACCTTCCGCGGCAACCACCCGACGACCACCATCCTCGCCGACGAGCTGACGCCGTCCGTGCTGGGCCAGTTGATCGCCCTCTACGAGCACAAGGTGTTCGTCCAGGGCGCGATCTGGAACATCGACTCCTTCGACCAGTGGGGCGTCGAGCTGGGCAAGGTCCTGGCGAAGAAGATCGAACCGGTGCTGACCGGAGCGGAGCGGGGCGAGGCGCTCGACAGTTCGACCGCCGCTCTGGTGGGCAAGTACCGTACCTTGCGCGGCCGATGAGGCCGACCGGCTGACGGGTGAGGGCCACGGGGGAGGGGTGACGGTGTCGGGGACCGGAACGGGCACGGGAGCGGTACGGCTGAGACCGCCGCGCAACAGGTTCGACCGCCGGGTCGTCCCCTGGTGGCGGGTGCAGTGGCTGCTGCTCGTGCTCCCGCCGGTCCTCGTCCTCGTGCTCCTGGGAGTGCTGATCGAGCCGGCCAGGTTCTGGCTGTTCCTCCCCGCGGTGCTGATCGCCGTGCCCGGGCTGCTCGCCGCCCTGTTCCTGCCCGGGTGGTGGTACCGGGTGCACCGCTGGGAGGTCACCGACTCCGCGGTCTACACCCACACCGGGTACTTCTGGCAGGAGTGGCGGGTGGCGCCGATGTCGCGGATCCAGACCGTGGACACCGTGCGCGGCCCGCTGCAACAGGCCTTCGGGCTGTCCACCGTCGTCGTCACCACCGGGTCCGCCAAGGGCGCGGTCAAGATCGAGGGTCTCGACCACGAGGCCGCCGCCGAACTCGCCGAGCAGCTCACGCGGATCACCGGGGCGACCCCCGGGGACGCCACATGAGCGGGACACCGGCGGACGGGGCGGACGCCGCCCCCGCCGCCGACGCTCCGGCCCAGGACGCACCCGTCGACGCGGCGTGGCAGCGGCTCGACCGGCGCACGGTGCTCGTCGCCTCGCTCCTCATGGGCGGCATTGCCGTCAGCGGCGGAGTGCCCGCCTTCGTCGCCCTCGTCGTCCCCTTCGGGGCGGTCACGGCGCTCGCCTGGGTGCTGGGCGGAGCCGCGCTGTTCGTCCTCGGCAGCGCCGCCCTGGAGTACCTCCGGTGGCGGCACACCCGCTACCGGATCGGCCCCGAGCGGGCCGAACTGCACACCGGGCTGCTGCTGGTGAAGCGCCGCTCCCTGCGCCGGGAGCGCATCCGCACCGTCGACCTGACCGCCCACCCGCTGCTGCGCCTCCTCGGCCTGGTCAAGGTGCGCATCGGCACCGGGGAGCACAGCGCCGGGGGAGCGGACTCCATCCTGGAGATCACCCCCGTCACCCGGCAGGAGGGCGACCGGCTGCGCCGCGAACTGCTGGAGCGGGCCGCCCTCCAGGACGGGGGCGAGAACGTCGACGGCAGGCTCGCCGCCCTGGACCCGCGCTGGATCAGGTACGCGCCCGTGTCCTTCACCGCGCCGCTGCTCGGCCTCGGCGCGGGGGGCGCCGTGATGCAGGGCAGCGAGTGGTTCGGGCTCCAGACGGAGGTCATCCAGTGGGTCGGCGGCCTGTTCGACGGGGTCGCCGTGCTCTGGATGATCCTCACGCTGGCCGTGGCGCTGCTGCTCGCGGGGGCGGTCGGCGCGCTCGGCCTGTTCGTCGAGATGTGGTGGGGCTACCGTCTCGACCGCGAGCCGGGCGGGACGCTGCGGGTGCAGCGGGGCCTGTTCACCTCCCGGTCGATCTCCCTGGAGGAGCGGCGGCTGCGGGGCGTGGAGGTGCTGGAGCCGCTCGGCGTCCGGCTGGCCGGGGCGGCCCGCGTGGACGCGGTGGCGACGGGCCTCGCCGAGACCGAGACCGACCAGAAGACGGACCGCAAGACCCTCCTCCCGGCCGCGCCACGGGAGTTCGCCGACACGGTGGCGGCACGGGTGCTGCGCGAGCCCGTCTCCCCGACCTCCGCGGTACGGCTGCGCGCTCACCCGGTGGCGGCGCGGGGACGCCGGCTGCGGTGGGCGCTGGGCTCGGTGGGCGGCGCGGCCCTGGTACTGGTCGTGCTGGGCGTGCTGCTCACCCGGGTGCTGGTGTGGGTGGGGGCGGGACTCGCCGCCGTGCTGCTGCCGGTGGCGGCCCTGCTCGCGGTGGACGCCTACCGCTCGCTGGGGCACGGACTGACCGGGAAGTACCTGGTGGTGCGCTCGGGCTCGATGCGCAGGGCCACGGTGGCGCTGCGGCGGGACGGGGTGATCGGTCTCACCGTGAAGCAGTCGGTGTTCCAGCGGCGGTCCGGGCTGGTCACCGTGACGGCGACGACCGCCGCCGGGTCCGGCGCCTACTCCGCGTACGACGCGGGGCAGACGGAGGGCCTGGAGTTCGCGGCGGAGGCGGTGGCGGGACTGCTGGGGCCGTTCCTGGAACGAGGACCGGACAGCCCGCCGTAACCCCCTGCCCCACGCACCGCGGCCCGGCCGTCCCCCTCGTGGGGGGAAGCGCCGGGCCGCGGTGCGTGGGGCGAAGGTCAGGCCGACGCCGGGGGGTACAGGGACCTCGGGAGTTCCGAGGCCGCCGACTGGTCCAGCAGCCAGAGCGTGCGGGCCCGGCCGTACGCGCCGGAGGCCGGGGCCTGGATCTCGCCGGGGCCGGAGAGGGCGATCGCCGCCGCCTTCGCCTTGTCCTCGCCCGCCGCGAGCAGCCACACCTCGCGGGCCGCCCGGATCGCCGGGAGGGTGAGCGAGACGCGGGTGGGCGGGGGCTTGGGGGCGCCGTGGACGCCCACCACCGTCCGCTCGGTCTCGCGCACCGCCGGGTGCTCCGGGAAGAGCGAGGCGACATGGGTGTCCGGGCCGACGCCCAGCATGAGCACGTCGAAGGCGGGGACCCGGCCGTGGTCCTCGGGACGCGCCGCCGCGGCCAGTTCCGCCGCGTACGCCTCCGCCGCCGAGTCCGCGTCCTCGTACCCCGCGTCCGAGGCCGGCATCGCGTGCACCCTGGCCGGGTCCAGCGGGACCGCGTCCAGCAGCGCCTCGCGGGCCTGCGTGTAGTTCCGCTCGGGGTCGTCGGCGGGGACGTAGCGCTCGTCGCCCCACCACAGGTCCAGGCGCGACCAGTCGATCGCGTCCCGGGCCGGGGAGGAGGCCAGCGCCGCCAGCAGACCGTTGCCGTTGCGGCCGCCGGTGAGGACCACCGACGCCGAGCCGCGGGCGGCCTGCGCGTCGACGACCTTCGTGATGAGCCGGGCCGCCGCGGCCTGCGCCATCAGCTCCTTGTCCCGGTGCACCACCAACTGCGGCGCGCTGCTCATCACTTGGCGGCCGCCTTCTTCGCGGGCGCCGCCTTCTTCGCCGGGGCGGGCTTGTCCTCGGAGCCCTTCGCGGCGGCGGTCCCGCCGGTCGCGGAGGCTTCCGCCTGCTCCTTGTCCACGACCGCGCCCAGCCGGTCCACGCCGAACTTCAGCGCGGAGGCGTACGTGTCGTCCGGGTCGAGCCGGCGCAGTTCCTCGGCCAGCAGCTCCGCGGTCTCGCGGCGCTTGAGGGCCACCGCGCGGTCCGGCTGCCCGCTCATGCACAGGGTGGCCAGGGAGCCGTCGGCACGGTCCAGGACGATCGGGCCGTCCTCGGTCTCCATCCGCACGGCGGTCAGGCCGGGGCCGGGGGAGAGCGTGCGCTTGACCGGCACGGCGAGCCGGTCGGCCAGCCACATCGCCAGCAGCTCGCAGCTCGGGTTGAACTCCTCGCCCTCCACCTCGACCGCGGTGACCCTGGTGGGCAACTGGTCGAGCGCGGCGGCCAGCATCGAGCGCCACGGGGTGATGCGGGCCCAGGACAGGTCCGTGTCGCCCGGCGTGTAGTTCTCGCTGCGTGCCGTCAGCTCGTGGATCGGCTGCTCGGCGGCGTAGGTGTCGGTCACGCGGCGCTGGCCCAGCGACCCCAGCGGGTCCTTCGCCGGGTCCACGGGACCGTTCACCGGCCACCAGACGACGGTGGGGGCGTCCGGCAGCAGCAGCGGCAGGACCACCGACTGGGCGTGGTTGATGACCTCGCCGTACAGCCGCAGGACCACCGTCTCACCGGTGCCCGCGGCCGCGCCGACCCGCACCTCCGCGTCCAGCCGCGCCTTCGCGCGGTCGCGCGGCGAGCGGGAGGGACGCTTGACGACGACCAGCTTGCGCGAGGGGTGCTCGCGCGAGGCGTCGTTGGCCGCCTTCAGGGCGTCGTACGCGTTCTCCTCGTCGGTGACGATGACGAGGGTGAGCACCATGCCGACGGCGGGGGTCCCGATGGCCCGCCGCGCCTGCACGAGTGCCTTGTTGACTTTGCTGGACGTGGTGTCCGTCAGGTCGATCTTCATGGCCGGCGCCAGCTCCGTCCGTCTCGTGCGAGCATTTCGTCCGCCTCGACCGGGCCCCAGGTGCCGGACGCGTACTGGGCGGGCTTGCCGTGGGTGTCCCAGTACTCCTCGATCGGGTCGAGGATCCGCCAGGACTGCTCGACCTCCTCCAGGCGCGGGAACAGGTTGGCGTCGCCCAGCAGCACGTCCAGGATCAGGCGCTCGTACGCCTCGGGGCTCGACTCCGTGAAGGACTCGCCGTACGCGAAGTCCATCGACACGTCCCGGATCTCCATGGAGGTGCCGGGCACCTTGGAGCCGAAGCGCACGGTCACGCCCTCGTCCGGCTGGACGCGGATGACGATCGCGTTCTGGCCGAGCTCCTCGGTGGCGGTGTGGTCGAAGGGGGAGTGCGGGGCGCGCTGGAAGACGACCGCGATCTCCGTCACGCGGCGGCCGAGGCGCTTGCCGGTGCGCAGGTAGAACGGGACGCCCGCCCAGCGGCGGTTGTCGATCTCCAGCTTCACGGCGGCGTAGGTGTCGGTCTTCGACTTGGGGTCGATGCCGTCCTCCTGGAGGTAGCCGACGGCCTTCGCGCCGCCCTGCCACCCCGCCGCGTACTGGCCGCGCACGGTGTCCCGGCCCAGATCCTTGGGGATCTTGACCGCGCCCAGCACCTTGGACTTCTCCGCGACCAGCGCGTCCGCCTCGAAGGAGGCGGGCTCCTCCATGGCGGTCAGCGCGAGCAACTGGAGGAGGTGGTTCTGGATGACGTCGCGGGCCGCGCCGATGCCGTCGTAGTACCCGGCCCGGCCGCCGATGCCGATGTCCTCGGCCATGGTGATCTGCACGTGGTCCACGTACGACCGGTTCCAGATCGGCTCGAACATCTGGTTGGCGAACCGCAGCGCCAGGATGTTCTGCACCGTCTCCTTCCCCAGGTAGTGGTCGATCCGGAAGACCTCGTTCGGGGGGAAGACCTCGTGGACGATCCGGTTGAGCTCCTGTGCGGAGGCCAGGTCGTGCCCGAAGGGCTTCTCGATGACGGCGCGCCGCCAGGAGTTCTTCTGCTGGTCGGCCAGCCCGTGCTTCTTGAGCTGCTGGACGACCTGCGGGAAGAACTTCGGGGGCACGGAGAGGTAGAAGGCGAAGTTGCCGCCGGTGCCCTGCGCCTGGTCGAGCTCCTGGATCGTCGTCTTCAGGGTCTCGAACGCCTTGTCGTCGTCGAAGTCGCCCTGGACGAAGCGCATGCCCTGGATGAGCTGCTGCCAGACCTCCTCGCGGAACTCCGTGCGCGCGTGCTCCTTGACGGCGTCGTGCACGACCTGCGCGAAGTCCTCGTTCTCCCAGTCGCGCCGGGCGAAGCCGATGAGCGAGAAGCCCGGCGGCAGCAGACCCCGGTTGGCCAGGTCGTAGACGGCGGGCATCAACTTTTTACGGGACAAATCGCCCGTGACGCCGAAGATGACCAGGCCCGACGGCCCCGCGATGCGCGGGAGCCGTCGGTCCTGGGCGTCACGCAGCGGATTGCTGCTGGACAAGTGGTCAGCCCTCCGAAGGAGCGAGGCGCTTGAGCTCGGCCTCGGTCGACTTGAGCAGGTCGTTCCAGGCGTCCTCGAACTTGGAGACGCCCTCGGTCTCCAGCAGCTCCACGACGTCGTCGTACTTGATGCCCAGCTTCTCGACGGCGTCGAGCTCGGCGCGGGCCTGCTCGTACGTGCCCGCGATGGTGTTGCCGGTGATCTCGCCGTGGTCGGCCGCGGCCTCCAGGGTCGCCTCCGGCATGGTGTTCACCGTGCCCGGGGCCACCAGGTCGTCGACGTACAGCGTGTCCTTGTACGACGGGTCCTTGACGCCGGTCGAGGCCCACAGCGGACGCTGCTTGTTGGCCTGCGCCTTGTCGAGGGCCGCCCAGCGCTCGCCGCTGAAGACCTCCTCGTACGCCTGGTAGGCGAGGCGTGCGTTGGCGAGCGCGGCCTTGCCCTTGAGGGCCTTGGCCTCGTCCGTGCCGACGCCGTCCAGGCGCTTGTCGATCTCGGTGTCCACGCGGGACACGAAGAAGGAGGCCACCGAGTGGATCTTGGAGAGGTCCAGGCCCGCGGCCTTCGCCTTCTCCAGGCCCGCCAGGTAGGCGTCCATCACCATGCGGTAGCGCTCCAGCGAGAAGATCAGCGTGACGTTGACGCTGATGCCCAGGCCGATGACCTCGGTGATCGCCGGGATGCCGGCCTTCGTCGCCGGGATCTTGATGAGCGTGTTGGGGCGGTCCACCAGCCAGGCGAGCTGCTTGGCCTCGGCGACCGTCGCCCGGAGGTTGTGCGCCAGACGCGGGTCGACCTCGATGGAGACCCGGCCGTCCTGGCCCTGCGTCGCGTCGAAGACGGGGCGCAGGATGTCGGCGGCGTCCCGGACGTCCGCCGTGGTGATCATCCGGATGGCTTCCTCGACGGTCACCCCGCGGGCCGCGAGGTCGGTGAGCTGGACGTCGTAGCCGTCGCCCTGCGAGATCGCCTTCTGGAAGATCGACGGGTTGGTGGTGACGCCCACGACGTGCTGCTGGTCGATCAGCTCGGCGAGGTTGCCGGAGGTGATCCGCTTGCGCGAGAGGTCGTCGAGCCAGATCGCAACGCCCTCGTCGGAGAGGCGCTTGAGTGCGTCTGTCATGAGAAATGCATCTCCTAGATCGTTTGTACGAGGGTCAGCGCTGGGCTGCGTCGAGCGATTCCCGGGCGGCGGCCGCGACGGCCTCGCCGGTGAAGCCGAACTCCTTGAAGAGGACCTTGCCGTCCGCCGAGGCGCCGAAGTGCTCCAGCGAGACGATCCGGCCCGCGTCGCCGACGTACTTGTGCCAGGTGAGACCGATGCCGGCCTCGACCGCCACACGCGCCTTGACCGACGGGGGAAGGACGCTGTCCCGGTACCCCTGGTCCTGCTCCTCGAACCACTCCACGGACGGCATCGACACGACCCGCGTCGGAACGCCCGCGGCCTGGAGCTCCTCGCGCGCCTCGACGGCGAGCTGGACCTCGGAGCCGGTGCCGATCAGCACGACCTGGGGCTCCGCGGTCCCGCCGTCGGCCGACTCGGCCTCGAAGAGCACGTAGCCGCCGCGGGCCGCGTCCTCGTTGCGCTCGTACGTCGGCACGCCCTGGCGGGTCAGCACCAGGCCCGTGGGGGCGCCCTTGCCGAAGACCTTGGTGTACCGCTTGAGGATCTCGCGCCAGGCGATCGCGGTCTCGTTGGCGTCCGCCGGGCGGACGACGTTGAGGCCCGGGATCGCGCGCAGCGAGGCCAGGTGCTCCACCGGCTGGTGGGTGGGGCCGTCCTCGCCGAGGCCGACCGAGTCGTGCGTCCACACGTACGTCACCGGCAGGTGCATCAGCGCGGACAGGCGCACGGCGTTGCGCATGTAGTCGGAGAACACCAGGAAGGTGCCGCCGTAGATGCGGGTGTTGCCGTGCAGCGCGATGCCGTTCATCTCGGCGGCCATCGAGTGCTCGCGGATGCCGAAGTGCACGGTGCGCCCGTACGGGCTGGCCTCCGGGAGCGGGTTGCCCTCGGGGAGGAACGACGAGGTCTTGTCGATCGTCGTGTTGTTGGAGCCCGCGAGGTCGGCCGAGCCGCCCCACAGCTCCGGGATGACCGCGCCCAGCGCCTGGAGCACCTTGCCGGAGGCGGCGCGCGTGGCGACGCCCTTGCCGGTCTCGAAGACGGGGAGCTTCTCCTCCCAGCCCTCGGGCAGCTCGGTGGCGGCGATGCGGTCGAACTCGGCGGCGCGCTCCGGGTTGGCGGTGCGCCAGGCGGCGAAGCCCTTCTCCCACTCGGCCTTCGCCTCGGCGCCGCGGTCCAGCGCCTTGCGGGTGTGGGCGATGACCTCGTCGGAGACCTCGAAGGTCTTCTCCGGGTCGAAGCCCAGCACGCGCTTGGTGGCCGCGACCTCGTCGTCGCCGAGCGCCGAGCCGTGCGCGGCCTCGGTGTTCTGCGCGTTCGGGGCGGGCCAGGCGATGATCGAGCGCATCGCGATGAAGGAGGGCTTGTCGGTGACCTTCTTCGCCTCGACGATCGCGTCGTACAGCGCCTCGGGGTCCAGGTCGCCGTCCGGCTTCGGGGCCACCCGCTGGACGTGCCAGCCGTACGCCTCGTACCGCTTCAGCGTGTCCTCGGAGATCGCGGTCTCCGTGTCGCCCTCGATCGAGATGTGGTTGTCGTCCCACAGCAGGACCAGGTTGCCGAGCTTCTGGTGACCGGCCATCGAGGACGCCTCGGCGGAGATGCCCTCCTGGAGGCAGCCGTCACCGGCGATCGCGTAGACGAAGTGGTCGAACGGCGACTCGCCGGCCGGGGCCTCCGGGTCGAACAGGCCGCGCTCGTAGCGGGCGGCCATCGCCATGCCCACCGCGTTGGCGACGCCCTGGCCCAGCGGGCCGGTGGTGGTCTCGACGCCGACCGTGTGCCCGTACTCCGGGTGGCCCGGGGTCTTGGAGCCCCAGGTGCGGAACGACTTCAGGTCGTCCAGCTCCAGGCCGAAACCGGCCAGGTAGAGCTGGGTGTAGAGCGTGAGGGACGAGTGGCCCGCGGACAGCACGAAACGGTCGCGGCCGGTCCAGTCGGCGTCCGCCGGGTCGTGCCGCATCACCTTCTGGAAGAGGGTGTACGCGGCCGGCGCGAGGCTCATGGCCGTACCCGGATGGCCGTTGCCGACCTTCTGTACGGCGTCCGCGGCCAGGACGCGGGCGGTGTCTACGGCCCGCTGGTCCAATTCGGTCCACTCAAGGTCTGTGGTGGTCGGCTTGGTGCTCACCCTGGGTCAGGGCTCCTCTCCACAATGTTCGGGTCCCGGTGTCTGTTCCGCACCGGGCGCTGTCGAGCCTACCCCCGTGCGCACGCGCAAAATTTCGAGTCCACGCCATGGAAAAACGAGGCGTCACATACCAGAGTGCGCGCGCCGAACGGGGTTCGCCTCCCGGCGAACTCATTTCCGTATACATCCGGACACTACTCCCCGAGTACCCCGTCCGGCCGGTTGTGCACGGTCGGCCCAACACGAGCCCACCCCGGCGGAGGGCGACGTACGGGCAACGTCTAGAGTGGCGTGGTACGCGCAAGTCTTTACCGGGCCTTCATGTCCGGCGACCGGGCCTTCCCGCCCGGAGCTTGCTTCAGGAATTCATCGTCAGGGGTGTGCGTGACGGCCGTCGAGTCCCGACCCGCAGGGGTCGCTTCGACTCCCAGCCCGGGGGGCCATCGGCCGTTCGGAGCCCGGGTCAAGGCGTTTGTTGCACTGACCAAGCCGAGGATCATCGAACTCCTGCTGATCACCACCGTCCCGGTGATGTTCCTGGCGGAGCAGGGTGTCCCCGACCTGTGGCTGGTGCTGGCCACCTGTCTCGGCGGGTATCTCTCCGCCGGTGGCGCGAACGCGCTCAACATGTACATCGACCGCGACATCGACGCGCTGATGGACCGCACGTCGCAGCGTCCGCTGGTCACCGGGATGGTCAGTCCGCGCGAGTGCCTGGTCTTCGGCATCTCGCTCGCGGTGATCTCCACGCTCTGGTTCGGACTGCTGGTCAACTGGCTGTCCGCGGCCCTGTCGCTCGGCGCGCTGCTCTTCTACGTCGTCGTCTACACGATGATCCTCAAGCGCCGCACCGCGCAGAACATCGTCTGGGGCGGCATCGCCGGCTGCCTGCCGGTCCTCATCGGCTGGTCCTCGGTGACCGACTCGATGTCGTGGGCGGCGGTCATCCTCTTCCTCGTCATCTTCTTCTGGACGCCGCCGCACTACTGGCCGCTGTCCATGAAGGTCAAGGACGACTACGCCCGCGTCGGCGTGCCGATGCTGCCGGTGGTCAAGGGCAACAAGGCGGTCGCCCGGCAGATCGTGGCGTACAGCTGGGTCATGGTCGCGGTCTCCCTGCTGCTCCAGCCGCTCGGCTACACCGGCTGGTTCTACACGATCGTCGCGGCCGTCACCGGCGGCTGGTGGCTGTGGGAGGCGCACGGTCTCCAGGCCCGTGCCAAGGCGGAGGTCACGGGCGCGAAGCTGAAGGAGATGCGGCTGTTCCACTGGTCCATCACCTACGTCTCGCTGCTGTTCGTGGCGGTCGCGGTGGACCCCTTCATCCGCTTCTGACCGCCCCGCTCCCCACGACGGGCGGGACACGTGGTCAAGGCCACGTGTCCCGCCCGTCGCCAGTTTCCCTACTCGTCGGTAGCATCCTGCTCATGGCAGACACCAAGCAGGCAGAGCGGCCCACCTCGGTGGAGAAGTCGGCGGCGCGCCGGACGGCGAAACTGGCCAAGCAGATCACCGCCTTCGCCGGCCGGCACGGCGGCGCCGAGGGCCAGCTCGCGTACATCGGCCAGTGCGGCACCCGGATCGTCCTCGTCGGCGACGACGGCGCCTGGGGCGACCTGGTGGCCCCGACCTACGACGTGGCCAGGGCGGCCACCGAGCAGGCCGGGATCACCGTCCACGAGGACTTCGACGGCGAGTTCGCCGCGAAGGTCGAGACCGGCCCGTACGAGTGGAAGCGGATGGCCGGGATCCAGCTCGGCGGCACCCCCGACAAGCGCTAGCGGCACCCGGCCCGCCCGCGGTACCCGGGGCGGGCCTCACCCGTTAGGCCCTGTGGAAGCGTCACACGCGTCACGCCACCCACAGGGAGTACCCGATGTTCGTCACCCCGCCGTCCCTGGTGGACCAGTACTGCCACGGCGTGCTCCGCACCGAGCTGGGCCTGGGCACCTTCGAGGCCCACCTCGGCCGCACGCCCGCGCCGCCCGCGCCCGGCACCACCTTCTTCGACACCCAGACGGGGTTCGCGGTGCGCCGCTGGTGCCCGCCCCTGCTGGGCCTGGAGCCGCACTGCCCGCCCGCCGGCTACCTGGCCCGGCGCCGCGAACTGGGCGTGCTGGAGGCGGGGCGACGGCTGCTGCGCGGCACCGGCATCGCCGCCTACCTGGTCGACACCGGTCTCCCCGGCGACCTCACCCGCCCCCGGGAGCTGGCCGCCACGGGAGACGCCGAGGCGCACGAGATCGTACGGCTCGAACTGCTGGCCGAGCAGGTCGCCGACACCTCGGGGACGGCGGAGGACTTCCTCGCGAACCTCGGCGAGGCCATGCACGCGGCGACGAGGACCGCCGTCGCCTTCACCTCCGTGGCCGGCGTACGGCACGGGCTCGCCCTCGCGCCGCACCCGCCGGGGCCCGGCGAGGTGCGGGGCGCCGCCGGGCGCTGGCTGGCCGGGCGCCGGGCCGGCGGGCGGCTGTCCGACCCCGTGCTCCTGCGGCATCTGCTGTGGAACGCGGTGAGCTGCGGGCTGCCGCTCCAGTTGCACGTGTCGGGGGACCCGGAGCGGCTGACGGAGTTCGCGGCGGCGAGCGCGGGCCTCGGCACGGACCTGGTGCTGCTGCACGACCACCCGTACCACCGGCACGCGGCGCACCTGGCGGGCGTCTTCCCGCACGTGTACGCGGACCTGGGGCCCGCCCTGTCGCACACGGGCGCGCGGGCCGCCGCCGTGCTCGCGGAGATGCTGGAACTGGCGCCGTTCGGGAAGGTGCTCTTCTCCAGCGGCGCGCGCGGGCTGCCGGAGCTGCACGTGGTGGGGGCGCGTTCGTTCCAGGAGGCCCTCGGCCGGGTGCTCGGCGGGTGGGTGGCCGAGGGGGCCTGGTCCAAGCCGGACGCGGAGCGGGTCGCGGGGATGATCGGGGCGGGGAACGCGCGGCGGGTGTACCGGCTGGCGTAGGCGCCGTACGCACGGCGAAGGGGCCCGGGATCTCGTCCCGGGCCCCTTCGCCGTGCCGCGTACGGTCAGGCGCTCGCCGGCACCTGCACGACGGGGGAGTCCGCGACGGCGTCCGGCGTCTCCACCGGGCGCTCGCGCAGGCTCAGCAGCAGGCGGATCACCGCGATCCACATGAGGGAGGAGAGCAGCATGTGCAGGGCCACCAGGATCTCCGGCACGTGCGTGAAGTACTGCACGTAGCCGACGGCGCCCTGGGCGGCCAGCACGATCAGCAGGTCGCGGGAGCGGCGGCGGACGTCGTCCGGCGCGTCCACCACCCGCAGCACCAGGAACATCGCGATGGCCAGCGCGCAGACCACCCAGGCGGCGATCGCGTGCACGTGCGCGGCGGCGGTCCAGTCCCACGGCATGCGCGGCACCTCGCTCTTGTCGCCCGCGTGCTTGCCGGAGCCGGTCACCGAGGTGCCGAGCACGATCAGGACGCCGGTGGCGGCCACGATCCCCCAGGCGAGCTTGCGGACCGGGCGCGGCACGCGCGGAACGGGGGCGCCGTCGCCCTCGCGGGTGCGCTGCCAGGTGACGGTGGCCAGGGCGAGCAGGGCGTTGGCGGCCAGGAAGTGACCGGCCACCGTCCAGGGGTTGAGGCCCATCCACACGGTGATGCCGCCGAGCACGGCGTTGCACATCACCAGCCAGAACATGCTCCAGGCGGTGCGGGTGAGGCCGCGCCGCCAGGGCTTGGTGGAGCGTGCCGCGATGATCGCCCAGCCGACGGCCGCCGACAGGACGTACGTCAGCATGCGGTTGCCGAACTCGACGAAGCCGTGGAAGCCCTGTTCGGGCGTCACGAAGAGGCTGTCGTCCGTGCACTTGGGCCAGGTGTCGCAGCCGAGACCGGAACCGGTCAGCCGGACCGCGCCGCCGGTCACGATGATGAGAACGCTCATGACGACCGCGGAGAGCGCGGCGCGCCGGAGCGTACGGGGCGTGGGCGTCCATCGCTGGGCGATGAGGGCGAGGGGGGTCAACACGGCAACCATGGTAGGCCGGTGCTTGTGCGAGTTTTCACGAGGGGGGCGGTGGCGGCGTGTGACCTCACTCCCACGTGCGTACGGCTCACTCCCAGCGGAAGAACTTCGCCGCCGCGCCCAGGCCGAGGACCGCCCACACGGCGAGGACGCCGAGGTTGCTCCAGGGGAGGGAGGCGCCGTGCTGGAGGACGTCGCGCAGTCCTTCGGAGAGCGCGGAGATCGGCAGCAGGCCGAGCACCTCCCGCACCGCGTCCGGGAACTTGTCCAGCGGGACGATGACGCCGCCGCCGACCAGGAGGAGCAGGAAGACGAGGTTCGCGGCGGCGAGCGTCGCCTCCGCCTTGAGGGTGCCCGCCATCAGCAGGCCGAGCCCGGAGAAGGCCGCCGTGCCGAGGACCAGCAGGAGGAGCACGGAACCGGGGCTGCCCTGCGGGGACCAGCCGAGGCCGAGGGCGATGGCGGTCAGCAGGATCACCTGGAGGACTTCGGTGACCAGGACGGAGAGCGTCTTCGCCGTCATCAGCGCCCAGCGCGGGAGCGGCGAGGCGCCGAGCCGCTTGAGGACGCCGTAGCGGCGCTCGAAACCGGTGGCGATGGCCTGGCCGGTGAACGCGGTCGACATCACGGCGAGCGCCAGGACGCCGGGGGCGAGGAAGTCGACGGACTTGCCGGAACCGCCCGGCGAGACGGGCACCGCGATGATGTCCACGGCGGAGAACAGGACCAGCAGCAGCGCCGGGATGATCACCGTGAGGAGCAACTGCTCGCCGTTGCGCAGCAGCATCTTCGTCTCGAGCGCGGTCTGCGCGGCGATCATCCGGCCGAGCGGGGCCGCTCCCGGCCTGGGGGTGTAAGGGGCGGTGCTCATGGACGCAGGTCCTTACCGGTGAGTTCCAGGAAGACGTCTTCGAGGGTGCGGCGCTCGACCGAGATGCCGTCCGGCAGCACGCCGTGCTGGGCGCACCAGGTGGTGACGGTGGCCAGCAGCTGCGGGTCGATCTTCCCGCCGATGCGGTACGTCCCCGGGATCAGCTCCTCGGCGACGGTGTCGGCGGGCAGCGCCTTGAGGAGGGACGTCACGTCGAGCCCGGGGCGGCCGGTGAAGCGCAGGGTGTTCTCGGCGCCGCCGCGGCACAGCGCGGCGGGGGAGCCCTGGGCGATGACCCGGCCGGCGTCCACGATCGCGACGTCGTCGGCGAGCTGCTCGGCCTCGTCCATGAAGTGCGTGGTGAGGACGACGCTCACGCCGGACGCGCGGAGCTCCCTGACCAGGTCCCAGGTGGAGCGGCGGGCGTGCGGGTCGAGGCCCGCGGTCGGCTCGTCCAGGAAGACCAGTTCCGGGCGGCCGACGACGGCCATCGCGAGCGCGAGGCGCTGCTGCTGGCCGCCGGAGAGCCTGCGGTAGGTCGTCCGGCCGCAACCGCCCAGGCCCAGGCGCTCGATGAGGGCGTCCACGTCGAGCGGGTGGGCGTGCAGCTTGGCCATGTGGCGGAGCATCTCGTCGGCGCGGGCGCCGGAGTAGACGCCGCCGGACTGGAGCATCACGCCGATGCGGGGGCGCAGCCGCGCGGCGTCGGCGACCGGGTCGAGGCCCAGGACGCGCACGGTGCCCGCGTCGGGCTTGCGGTACCCCTCGCAGGTCTCGACGGTGGTGGTCTTGCCTGCGCCGTTGGGGCCGAGGACGGCGGTGACGGTGCCGGCGGCGACGGTGAGGTCGAGGCCGTCGACGGCGGTCTTGGATCCGTACCGCTTGACCAGGCCGGTGACCTGGACGACGGGCTGATGTGACATGGGAGCGAGTCTAGGCGGCGGCGGTCCGGGGCCCGGCGGGGGGCGGCCCCGGCCCGAGCACCGCGCGGACGCCGCCGGGCGGGTGCGGTCCGTGGCCTTCGGGGGCTACGGCCGGGGCCGGTTCTCCCGCAGCCAGTCGACCGCGTACGCGACCGCCTGCCGCAGCGGGAAGAGGCGGGCCGCGGCGCCGCCGACCCGGCCCCGGACCACCGGGTGGGCCCGCTCGTACGCCGCTCCCAGCTCCGCGAAGCCCTCCTCGTCGACGGACGTGTCCCGGACCGTCAGCCAGCGGCGGCCCCCGGGGGTCGTCACCGGGAAGGAGTTGTCCGCCCGGGGGGAGGGGACGCGGTACTCGGCCAGGTGGAAGGCCGTGCAGGTGGCCCAGCCGGTGCCGAGGAAGAGGACCCGGGCGTCGACCGACTCCAGCCGGGCCAGCGGGCTGCGCTCGCCCAGGCGGCAGTCCAGCGCGTGGTCCTCGGTCAGGAGGGCGGCGCGCGGGCCGACGGCCGCGAAGGAGGTCTGGGGGTGCGCGCTGCGCAGGGCGCCCGGCCAGGTCCGCACGGCTTCCGGCAGCGCGCCGACGCCCCGGGTGGGCGCGGTGGCCGGGTCGTACGCGGGCATCGACGCCCGGATCGGCTCCCACCACTCGCGCGGCACCGGCGGGTTCCCCCACCCGGCGGGATCGGAGTAGTCGCTCGAATGGGCGGGGACGGCCAGGGTGCCCCGCGGGCCGAGCGCGTCCAGCAGGGCCTCGACGACGGCCACCCGGCCTCCGCTCACCCAGCCCAGCGAGCTGAGCGAGGAGTGGGCGAGGAGCGTCTCGCCCGGGCGCACCCCCAGGCCGCGCAGGTCCTGGGCGAGGGAGTCACGGGTGCACAGCGGGGCGCGCACGGGGCTGGTCGACATGGCCGGGGAGTCTGCCACGGCGGCCCGCCGCGCGCCCGCGGATTTTCCTCCGGTGATCGTTTCCGCAGGTCAACTTAGGTTTGCCTAAGTGATGCAGTCCACCGATCTTGCTCACGGTCCCGGGTTGTCAGGCTCTGAGGAATTACGCAACAATGGCGTTGTGAAATACGAAGGCGAGGTCCCCCAGGCGGACGTCGCGACCGGTGAGCGGTCCACCCGCAACCGCGTCGCGCGCTCCATCCTGGACCACGGCCCGTCGACGGTCGCCGATCTGGCGAAGCGCCTCGGCCTCACCCAGGCCGCCGTGCGCCGCCACCTCGACGCGCTCGCCGCCGACGACGTGGTGCAGGCGAAGGAACAGCGGGTGTACGGCGCGCGCACGCGCGGACGCCCCGCGAAGGTCTTCGCCCTCACCGACTGCGGTCGGGACGCCTTCGACCAGTCGTACGACAAGCTCGCGGCCGACGCCCTGACCTGGATCTCCCGGGCGGCCGGCGGCGGCGAGCAGGGCGAGGCGGCCGTCACCGCCTTCGCCCGCGCCCGGATCGCCGCGCAGGCGCACGCGTACCGCGAGGCCGTCGAGGCCGCGCCCCCCGAGCGGCGCACGGAGGCTCTGGCGAGGGCCCTGAGCGCCGACGGGTACGCTGCTACGGCGCGTAGCGCACTGGTCGGAGAGCAGCTGTGCCAGCACCACTGCCCTGTCGCCCACGTCGCGGAGAAGTTTCCGCAGCTCTGCGAGGCGGAGACCGAGGTCTTCTCCGCACTGCTCGGGACCCACGTCCAGCGGCTGGCCACCATCGCCCACGGCGACGGGGTCTGCACGACGTACATCCCCAAGACCGCACATTCAGCATCAGCAAGCACGGCCGGGAGGAACCCCGCATGACTCTCCCTATCGAGGAGACTGCCCACCCCGAACTCGAGGGCCTGGGTACGTACGAGTTCGGCTGGGCCGACTCCGACGCGGCAGGCGCCGCGGCCAAGCGTGGCCTGTCCGAAGCTGTCGTCCGCGACATCTCGGAGAAGAAGAACGAGCCCGAGTGGATGCTGAAGCTGCGTCTCAAGGGGCTCAAGCTGTTCGGCAAGAAGCCCATGCCGAACTGGGGCTCCGACCTGTCGGGGATCGACTTCGACAACATCAAGTACTTCGTGCGCTCGACCGAGAAGCAGGCCGCTTCCTGGGAGGAGCTGCCCGAGGACATCAAGAACACGTACGACAAGCTCGGCATCCCGGAGGCGGAGAAGCAGCGCCTCGTCGCCGGTGTCGCGGCCCAGTACGAGTCCGAGGTCGTCTACCACCAGATCAACGAGGAGCTGGAGGCGCAGGGTGTCATCTTCATGGACACCGACACCGCGCTGAAGGAGCACCCGGAGCTCTTCCAGGAGTACTTCGGCACCGTCATCCCGGTCGGCGACAACAAGTTCGCGTCGCTCAACTCGGCCGTGTGGTCCGGCGGTTCGTTCATCTACGTGCCCAAGGGCGTCCACGTCGAGATCCCGCTCCAGGCCTACTTCCGCATCAACACGGAGAACATGGGCCAGTTCGAGCGCACCTTGATCATCGTCGACGAAGACGCCTACGTGCACTACGTCGAGGGCTGCACCGCGCCGATCTACTCCTCGGACTCGCTGCACTCGGCCGTGGTCGAGATCATCGTGAAGAAGGGCGGCCGCTGCCGCTACACGACGATCCAGAACTGGTCGAACAACGTCTACAACCTGGTCACCAAGCGCGCCGTGGCGTACGAGGGCGCGACCATGGAGTGGGTCGACGGCAACATCGGCTCCAAGGTCACCATGAAGTACCCGGCCGTCTACCTGATGGGCGAGCACGCCAAGGGCGAGACCCTGTCCATCGCCTTCGCGGGCGAGGGCCAGCACCAGGACGCCGGCGCGAAGATGGTGCACATGGCGCCGAACACGTCGTCCAACATCGTCTCGAAGTCGGTGGCGCGCGGCGGTGGCCGTACGTCCTACCGCGGTCTCATCGAGATCGGCGAGGGCGCGCCGGGGTCGAAGTCCAACGTGCTGTGCGACGCGCTGCTCGTCGACACCATCTCGCGCTCCGACACGTACCCCTACGTCGACGTGCGCGAGGACGACGTGTCCATGGGCCACGAGGCGACCGTCTCCAAGGTCTCCGAGGACCAGCTCTTCTACCTGATGAGCCGCGGCATGACCGAGTTCGAGGCGATGGCGATGATCGTGCGCGGCTTCGTCGAGCCGATCGCCAAGGAGCTCCCGATGGAGTACGCCCTGGAGCTCAACCGGCTGATCGAGCTGCAGATGGAGGGGTCGGTCGGCTGACGCCGGCCACCCCCCGTCAGCGGCAACCGACTTCTTCTGATGCAGAGAGAGAGCTACACGACAGCCATGGCTGAGGCTCAGAACATCCCGGCCGGTTCGACGACCGCCGGTTCCCTCGCGGTGGCGGCGGAATCCACCACCGCCACCCGCATGAGCGCGCCGCCGTCCTTCGACGTGGCGGACTTCCCCGTGCCGCACGGCCGCGAGGAGGAGTGGCGGTTCACCCCGCTCGCCCGGCTGCGCGGTCTGCACGACGGCACCGCCGAGGCCGGCGGCGAGCTGACCGTCGAGGTCGAGGCCCCCGAGGGCGTCACCGTCGAGACGGTCGACCGCGCGGACGCCCGCCTCGGCAAAGCCGGGAAGCCGGTGGACCGCGTGGCGGCCCAGGCGTACAGCTCCTTCGAGAAGGCCTCGGTCGTCTCCGTGCCCAAGGAGACCGTGCTCACCGAGCCGATCCGCGTCTCGGTGCGGGGCGGCGGCGGCACGGCGTACGGCCACCAGGTCTTCGAGCTCGGCCAGTTCGCCGAGGCCGTCGTGGTCATCGACCACACCGGCGACGGCGTCCTCGCCGCCAACGTCGACTACGTGCTCGGCGACGGCGCGAAGCTGACCGTCGTCTCCGTCCAGGACTGGGACGACAAGGCCGTCCACGTGGCGCAGCACAACGCGCTCGTCGGCCGGGACGCGTCGTTCAAGTCGGTCGTCGTCACCTTCGGCGGCGATCTCGTACGGCTGCACCCGCGCGTCACGTACGCCGGTCCCGGCGGCGAGGCCGAGCTGTTCGGCCTGTACTTCACCGACCGGGGCCAGCACCAGGAGCACCGCCTCCTGGTCGACCACAACGTCCCGAACTGCAAGTCGAACGTGGCCTACAAGGGCGCCCTCCAGGGCCAGGACGCGCACGCGGTGTGGATCGGCGACGTCCTGATCCAGGCCGCCGCCGAGGGCACCGACTCGTACGAGATGAACCGCAACCTGGTGCTGACCGACGGCGCGCGCGTCGACTCGGTCCCCAACCTGGAGATCGAGACCGGCGAGATCGCCGGAGCGGGCCACGCCTCGGCGACCGGCCGCTTCGACGACGAGCAGCTCTTCTACCTCCAGTCCCGCGGCATCCCCGAGGACGAGGCCCGCCGGCTGGTCGTCCGCGGCTTCTTCGCCGAGCTGGTCCAGCAGATCGGCGTCGCCGACGTCGAGGAGCGCCTGCTCGCGAAGATCGACACGGAGCTGGAGGCGTCGGTCTGATGGCGTTCGTGAAGGTGGCCTCACTGAGCGAGCTGGAGACCGACACCCCCAAGCGGGTCGAGGTCGACGGCACGCCGGTGTCCCTGGTGCAGACCGAGGGCGAAGTCTTCGCGATCAACGACATCTGCTCGCACGCGAACGTCTCGCTGTCCGAGGGCGAGGTGGAGGACTGTGCCATCGAGTGCTGGTTGCACGGCTCCAGCTTCGACCTGCGCACCGGCAAGCCGTCCGGTCTTCCCGCGACGCGCCCCGTCCCCGTATACCCCGTAAAGATCGAAGGGGACGATGTGCTCGTCTCCGTCACCCAGGAGTCCTGAGTACCCCATGGCAACGCTTGAAATCCGCGACCTGCACGTCTCCGTCGATGTCGAGAACGGCACCAAGGAGATCCTCAAGGGCGTCGACCTGACCGTGAAGCAGGGCGAGACCCACGCCATCATGGGCCCCAACGGCTCCGGCAAGTCCACCCTCGCGTACTCGATCGCGGGTCACCCCAAGTACACGATCACCAGCGGCACCGTCACCCTCGACGGCGAGGACGTCCTGGAGATGTCCGTCGACGAGCGCGCCCGCGCCGGCATGTTCCTCGCCATGCAGTACCCGGTCGAGGTCCCCGGCGTCTCGGTGTCCAACTTCCTGCGCACGTCGGCGACCGCCCTGCGCGGCGAGGCGCCCAAGCTGCGCACCTGGGTGAAGGAGGTCAAGTCCGCGATGGAGCAGCTCCAGATGGACCCCTCCTTCGCCGAGCGCAACGTCAACGAGGGCTTCTCGGGCGGTGAGAAGAAGCGTCACGAGATCCTCCAGATGGAGCTCATGAAGCCGAAGATCGCCATCCTGGACGAGACGGACTCCGGTCTGGACGTCGACGCCCTGCGCCAGGTCTCCGACGGCGTCAACCGCGTTCGCGGGACCGGCGAGGTCGGCACGCTGCTGATCACGCACTACACGCGCATCCTGCGCTACATCAAGCCGGACTTCGTGCACGTCTTCTCGGCGGGCCGGATCGTCGAGTCCGGCGGCCCGGAGCTGGCCGACCAGCTCGAGGCCGAGGGCTACGAGAAGTACACGAAGGGTGGCGTCACCGCGTGACACAGTTGCCGGGCCTCCTCGACACGGACGCGATCCGCAAGGACTTCCCCCTGCTGGACCGGATCGTCCACGGGGACAAGAAGATCGTTTACCTGGACTCCGCTGCGACCTCGCAGAAGCCGCGCCAGGTGCTCGACGCGCTGAACGAGTACTACGAGCGGCACAACGCGAACGTGCACCGCGGTGTGTACACGGTCGCCGAGGAGGCCACGGCGCTGTACGAGGGCGCCCGCGACAAGGTCGCCGCCTTCATCAACGCGCCGAGCCGCGACGAGGTCATCTTCACGAAGAACGCCTCGGAGTCGCTCAACCTCGTGGCCAACATGCTGGGCTGGGCCGACGAGCCCTACCGGGTGGACCGCGAGACCGAGATCGTCATCACGGAGATGGAGCACCACTCCAACATCGTGCCGTGGCAGTTGCTCTCGCAGCGCACGGGCGCGAAGCTGAAGTGGTTCGGGCTGACCGACGACGGCCGGCTCGACCTGTCGAACATCGAAGAGATCATCAACGAGAAGACGAAGATCGTCTCGCTGACGCTGGTCTCGAACCTGCTGGGCACGGTCAACCCGGTCGAGACGATCATCCGGCGCGCGCAGCAGGTCGGCGCGCTGGTCTGCATCGACGCCTCGCAGGCCGCCCCGCACATGGTGCTCGACGTGCAGGCCCTGCAGGCCGACTTCGTGGCCTTCACCGGTCACAAGATGGTCGGCCCGACGGGCATCGGCGTCCTCTGGGGCCGCCAGGAGCTGCTGGAGGACCTTCCGCCGTTCCTCGGCGGCGGCGAGATGATCGAGACCGTGTCGATGCACTCCTCGACGTACGCCCCCGCGCCGCACAAGTTCGAGGCCGGCACGCCCCCGATCGCCCAGGCCGTCGGCCTCGGCGCGGCCGTGGACTACCTCTCGGCGATCGGCATGGAGAACATCGCGCGCCACGAGCACGCGATCACCGAGTACGCGGTCAAGCGCCTCCTGGAGGTCCCCGACCTGCGGATCATCGGTCCGGCGACGGCGGAGGACCGCGGCGCCGCGATCTCCTTCACCCTCGGCGACATCCACCCGCACGACGTGGGCCAGGTCCTGGACGAGGAGGGCATCGCGGTCCGCGTGGGACACCACTGCGCGCGCCCGGTGTGCCTGCGGTACGGGGTTCCCGCGACCACGCGAGCGTCGTTCTACCTGTACTCCACGCCCGGCGAGGTCGACGCCCTGGTCGACGGCCTGGAGCACGTACGGAACTTCTTCGGTTAAGGGCTGGGGATCGTGAAGCTGGATTCGATGTACCAGGAAGTCATCCTGGACCACTACAAGCACCCGCACGGGCGCGGCCTGCGCGACGGCGACGCCGAGGTGCACCACGTCAACCCCACCTGCGGCGACGAGATCACGCTCCGGGTGAAGTACGACGGCGACCGCGTCGAGGACGTCAGCTACGAGGGGCAGGGCTGCTCGATCAGCCAGGCCAGCGCCTCGGTGCTGAACGACCTCCTGGTCGGCAAGGACCTGGAGACGGCCCGGAAGATCCAGGAGACCTTCCTGGAGCTGATGCAGTCCAAGGGCGCCGTCGAGCCCGACGACGCGATGGAGGAGGTCCTGGAGGACGCCGTCGCGTTCGCCGGGGTCTCGAAGTTCCCGGCCCGGGTCAAGTGCGCCCTGCTGAGCTGGATGGCATGGAAGGACGCGACCGCCCAGGCTTTGGGCGAGAGCGAGAAGAAGGAGAAGTCGGCATGAGCGAAGAGACCCTGACGACCAAGCCGGCCTCCGAGGAAGAGGTCCGCGAAGCCCTGTACGACGTGGTCGACCCCGAGCTGGGCATCGACGTCGTCAACCTGGGCCTCATCTACGGCATCCACGTCGACGACGCCAACATCGCCACCCTCGACATGACGCTCACCTCGGCGGCCTGCCCGCTGACCGACGTCATCGAGGACCAGGCCAAGTCGGCCACCGAGGGCATCGTCAACGAGCTCAAGATCAACTGGGTCTGGATGCCGCCGTGGGGCCCGGACAAGATCACGGACGACGGCCGCGAGCAGCTCCGCGCGCTCGGCTTCAACGTCTGAGTCCTCCCGCACGGACCGCACGGACACGGCTGTGCCCCCGGCGCTCCTGGTGAGCGCCGGGGGCACAGCCGTTTCTCAGTGCCGCGGGGGCGGCGGCGGGCCGTACGCCGCCTCGGCCAGGGCCGGGGCCAGGTGCTCGCGGCGGATGCGCTGGTCCACGTACAGCAGCCCGGTGGCGAGCTGGGGGAAGAAGATCACCACGATCTGGCTGACGAAGCTGCCCACCAGGACGATCAGCACGTAGCCGCCCACTGCCAGCGCCATCTGCACCAAGGACATCTCCTCGCCGGTGTCCGGGGCGACCGCCATGCTCGGGACCAGCGAGAACATGCCCAGCAGGCTGAACGGGATCTGGATCAGCCAGCTCGCCGTCCACGCCATCGCGTACACCAGCAGCGAGATCCCGAAGATCCGCCACCAGGAACCCCGCACCAGCCTGGCCGAGCGGCGCAGCGCCTGCATCGCGCCCGCCGACTCGAAGACGGCGACCGCCGGGGCGAAGGCGAAGCGCACCCACAGCCAGACGACCACCGGCACGAGCAGCAGCCCGCCCAGGAGCCCCACGGCGGCCAGCCAGTTCGCCGCGTCGCCGCCGACGTCCTCCACGACCGCCATCATCAGCCCGACGTACCCGATCATCAGCAGGACCGTCAGGACGGCCGCGGCCAGGGCCGGAAGCAGCAGCGCGCCCGCGACGGCGGGAACCCGGCGCACCGCCCTGCGCCACACCGCGCGGAACGTGGTGGGACGGCCGAGCACCGCCTCCTGGAGGGCGACCGCCGAGGCCGCCTGCGTCGTCGCCGTGGCGAACAGCAGGCACACCGCGCCCAGCACGGCCACCAGGCCGAAGCTCACGGCCAGGGACGTGACGTGAGACGCGACGGCCGTGCCGTTGCGGTCCGCGCGCTCCAGCGCGTCGAAGGTGTCCACGTTGCCCCAGAACGCCAGGGCCGCCGCGCCGCCCACGAGCAGCAGGGCCGCCGCGTGGACCACGGCGGCGACGCCGACGAGCGGCTTCCAGTGGCGGCCGAAGGCGGCGAAGGTGCCGCCCAGGACGTCACCCACGTCCAACGGCCGGAGCGGGATCACGCCGGGCTTCGGCGGGGGCGGGGGAGGCGGGGCCCAGCCGCCGCCCCAGCCGGGGCCGGGAGGGGGGCTCTGGTGGGGGCCGCCGGGGTGTGTCACTGCGTGCTCCGTGAGGTCGGGGTTGCGGGCGGGGGGTGGGGGGTCACCGTATCCGGGTGCCCAGGATCCGCGGAATGACGGACGCGGGCAGGGATCGGGACCAGAACGTTGCCGGGCTCGGAACGTGGCGGACGCGGGTGCGGCGGCCGGAGTGCGGGGACGTTCGTGCGGCGGCCGGTGTGCGGGAACGTTCGTGCGCCGGCCGGCCGGTGATGACGCGCGCTGCGGCCCGGTGGCGGGGCGGGCCCGAACGTACGCTTCGGGGCATGCCCTACGTTCTGCTGGCCGCGGCGATCGCGGCGGAGGTGGCCGGGACCACGGCCATGAAGTTCAGCGACGGCTTCACCCGGCTGTGGCCCTCGCTCCTCACCGTCGTCGGGTACGTGGTGGCTTTCGGGCTGCTGTCGGTGACCCTCAAGTCGCTGGAGGTGGGCACCGCGTACGCCATCTGGGCGGGCGTCGGAACGGCCGCCGTCGCGGCCATCGGGATGCTGTTCCTCGGCGAGCCGGCGACCGCCGTCAAACTGCTGGGGATCGTGCTGGTGATCGCGGGCGTGGTGCTGCTGAATCTCGGCGGGGCGCACTGAGGGCGGCGGCGGGGCGCCCGGCCGGGCAGGGCGGGCGCGGGCTGCCGGGGACGGCGTGCTTCCGCAGGCCGAGACCGGTTCGCCCGGGCGGGCCGGGGCCGGTTAGGTTTCCTGTCATGACCGATACGACTGCTTCTCGTACCTCCGGCGCCGTCGCCGCCGGACTCGCCACCCTCGCCGCCGACGGCACCGTCCTCGACACCTGGTTCCCCGCCCCCGAGCTGGTCGCACCGCAGGAGGCCGACGCGGCGGGCCCGGCCGGGACCGAGCGCCTCACCGCCGAGCGCGCCGCCGAACTCCTCGGGGCCTCCGCGCCCAGGGCACTGGGCCCCGACGCCCGCCGCGGCGTCGAGGTCGTGGCCGTCCGTACGGTCATCGCCTCCCTCGACGACAAGCCGCTGGACGCCCACGACGCGTACCTGCGCCTGCACCTGCTCTCGCACCGTCTGGTGCAGCCGCACGGGCAGAACCTGGACGGTCTTTTCGGGCTGCTCGCCAACGTGGCGTGGACCTCGCTGGGGCCGGTGGCCGTGGACTCGGTGGAGGAGGTACGGCTCAACGCGCGCGCCGAGGGGCTGCACCTCCAGGTGACCTCGATCGACAAGTTCCCGCGCATGACGGACTACGTCGCGCCCAAGGGCGTGCGGATCGCCGACGCGGACCGGGTGCGGCTCGGGGCGCACCTGGCGGCCGGGACCACGGTGATGCACGAGGGGTTCGTGAACTTCAACGCCGGGACGCTCGGGACCTCGATGGTCGAGGGGCGCATCTCGGCCGGTGTCGTGGTCGGCGACGGCTCCGACATCGGCGGCGGCGCGTCGACGATGGGCACCCTGTCCGGCGGCGGCAACGTCCGGATCACCATCGGCGAGCGCTGCCTGGTGGGTGCGGAGGCCGGGGTCGGCATCGCGCTCGGGGACGAGTGCGTGGTGGAGGCGGGGCTGTACGTCACCGCCGGGACCCGGGTCACGATGCCCGACGGGCAGATCGTGAAGGCACGCGAGCTGTCCGGGGCGTCGAACATCCTGTTCCGGCGGAACTCGGTCTCCGGCGCGGTGGAGGCACGGCCCAACAACGCGGTGTGGGGCGGCCTGAACGACGTGCTGCACAGCCACAACTGACCCACCGGCGGCCGGAGGACCGCAGGACGCGTCGTCGGCCCAGTGACCTTTGGGCCGTACGAGTGGTTAAGCCGATCATGAATCTGCCGATCATGCGCACGGTCCTGGCCGTCGCCGCAGCCCTCGTCCTTCCGGTCCTCGCCGGCTCCGCCGCGTACGCCGACGAGACGCACCACAACTCCCACAACGCGCCGAGGGTGTCCCTGCTGAGCACCGGGCAGATCGACGACCCGCTGGAGGACGTGCTGGAGCACGCCGCGATCCTGGGGCGGACGTACGTCGTGGAAGGGGCGGAGGCGCCCGATCAGTCCTGACGCGTCAACTCCTCGTACGCGGCCAGCAGCCCGTCGACCACCTCGGTGGCGGCGGGCTGCAGCGGTTCGCGGAGCGGGCCCGCGGGCAGCCCGAGCGCGTTCAGGAGGGCCTTGGCGGTGACCGTGCCGGGCAGGCCGGACGCCATCATCAGCTCCGCCAGCGGGAGCGTGCGGTGGTGCAGGCGGGCCGCCGCGGCCACGTCGCCGCGCGCGTGGGCGTCCAGCGGGGCCCGCACCGCCCGCGGCGCGACGTTCGCGACCGTGCTGATGAAGCCCGCGCCGCCCACCGAGCGCAGCGGCAGGTTCGTCTCCTCGCAGCCCGAGTAGTACGCGAGATCCGTGCGGGCGATCACCTTCGCGCTGCCCAGCAGGTCGTACGCGCAGTCCTTCACGCCCGCGATGCGGGGGTGGGCGGCGAGGCGCAGCAGCGTCTCGGGTTCGATGCGCACTCCGGTGCGGGCCGGCACGTCGTACAGGACAACCGGGATGCCGACGGCGTCCGCGACCCGGCGGAAGTGCGCCTCCAGGGCCGCCTGCGGGGGCCGGCTGTAGTACGGGGAGACCACCAGCAGGCCGTCCGCGCCCGCGCGTTCGGCGGAACGGGCCAGTTCCACGGTGTGCGCGGTGTGCGCGCTGCCGACCCCGGCGAGCAACGGGACGTCCGCACCGACCGCTTCCCGTACCGCGCGCAGCAGGGCCGACTTCTCGGCGTCGGAGGTGGTCGGCGACTCCCCGGTGGTGCCGTTCAGCACCAGGCCGTCGCAGCCGCCGACGGTCACCAGGTGGTCGGCGAGCTTCTGCGCGCCGGGCAGGTCGAGGGCGTCGCCGGTGGGGGAGAAGGGCGTGATCATCGCGCAGAGGGCGGGCCCGAAGGGGGCAGGGGTCGTCATGGACGCAGTCTCGGGGACACGCACTGTTCAGGTCCACTTAGAAATTCTTTGCTCGAAAGGTAAGCAGAGGTTGGCTGTTGGGTACCGTCTGGCATGATCCCGGCAGGGGAGGCGCGGGGCGTTCCGCGCGGGGGCAGGGGAGTGGTGGCGTGGATTTCCGTACGCGTGCGAGTACGGGCAGGGGTGCGGGCGCCCGGGCGGGTGCGGTGGTGCTGCTCGGGGTGCTGGTGCTCACCGGCTGCGACGGCTTCCTGGTTCCGCCGGGAGAGGGGGAGCGCCGGCCGACGCCCAGCGCCGGGGCGCCGTCGCCCTCGGCCGTTCCGACGGCCCCCGTCCGCACCGGCGCGCCGCCGCAGGCCGTGGCGCCGTCCGCCGGGGCGACGTACCGCCCGCCCGTCGAGCACGACTGTTATGCCGGTGTGCGGGTGGACCTGGGGGGAATCCAGTCGGCGCTGATGCACCGGTCGGCCGTCGTCACCCTCACCAACTGCGGCGACGTGCCCTACCGGCTCTCCGGCCGGCCGGACGTCAGGGCGTTCGCCGCCGACGGCAGGGTCCGCGACATCGAGGTGGACGTACGCGAGGAGGGGAAGCGGGCCGACGAGGTGGTGCTGCTGCCGCCGGGCGCGGTGGCGTACTCCCGGCTGGACTGGCGGCCGTACGACGGTGTCGAGAAGGCACGCGCCCTGGAGATCGCCGCCGGGCCCGGCCAGCCCGCGCGCAGCTTCTCGCTGGAGGAGGAGGGGGACGTGGAGATGGTCGACGCCTTCGACGTGACGCCCTGGGCGCTGACCCGGCCGAAGTGAACCCGGCCCGGGGCCGGGACGCTTGACCTCGACCTGGCTTGACGTTTCAGGATGATCCCGGAAGCCGCCCCGGGGGAACCGCTCCCGGCGTTCGGACGAGAGGACCGCCATGACCGCAGCCGTCGTCAACAGCCGACCGGACATCACCCGTTCAGGGGTGCGGGTCGTCAAGGTCAGTACCTGGGACGTGGGTTCGCCGGAAGGGCAGCGGGCGGCCGTCGGCGCGATCGAGCGGGCGTGGCTGTCGCGCCCGTGGCCCGAGCGGGGGCCGCTCTCGTACAGCGTGTACGCCGGCGAGGACGGCCGGACGCTGCTGCACTACAGCCAGTGGGCGGACGAGGACGCCTACCGGGCGTTCTTCGCCGAGGGCCGCGACGAGCGGAACGAGGAGATCGACGCCGCCGTGCCCGGGGTGCGGCGGCTCGGGCTGCACTCGTACGAGCTGTACCGCAGCAGGATCACCGAGGGCGACGACCGCCTCCCGGGCAGCGTCGCGGTCGTCGAGGTGGACTTCGCCTCGCCCGACCCGGCGCGGGCGCGGAAGTGGGTGGACACCGTCTTCGCCGCGCTCGACGCCTCGGCCGGCGAGGACGAGCCGGACGGCGGCCTCTCCGCGCACTTCCACGTGGGCCTCGACGGCTCCCGGGCCCTCAACTTCGCCGAGTGGACCGACGCCGCCTCGCACGCCGCGATGATGAACGCGCCCGGGGAGACGCCCGTGGAGTGGCAGCGCGTCCACGGCTTCGACGGGCTGACGGGCAGCAGGGTGCGGCGGTACGCCCCCGCGCTCAGCCTGAGCGCGGGGGCGTGACGGGCGCTGCCGGTGCCACGGGCACTCCCGGGAGCGCCGGTGCCCCGGGCGCGGCCCAGGGCTGCCGGTGCTCTCCGGCGGCGGCGCTCCCCCCAGCTACGGGCGGAAGCGGAGCACCTGGGGGTCGTGGTCGCTGTTCTGGTCGGCGAACTCGGCGTTGATGTGCACGCTGTCGTAGGAGAAGTGCTTGACGGCGGGGCTGGTCAGGATCTGGTCGAGCACCTGGCTGTTGCCCTGGAAGACGTACGAGTAGCGCTCGGAGCGCGGCAGGGACTTCACGGCCGCGCGCAGGGCGCCGCCGTCGGTGAGGGCCTCCGTGGTGGCGGAGAACTCGAAGTCGTTGATGTCGCCGAGGACCAGGACGTTCGCCCGGCGGTCCGCCTTCAGGACGTCCTTCACGAAGGCGTTCACCGTCTGCGCCTGTGCCAGGCGGCGGACCTCCGAGGAGCGGACCGGCGGCTGGTGGTGCGAGGTCAGGGCCTCGTCCCCGCCCTTGGAGCCGAAGTGGTTGGCGACCACGATCACCGGCTCGCCGCGGAAGCGGAACTCGGCCGCCAGGGGCTTGCGGCTGTTCTCCCAGGCGGCGTTCGCCGGGTCGACGCGGCCGGGGGAGAGGGTGAGCGCCGCGCGGCCCCGCTCGCGGACGACGCCCGTGGCCTTCGTCGCGTCGCCGCCCGCGCGGTGGGTGAGGGAGACCCGGGCCGGGTTGTAGAGGAAGACCTGACGGATGTTGCCGCCGGGCTCGCCGCCGTCCTTGTTGTTCTCCGGGTCGATCGAGGTCCAGGCGTACGCGGGACCGCCCGCCGCGGCGATCGCGTCCGTGAACTTCTTGACCGTCGCCCCGGCGGCGACCGTGCCGTCGTTCTGCTTCCCGTTGTCGTCCTGGATCTCCTCCAGGGCGACGACGTCGGGCGAGGCGAGGTTCTCCACGACCGCCTTCGCGAGGGCGTCGAACTTCTCCTGCGGGTCGGTCGGGTCGAGGTTCTCCACGTTGTACGTGGCCACCGCCAGCTCGCCGCGCGACTGCTTGCGGGTCTGCTCGCGCTTCAGGCCCCGGTCGACCACCGTGCCGAGGGTGTTCGCGGTGAGCGTGTAGCCGCCGTACTGGTTGAAGTCGAGCGGGCCGGTCGCGCCGCCGGACAGCACGTCGCCGACGTTCGCCTTCGGGAACGGCCGCTCGGCGAGCGGGGCCAGTTGCTGGATCTGTATGCGGCCGGTGTTCTGGGCGGCGTACGAGCCGTAGACGGCGCCGCCGCGCCGGTTGTCGTTCTCCCCGGGCTTGACCGTCACCCACAGTTCGGCGTGCGCGTCGGTCGCGCCGACGACGCGGGAGGTGCCGACGCGGACATTGCTGCCCTCCAGGGACTCGTAGAGGTCGAGGGCGTAGCGGCGCGGGTTCAGGGCCAGGCCGTTGATGCTGCCGCCGGCCGCCGGGTCGCCGTCCGGGGCGTACCGGGAGGGCACCGTGCGGGAGTCGATGAGGACCGGGGCCGGGACCGGGTTGCCGGAGGAGAGCACCGTCACCGTCGGCTTCGAGAGCTGGGTGAGGGACTGGTTGCCCGAGGTCGGGCCGCCCGGCACGTACTCGGTGACGGTGCCGGAGACCTTCACCGCGTCGCCGGGCCGCACGGTCGGGGCGGCGGAGGTGAAGACGAAGACGCCCTCGCTGGTGGCGGCGTCGCCGTCGCCCTTCGGGTCCTGGAACCAGAAGCCCTTCGAGCCGTACGTGCGGACCCCCGTGACGATGCCCTCCACGTCGGCGACCGGCCGGCCGGCCAGCGGGGACAGGCGGGTGGAGCCCTGGATGTCGTGGATGCGGACCGGGGCCGCGGCCGCGTCGTCGGCGGAGGCGGCGGCCGTGGCGGAGGCGGCGCCGGTGAGCAGGCCCGCGGCGAGGGCCGTGGCGAGGAGGGTGGCGACCGCGGTGGTTCTCGGCAGGGAGGGGGACGGGCGGGACGTCATCAGGGGACTCCGGAAGTGAGGGTTGCGCGCGGGCGGCAGAGGTCCGCACGGGAAAGGTTCTACGCGCGTCAATCTCTTTCCTGCGCACGGGTGTTGTCAAGGCTCCGGGGGCGAGCGGCCGATGCACGGAACCTGACGGGTGCATGAACCCCGGGGGACCGGTGCGGATACGTCTACGCTGGGGGCCGCTCCACCCGCTCCACCCCCTTTTGCCCCACGTGCGTCACCGAGGAGAACCCCCAGATGTCCGAAGACCGCCCCACCCTGCCGCCGGTGCGGCTGCACTCGGACGCGGAGCTGGCGCGGGACGCGCTGGCCGCGCCGCTGTTCGCCCGCGCCGTCACGCTCGCCCGCTGGGCCTCGCCCGACACCAGGGTCGGCGCGGGCGGCGAACTGGTGGAGGAGCAACTGCCGGAAGCGGCAGCCGTGTTGAAGCTGGGGCCGGCCGACGGGGTGGAGGACGAGGAGGACGCCGCCGCCTGCGCGAGCGAGGCCTGGCGCACGGCGGTCGACACCGGGCTCGTGGACGTCACCGACCCGCCGGACCCCGCCGGTTCCGCGGCGGACGCGGCGCACGGCACGGCCGCGCCCGGCGAGGCGCTCGCCGTGGTCGCCGGGGGCAGCCCGCAGGACGTGCTCGGGCTGTGGCTGGAGGCCTTCGAGACGGCCTTCGCCGATGCCACCGCGCCCGTGCTCGACGACCTCGGCGCGCTCCTCGGCGACGACGGCGAACTCGACTTCGACGCGCTCGACTGGGACCCGCAGCAGGAAGCGGAGTTCCTGGAGGCCGTCCTCGGCAACCTCTACCTGCTCACCGTCTCCGGCGGCGGGCCCGAGGACGGCTGGGTGCCGCTGCCCGCGCTGGCCGCCTCGATGATCGTGCCCGACGACATGGGCGAGCCCACCGATGACGTACTGGAACAGGTCTCCGACGCGATGATGCGTCTCGACGACCAGTTCCGGGTGCTGGAGCCGGTGGGCCTGGTGGCGTACCGACCGGTGGACGAGGCGTTGATGGCGGAGGAGCCCGAGGGTTCGCCCGCCGACGGGGAGCTGGACGAGGAGGACGTCGCCCGTTACGGCATGGTGCGTCTGACCCCGCTCGGTCTCTACGGGGTGCGCGCCCGGATGCTGGAGGCCGGGGTGGACGCCCCGGCGGTCGGCGATCTCGCCGAGAAGGGCGCCGACGTCCTCCTCGCCTCCCTCGCGTACTACCCCGAGCAGGCGGGGCGCGCCGAGCTGGAGCAGTGGCTCGCCCGGCGCGAACCGGCCGCCGCGGCCGAGGAGTTGCTGTCCGCCGCCCGTGGCCAGGACCCGGCCGCACCGCTGCGCAGGCTGCGCTGCCAGCAGGGTCTGCTGCTGGTCGACGCCGCGGCGGAGCCGTCGGTGCGCGCCGTGCTGGACGACCGGGAACTGGGCGGGCTCGCCCGGGTGTGGCTCGCCGAGCGCGGCGCGGCCGACGTGCCCGCGCCGCCGCAGGAGATGGTCTTCTGGCTCGCCGTCGACACCATCGCCGCCCAGTTGGACGCCGACGGCGAGACGCCTGAGCTGGAGGAACTGGTGGTGGGCCTGATCGGCCAGCACACCGGGTTCCTCGACTCCGCCTGGCGCGTCGACCACCCGGCGACCGCGCCGGTGCTGGAGGCGATGGGACGGCTGCACCCCGAGAAGAAGATCGCGAAGGAAGCGAAGAAGGCGGCCTTCAAGGCGCGCTCGCGGACGGGCGCGTAGCGCCGCGTTGTCCTGAACCGCCCCCGTGTGCACGGCACTCGGGGGCGGTCCCGTGCCCGGGGCATGTGCCCGTCGCCGCAGGCCGGGACGGGAGCGGGCCGTTCCGGGTGGCTGGAAGAAAACGGCGCACCGGGGGCGCGTGATGACTGGTTCACGCCTCCTCGTGTTGGGTATCGGTTGGATGCCGCAGGGTGTGGCGTACCTCCGATGGCTGTGCGTCGGCCGAGAGGCAGTGTTCGATGACGATGGCCCCGGCCCATGGCCCCCCACCGTGGGACCGGTAGCGGAAGGGCTCCGTCGTCCCTCCCCCTGCACGGCTGTTCGGCGCTCGGGAGCCGGTCGGTTCCGGGCGCCCGTCCGCTGCTCGCCCCCGGGCGCTTTCGCGCGAGCGAGCGGCCCGGCGCGGCCCCGGCCGCGCATCCGTGTCGTCCACGCCCCGAGAAGGACTCTCCATGACGCCCGCCACCGCAGGCCCGGCCCTCATCGGCCGGACGGGATTCGATCCCGGCCAGGTGCCCCAGTACTACACCCGCAAGACCTCCGACATCCTGCACAAGTACGGGCCCGGACCCCGTACGCACTTCCACGTCGGCATGTTCGGACCCGGCGAGCACCCGCAGACCACCGTGGCGCAACGGGTTCTCAAACGCCGCATCGTCGACTCCCAGGAAGCGGTGCTCGCCCGCGCGGCACAGCTGTGGGACGTGGCGGCCGCACCGCCCGAGACCCTCCTCGACGTCGGCTGCGGACTCGGCGGCGGCTCGCTGTTCTGGGCGCAGGAGTACGGGGCCCGGGTCACCGGACTGACCGTCACGCCCGACCATATACCGGTGATCGAGGACTTCACCCGCAGGGCGGGCGCCCAGGGGCAGGTCACCGCCGTGCTCGGCGACGTGCACGACTGGGAGCGGGACCGGGAGTACGACGCCGCGGTGGCGATCGAGAGCTCCGGCTACATGGACCGTGAGCGGCTCTTCACGGTGATGGCCAGGACCTTACGGCCGGGCGGCTGGTTCGGCATCCAGGAGCACTTCCTGTGCCGCCCGGAGTGGACGGAGTTCGTCGACGGCTACTACCGGACCCGGCTCGGCACCCTCACCGAGTACATCCGCGCGGCCCGCGCGGCGGGCTTCGAACTGGAACTGGACGAGGACATCACCGACCGGGTGTCCGAGTTCTGGGTGCAGTCCATGGCGTGGACGACGGCGGAGATCGAGGGCATCGACGAGGGGCGCGGCTCCCCGATAGCCCGGGACCGCCTGGTCGAATCGGCCCTCACGCACGGCAAGTTCTACCGGGTCTGGCGCGACCACGCCCTGGAGACCCGCCTCCTCCTCTTCCGGCTGGCGGGCGGGCCCACCGCCTCCCCGGCCCCGCCCCGCGGCGCCCCGGAGCACACCGGGGCGCCGGTGCCGGAACGCGCCCAGGCCCCGGCTCCGGGCAGGGCCAAGGCCCCGGCCCCCGCCCCGGTCCCCGCGCCGCCCCCCGAGGCCGCCCCCCGCGCCGGGGCGGTCACCGCCCAGCGCTTCGGGCGGACCGCCGCCGACGCCGCCCGGCGCGGCACCAGCGGTCCCCGGTCCGCGCTCGGCGAGAGCCTGCCGCCGTTCTACTGCCCGCTGCCCGACGCGGGCGCGCACCCCGACGCCGAGGCGCTCGGCGCGCACGCCCTGGCCTGGGCCGACCACTACGACCTGTACCCGAACGCCACCGAACGGGCCTGGGCGCAGGCCATCCACAACCCCGACTTCGTCTGCCGGGCCATCCCGCACGGCGACACCGAGACCCTGCTGCTCTTCATGGAGTGGAACTACTGGGCCTGGGCCGTCGACGACTGGCAGGACTCCGGGAGCGCCGCCGGACGCACGGCGGTCGTCGTCGACCACGGCCAGCGGGTGCTGCGCGCCCTGGAGGCTCCCGGCTCCGGACTGCTCCCGGCCGGTGCGCTCTCCGCCGCCCTGGACGACCTCGTCACCCGCACCCGGGCCCGCTTCACACCCGCCCGGCTGCACCGGCTGACCACCGGCACCCGGGACTGGCTGGCTGGGGTCGCCGGCCAGACCGCCAACACCGAACGCGGCCGGATGCCCTCCCTCAACGACTACGTCGCCCAGCGCGTCTCGGTCAACGGCACCCGCTTCTCGCTCGCCTTCAGCGAGGCCGCCAACGGGATCGAGCTGCCCCCGGACCTCCACTTCTCCCCGCCGGTCCAGGCCCTGACCGACGCCGCCGGGTTCATCGTCTCCTGCGACAACGACCTCTTCTCGTACGCCATGGACGACCACCTCACCCCGCCGGCCCAGAACCTGGTCAACGTCCTCGCCCACCAGCGCGGCCGCACCCCGCGCGAGGTGCTGCCCGAGGCGGTGGTCCTGCGGGACCGGGCCATGACGTACTTCACCACCCGCGCGGAACGCCTCACCGCCGGACACGGCCATCCCGAACTCCCGCGCTACGTGCAGGCGTTGGAGACGTACGTCGCCGGATGCATGCGGTGGATGAGCAACGCCCCCCGGTACGCCAGCCCCCGCAACCGGCATCCGATGCCGGTCGAGGGCGCCTCGTACGGCATCACCGTCACCGACCGCCCCGCGCCCGGCGGCGAGCAGGACGGCCCGGTCCCCGGGGTGCCCGCGCTGGACTGGTGGTGGGGGCAGGAGTGAGACACGGGTACGGGTCCGGGGCGGGCGGCCCCGGGCCCGTACGGCATGCGGCGCGGCGGCCCCGGCCGGCCCGCCCGGCGGCAGGGCGGTCGCGGCCGGGCCCGGTCGGCCGCCCGCGCGGCGGCGGCCTCCCGGCGGAACCGCTCCCGGTGGTGCGGCTCGGCGGCGGGACGCGCGTGCACCGTCTGCACGGCGACCGGGCGGCCCTCGGCCGTCCGCCCCGGGAACACCTGCCCCGTCCCGCCGGAACCGGCCCGCCCCGACAACCGGAGCGGGCCGAGTCGCCGGAGGCAGCCGGGCGCCGGCGGACCGCTCACGCCGCCCCCGGGCCGCGCAGCGTCAGCAGGGTGCGGCCCACGCACAGGTGGAGGAGCCCGCCGCCCGCCGCCGCCTGCACCCCGCTCATCCGCTCCACCGGCACCGCCCACACCAGCTTCCCCGTCCGGGGGTCCAGGGCGTGCACCCCCCAGCCGGTCGAACGGCCGCCGTCGGCGGCCGGCACCGAGGGGTCCGAGCCCGCCGCGTAGAGCAGGCCGCCCGACACCAGCGGCACCGCGTCGTCCCCGTCGTCCAGGCGGCGCACGTCCGTGCGCATCCACACCTGGTGGCCGGTGGCCGCGTCCAGGGCCCGCATATCGCCCCCGCCGGCGTGCACCAGGCCGTCCGTCGCGCGGGGCGTGATCGTCGCCCCGCTGCCCGCCGGGCGGGACCAGCGCCGCTCACCGGTGGCCAGGTCGACGGCGGCGACCGCCTCCGGGCCCGGGTAGTGCCGGACGCCCGAGGAGCCGGGGTGCGCCTGCGGATACGCGGAGCCGCCGGGGATCTCCCGCTCGGGCGTGCCGTCGCGGTCGCGCAGGACGACCAGCGGGCCGTCGGCCGGCTCCCGGGCCGGCACCCGGTGCTCCGACACGGCCACCGCGAGCCGTCCGCCGCCCTGGTGGACGGCGGGCACGCCCGTCGCCGTGCCCGCGCGGTGCCAGAGCGGCCTGCCGTCGCGCGCGTCGAAGCCGTACGCCCGCCACCTGCGGCCCTGTGCCGTGCGCCGTTCCCACAGGGTGCCGGAGGCGGCGAAGGTGACCAGGCAGACCACGGCGCCGTCGGCCGTCAGGTGGGCCGACTGGCCTTCCAGTTCGCTGACCGGCCGGTTCGGGGAGGTGTCCCGGAACGGGTTCGTCACCAGGTCCCGGGTCGCCCAGCGGCGCGCTCCGGACGCCGCGTCCAGGGCCACGACCCCGGTGTCCGTCAGCGGCTGCCGCAGCACGAACACGGTGTCGCCCACCGGCCGCACGTCCCGGAGGCGGTCCTCCCCGTACCGCCAGCGCACCTCGCCCGACGCCGCGTCGTAGCAGGTGAGGAGGCGTGCCGTGCGCACGTACAGCGCGTCGCCGTGGCGCAGCACCGCGCCTCCGTACGCCGGCGCGTCATCCAGGTCGCGCGACCACACCGTGCGGCCGGGCGTCCACGCGAGGGGCGTCGCCGCCTTCGCCCCGGGCGTGCGCCCGCCGTCGTCGCCCAGCAGCATGCCCGCCGCGGCGGAGCCGGCCACGGCGGTCACGGCCGCTCCCGCCCAGGCGAGGAAGCGCCGGCGGCGGGGCCCGGCCCCGGGCTCCCGGCCAGCGGCCGCGCGCGCGTCCCGGCGCGCCGCCGCGTCAGTCGTACCGCTCGCGTCGGTCGTACCACTCGCGTCCGTCGTACGGGTCCCAGTGGCCGCGTCGACGGGGGCCGGGGCGGTCTGCGTCGCGGAGGGGGGCTGCCGGGACGTGGGCGGGGCGAGGAAGGCCGCCGGGATCTCGTCCTCCCACTCCTCCTGCACCTCCACCAGTTCCGCCGTCGCCTCCTCGTGCTCCCGTACGAGTCCGGCGACCGGCTCCTCCTCCCACCAGGGCCGCGCGGCGGCCCGCCCCGCACACCACTCCAGGGCCCCGGCGACGGTGGGCCGCTCCGCCGCGTCCAGCGCGAGACACCGGCGCAGGAAGGTCTCCCACTCCGCGTCCGGCACCCCCAGCAGGCACGGCGGCTCGTGCAGGGTGCGGTGCAGGACCTGCGGGGCGGTGCCCGACCCGTACGGATTGCGGCCCGTGCTCGCCAGCACCAGCAGCGCGCCGAACGCGAACACGTCGGCGGCGGGCCCCACTTCGCCGTCGCGGGCCAACTGCTCGGGTGCGACGAAGCCGAGCGTGCCCGTCGGCTCCCCGTCGTCCTGCGCCGCGCCCTTCGCCAGGCCGAGGCCGAGGCCGAGGACCTTGGGGCCGTCGCGAGTGACGACGACGTTGGCGGGCTTGAGGTCCCGGTGCACCAGACCGGCCGCGTGCACGGCGGCCAGCGCCTCGGCGAGCGCCGCCCCGAGCGTGCCGAGCGCCGCCGAGTCCAGCGGGCCGAGCGTGCTGATGACGTCCACCAGGGCGGGGCCCGCGCAGAACTCGCTCACCAGCCAGGGGAGTTCGGCCTCGGTGTCCGCGTCCAGGACGGCGGCCGTGAACACGTCCTTCACCGCGCGGGCCGCCGTCACCTCCCGGCGGAACCGCTCCCGGAAGCGCGCGTCGGACGCCAGCCGGGGGTGCAGGGTCTTCAGCACGACCAGCCGCCCCGCCGGGGTGCGGGCCAGCTCCACGTGCCCCGTGCCGCCCTCCCCGAGCGGTGCGACGACGTGGTACCGGTCCGAGGACCGTCCCGGCCCGGCTTCGGACGCTGAGGCTGACATTCCTACGGCTCCCCTCCCGCTCGCCCCCACGGCGCCGGACGCTGACTGCGACGCCCGGGACGGGGCGCGCGGTTGCGCCGGTGCGCGGGCTGTGACGCAACGCACCGAGGAGCGGCCGTCCTGGCCGTCGTGGGCCTGACGAGGGGCGGGTCACGGGGCGGGCGGGAGGAGCGCGGCGGGGCGGACGGGAGTGGCGGGCGGGAGACGGGCATGGCATCTGGTCTCCGGTGGGCGCATACTGAAGGTGATGACAAAGCCAGCCGGAGCCCGGCGACACCTGCCGTCCAGTCCCTTCAACGTCCCGGCCCCGGCCGCCCCGCCCATTGAGAACTACGAGGTGGGAGACCGGGTTTCGCATGATCAATTCGGACTCGGAAGAGTCGTGGGAGTCGAGGGAG
The DNA here is from genome assembly GCF_044751045.1 of Streptomyces sp. NPDC088745. Lineage (NCBI taxonomy): Bacteria > Bacillati > Actinomycetota > Actinomycetes > Kitasatosporales > Streptomycetaceae > Streptomyces > Streptomyces sp. NPDC088745. The sequence continues at coordinate 710,574 of NZ_JBIVLB010000003.1, forward strand.
ACCTCGCCGTGCTCATCGACTTCTCCGGACGTCAGGGGCGGATCCTCAGCCCCTACTCCAAGTTGACCAAGCTCTGAGCCTCCGCGGCTCCGGGAAAACGCTCCGCCCCGTGTCCCGATCATCACGATCGGGACACGGGGCGGAGGCGTTTCGGCGCTCCGTCAGCGCGGAGTTCCGGTAGGAGGCGGGGGCGCGCTCAGGACACGGGCTCGGTCGCGGCGTCGTGCGTCGCGGCCGCCCACTCGACGAGGAGCAGTTCGTACTCCTCCGAGGGCCAGGCCCCGTCCGTCGTCTGCGCGTCCACGAGGCGGCGGATGGCCGCGTTCGTCTGGTCCGCGCCGGGCGCTTCGGATCCCTCGGGGCCCGAAGCCTCCGGGCCGGGGGCGGGCGGAGAGGTGATGGACATGTCTTCCAGGCTACGTCCGGCTCCGCCCCGCCAAACCGCTGCGGCACGTGGCTTCCGTCACGCCCCCGGCCCCCGCGCGCCGCGCCTTCCGCCCGCCCCTACAGCGCCTGGGCCGCGGGCTTCACCATGCCGCGCACCGTGCGCGACTTCACGAAGTCGCCCATCGCGGTCATCTCCCACTCGCCGCTGAACTGCTTGATCAGCTTCGCCATCATCACGCCCGTCTGCGGCTCGGCGCCCGTCAGGTCGAAGCGGACCAGCTCCTCGCCGGTCGCGCCGTCGAGCAGCCGGCAGTAGGCCTTGGCGACCTCGCTGAACTTCTGGCCGGTGAAGGAGTTCACCGTGAAGACCAGGCCCGTGGCCTCCGCCGGGATGCGGCCGAGGTCCACCGTGATCACCTCGTCGTCGCCCGCGCCCTCGCCCGTGAGGTTGTCGCCGGAGTGCTTGACGGCGCCGTTCAGGATGGACAGCTTGCCGAAGTAGCAACTGTCGATCATCTTGCGGTTGCCGTCGTAGGCGATGACCGAGGCGTCCAGGTCGATGTCCTTGCCGCGGAACGCGGGCTCCCAGCCCAGCCCCATCTTGACCTGCGAGAGCAGCGGGCGGCCGCCCTTGACCAGGGAGACCGTCTGGTTCTTGGTCAGGCTCACCCGGCCCTTGTCCAGGTTGATCTTGCCGGAGCCCGGGGCGGGGGCGGCAGGGGCCGCGGGCGCCGGGGGAGCGGCCGGGGCCGCCGGGGCGGCCGTCCGGGGGTCGTACGACGGCGTGGGCGCCGACGGCGGGGCGGCGGGTGCCTGCGGGGCCGCCGGGGCGGCCGGGGCCTGCGGGGCGGCGGGGGCGGGTTCCTCGACCGAGACGCCGAAGTCGGTGGCGATGCCGGCCAGCCCGTCGGCGTACCCCTGGCCGACCGCGCGGACCTTCCACGCGCCGTTGCGGAGGTAGACCTCGACCACGACCAGGGCGGTCTCCGAGCCCAGTTGCGGCGGCGTGAACGAGGCGATCACGGCGTTGTCGTCGGCGCCGCGCACGGTCGCCGTGGGCTCGATGCCCTGGAAGGTCTGGCCCGCGGCGTCCGGGCTGGCGGTCACCACGACCCGCTCGATGCCCGGCGGCAGCGCGCCCGTGTCCACCAGGATCGAGTCCGGCGCCGTGCCGCCGCCCGAGCGGTAGGTCACACCGGGCCCGGCGGGCTGGTTGTAGAAGATGAAGTCGTCGTCGGAGCGCACCTTGCCGTCGGCGGTGAGCAGCAGGCCCGACACGTCGAGCCGCACCGGGGCGGCGACGTCCACGGCCACGCGGGCGGTGGGAAGCGGAATGTTCGAGCCGGGGGTCATTGCGGTCATGTCACAGCTAACGACCCGGGGCGCTTTGCCGTTCCCTTACCTTCGGACGAATTTGCGCACGTCGCCCGGACGGCCCCGCGCCGGGCTCCGCACCGGGCTCCGCACCGGCCCCCGGTCCGCGGGACGCGGACGCGCTCAGCGGTTGCGCGGGTGGCTGCGGGCCGTGCGTTCGTTGCCGAACTTGTACGCCCCCGTCCAGCGGGCCATCACGAGCTGCGCGTCGCCGCCCGTCACCTCCGCGAGGAACTTCTCCGCCCGGCCGCCGCGCAGCGTGGTGGCGGCACGCTCGCGGTGGCTGATGACGACCGTCCCGTCGCCGCGCTGTTCGTATCGGAATCCCCGGGGTCTCGGCATGGGCACAAGAGTCCCGCACCGGAAACCGCCCGCGCGAGTGAATTTAGCCAGAAGCCCCGTCGGCGGGAGGCGGCACCGGTCCTAACCTGACGCCCGTGCACACCTTCAGGTCCGCCGATCTGGACGAGACGCGTCAGGCCATCGGCGAGCGTTTCTACCCCACCCGCATCGAACCGCTGGGCGATCCGGGCGGGTTCGAGTCCCGGATGGACACCGCGCGCCTCGGCTCCCTCACCATCGGCGACCTCGTGCTCGGCGCCGATCTGCGGATGCGCTTCGGGGAGCTGGGCCACTACCACGTCAACGTCCTGCTGGGCGGCACCCTGGCCTGGCGGCAGCAGGGGCGGGCCGAGGCCGTCGCCACCCCGCAGCGCGGCTGCGTCCTCGACCCGGCGTCCGTCACCCGCATCGACCGCTGGAGCAGGGACTGCCGCCTGCTCGCCCTGAAGATCGAACCGGACGCCCTGCACCGGCAGTTGGAGCTCCTGCTCGGTCGTCCGCTGCGCGGCTCCGTCGATTTCGCGCCGGAAATCGACGTCACCCGGGGCGCGGGGCGGAGCTGGGCGCGGCTGCTGTCCTGGGCCGTGGACCAGGCCCGCGACGCCGACGCCCTGGCCGCCCACCCCGTGATGGCCGCACCCCTCCAGGAGACCCTGCTCAACGGGTTGCTGCTGGCGTCGGACCACCCCTACCGGGAGGAACTGGCCGCTCCCGCGCCGCCGTTGCGGCCCGCTCCCGTCAAGCGGGTCCTCGACCTCCTGCACGCGCACCCCGAACACCCGCACACCGCCGCCTCGCTCGCCGCCGTCGCCCAGGTCGGCGTGCGGCGGCTCCAGGAGGGCTTCAGGGACCACGTGGGGACGACCCCGACCGCGTACCTGCGCGGCATACGGCTCGACCGGGCGCGCGCGGACCTCGCCGGGGCCGCGGCGGGCGGGGCGGCCGGCGTCACCGTCGCCGACGTCGCGTTCCGGTGGGGCTTCGGGCACCTGGGCCGTTTCGCGGCGGCCTACCGGGCCCGGTTCGGGGAGTCCCCCTCGTACACGCTGCGCCACCGCGCGGACCGGCCGCCTTCGCCGCGCAAAGCGGACGAGGACCGCGCGGAGCGGATCGCGCCGCTCCGGGCCGCCCTCTAGGTTGTCCGTATCGCGGGCGTGCTCGCTCTTTTCCGGTTCCCCCCGGGCGGGCTCGTCGGCGATGCTCTCCGGCCGGTCCCGGAAGCGCCGGGCGCGGAAGGTCCCGCGGTTCCGGGCCGGCCGCCCCTCACCGGGCGGCCGGACCCGTATCCCGTCCCGCCGGTGGGCCTTGGCCCGGCCGGCACGCCGCCCGCGTTCCCGTCAGTACGGCCACTGCGGCGGATCGGTGCAGAAGGCCCCGCCGAGGAAGTCGTGCTCCGGGTCGCCCGGACGCGGCTCCCCGTGCTCCGCGATCAGCTTCTCCGCGTACTGCTCCGCGTCGTCCTGCGGTGCGTATCCCAGCGCCCGCGCGGTCGACAGGTCCCAGCACAGCCGGGTGTTCGCGGAGGACCCGTACACCACCGTGTGCCCGACCCGCGGGGCGGTGAGCGCCGCGTCGAAGAGGCGGGCGGCGTCGCCCGGGCTCAGCCACATCGACAGCATCCGCACCGTGGACGGCTCCATGAAGCACGCGCCGAGGCGCACCGACACCGTCTCCAGGCCGTCCCGGTCCCAGTAGAGCTGGGCCAGGTCCTCGCCGAACGCCTTGGACAGGCCGTAGAAGGTGTCCGGGCGGTGCGGGGCGTCGGCCGGGATCAGCGGGCCGTGCGGGCCGGGCATCGGGGTGAAGCCCACCGCGTGGTTGCTGGAGGCGTGCACGATCCGCCGCACGCCCTCCGCGCGGGCCGCCTCGTAGAGGTTGTACGTCCCCTCGATGTTGGCGCGCAGGATCTTCTCGAAGGGCGCCTCCAGCGAGATGCCCGCCAGGTGCACGATCGCGTCCACCCCCTCGACGGCCTCGCGCAGGGCGTGCTTGTCGCCGAGGTCGGCGGTCACCGCCGCCGGTTCGCCCTCGATGGGCGTCGCGTCGAAGAGCCGCAGCTCGTATCCGTACGCCGGCAGCAGCCCCCGCATCAGGGTGCCGATGCCGCCGGCCGCGCCGGTGAGCAGGATGGTGCGGGAAGCAGCGGGCATGGGAGGGGCTCCTCAGGGGTTCCGCGACGGGGCGCCGCTGGGGGCGGCGGCCGTCGCGACGCTAGGGAGCGGGACGCGGCCGCGTCAAGTAATGGGCGCAGTACGGCGGTTCGTGCTACGGGCACCCGAAGCGAGCGCGCCCGCCGCGGCGAGTCCCGCCGCGCCCGTCGCCGCGAGCACCGCCCGGTGGCCGGTCACCGCGACCAGTGCCGAGCCGAGCGCGATGGCGGCCGTCATCGGCCCGTACACCAGCGTGGTGACGGTCGCGGAAGTACGTCCCAGGAGCGCGTCCGGCGTCTCGCGCTGCACCGCGGTGAACACCACGATCAGCACGCACGGCAGCCCGAGCCCGATGCCCGCGCTGCCCGCCAGCACCGCCGCCTCGTACGGCAGCGCCCGCAGCGCCGCCGACAGCGCGAACAGCGCGATGCCCGCCGCGGCCAGCGCCCGCTCGGGCGTCCGGCGCAGCAGGGGCCCGGCGAGGACGCCGGTGAGGACGGTGCCCGCGCCCTGGACCGCGTACAGCACGCCCGTGTACGCGGGGGAGCGGCCGAGGCCCTGGTCGACGACGGCGAAGACCATGGCCCCGCCGAGGCCGGAGAGCACCATCGTCGCGGAGGCCGCCGCCACCAGGGGCCGCAGCACGGGGGAGCGCCGCAGGAACCGCGCGCCGTCCGCCCAGGACCCTTCCGCCCGGGGGCCGGGAGCGTCCTCGCGCACCCGCAGCAGCGCGATCAGCCCGGCGGCGACGGCGAAGGTGAGGGCGTCCAGGAGCGCCACCGGCAGTCCGCCGAACCGGGCGAACAGCGCGGCCCCGGCCAGCGGGGCGAGCAGCTTCATGCCCTCCTGGGCGGTCATCCGCAGCCCGTTGAAGTCACCGAGCAGCCGCTTGTCGACGGCCCCGGCGACCAGCGCGGACTCGGCGGCGTCCGCGAGCGTCCCGGCCGTCCCGTACAGGAAGAGCACCCCGAACAGGATCCACACCCGGTCCGCCGCGTCGACGGTCGCCAGCGAGACCAGGAGCGCCGCCGTCGCGAGGTTCACCGCGATCAGCAGCGGCCGCCGGCGGAACCGGTCGGCGACCGTGCCCAGCAGCGGCCCGGCCAGCACCGGCAGCCACAGGCAGAAGGTGGTGAGCGCGGCCAGGGCGTCGGAACCGGTCAGGTCCTTGACCCAGATCCCGGCGGTCAGCCACATCGCCGAGCTGCCGAACCCGGACACCACGACCACCGTGAGGAAGAGGGCCGCGTTCCGGTCCCGCAGGACGTGCGTTCGTACGGAGGTGATCACTGCCGGGCCGCCTTCGTTTTGTTCGGGTGGGGCGGCGTCAGCGTGGCAGCGCGGACGGGGCCGAGGCATCGGGAAGATGCCCTAGATCCCGCCTCCCGCAGGGCCTTGGGCCCGCCGGGCAGGTGCCGCCCGGACAGTGGGGACCACCGCTCCGACCTGGGAAGTCGCCCATTTCCAGAAGAACTTCGAGCCGTTTCGATGAGTTTTCCGGCGGCCGTGAGTCTTCCCTTCGTCGCTGCCGCGACGGCGTACTGCTGCCGTCGCCGCTCCGGGACGCAACAGGGAGGGACCTTGATGACGACCACCACGACCGCCGCCCCCACCGCCGTCGTGTTCGACCTCGAACCGGCGGCCCGACGCCTCGTCCGGCTGCTCGACGGGGTGACCGAGCAGCAGCTCCAAGGGCCCACGCCCTGTGCCCGGTTCACCGTCCGGGACCTCCTGGCGCACCTCGTGCACCGCACGGCGGCGTTCCGCGACGCCGCCCGCAAACGGCCCGAGCCCCCCGCCGGGGACGCCCTGCCGGCGGACTGGCGGCGGCGGCTGCCGGGGCAGCTCGCCGCGCTCGCCGGCTCCTGGCAGCAGCGCGACGCCTGGACCGGGGCCACCACCGTCGGCGGCACCCCGCTGCCCGCCGGGGTCGCCGCGCAGATCGCCCTGGACGAACTGGTGCTGCACGGCTGGGACCTGGCCCGCGCGACCGGGCAGCCCTTCGTCTGCGACCGGCGGAGCCTCCAGGTGGTCTACGCCCTGCTCGCCCCGGAGGCGGACAACCCGGCCCGCGCCCCCATGTTCGGCCCCGTCGTGGACGTACCGGACGGATCGCCGTTCCTGGACAGGGTGGTGGGGCTCGGCGGACGGGACCCCCGATGGGTCCCCGCGGCCTGAGAGTTCACCACTCAGTACGCATGTCGGACACCGGAATCCGATTCGGTGGCCGTGAGGGGCTGACGACGGGCGGGCCGGCGTGCTTACGATGCGGGGCTGCGGCGCATCGATCAACGCGTCACCATCCGCCCGAGGGGAATTCAGCGTGCGTACGAAGGTACTTCCCGCCCTGTTCTGTGCCGGACTCATAGCCACGACCGGCGTGCTCGCCGGAAACGCCGCCAGCGCGGCGCCCCGTGGCAGCTCGGCCGTGGCGCAGGACGCCACCGTCCGGGAGAAGCTGGAGAAGATCCCCGGCCTGCGGATCGTCTCGGAGACCCAGAAGGAGGGCCGGCCCTTCTTCACGCTCATGCTGAGACAGCCCGTCGACCACGACCGGCCGTGGCGCGGCAGCTTCGAGCAGCAGTTCACCCTGTGGCACAAGGCCGAGACCGCCCCCGTCGTGCACTACACCGGCGGCTACACCCTCTCCTCCAGCACCCGCGAGATCACCCGCCTGCTGGACGCCAACCAGGTGAGCGTCGAGCACCGCTTCTTCGGCAAGTCCGTCCCCGCCGGCCGGACCGACTGGAGCAAGCTCACCATCCAGCAGCAGGCCGCCGACGAACACAACATCGTGCGGGCCCTGAAGCGCATCTACCCGGCCAAGTGGCTCGGCACGGGCGCCAGCAAGGGCGGCATGACGCAGACCTACCACGAGCGCTTCTACCCGGAGGACCTCGACGCCGTCGTCGCGTACGTCGCCCCCAACGACGCCGACAACCGCGACGACCGGGTCTACGACGAGTTCTTCGCCACCGTCGGCACCGCCGAGTGCCGCACCGCGCTGGACGCCGTGCAGCGCGAGATGCTGGTGCGCCGCGAGACGATCCGGCCGCTGTTCGAGGCCACCTCCAAGGAGCAGGGCCTCACCTTCCGGCAGCTCGGCTCCACCGACCGCGCCTACGAGTTCTCGGTCCTGGACCAGGTGTGGAACTTCTGGCAGTCCGGCTCCGCCGCCGACTGCCCGACCGTCCCCGACGCCAAGAAGGCCACCGACCGGGAGCTGTACGACTGGTCGCTGGGCCACGGCCTGTCGATCTACTCCGACGCCGACGCGGGCCCCGAGGGCACCGGCCCCTACTACCGGCAGGCCGCCGCCCAGCTCGGCTGGGCCGACCTGAAGTTCAAGCACCTGCGCGACGTCCGCAACCACCCGGACATCTACCAGCCCAACTCCCTGCTCGCGGCCGACATGCGCACCCGCTACAGCGGCTGGGACGCCAAGGACGTCGACCGCTGGGTGAACAAGAAGGGCCAGCGGATGATGTTCGTGTACGGGCAGAACGACCCGTGGAGCGCCGAGCGCTACCGCCCCTCCAAGCGCGACTCGCACCTGTACGTCGCCCCGGACACCAACCACGGCGCGCTCATCTCCAAGCTCACCCCGGAGCAGCGCGCCGAGGCGGAGGCCACGGTCAAGCGCTGGGCAGGCGTGAAGTAGCCCACCGGACGCACGCGTCGAGCGCGGCCCGCGCGGGCCGCGCTCGACCCGTCGCCGTCCGGCACGGGACCGCCGGGCTTCCGTGCCCGCGGCTCACCCGCCCAGTGCGGCCTGCATGGTCTTCCGCGCGACCGGCGCCGCCAGACCGTTTCCGCTGACCTCCGAGCGGGCCGCGCCCGAGTCCTCGATCAGGACCGCCACCGCGACCTCCTTGCCGGTCCTCCGGTCCTTCGCGTACGAGGTGAACCAGGCGTAGGGCGTCTTGCTGTTCTTCACGCCGTGCTGGGCGGTGCCGGTCTTGCCGCCGACCTCCGCGCCCGCGATCCGCGCGTTGGTGCCGGTGCCGTCCTCGACGACCGTGACCATCGCGCTGCGCAACTGCTCGGCGGTGCGCCCGGAGACGATCCGCCTGCTGTCCGCGCCGTCCTCGTGCTTCTCCAGCACGTCGCCGCCCGCGCCGGTCACCTCCGACACCAGGTGCGGGGCGGGCAGCTCGCCGTTGTTGGCGAGGGCGGCGGAGACCATTGCCATCTGCAGCGGGGTCGCCGTCACGTCGAACTGGCCGATGCCCGTCAGCGCCGTCTGCGCCTTGTCCATGCCCTGCGGGTAGACGCTCGCGTAGGCGCGCACCGGCACGTCCAGCTCGTCGGTGTTGAAGCCGAACTTCTCCGCCATCGCCTTCACCTTTTCCTGCCCCAGGTCCACGGCGAGCTTCGCGAAGACGTTGTTGCAGGAGTACTTGAGGGCGGTGCGCAGGGTGGCGTTCTCGCACGGCGCGGACCGGTTCTCGTTGTGCAGGACCGTGCGGGTGCCGGGCAGGGTGTACGGGTCGGGGCTGGCCGTCGGGGCGTCCACCGAGTCGTACAGGCCGTCCTCCAGCGCGGCCGACGCGACGACCAGCTTGAACGTGGAGCCGGGCGGCAGCGGCTGGCGCATCGCCCGGTTGGTCATCGCCTTGTCCTCGTCGTCGCCGGAGGTCAGCTTCTTCCAGGCCGCGCCGTCGTGCGATCCGGTGATCGTGGAGGGGTCGTACGACGGGGTGCTGACCATGCCGAGGATGCGGCCGGACTTCGGGTCGAGGGCGACGACCGCGCCCTTCTTGTCGCCGAGCGCCCGGTAGGCGGCCTTCTGGACGGCCGGGTCGATGGTGGTGACGACGTTGCCGGGGCGCGGGCGCTTGCCCTGGACCAGGTCGGACGGGTTCTTCAGGCGGTCGTCCGTGCCGTCGAGGACCTTGCGGTAGATGCCCTCCAACTGGGTCGCGCCGTACACCTGCGAGGTGTAGCCGGTGACGGGCGCGTAGAGCGGCCCGTCGGTGTAGGTGCGTTTGTACGCGAGGTCTCCGCCCTCCGTCTTCGCCGAACCGGTGACCGGCGAACCGGCCACGATGATGTTCCCGAGCGGACGGGCGTACTGCTGCACGATGTTCCGCCGGTTGTCCTTGTCCTCTGCGAGCGCCTTGCCCTGGTACGCCTGCACCCATGTCACCCGCACCAGCAGCGCGAGGACGAGCAGCAGGCAGAACACGGCGGCGCGCCTGATCGTCTTGTTCATCCTGTGGGGAAGGACGAACGGGGGCCGGACGGGAGTTCCGTCCCGCGGTGGTTCTCATCCTTTCTTCAGGTACGGGGCCTCGGGCACGGGCCTCGGGCACGGGGCGGCCGTGCCGGGCTCAGCCGGGCTGGATGTAACCCGTCTCGTACGCGAGGATCACGGCCTGCGTACGGTCCCGGGCCCCCGTCTTCGCGAGGACCGCGGCCACATGGGTCTTGGCGGTGGCCGCGCCGAAGCCGAGGGCGGCGGCGATCTCCGCGTTGGTGAGGCCCTTGGCCATCAGCCGCAGCACCGCCGCCTCCCGCCCGGTGAGCCGGGACGCCCACGGGGGCGGGTCCGCCGCCCGGCCGCGGCCGTACTCGGCGGCGAGCGAGCGGACCGCCGCGGGGAACAGGAGGCTGTCGCTGCGCGCGACCAGCCGCACCGCCCGCACCAGGTCGTCGGCGCCGGCCCGCTTCAGCAGGAACCCGGCGGCGCCCGCGCGCAGCGCCTCGTACACGTAGGCGTCGTTCTCGAAGGTGGTGACGACGACGATGCGCGGCGGGTCGGGAAGGGTGGCCAGGAGCTGCTCGGTGGCGCGGGTGCCGGGGCGCGACCGCCACCGCCCCGCCCTGAGGGGCCCGGCGGGGGGCGGGGGCCGGGCCCCCGGGGCCGCCGCCGCCGCGGGCGGGGGGGGGGGGGGGCTGGGGGGCCCGGCGGGGGGGGGGGGCGGGCCGGCCGCCCCCCCCCGCCCCCCCCACGTCCATGAGGACCACGTCGGGGCGCGCGGCACGGACCACCGAGACCGCCTCCGCGCCGGTCGCGGCCTCGCCGACGACCTCCAGGTCGGGTTCGGCGTCCAGGATGACGCGCAGCGCGGTGCGGACCATGCGTTCGTCGTCGGCGACGACGAGGCGGACGGGAGCGGGCAGGGGGTGCTCGGCGGCGGGGGCGGGCGGGGGCTGTCGGGGCGTGGTGTTCATCGGGGGTCCCTTCCGGTCGTCTCGGCCAGCGGCAGCCGGGCGGTGAGCCGCCAGACCCCGTCGGACGCGTGTGCGCCCGCCTCGGTGTGTCCGCCCAGCAGCACGGCCCGTTCGGCCATGCCGCGCAGGCCCCGGCCGCCGCCGGGGCGGACCGGGGCGGGGCGCCGCGGCAGCGGGTTCTCCAGCACGATCTCCAGCTCCCCGCCGTGCACGGCGGCCCGCAGCGAGACGGGCCGCGCGCCGCCGTGCCGCAGCGCGTTGCTCAGGCCCTCCTGGACGATCCGGTACGCCTCCCGCGACACCGGGCCCGGCACCCTCGCCAGGACGTCGTCGCCGTCCCCGGCGCGCGTCACCGGGACGCCGCTGCGGGCGAGCAGGCCGGCCAGCGAGTCGAGCGCGGGCCCCGTCCGGTCCCCGGGGGCGTCCTCGCCGCGCCGCAGCACGCCGAGGACGGCGTCGAGTTCGCCGACCGTGCGCCGGGTGGTGTCCTCGATCGCGGCGAGTGCCTCCCGTACGAACTCCACGTCGTCGGGCCGCCCGCTGTCCAGGACCTTGCGGGCGGCCCCCGCCTGGAGGGTCACCGCGCTCAGCGCGTGTCCCACCGAGTCGTGCAGCTCGCGGGCCAGCCGGTTGCGCACGGCGAGGTCGGCGGCCCGGCGCTCGGCCGCGGCCAGCCGGTCGGCGGGGGTGGGCCCGAGCAGCACCGGCGCACACCGGGCCAGCAGCGCGGAGGCCGCCGCGCTCACCGCGGCCAGCAGCAGCATCGACAGGACCCCCGCGACCGGGGCGAGCGCCAGTGCCCAGGGCTGCCCGGCGAACTCCGGCAGCCCGTACCGGGACTCCCGCAGGGCGGGCACGAACGGCAGGGCCACCAGCACGCCCGCGAAGGGCGTCAGCGCCAGTGAGGCCCCGCTGACGATCCCGCCGAGCGCCAGGTGCAGCGTGAACCACCCCGAGGTCCGTACCCGGGCCGCCCGCGTCCTGGCCGGCCCCTCCGGGAAGCCGTCGCCCCGCGCCGGGGCGAGTCCCAGCGAGCGGACCGTCGCCACCGACAGCGGCCGCGCCGGGGCCAGCAGCCCGAACACGGCGACCAGCGGCAGCACCGCCGCGAAGGCGGAGAGCTGGCCGGCCGCCGACAGGAACGGGTTGCCGCCCCCGGCCAGCGGGCCCACGACCACGGTCCCCACGAGGTGGAACGGCATCAGCAGCGCCCCGCCCACCACCAGGTGCAGCCAGCCGAGCCGCGCCGGCCGCCCGAACAGCCATGTCCGCAGGGACCGTTGCCCGCTCATCCGGTGTGCTCCCGCTGCTGCCTCAGCCGGGCGAACAGGGACCTGCCGCCCACCAGGGCGAGGAGTCCGGTGATCACCTGGACAGCGTAGGCCAGCAGGTCCGCGAGCGGGGCCGCCTCCGCGTTCCCGGCCATGGTTCCGGTGGCCAGCATCCAGCCGCCCCAGCAGCCCAGCACGCCCGACCCCGTCCAGACCGCCGCCAGCACCGCCCGCAGCGGGATGCGGCCGCCGAGCCGCAGCGCGAGCACCAGCAGGCCGGTGGCCGCGGTGAGGGCGAAGGCCCCGTGCACCCCGGAGACCAGCCGGGCGTTGACGGAGAGCGCCTGCCCGGCGGCGCTCCCGTGCCCGGTGCAGGCCGCCAGCAGATGCGGTACGGAGCAGGCGGCGGCCAGCACGGCCCCGGCCACCCCGGCGGCCCCGGTCCGGCCGGCCGGGCGCGGCAGCCCGGCGACGGGGCCCTGCCACAGGTGCCCCCAGCGCTCCTTCGCGTACCGGACGAACAGCGCGCCCAGGGCGAGCCCCTGGAGGATGAACCCGCCGTAGACCACCGTGAACACCCACGGGTCGAGGAAGGGCGTCTCGTCGGGCGGCGTGACGCCGGGGGAGTCGCCGAGGAGCAGTTGCAGCGGGAAGGCGGTCATGATCGGCGCGAGCAGCCCGGCCGCCGCCCACGTCGGCAGGACCAGCAGCGCGGCGGGCACCCGGCGGCCCCAGGTCTGGGTCAGCAGCAGGGCCAGCGCGATGACGGCGGCGTCCATCAGGACGGTCACGGAGTTGGCGAGGGCCATCAGCGCCGGCATCTCCAGCAGCGCACTGCCGTCGGGGATGCCGAGCCGGCCGCCCGCGATCCAGGAGACCTTCAGGGCGAGGTACGGCACGCAGGCGACGACGGCCACGGCGCGCAGGGCCCGCACGGCGGCGGAGGGCGGCCGGACGGCCGGGGCGAGCGGTGCAGTGAGGGTGGTCATGCCTCCACACTCCCGTCCGGGCCGCCCGCGTACCTCCTGCTCACGGCGGAACCGCCTCCCCCGCGCGGGGGAGGCGGCCCGGGAGGGCGAGGGGGAGGGAGACGGCTCGGGCGTGCGCCGGTGGAGCCGGTTCAGGAACCGAGTTCGAGGACGACCTCCTCGATCTCCACGCCCCGCGCGTTCGCATACCCCCGCTCCCGGTGCGAGAGCACGAACCCGCACTTCTCCATCACTCGGATCGACGCGCTGTTGTCCGCCGCCGCCCGCCCGTACAGCGGCCGGTCCGCCACCAGGTCCAGCAGCGCCCGCAGCGCCCGGGTGGCCAGCCCGAGGCCCCAGTGCTCGCGGCCGATCCAGTACGTGATCTCCCGCTCGCCGGCGGGCCCGAACACGGCCGCGTTCCCGACGACCACCTCCTCGCCGTCCGCCCCGTGGGCCACCACGGTCCGCGCCACCACCTGCGGATCTTCGCGCACCCGCCGCCAGTGGGTCGCGAAGTGCTCGCGGTCGGCGGGGTCCTCGCTGGTGAAGGCGGCCATGTCGAGGGCGGCGGCGTCATTCATCTGCTGGAAGAAGACCGGCAGGTCGCTGTCGCGGACCTCGCGCAGCAGGATCCGCAGGGAGGTGGACTCGGAATGCGAGGGAAGCACAGGCGTCCTCCGGTCGGAGCGTGGATGATGCCGGGCAGGTTATCGAACAAGAGATCGAAAGAGGGTGGGAATGGGGACGGCCGCGGCGCGGTTGCCCCTGTTGTTGACAGTTGTACTTGTATGAGACCGGGAGAAGAAGAACCATGACCACCCCCGCCGCCCCCCTGCGCGTAGAGATCTGGTCCGACGTGGCGTGTCCCTGGTGCTACGTGGGCAAGGCCCGCTTCGAGAAGGGCCTCGAAGCCTTCGCGCACCGGGCCGACGTCGAGGTGGTCCACCGTTCCTTCGAGCTCGACCCGAACCGTGCCAAGGGCGACGTCGTCCCGGTCGTCGACCTGCTGGCGCAGAAGTACGGCCGCACGCCCGAGCAGGCGCGCGCCATGGAGGAGACCGTCGCCGCCAACGCGCACGCCGAGGGCCTCGGTTACGTCACCGAGGGCCGCGACAGCGGCTCCACCTTCGACATCCACCGCGTCCTGCACCTCGCCAAGGAGCGCGGCCTGCAGAGCGAGCTGCTGGACCTCGCCTACCGCACGAACTTCGCCGGGACCGCGTCCGTCTTCGACGACGAGGTGCTGGTCGGTCTCGCCGTACGGGCGGGCCTCGCGGAGGCCGAGGTGCGCGCGGTGCTGGCCGACCCGTCCGCGTACGCCGGGGCGGTCCGCGCCGACGAGCGCGAGGCGGCCGAACTCGGCGCGAGCGGGGTGCCGTTCTTCGTCTTCGACCGCCGTTACGGGCTGTCCGGCGGACAGCCCGCCGAGGTCTTCACGAAGGCGCTGGAACAGGCGTGGCAGGGCCGCTCGCCCCTGGTGCAGGTGGCGGCCGAGGGGCAGGCCTGCGACGTGGACGGCAACTGCGCCTGAAACACGGCCCGTTGGGTGAAACGGCGTGGACGGGGCGGGGCGGGCCGGGCAGAGTTCCCGTATGAACTCTTCTTCCCGTCCCGCCCCCTCCGCCCGTCCCGCCGAAACCGGGCTCGTCCCCGGCGAGTTCGCCCCCGAAGGCGCCTACCTCAACACCTCCTCCTACGGGCTCATGCCGCGCCGCACCGTCGAGGCCGTCACCACGCTCACCGAGCTGAGCGCCCGTGGGCTGCGGCCCGACGCGGGCACGTACGAGGCCGTGGACGTGGCCCGCGCGGCGTACGGGCGGCTGGTCGGCGTCGGGGCGGACCGGGTCGCCGTCGGCACGTCGGTCGCGTCCCACACGTCCGTGGTGGCGGCCGCGCTGGCGCCGGGCTCCGAAGTCCTGCTGCCCGAGGGGGAGTTCTCCTCGCTGGTGCAGCCCTTCGTCGTACGTCCGGACCTCAAGGTGCGGTGCGTTCCGCTCGACGACCTCGCGGCGGCGGTGCGGCCGGAGACCGCGCTGGTGGCGTGGGCCGTCGTGCAGTCCGCGGACGGCCGGGTGGCCGACGACGCGGCGGTACGGGCCGCCGCCGCGGCGCACGGGGCCCGCACGCTGGCCGACCTGTCGCAGGCGGCGGGGTGGCTGGCGGTGGACGCCGGGGCCTACGACTACACGGTGACGGCCGCGTACAAGTACCTGCTGTGCCCGCGCGGGACGTCCTTCCTGACCGTCTCGCAGGAGGCACAGGACGTCACCCCGCCGATCCAGGCCGGATGGTCGGCGGCCGAGGACATCTGGGCGAGCACCTACGGGCCGGTCGCGGAACTGGCCCGGTCGGCACGGCGGTACGACACCTCCGTCCCTTTCCTCTGCTACCAGGGGGCGGTGGAGTCGCTGGCCCTGCTGGAGTCGGTCGGCGTCGAGGCGGTGGCGGCCCACAACGTGGGGCTCGCGGACCGGCTCCGGGCCGGGCTGCGGGAGGCGGGCCACGAGCCGGTGGCGGCCCCGGGCTCGGGCATCGTGGCCGTGCCGGGACTGGGCGACCGGGCGGCCGGGCTGGAGCGGGCGGGGGTGCGGGTGTCCGCGCGGGCGGGGAACCTGCGGGTGTCCTTCCACCTCTACAACACGGCCCAGGACGTGGACCGCGTGCTGTCCGTCCTGGGGTGACGGGACGTCCCGGTGCCGGGGCGCGGCCCCGGCGCCGGCCGTGCCCGGGTTACGCCCGCCGGCCCCGGGCCACCGCCGCGCCGCCCACCGCCAGCAGCAGCACCCCGCCGCCCACCAGGTACGGCGTCGCCGAACTGCCGCCCGTCTCCGCCAGGTTGACCGGATCGGCCGCCACCGTCTGGGGCGCGGGAGCGGCGGCGGCGGGGGAGGCGGGGGCGGCGGGGGCCGCCTGCACCGTGCGGACGTCCGGCACCGTGCACGCCGTGGAGGCCAGGGTCACCACCCCCTCCACCTCCGCCACGTTCAGCTTCAGCGGGTTCACCGACACCTTCAGCTCCAGCGCCGCCGCGGCCGCCTCCCGCGTCGTCGTGTGCGTCCTGGCGAGGGTCAGCGCCACCTCGCCCACCGCCGGGACCCGCACCCGCGTCACCCCGCCCGCCGTCAGCGTGACCCGCTTGCCCAGCACCGTCACCCGCCCCAGCGCGTTCGCCTCGGCCTCCGGGCGGGCCCCCGCCACGCACACCGACCGCGAGGTGATCTTCTCGACCTCGATCAGCGACAGCAGGGGCAGCCCCGGCACGTGCACCTTCGCCCGGGCCAGCTCCGCGTGCGCCTCGGCCCGTTCCGCCCGCACGTCCGCCCCGGCCGTCGCCACGTCCGCCCGCAGCATCGACACCGGCCGCCCCGCGCCGACCCCGTCCACCGTCACCGTCAACGCGGTCCGCGAGGCGGTCCCGGGGGCCGTCACCTCGTTCAGGGAGGCCTTCACCGGCACGTTCAGCGACTTGTCGAGCAGGGACACGTCCAGGCCGGCCGTCAGGACGGACGCCCGCGCCGTCCCTTTGTCGTCGCCGGTGGCCTGCGCGGGACCCGCGGCCAGGGCCAGCAGCGTCAGCGCCCCGGCGGCGGAGGCGACTGCGGGCAGGCGGAAGAGAGAGCTGTTCAAGGCGGTGGACCCCCACAGAGAAGCACGCGTGAATGACGCCGCCCGACCCGCGGCCGTCCGTCACGGGGGACACCGTGGCGGCCGCGGTCGGGCGACTGAGACAGGGGAATCCTTACGCACCGAGGGTGAATGAGGGGGCGCAGAGCGTGAGTTCACCCCAAGGGGTGGTTTTCGCGCATGAGTTCGCAACTGGAGGCCCCTGAGGGCACGGGAGTTCGCTCCCTTCACCCCCGTCCGGGGGAGCGCGCGGGGGGACGCACGACGGAGAACGCCCGCTCCCCGCCACGCGTCCGTCAACCCCCCGCCACCGCGCGCCCCTGGCCTCCGCCGGCCGCTACGCGCCCCGCACCCCCGTCCCCCACCACCTGCGCCACGCGTCCGTCACCGTCCCGCCACCACGCGCCCGTTCACCACCACGTGCCGAGGCGCCCCCAGCACCCGGACGTCCGCCCTCGGGTCCGCCTCGTACACCACCAGGTCCGCCGGAGCGCCCTCCTCCAGGCCCGGACGCCCCAGCCATTCCCGCGCGCCCCACGCCGTCGCGGCGAGCGCGTCCCGGGCGGGGATGCCCGCCTTGACCAGTTCGGCCACCTCCTCCGCCACCAGGCCGTGGGCGAGGGCGCCGCCCGCGTCCGTGCCGACGAACACCGGGATGCCCGCGTCGTACGCCGCGCGCACCGTGTCGTACCGGCGCGCGTGCAGTGCGCGCATGTGCGCCGACCAGCGCGGGAACTTCGCCTCGCCGCCGTCCGCGAGGTGCGGGAAGGTGGCGATGTTGACCAGCGTCGGAACGATCGCCACCCCGCGCTCGGCGAACAGCGGAATGGTGTCCTCGGTCAGGCCCGTCGCGTGCTCGACGCAGTCGATCCCGGACTCCACCAGGTCGCGCAGCGAGTCCTCGGCGAAGCAGTGCGCCGTCACCCGCGCGCCCAGCCGGTGCGCCTCCGCGATGGCCGCCGCCACCTCGCCGCGCGGCCAGCACGGGGTCAGGTCGCCCGCCTCGCGGTCGATCCAGTCGCCGACCAGCTTCACCCAGCCGTCGCTGCGCCGGGCCTCGGCCGCGACGTACGCGACCAGGTCGCCGGGCTCGATCTCGTGCGCGTAGTTGCGGATGTAGCGCCGGGTGCGGGCGATGTGCCGGCCCGCCCGGATGATCTTCGGGAGGTCGTCCCGGTCGTCGATCCAGCGGGTGTTCGCCGCCGACCCGGCGTCCCGGATCAGCAGCGTCCCCGCGTCCCGGTCGGTCAGCGCCTGCCGCTCGCTGGTCGCGGCGTCCACGGCCCCGTGCCGGTCGAGCCCGACGTGGCAGTGCGCGTCGACCAGGCCGGGCATCGTCCAGCCCTCCAGCACCGTCGACTCCACGGCCCCCGGCGGGCGTTCGTAGGTGATCCGGCCGTCCACCGCCCACAGTTCGTCCCGTACGTCCTCCGGGCCGGCCAGCACCCGCCCCTTCACGTGCAGCACCTCGTGATCGCTCATTCGAGCACTGTACGAGGCCGGGCGCGCCCCCGGCCGGTCGTGCCGGGGACCGGCGAAAGCGCCCGGACGCGGCGGTGGGACTACCCTCGGCCGGGTAAGACCGAACACTGATCCGAAGAGAGCGCCGCCGTGACCCACAGCCTGCTGGACCTGCCCGCCCTCACCGCCGAGGACGTCGCGCGCATCGACCGCAAGGTCGCCGCCCTCCTGGACACCGAGCAGGACGTCGTGATCATGCAGGGCGAGGCGCTGCTGCCGCTGGAGGCGTGCATCCGGGCCGGCGCACCGCGCGGCTCGCACGCGCTGAACATCGTCACCGGTCCTTACGGGCAGACCTTCGGCGACTGGCTGCGCGACTGCGGCGCCACCGTGCACGACCTCGCGGTGCCCTTCCACGCGGCGGTCACCGCCGAAGCGGTGCGCGACGCGCTCGCCGCCCACCCGGAGATCGGCTTCGTGTCCCTGGTGCACGCCGAGGCCGCCACCGGCAACACCAACCCGGTCGCCGCGATCGGGGACGTCGTCCGCGAGCACGGCGCGCTGTTCTACCTCGACGCCGTCGCCTCCGTCGGCGCGGAGCCGGTGCGCCCCGACGCGTGGGGCGTCGACATGTGCGTCATCGGCGCGCAGAAGGCGATGGGCGGTCCCGCCGGGGTCTCCGCCGTCGCGGTCAGCGCCCGCGCCTGGGAGCGCTTCGCCGCCAACCCCGACGCGCCCCGCGCCTCGTACCTCTCGCTCCTGGACTGGAAGGCCCGCTGGATCGACGGCGGCCGCCGGACGCTGATGTTCGCCCCCGCGCAGTTGGAGATGCTGGCCCTGGAGGCCTGCCTGGACCGCATCGCGGCGGACGGGCTCGACGCCGTCATGGCCCGCCACGCCCGGGCGGCCGGGGCGGCCCGGGCGGGCGCGCTCGCGCTCGGCGGCGGGATCGAGCCGTTCGTGTACGAGGCCGGGGCCGCGGCCCCCGTCGCCACCACGCTGCGGGTGACCGGCGGGCTCGACGCGTCCGAGGTCGTCGCGGAGGCCCTCGCGCTCGACCCCTCCGTGCCGCTGATCGCGGGCGGCGGCGCGCTCGCCAAGGAGATGATCCGGGTCAACCACTACGGCACGGACGCCACCCGTGAGGCCGTGCTCGCCTCGCTGGAGGCGCTGGGCGGGGCGCTGGAGCGGCTCGGCGCACCGGGCGTGAAGACCGCTTCTGCCCGGGCGGCCGTCGCGGAAACCTGGCCCGGCGAATAATTCACACGTAATTGCCGATGGAATTGCCGGGCATTCCCCGGAATTAACGGAGGCCCACAGATAAACGGGAAGCTGCTTGTTCACCGCAGCTTCCCGTTTTCTTCTGCCCGCGATCATGGAGCCTAAACACCAGGATTCCGCAGAGGTCACACCGGTGTTTCGGACGTGTGACCGACCCCACATGCAAGCCGATTTGCCCGGAAATTACCGGGCAAATCGGCTTCATTCGCGACCGGTTCACCAGCGGTTCGCGCTCGCGCGATAACACGGAAAGCGCCATCAGCCAACCCCGTCCCTCCATGCATTTTTTGAATTCCCTCGGTAAATTTCACCGACATGACTGCCGCACAAGCAGACCCAGTAACCACGTCAGTTTTGGAGATCGACAGCCCGCGAGTGGAGGACGGAGCTGCGATCTGGCGCATTGCCCGCGACTCCGAGGTCCTGGACCTGAACTCCTCGTACAGCTACCTCCTGTGGTGTCGCGACTTCGCGACGACCTCGGTGGTCGCCCGCGACCGGCCCGGCGGCGACCCGATCGCCTTCATCACCGGCTACGTCCGCCCGGAGCGCCCCGAGACGCTGGTCGTCTGGCAGGTGGCCGTCGACGACGCGCACCGCGGCCGGGGACTGGCCGGAACCCTGCTGGACGCGCTGACCCTGAAGGTCGCCGCCAGCCACGGCATCACCGCCGTCGAGACGACGATCACGCCGGACAACGTCCCGTCCGACCGGTTGTTCACCTCCTACGCGGAGCGCCGCGGCGCGACCGTCAGCCGCGAAGTCCTCTTCGACGAGGGCGTGTTCCCCGCCGACTCGGGCGAGAGCCACCTGCCCGAGGTGCTGTACCGGATCGCGCCGGTGGCGGCCTGAGCCGCACGCGCGCCGGCAGCGGCCCGAGCCGCGTGCCCGCCGGTGGCGGCTCCGGACCGTACGCGCGCCGGCACCGGTCCGAGCCGTTCGTACGCCGGTAGCTGCGTGGCCCGCGGGCGCACCGGCCCGGTCCGAGCCGTACGCACGCCGTCCCGCGACGACCGGGACGGCCCCGTCCCGCCCCGTCCCACGACGGCCGGGACCCCCGAACTTCTTCTTCGCACATCCGCCCTCTCCCCATCCCAGGAGACCGCTGTGACCATCACGCCCCCCGCCCTGAGTGTCTTCGAGACCGTTGAGTCCGAGGTCCGCAGCTACTGCCGCAGCTGGCCCGCCGTGTTCGACCGCGCGCAGGGCTCGCGCATGTACGACGAGGACGGCCACACCTACCTCGACTTCTTCGCCGGCGCCGGCTCCCTCAACTACGGGCACAACAACCCGGTCCTCAAACGCGCCCTGATCGACTACATCGAGCGCGACGGCGTCACCCACGGCCTGGACATGGCGACCACCGCCAAGCGCGCCTTCCTGGAGACCTTCCAGAACGTGATCCTGCGCCCCCGCGACCTCCCCTACAAGGTGATGTTCCCGGGCCCGACGGGCACCAACGCGGTCGAGGCCGCGCTGAAGCTGGCCCGCAAGGTCAAGGGCCGCGAGTCGGTCGTGTCCTTCACCAACGCCTTCCACGGCATGTCGCTGGGCTCGCTCGCCGTCACCGGCAACGCCTTCAAGCGCGCCGGGGCGGGCATCCCCCTCGTGCACGGCACGCCGATGCCGTTCGACAACTACTTCGACGGCCAGGTCCCGGACTTCCTGTGGTTCGAGCGCCTCCTGGAGGACCAGGGCTCGGGCCTCAACAAGCCCGCCGCCGTGATCGTCGAGACCGTCCAGGGCGAGGGCGGCATCAACGTCGCCCGCGCCGAGTGGCTGCGTGCGCTCCAGGAGCTGTGCCACCGCCAGGACATGCTCCTGATCGTCGACGACATCCAGATGGGCTGCGGCCGCACCGGCGCGTTCTTCTCCTTCGAGGAGGCGGGCATCCAGCCGGACATCGTCACCCTCTCGAAGTCCATCAGCGGCTACGGACTGCCCATGTCGCTGTGCCTGTTCAAGCCGGAGCTCGACGTCTGGGAGCCCGGCGAGCACAACGGCACCTTCCGCGGCAACAACCCGGCCTTCGTCACGGCCGTCGCCGCGCTGAACGCCTACTGGGCCGACGGCCAGATGGAGAAGCAGACCATCGCCCGCGGCGAGCTGGTCGAGCGCGCGCTGCTCGCCATCGCCGACGAGAACGCCGAGTCCGGCGTCAGCTTCCGCGGCCGCGGCCTGGTCTGGGGCA
Organism: Streptomyces sp. NPDC088745; assembly: GCF_044751045.1. NCBI lineage: Bacteria > Bacillati > Actinomycetota > Actinomycetes > Kitasatosporales > Streptomycetaceae > Streptomyces > Streptomyces sp. NPDC088745. The sequence continues at coordinate 731,803 of NZ_JBIVLB010000003.1, forward strand.
TGGAGTTCACCGACAAGAACCGCGCCACGGCCGTCTGCCGCCGCGCCTTCGAGCTCGGCATGCTCCTGGAGACCTCGGGCCCGGAGAGCGAGGTCGTGAAGCTGCTTCCGTCGCTCACCATCTCCGCCGAAGAACTCGACGAGGGGCTGCGCATCCTGGCCCGCGCGGTCCGCGAGACCGCCTGACCCCCCGTCACCTCTCAGCCGACGTACGCAAGAGAAAGGCCCAACCCACCGTGATCGTCCGCTCGTTCAAGGACATCGAAGGAACCGACCGCCATGTGAAGGCCAAGTCCGGCACCTGGGAGAGCAAGCGCATCGTCCTCGCCAAGGAGAAGGTCGGCTTCTCCCTGCACGAGACGACGCTCTACGCGGGCACCGAGACCCAGATGTGGTACGCGAACCACATCGAGGCCGTGCTGTGCGTCGAGGGCGAGGCGGAGCTCACCAACGACGAGACCGGCGAGACCCACTGGATCGAGCCCGGCACCATGTACCTGCTGGACGGCCACGAGCGCCACACCATGCGCCCCAAGACCGACTTCCGGTGCGTGTGCGTGTTCAACCCTCCCGTGACCGGACGGGAGGACCACGACGAGAACGGCGTCTACCCGCTGCTGACCGAGGAGGTCTGAGCCGAAATGACCGACGTACTGACGAACCCGACGGGCTCCGCCACCCGCGACCTCTACCCCACCCGCGGCGCGACCGAGGTCACCACCCCCCGCCAGGACCCGGTGGTCTGGTCGGCCCCCGGCGCCGAGGGCCCGATCACGGCCGGCGACCTGTCCGGCTACGAGCGGGACGGCTTCCTCACCGTCGACCAACTGATCACGGACGAGGAGGTCGCCCTCTACCGGGCCGAGCTGGACCGGCTGGTCGCCGATCCGGCGGTGCGGGCCGACGAGCGCTCCGTCGTCGAGCCGGCGTCGCAGTCCGTGCGGTCGGTATTCGAGGTGCACAAGCTCAGCTCCGTCTTCGCGCAGCTCGTGCGGGACCCGCGCGTGGTGGGCCGGGCCCGTCAGATCCTCGGCTCGGACGTCTACGTCCACCAGTCGCGGATCAACGTCAAGCCCGGCTTCGGGGCGTCCGGCTTCTACTGGCACTCCGACTTCGAGACCTGGCACGCCGAGGACGGCCTGCCGAACATGCGCACCGTCTCGGTCTCCATCGCGCTCACGGAGAACTTCGACACCAACGGCGGGCTGATGATCATGCCCGGCTCGCACCGGCACTTCCTGGGCTGCGCGGGCGAGACGCCGAAGGACAACTACAAGAAGTCCCTCCAGATGCAGGACGCGGGCACCCCGTCCGACGAGGCGCTGACCCGGATGGCCGACGCGCACGGCATCAAGCTCTTCACCGGGCGCGCCGGTTCGGCCACCTGGTTCGACTGCAACTGCATGCACGGCTCCGGCGACAACATCACGCCGTACGCCCGCAGCAACGTCTTCATCGTGTTCAACAGCGTGGAGAACACGGCGGTGGAGCCCTTCGCGGCCCCCGTGCCGCGCCCCGACTTCATCGGCGCGCGGGACTTCACCCCCGTGCGGTAGTTCCCGCCGCGCGTACGCCGTGGGGCCGGCCTCCGTCACGGAGGCCGGCCCCACGCGGCAGGTCCGGGGGCTAGCCGGCCAGGGCGGGGTAGTCCGTGAAGCCCTTCGCGTCGCCGCCGAAGAAGGTGGCCGGGTCGGGGGCGTTGTACGGGCCCCCGGTGGCCAGCCGGGCGGGCAGGTCCGGGTTGGCGAGGAACAGCGCGCCGAACGCGAGCACGTCGGCGGCCCCCTCGTCGAGCAGCGGCAGCGCGCGGTGGTCGGTGGGCCCGTCAGTGTACGGGTTGAGCACGAAGGTCCCGTCGAAGGCCGCGCGCAGCACCGGGGTCAGGGCGCGGAACTCGTCCGTGGCCTCGGTCACGTGCAGGTAGGCCAGGCCCAGCGGCGACAGCGCGGCGACCAGGGCCTCGTACGTCGCGGGGACCTCGGTCTCGGTGATGTCGTTGTACGGGTTGCCGGGGGAGAGGCGGATCGCGGTGCGCTCCGCGCCGATCTCGGCGGCGACCGCCTTGACGGTCTCCACGGCGAAGCGGATGCGGTTCTCCACGGTGCCGCCGCCCCATTCGTCGGTGCGCAGGTTGGCGTTGGCGGACAGGAACTGGTGGATCAGGTACCCGTTGGCGCCGTGCAGTTCGACCCCGTCGAAGCCGGCGTCGACGGCGTTGCGGGCGGCCCGGGCGAAGTCCCCTACCGTCTCGCGGATCTCGTCGGCGGTGAGCTCGCGGGGCTCGGTGAAGTCGGCGGGGCCCGTGGCGGTGAAGAGCTGCCCGGCCGGGGTCACGGCGGAGGGGGCGACCGGGGTCAGGCCCTCGGGGAGCAGGCTCGGATGGCCGATCCGGCCGCCGTGCATGAGCTGGGCGAAGATCACGCCGCCGCCGGCGTGCACCGCGTCGGTGACCTTCCGCCACCCGGCGACCTGCTCCTGGCTGTGCAGGCCGGGGGTGAACGGGTAGCCCTGGCCGACCACGGAGGGCTGGATCCCCTCGGTGACGAGCAGCCCGGCGGAGGCGCGCTGGGCGTAGTACTCGGCGACCAGCTCGGTCGGCACACCGCCCTCCCCGGCGCGGCTGCGGGTCATGGGGGCCAGGGCGATGCGGTTGGCGAGAGCGGTGCCGGCGAGGTCGTGCGCGGTGAAAGCGGTGGCGGTGGTCACGGTGAGCCTCCGAGGCTGATTGTTGGTCGGCCAAGTAATTCTCGACGGCGTCACTGTAACCCATTACTTGGCCGACCAAGTTAAAGTGGTGGAAAGTTTTCGCCGTCCCCTGGAACGAGGCACCGCCATGACCCCGGACGAACCCGCCTGCCCCAGCGCGGGCCCGGTCAGCTTCTCGCTGTCGACGGTGGCCCGGCTGCACCGGATCGCCGCGGGCAGGGTCCTGCGGTGCCTCGGGCTCTACCCGGGGCAGGAGTTCGTGCTGATGCACCTGTGGGAGGCGGGCCCGGTCCGCCAGGCGGAGCTCATCAAGGCCGTCGGCCTGGACCCCTCCACGGTGACGAAGTCCCTCCAGCGCCTGGAGCAGGCGGGGTACGTCCGCCGCCGCCCGGACCCGGCGGACCGCCGCGCCTCCCTGGTCGAGGCCACGGACCGGGGCTGCGCGCTGCGCGAGCGGGTCGGGGAGGCGTGGGCGGCGCTGGAGGCCCGCACCCTGGACGGCCTGACCCCGGCGGAGCGCGAGACGCTCCTGCTCCTGCTGGGCAAGGTCGAAGGCAACCTGTGCCCGGAGGCCGCGCCGGAGGAGTGCGGCTGACCTGCCGGCCCTGTTCCGCCCGGCGTCCGGCGCCGGGCTCGTTCCCGTCCGCGCGGGTGCGTCCCGGCCGTCCGCGCGGTTCCCCGCGCCCCCGACGGGACGCCGAGCCCCCACCGGCCCGCGCGGCTCACCCCTCCGCCAGCACCTTCCCCAGCTCCGTCAGGAAGCGGTCCGTCGTCTCCCGGTCCCGCACCGCGACCCGCACCCACTCCTGCCCGAGCCCCGGAAACGTGTCCCCCCGCCGCACCGCGAACCCCCGCTCCCGCAGGGGCTCCCGCACCTGCGTCGGCACCCGCACCAGGACGAAGGGGGCCCGGGCGCCCCCGACCACGCTCACGGACCCCAGTCCGGCGAGCCCCGCCACCAGGTGGTCCCGGTCCGCCGCGATCCGCACTGCCGCGTCCGCCGCCTCCTCCTGCGCCAGGGGCGACACGCACACCTCCGCCGCCACCAGCGCCGGCGCCGACACCGGCCACAACGGCTGCGCCCGCTCCAGCAGCGCGATCACGTCCGGCGCGGCCGTCACGTACCCCACCCGCAGCCCCGCGAGGCCCCACGTCTTCGTCAGGCTCCGCAGCACCACGAGGCCCGGCACGTCCGTGCGCCCCACCAGCGCCTCCGGCTCCCCGGGCACCGCGTCCAGGAACGCCTCGTCCACCACCAGCACCCGCCCGGGACGGGCCAGCCGGGCGATCTCCGCCGCCGGGTGCAGCACCGACGTCGGGTTCGTCGGATTGCCGATCACCACCAGGTCCGCGTCCTCGGGCACCGCCGCCGAAGCCAGCCGGAAGCCCTCCGACTCCCGCAGCAGCACCCGCCCCACCTCGTGCCCCGCGTCCCGCAGCGCCGCCTCGGGCTCCGTGAACTGCGGGTGCACCACCACCGGCCGCCGCACCCGCAGGGCCCGCGCGAGCAGCACGAAAGCCTCCGCCGCGCCCGCCGTCAGCAGCACCCGCTCCACCGGCAGCCCGTGGTGCGCGGCCACCGCCGCCCGCGCCGCCCGCCCGTCCGGGTACGCGGCGAGCGTGTCCAGCGAGGCCGCCAGCCGTGCCTTCAGCCATTCCGGCGGCGTGCCGGACCGTACGTTCACCGCGAGGTCCACCAGCCCCGGCGCCGCGCCCCGCACCTCCGCGTCGCCGTGATGCCGCAGGTCATGGCCGTCAGACGTCATCGACAACATCCATTCCGGTACGGGCCACCGCGCACGTCGCCATGGCCGGACGCCCCGCGGGGCTCGACTTCCTCTTCGGCACCAGGAGCTCGCCCCCGGGGCCGGCCGCCGCGAGCGCCGCCGCCTCCGCCACCGACGGCGTGCCCACCGCGCTCAGCGCCCGCCCGGACGGATTCGGCACCGTGACCGAGGCCAGCACGTCCGCCCCGTACGACAGCACCGGCACCCCGAACCTCCGCCCGCACTCCACGATCGCCCGCTCGTCCGCCTTCACGTCGACCGTGGCCAGCGCCCCGACCGAGGCCGGCGGCAGCCCGGCCGCGCCGAGGGCGTCCACCACCAGCGCGTACAACTCCTCGACGGGCGCGTCCTCGCACGCCCCGACCCCCACCGTCACCCGTGCGGCAGCACTCACCGGACATCCTTTCGCGCGGCGAATCGGCCCATTCCGACATGCGCCGCACCGCGCCCATCGACTAGCAAGGGCTCATGGCGTACATGGCGGTCCTCGTCGCGCTCGGCGCGTTCCTGATGACGCTGTTCGGTGGCTGGGTCGCCCAGCGCGTCACCGACCGGCGGCACCTCGTGCTGGGCCTGGCGGGCGGGCTGATGCTCGGCGTGGTCGGCCTGGACCTGCTGCCGGAGGCCCTGGAGGCCGCCGGCAACGAGGTGTTCGGCGTGCCCGCCGCCCTGCTGCTGTTCGTCGGCGGCTTCCTCGCCGCGCACGTCGGCGAGCACCTCCTCGCGGGACGACACGCCGCGCACGGGGGAGAGGAGCAGGACCGCGTCCCGGAGGTCGGACTCACCGCCGCCGCCGCGATGGTCGCCCACAGCCTGATGGACGGCATCGCCCTCGGCGCGGCCTTCCAGGTGGGCGGCGGCATGGGCGCGGCCGTGGCCCTCGCGGTCGTCGCGCACGACTTCGCCGACGGCTTCAACACGTACACCCTGACCAGCCTGTACGGCAACGCCCGCCGCAAGGCCCTGGCGATGCTGTTCGCGGACGCGGCGGCCCCGGTGGTGGGAGCGGCGTCGACGCTCCTGTTCACCCTCCCGGAGGAACTCCTCGGCTGCTACCTGGGCTTCTTCGGCGGCGTCCTGCTGTACCTGGCCGCCGCCGAGATCCTTCCCGAGGCCCACCACGACCACCCGGGCCGCTCGACCCTGCTGTGCACGGCGGCGGGCGCGGGCTTCATCTGGCTGGTGGTGGGCATCGCGGCGGAGTGAGTGCGGGCTCATGACGCGGCGCACCGCTCCACGAACCGGTACGCCAGCCCAGGAGCGGCAGCCCAGTGCGTGTGCAGATAACTGGCGTGCACATTTCCCTGTACGAAGCCCTCCACCCGGCGCCGCGGATGCGTGAACCCCCACGCGGGCGCGGCCCCGGCCCCCGGCTCGATCACGGTCCGGTGGAACTCGTGCCCGCGCAGCCGCGTCCCGGCGGCGGCCAGCGCACTGTCCCCGACGGCCACCGCCTCCCGGTATCCGAGCGTCAGCTTCTCCGACATCCGCGCCTCGGCGTCCAGCACCCCGCACATGGGCTGCCCGTCGAGGGAGCGCGCGAGGTACAGGAGCCCGGCGCACTCGGCGGCCACCGGCGCGCCGGACGCGGCCAGTTCGGCGACGGCCCTGCGCAGCGGCTCGTTCGCGGACAGCTCGGGCGCGTACACCTCGGGGAACCCGCCCCCGATGACCAACCCGCGTGTGCCGTCCGGCAGCCGCTCGTCCCGCAGCGGATCGAACGGTACGACGAGCGCCCCGGCCGCGGCCAGCAGCTCGGCGTGCTCGGCGTACGAAAACGTGAACGCGGGCCCGGCCGCCACCGCCACCACCGGCCCCTGCGACTCCGCTTCCCCCGCCCCCTTCGCCCTCGTCCCCCCGGGCGACGGGGCCGCCCCCCGGCCGGCCCCCGCACCGGGCTCCCACGCCACGGAACCCGTGCCCCCCGCACTCCGCGCCAGCGCCAGCACCGCCTCCAGGTCCACCCCGCCCCGCACCTGCTCCGCCAGCGCCGCGACCGCCTCGACCGCCTCCGCCCGCCGCTCCGCCACCGGCACGAGCCCCAGATGCCGCGACGGCGTCCGCACCTGCGGGGCCCGCCGCAGCACTCCGAGCACGGGCACCCCGGAGCCCTCCAGCGCCTCCCGCAACAGCTCCTCGTGCCGGTCGGACCCCACCTTGTTCAGGACGACGCCCCCGATCCGCACCTCCGGGTCCCACGAGGCGAACCCGTGCACCAGCGCCGCCACCGACCGCGACTGCGACGAGCCGTCCACCACCAGGACCACCGGCGCCCGCAGCAGCTTCGCGACCTGCGCCGTGGACGCCAGCTCGCCCTGCCCGGCGGCCCCGTCGTACAGGCCCATCACCCCTTCGACGACCGCCAGGTCGCACCCGGCCGCCCCGTGCTCGAAGAGCGGTCCCACCAGCCCCGTCCCGCACATGTACGCGTCGAGGTTGCGCCCCGGCCGCCCCGTCGCCAGCGCGTGGTACCCGGGGTCGATGTAGTCCGGCCCCACCTTGTGCGGCGACACGGCGAGCCCGCGCTCCGTGAAGGCGGCCATGAGCCCCGTCGCGACCGTGGTCTTGCCGCTGCCCGACGACGGCGCGGCGATGACGATCCGTGCTACCACTCGATGCCCCGCTGGCCCTTCTGACCCGCGTCCATCGGGTGCTTCACCTTCGACATGTCCGTGACCAGGTCGGCCGCGTCCAGCAGCGCCTGCGGGGCGTTGCGCCCGGTGATCACCACGTGCTGCGTGCCCGGCCGCTCGCGCAGCACCCGGACGACCTCGTCCACGTCGATCCACCCCCAGTGCAGCGGGTACGCGAACTCGTCCAGCACGTAGAAGGTGTACGTCTCGGCCGCCAGGTCCCGCTTGACCTGCTCCCAGCCCTCACGCGCCTTGTCCTCGTTGTCGGTGTTGTCGCCGTGCAGGTCCCGCTGCACCCACGACCAGCCCTCGCCCATCTTGTGCCAGGCGACCGTCCCGCCCTCGCCGGTCGCGCCGAGGGCCTTCAGCGCGTTCTCCTCGCCGACCTTCCACTTCGCCGACTTCACGAACTGGAACACCCCGATCGGCCAGCCCTGGTTCCAGGCGCGCAGCGCCATCCCGAAGGCGGCCGTCGACTTCCCCTTGCCGATGCCCGTGTGCACCATGAGCAGCGGCCGGTTGCGGCGCTGGCGGGTGGTGAGCCCGTCGTTCGGTACGCTCGTAGGCTGTCCCTGCGGCATCGTTAAGCGGCCTTCCTCGAAGTTCCCGTGGTTCCCGTGACGTCCTTGACCAGCCCGGCGATGGAGTCCGCGCGCAGCTCGTCGAGCGTGACGGCGGTGCCGCCCAGCTCCCGGGCCAGCTCCGCCGCGAGCCCGAGCCGGACCAGCCCCGACTCGCAGTCCACGACCACCGAGGCGATGCCCTCCGCCTCGTGCAGCCGCGCCGCGCGGCCCGCCAGCGCCACCGGCTCCGGACCGCCGGTCGCCCGGCCGTCCGTCACCACGACCAGCAGCGGCCGCCGCGAGGGGTCGCGCAGCCGCTCCACCCGCAGCACCTCGTGCGCCTTCAGCAGCCCGGCGGCCAGCGGGGTGCGCCCGCCGGTCGGCAGCAGCTCCAGCCGGGCCGCCGCCGCGTCCACGGAGGAGGTCGGCGGAAGCGCGACCTCCGCCTCCTTGCCCCGGAAGGTGACCAGGCCGACCTTGTCCCGCCGCTGGTAGGCGTCGAGCAGCAGCGAGAGCACCGCGCCCTTCACCGCGCTCATCCGCTGCCGCGCCGCCATCGACCCGGACGCGTCCACGACGAACAGCACCAGATTCCCCTCGCGGCCCTCCCGGGTCGCCTGCCGCAGATCGTCCCGGCGCACGACCAGACCGCGCCCGGCGCGTCCGCGTGCGTGCTGGTGCGGGGCGGCGGCCTGCACGGTCGCCGCCAAGTGCAGCTTGGTCAGGGCCCCTCGCGGGCGCACGGCGCCCGTCGTACGGCCGTGCTCGGTGCGCGCCCGGGACCGGCGTCCGGCCGCGCCCTCGCCCAGGCCCGGCACGCTCAGCATCTTCGTGCGGAACGGCTCGGCGGCCTTGGCGGCGGGCTGCTCGGCGCTGCTCCCGCCGGAGGGGGCGGACTGCTCCTGCGGCGCCTCGGGCGTGTCGGGGGCTTCCGGCGCACCGGCCTCGGGCGTGTCGGGCGCGTCGTCCTGCGGGGGCAGGCCGCCGCCTCCGGGTCCGTCGGGACCGGGGTCCGGGTCGTCGTCGTTGCCGCCCTCGGGGGGCTCCGGGGGGCTGTTCTGCTCCAGCGTCTCGTCGAGCTTGTCCTCGTCGAGGCCGGGCGCGTCGAAGGGGTTGCGCCGGCGGCGGTGCGGCAGCGCGAGCAGCGCGGCCTGCCGTACGTCCTCCTCCTGTACGTCCTCACGCCCCGCCCAGGCCGCCAGCGCGGTCGCCGTACGGGCCATCACGATGTCGGCCCGCATCCCGTCGACCTCGAAGGCGGCGCAGGTCGCGGCGATCTGGCGCAGCGCGTCGTCGCCGAGCCGCACCTGGGGGAGGAGCGCGCGGGCGGCCGCGATCCGCTCCCGCAGGTCGGCCTCCTCGCCGGCCCACTTCGCGGCGAAGGCCGCCGGGTCGTCGTCGTACGCGAGCCTGCGCCGCACGACCTCCACCCGCTGGTCGGTGTCGCGGGACGCGGCGACCTCGACGGTCAGCCCGAACCGGTCCAGCAACTGCGGCCGCAGCTCGCCCTCTTCGGGGTTCATGGTCCCCACCAGCAGGAACCGCGCGGCGTGCCGCACGGAGACGCCTTCGCGCTCGACGTACGAGGCGCCCATGGCGGCGGCGTCGAGCAGGAGGTCGACCAGGTGGTCGTGGAGGAGGTTGACCTCGTCGACGTAGAGGATGCCGCGATGCGCGTCCGCCAGCAGGCCCGGCTCGAACGCCTTCACGCCCTCGCTGAGCGCCCGCTCGATGTCGAGGGCCCCGACGAGCCGGTCCTCGGAGGCCCCGACGGGCAGCTCGACCGTGCGGGCGGCGCGCGACACGCCGTCCCCGGCCTCGTGGGGACCGTCGGGACACGCCGGGTCGGGGGCGGCCGGGTCGCACGAGAACCGGCACCCCTCCACCACGTGCACCCGCGGCATCAGCGCGGCCAGCGCGCGGACGGCGGTCGACTTCGCGGTGCCCTTCTCGCCGCGCACGAGGACGCCGCCGACGGCGGGCGACACGGCGTTGAGCAGCAGCCCGAGCCGCAGGTCGTCCTGCCCGACGATCGCGGTAAAGGGGTACGGGGTACTCATACGGTCTCCATCGTCGGTCGGTCGGCTTCCCGCGGGCGGCGGGCGGCCTCGGTCATGTGCGGGTGCGTCCCGGCTGGTCGCGCGGTTCTCCGCGCCCCTGACGGCGTACCGTGCGGGCAGCCGTCCCCCGCCCGGGCGCGGCTCACCCCCGTACCCCCGGCGGCACGAACGGCAGTCCCGCCGGCGCGCCGGACTCGATCAGCCGCCACAGCCCCTCCGTGTCCGCGTGCTCCTCGATCAGATCCCCCAGCCGGTCCAACTGCTCCTCGCGCAACCCCGCGAAGCTCGTGTCGGCGGCCGGCACGAACCGCCGCCCCGCCGCCGCCGCGACCTCCCGCAGGAAGGCCCGCCGGAAGGCGTCGCTCTCCAGCGACCCGTGCCAGTGGGTGCCCCACACGGCCCCCACCCGGCAGCCGTCCAGGAAGGCCTCCCCGCCCAGCACTTCGGCCACCCCGTGGTGGATCTCGTACCCCTCCACGGCCTCGCCCAGCGCCGAGCCCACCGGCCGCGCCAGGGTCTTCTCCCGCGCGAACCGCACCCGTACCGGCAGCAGCCCCAGCCCCTCGACCACCCCGGCCTTCGACTCGACCTCGTCCTCGATCAGCTCGCCCAGCGCCTGGAACCCGCCGCAGATCCCCAGTACGGGCAGCCCCGCCGCGGCCCGCCGCGCCAGCGCGTCGGCGAGCCCGCGTTCCCGCAGCCACTCCAGCGCGCGAACCGTCCCGCGCGTCCCCGGCACGACCACCAGGTCCGCGTCCGCCAGCTCCTCCGCCCGGTCCACGAAGCGCACCACCACGCCCGGCTCCGCGGCGAGCGCGTCCACGTCCGTGAAGTTCGACATCAGCGGCACCGCGCACACCGCGACCCGCAGCACGTCCTCGCCGACCGGCGGCGCGACCACGGACTCCCGGACCGCGCCCCGCAGGGACACCCGCAGCCCGTCCTCCTCGTCGATGCCGAGCCCGTGCGCGAAGGGCAGCACGCCGTACGTCCTGCGCCCCGTCAGGTCCTCCAGCATGTCGAGCCCGGGCTCCAGCAGGGACACGTCACCCCGGAACTTGTTCACCAAGTACCCCGCGACCAGCCGCTGGTCCTCCTTCGCCAGCAGCGCCGTCGTGCCGAAGAACGACGCGAAGACCCCGCCCCGGTCGATGTCCCCGACCACCACCACCGGGAAGTCCGCGGCCCGCGCGATCCCCATGTTGACGATGTCCGTCCGCCGCAGATTGATCTCCGCCGGGCTGCCCGCCCCCTCGCAGATCACCGCGTCGTACTGACCGCGCAGCTCCGCCAGGCACTCCGTGACCGTGCCGAGCAGCGCCTCCCGGTGCCCGCCCTGCACGCCCTTGCCGTACGTCGTGCCGCCCGCCGTGCCGAAGAAGCCGCGCGCGCTCATCTCGCCCACCGGCCTGCCGAGCAGCACCACCTGACTGGACCTGTCGCTCCCCGGCTTCAGCAGCACCGGATTCATCAGCGCCGTCGGCTCGACGCGCGCCGCCTGCGCCTGCATCGCCTGGGCGCGCCCGATCTCCGCGCCCTCCCGCGTCACGAACGAGTTCAGCGACATGTTCTGCGCCTTGAACGGGGCCACCTTCACCCCCCGGCGCACCAGCCACCGGCAGATGCCCGCGGTGACGACGCTCTTGCCCGCGTCCGACGTGGTCCCCGCGACCAGCAGTCCGCCGCCACTCATGCGTTCCGTCCCTTCGCGTACGAGAACGCCAGCCGCCCCGCCGCACACGCGGCCAGCGCCAGCACGCCCACCCGGCGCGACAGCCGCACCGCACGTTCGATGTCGGGCACGTCCACCGGACGCCCGCGCTCCCCGTTCAGCACCGCCCGGTGCTCCACCCGCCCCGCGTACGACAGCGTTCCGCCGAGCCGCACGCCCAGCGCGCCCGCGAAGGACGCCTCGACGGGGCCCGCGTTGGGGCTGGGGTGCGCGGCCGCGTCGGCGCGCCAGGCCCTGACCGCACCCCGGGCGTCGTCCCCGGCGAGCACCGCGAGCGCCGCCGTCAGGCGTGCGCCGGGCCAGCCGGCCACGTCGTCGAGCCGGGCCGAGGCCCACCCGTACCTGCGGTGACGGGCCGACTTGTGCCCGACCATCGCGTCCAGCGTGTTCACCGCCCGGAACGCGACAAGGCCGGGCACACCGCCGACCGCACCCCACACCAGCGCGCCCACCACCGCGTCCGAGGTGTTCTCGGCGACGGACTCCACGACCGCCCGGGCGAGCTGCTGCCCGTCCAGGGCCTGCGGGTCGCGCCCGCACAGGTGCGGCAGCCGCTCCCGGGCCAGTTCCAGGTCCCCGGCGGCCAGCGCCCCGCCGATCGCCCTGGCCTCGCGCCCCAGCGACGTGCCCCCGACGACGGCCCAGGTGGCGGCGGCGGTCAGCGCGACGGACGCGGCGGGGCGGCGGCGTACGAGACGGGAGGCCACGGCGGCGGCTCCGGCCGCTCCGCCCACGCAGACCAGGGTGTGCGCCGCGCCCCGCGCCCGGTCGTCCCGCCACAGGACCCGTTCGACGGCGGCCGCGGCACGCCCGAAGAGGGCGACCGGATGTCCCCGGCGCGGGTCGCCGAACACGGCGTCGCAGGCCATCCCGAGGGCCGCGCCGAGCGCGAACGCGTACGGGGGCACGGCGACGCAACCGCGGGTACCGCAGCCGGGCATGGCGACGAGTCCTTAACTCAGGGTCCGCGCCCTGGTTGGAGGTGACGAGCGGCTGGGAGTTCCTGGCTTCGGCACGACCCTCGTCGGGTCGGCCGTGACAGTGGCGGGACCGCGCCGGATTCGCACCGGCTTCCTCTCCATGCCGCCGTAATGGCTCCGGCAGTCCACCACGCCCCACGAACAGCCGTCAACCTGGGGTTGACCTGCGGGAGGCGGGGGGCGGACGCCGATCCGGAACGGCCGACAGCCGGCGGGGCCGGAAGACCGGCGGCCCGCCGGCTGCTCCGGCGTCGGGGGGCGGGGCGGACGGGCCCCGCGGGTTGTCAGGAGACGATCAGGAAGATGCCGTACGCGACGGCCGCGGCGCACAGCGCGAAGCAGGCGTACGCGCCCGTGCGGGCGACCGGGGCGGAGCCGCCCGTGGCGGCGGCCGCGGTCTGCTTGGAGAGGCCCACGATGCCGAGGGTGAACAGGCCCACCAGGGAGACGGTGGCCACGAGGCTGACGCCGAACACGGTGCCGAGAGCTGCCCAGTCGATGTTCATGTCGCGTGTGTCCTTAGACCGATGCGGCCGGGCGGGCCGGGTCGGCGGTGGGGGAGTGGAGGGTTGCCTTCAGGTCGCCGGTGACCGTGTGGGTGGTCCCGGCCGGGAGGAGGCCGGCGGGCGGCGGGGTGACCGCGGCCATCGCGGTGGTGACGACACCCGCGGGCCCGGCGGCCGGGGCGGCCGCGCCGTCGAGGTCGTCGGCCGTGACGTTGGTGTGGTCGACCGGCTTGCGGCGCGACAGCATCCAGATCGCACCGGAGCCCGCGACCAGCAGGATCGCGACGGCGGTGACGCCCCACGTGCCCTGACCGGTGAGGAACTCGGCGGCCGCGGCGACCGCGCCGGCGGCCGGCAGGGTCAGGCCCCAGGCGACGAACATCCGGGTCGCGGTCGACCAGCGGACCACCCCGCCCTTGGGCGCGAGACCCGAGCCCATCACGGCGCCGGAGCAGACCTGGGTGGTGGAGAGGGAGAAGCCGAGGTGCGAGGAGGCCAGGATGACCGTCGCGGCGCCGGTCTGGGCGGCGAAGCCCTGCGGCGGCCGGAGGTCGGTGAGGCCCTTGCCCATGGTGCGGATGATGCGCCAGCCGCCGAGGTAGGTGCCGAGCGCGATGGCGACGCCGGCCGAGACGATGACCCACATCGGCGGGTTCGAGCCGGGGGCCAGCACGTTGCCGGTGACCAGGGCCAGGGTGATGACACCCATGGTCTTCTGCGCGTCGTTGGTGCCGTGCGCGAGGGAGACGAGGCCGGCGGAGGCGATCTGGCCCGCCCGGTAGCCCTTGGCGGTGGCCTTCTCGTCGGTCCTGGACGCCAGCTTGAAGGTGAGCTTCGTGGCGAGGTAGGCGGCGAGACCGGCGACGATCGGCGCGGCGACCGCGGGCAGCAGCACCTTGGTGATGACGACGCTGCCGTTGACGCCGGAGGCGCCCACCGACATCAGGGTGGCGCCGATGAGGCCGCCGAAGAGTGCGTGGGAGGAACTGGACGGCAGGCCGATCAGCCAGGTCAACAGGTTCCAGAGGATCGCGCCGACCAGGGCCGCGAAGATCACTTCGGTGGTGATGCCGCTCTCGTTGATGAGCCCGCCGGAGATCGTCTTGGCGACCTCCACGGAGAGGAAGGCACCGACGAGGTTGAGCACGGCGGACATGGCCACCGCCGTCTTGGGCTTGAGAGCGCCGGTCGAGATGGTGGTCGCCATCGCGTTGGCAGTGTCGTGGAAACCGTTCGTGAAGTCGAACACGAGAGCGGTCACGATCACGATTCCGAGAAGGAGCGTGATGTGTTCCATTTACCCAGGCAATCGTTTGAGGTCAGTGGCTGTTGGACCGTAAGCAACCTGAGTGAACGGAAGATGAACTGGGCGGGGCCGCACGGTGACCCGAAACGCCGTGCCGCCGTTCCGCTTTTCACCCCGACGGCGGTGCGGCCCTAGGGGCGACCGGACCCGGCCGGGGCGTCAACCGCGCGGCAGGGCCCTCAGCCCGCCGCGCGACCCCTCGAAGAGATCCTGGTCACCCGACGGGCGGACCGCGCACCGCGCCCGTCGCCGGACGGGACGGGCCCGCGGAGTCCGGGCCGCCCGGCTGGCAGGATGCCCGCCATGACGACACGGGTGACGGACGCGGTGGCGGCGGCATGGCGGGACCTGGTGGACACGGCCCGCCGGTCGGTGACCGACGGGCTGGTCGTGGGGACCTCGGGGAACGTCTCGGTGCGGGCCGGCGAGGACCTGATCCTGGTCACCCCGAGCGGCGTGCCCTACGAGCGGCTCGCCCCCGACGACGTGACCGGCGTCGACCGCACGGGCCGCCAGGTGCTCGGGCACCTCGTCCCCACCAGCGAGCTGCCCACGCACCTCGCGGTGTACGAGGACACCGACGCCCAAGCCGTCGTGCACACCCACGCGGTGCACGCCACCGCGGTCTCGACGCTCGTGGACCGGCTGCCCCTGGTGCACTACATGGCGGCGGCCCTGGGCGGCCAGGTCCGCACGGCGGCCTACGCGACGTACGGGACGAGGGAGCTGGCCGACAACGTCCGCCGCGCCCTGCGCGACCGCACGGGGTGCCTGCTCCAGAACCACGGGACCCTCACGTACGGAGCCACGCTCGCCCAGGCCTACGACCGCACGGCCCAACTGGAGTGGATGTGCCAGGTCTGGCTCGCCGCCTCCGGAGTCCCGGGCCTGACCCCCGCCCTGCTCACCGAGGCGCAGGTGGACACGGTCGCCGACCGGCTGCGGAACTACGGCCAACCGGGCTGACCCCCGCCCGCATCCGCGCGGCGCGACCGCCGGCGCGGTGCGGCCGGGGCCACCCCGGAGGCCCCGCCCACTGGCCGTGGAAGCCGGGCGTACGGACACTGGGACCGTGCACCCGGCCAAAGCAACGGCGGCAGCCGTCACCACACTCATGGGCATCGGCGCGGCCACCGTCGCCGCCGCCCGGTACGCGGGCGACGCCGCGCTCAAGGCGACGCCCGGCCGCCCCCTGCCCGGCGACCCCCGCGTGACCGTGCACGCCACGGGCCCCGCGCAGATCACCCTGACCCGGGACCTCGCCACCCTCAGGCCGGGGGTGTTCGGCCTGGCGGGCGACGGCGTCCACGCGGTCGTCGGCCCCGTCCTGGAGGCCGCCCCGCACGCGCCCGACACCGTGGTGCGCCGCCTGGAGCGGGTCACCCGGGGCTCCCTGGAGCCCGGCGCCCGCCTCCACCTCACCCCGAACGTCCACAGCGGCGACCCCGGCACCGCCCTCGGCCTCGACTTCGCGCACGTCGACGTCATGGGCGAGCTCGGCTCCCTGCCCGCCTGGTTCGTCCCCGGCAACCGGTCGAGCACCTGGGTGATCGCCGTGCACGGCCTGGGCGCCACCCGCGAGCACCCGCTGAACGTCCTGGACCTCCTGCACCGCTTCCAGCTCCCGGTGCTCGACCTCGCCTACCGGGGCGACCCCGGCGCGCCCCGCTCCCCGGACGGCCTCGGGCACCTCGGCGACTCCGAGTGGCGCGACCTGGACGCCGCGATCCGGCACGCCGTCCGCGAGGGCGCGCAGCGGATCATCCTGTACGGCTGGTCCACCGGCGGCGCCATGGCTCTGCACGCCGCCACCTCCTCCGCCCTGCGCCACCACGTCGCCGGGCTGGTCCTGGACTCCCCGGTGCTGGACTGGGAGGCGACCGTGCGCGCCCTGGCCGCCGCCCGCGGCATCCCGGCCGCCCTCCTTCCGCTTGCCGTCCGCGCCGCCCAGGGCAGCACGGGACCGCACGGCGACCGGCTCCGCGCGGCCGCCGCCCCGGACGGCCTGCGCGTCCCGGCGCTGATCGTGCACGGCCCCGGCGACGCCGTCGCCCCCTGGGGCCCCTCCCGCGCCCTGGCCGACGCCCGCCCCGACCTGGTCACCCTGCACACCGTGCGGGACGCCTCCCACGCCGCCATGTGGAACGCCGACCCGGCCGCCTACGAAGAGGCCCTGCGCCGCTTCCTCACCCCGCTCCTCTGACCGGTCCCGCCCCGCCCACGTAGCAGATCCCACGGCGCCGTGTGGGCGGTGCGCGGGATTCCGTTTGGGCTTTCGGGCAGTCAGCGGAGACACTGCTCCACGTGACGTCCCGTACACCGCGCGACTCCAGGCTCCGACTTGTCCGCCCGCGACCCCTCGCCACAGCCCGACGGGCCGTGACGAACCGGCGTACCCGCCCGGCCCCCCGCCCTCCCGAGGGAACCCCCGCCCAGGCGGAACTGGCCCGCCACGCACGGGAAGTGCTCGCCGACGCCACCCGGGTGGCGCGCTGGGTCGACACCGAGCGCGCCCGCGGCGCCGCCCCCCGGCCCGGCCAGGCCGGAGGGCTCTCCGGCGCCTCCGCCGAACGCGCCGCCGAGGCACTGCGCCTGACCGAGGCTCAGGTGCGGGCCGGCTGGGACCGGGCGCGCCTCGCGGGCCTCGTCGAGATCCACGGCACCAACGCCCGCCCCGGCTGGCGGCTGCGCGCCTGGGACCGCGACGACGCCGCCGTGCTGCGCGGCTGGGTCGCCCTCTTCGACGCCTGGTCGATCGTCCACCCCGCGCCGAAGGACATCGCGCCCGCCACCGTCGCGGAAGTCGTCGAGTCCGTCCCCCAGGTGCTCTCCCTCCTCCAGCTCTCCGCCGGACCCGTCCCGGTCCCGGCCCTGCTCGACCTGCTGGAGCAGCGCGTCGCCGAACTGCACGAGGAGCGCTGCGAGGTCCCCCCGCACCTGCACGGCATCCCCGCCCAGACCACGGCGCACTCCGTGCCCGTCCCCCTCTCCCTGCTCCTCGGCTGGGCCCTGGAAGGGCTCGCCTCCGTCGGCGCGCTGACCCTCGGTGAGGGCCAGGCGACCCTGACGCCGCTCGGGAGCTGGGCGGTCTGGGTCAAGCTGGAGCAGATCTGCGTCGCCGCGCAGAGCCCCGCCGGGAACATCGAGCAGTCCGCCGACGCCATGCTCAGCGGCTGCGCCCGCCTCACCCCCGGCCCGGCCCGCGCCGAGTACCGCGCCTGGCTCGCCGCCCGCACGGTCGGCACCGCCGTCCTGGAACTCCTCGAAGTCGCCCGCGGCGAGGACGCCCTCCTGCGCGGCCTCGCCTTCGAGGCGCTCAGAGTCGTCGGCGCCCCCGCGGAGGCCGAGGTCCGCGCCGCCGCCGAGGAGGTCGCCCTGCGCCCGTACGCCCTGCTGTGGCTGGCCGAGCACGAGGGCGACGACCCCGAGGAGGCCCACGACCGGCTCACCCGCGAGGAGTCCACCTGGCTCTGGGTGGACACCGCCGCGGCCGTCGCCGACCACGGCGAGAGCGAACTGCTGGTGCGCCACCTCGAATCGGCGGTCCAGGGCACCGTCCCCGCCCTGCTCGACGAGGTCCGCGCCGTCGGACATCCGCGCACCGTGCAGGTCCTGGTCGCGCTCGCCGCCGCCCACCCCGACCCGGCCCTCGCGAAGGCCGTGCGGCGGGCGGCGTTCCAGGTGCACACCGGCGGGGTCTAGGCGCTCCGCCGGTTTAACGGAAGGTGTCGCACCGCGCCGTGTCGCCCGTCCGGAAGCCGTTGTAGAACCACTGCTGGCGCTGCGCCGCCGACCCGTGCGTCCAGCTCTCCGGCGTCACCCGCCCCTGGAACTTCTCCTGGATGCGGTCGTCGCCGACCGCGGCCGCCGCGTCCAGGCCGTCCCGGATGTCCTGCTCCGTCAGCTGCGTGATCAGCGGCTTCCCGGACTTCTCGTCCGGCGTCCGGGTCGCGTGGTGCGCCCACACCCCGGCGTAGCAGTCCGCCTGGAGCTCGACGCGCACCGCGTTGCTGTCCGCGCCCTGGCGGCCGTCCTGGGCGCGGGCCAGGGTGCCCATCGCGTTCTGGACGTGGTGCCCGTACTCGTGCGCCACCACGTAGGCCTGCGCGAACGGCCCGCCGGTGGAGCCGAACTTCGTCCGCAGCTCGTCGAAGAAGCCCAGGTCCAGGTAGACCTGCCGGTCGCCCGGGCAGTAGAAGGGGCCGACCGCCGACGAGGCCGTGCCGCACGCCGTGGGCACCCGGTGCGAGAAGAAGACCGTCTTCGCGTCGCCGTAGCGGACGCCGCGGCGTGTGAACTCCGCCCGCCAGTAGTCCTGCACGCTGTTGACCACGCCCAGGATCCGGCAGTCCTCCCGGGTGTTCGCGTCCCGCCCCGTCCTGCACCCCTCCTGCACCTGCGCCTGCCCGGACGCGGAGACCGTGGGCTCCTGCTCGTCGGAGGACAGGCCGAGCTGGTCCGGGCCCACCCCGAACAGCACGCCCACGAGCAGGGCGATGAAACCGACGATGCCTCCGCCGATCGTGGCCTTTCCGCCGGGAACGCGGCTGCCGCGCACGTCCCGGACCTCCGAGCTGTCCAGATTGGCGTCGTCGTCGAACTGCACCGGGCCACACCTCCCTCTGCTCGTGCTGCCTGGACCGGCCGCTGCCCGGCCGGTACTCGTCCCGGCCGGCCCGGTGACGGAACTCCGCCACCCTGCGCCGAGTATCAGCCCATTCGCCACCGTGTGCCCCTTCGGGTACCCCGGGGGACCACCGCCGAACGGGGGACCGCCGCCCCCTCACTCCGTCGTGTCGCCGTCGGAGCGGACCGCGCGCCCGCGTCCACGCCGCTACGTTCGGGAGCCACGCCGGGTCCACCCCCGGGGCACCGCCGCACGAGGGGGAACCCGCCACCCATGACCGACCTCCGCCCCGGTCCCGTCTCCCGCCGCCGCACCCCGCCTCCGCGCCCCTTCCGCGTCCGCCCCGCGGGCCCCCGCCCCGCCGGTCTGCGCCCCTTCCGCCGCGGCACCCCCGGTCTCCCGGCCGCCCGCCTCCGCGCTCTCCGCCTCCTCGCCCGCCGCCGTCTCGCCCGCCTGGCCGCCGCCCTCGGCGCCCGCCCCGCCCGGCGGCTGCTGCTCCCCGTCCTCGCCGCCCTCCTGGCCGTGCCCCTGCTCACCGCCGCCCACCGGGCCCGCCCCGCCCCCTACGGCGACCGGCTCGTCGCCCCCGCGAGCCTCCCGGCCGCCGCCGACCCCGCCGTACGCATCCGGGACGCCCGGGTCCAGGCGTACGACACGGCCACCGGACGCACCCGCTGGACGTACGCCCGAACGGGTCACCGGCCCCTGGCCGTGCGCGCGGTGCCCGGCCACGTCTTCGCCCTGTGGAGCGACGGCCTGGTCACCGACACCGTGCGCGGCGACGGGCGCGCGGTGCGCTGGCACCGCGCCATCCCCGCCTTCGACGGCCGCCCCGCCGGGGTCCTCCAGCCCCTGGACCCGGCGGGCGAGATGCTCGCCGTGCTCTCCCCGCAGCACGTCGCCGCCTACCGCGCCGTCGACGGCGACCTGCGCTGGGTGCTCCCGGCCAGGCGCGGCTGTCACTTCGTCCCCTCCCGCACCGCCCGCCGGGGCCCCGTCCTGCTCGTCGCCCAGCCCTGCGCGGAGCCCGCCCCCTGGACCGAGCAGCTCGTCCCCGTCGACGCGCTCGGCCGTGTCACCCCGGGCCGCGCCCCCCTCGGCAACGGCCGTACCGCCCGGCCCCGGGACCGCGGCACGCCCGGCCCCGGGGTCCGCCGGCCGGCCGTCGCCGGGCCCGGAAAAGGGCTTGCGGGCGCCCGTTAGACTGGGCCGTATGGCACCTCTCCTTGCGCATTAGCGGCGTCGAAGCAAGAGCCCGCCCGTCAGACCTTCCGCCGTCCCACCTCGCACAGGAGTTTTTCCGTGATCACCGCCTCCGGCATCGAGCTGCGCGCCGGCGCCCGCATCCTCATCGAGAACGCGTC
Source organism: Streptomyces sp. NPDC088745 (assembly GCF_044751045.1). NCBI lineage: Bacteria > Bacillati > Actinomycetota > Actinomycetes > Kitasatosporales > Streptomycetaceae > Streptomyces > Streptomyces sp. NPDC088745. The sequence continues at coordinate 752,066 of NZ_JBIVLB010000003.1, forward strand.
CTTCCGCATCGCCAAGGGCGACCGCATCGGCCTCGTCGGCCGCAACGGCGCGGGCAAGACCACCCTCACCAAGTGCCTCGCGGGCGAGGGCACCCCGGCGGGCGGCACCATCACCCGGTCCGGCGAGGTCGGCTACCTCCCGCAGGACCCCCGCACCGGCGACCTCGACGTGCTCGCCAAGGACCGCATCCTCTCCGCCCGCGAGCTGGACTCCGTCCTGCGCAAGATGCGCGAGAACGAGCAGAAGATGTCCACCGGGCAGGGCGCCACGCGCGAGAAGGCGATGAAGAAGTACGAGCGCCTGGAGACGGAGTTCCTCACCAAGGGCGGATACGCCGCCGAGGCCGAGGCCGCCACCATCGCCGCCGCGCTGGGCCTGCCCGACCGGGTGCTCGGCCAGCCCCTGCACACCCTCTCCGGTGGTCAGCGCCGCCGGGTGGAGCTCGCCCGCATCCTCTTCTCGGACGCCGACACCCTCCTGCTCGACGAGCCCACCAACCACCTCGACGCGGACTCCATCGTCTGGCTGCGCGACTACCTGAAGTCCTACCGCGGCGGTTTCATCGTCATCTCCCACGACGTCGAACTCGTCGAGACGGTCGTCAACAAGGTCTTCTACCTGGACGCCAACCGCGCCCAGATCGACGTCTACAACATGGGCTGGAAGCTCTACCAGCAGCAGCGCGAGGCCGACGAGAAGCGCCGCAAGCGCGAGCGGCAGAACGCCGAGAAGAAGGCCGCGGCCCTCAACTCGCAGGCTGACAAGATGCGCGCCAAGGCCACCAAGACCGTCGCCGCGCAGAACATGGCCAAGCGCGCCGAGCGCCTGCTCTCCGGCCTGGAGGCCGTCCGGGTCTCCGACAAGGTCGCCAAGCTGCGCTTCCCGGAGCCCGCGCCCTGCGGCAAGACCCCGCTGATGGCGGAGGGCCTGTCCAAGTCGTACGGCTCCCTCGAGATCTTCACCGACGTCGACCTCGCCGTCGACAAGGGCTCCCGCGTCGTCATCCTCGGTCTCAACGGCGCGGGCAAGACCACCCTGCTGCGCCTGCTCGCGGGCGCCGAGAAGCCCGACACCGGCCAGGTGATCGAGGGCCACGGCCTGAAGATGGGCTACTACGCCCAGGAGCACGAGACGCTCGACCCGGACCGCACGGTCCTGGAGAACATGCGCTCCTCCGCCCCCGACCTGGACCTGGTCGAGGTCCGCAAGACCCTCGGCTCCTTCCTCTTCTCCGGCGACGACGTCGACAAGCCCGCCGGCGTGCTGTCCGGCGGCGAGAAGACCCGTCTGGCCCTCGCCACCCTGGTGGTCTCCTCCGCCAACGTCCTGCTCCTCGACGAGCCCACCAACAACCTCGACCCGGCCAGCCGCGAGGAGATCCTCGGCGCGCTGCGCACGTACAAGGGCGCGGTCATCCTCGTCACCCACGACGAGGGCGCCGTCCACGCGCTGGAGCCGGAACGGATCATCCTGCTCCCCGACGGCGTCGAGGACCTGTGGGGCCCCGACTACGCGGACCTCGTCGCCCTGGCCTGACCCGTCCGCCCGGCGCCCGGCCCGGGGCGGGACACCGGACGTGGCAGCGGCATATCCCACCGGCAAAGGCGCTGGCAGCGGGCCTGCTCTGATCCACTCCGGCTGGATCATTCGGCCTACGCGTGATCCTTCATCTGAGTGAGGGCCTCTCGTACCCCGGCGCGCCCCCGGCATCCGAAGGCCCGTCCCCCCGGGGGACGGGCCTTCGGCGTGCCACTGATCATTTCGCGGCGCTGACCTGGACATTCCCGGGAGCGCCCGGATTCCGGTATGGCGAACGACACGCGGAATTCCGTATTCCGCCCCCGGCCGTCACTTCCTCCACGGCGAACCTTGTTGTACGGACCTTGCCGAATGGGTGGCCAGGACGGCGGGAAGGGGTGATCATGAGAAGTCCAGAGCGCACTTCCTTGAGGAGGCACGGGTGGCCGAGACTCTGAAGAAGGGCAGCCGGGTGACCGGCGCCGCGCGCGACAAGCTCGCGGCAGACCTGAAGAAGAAGTACGACTCCGGTGCGAGCATCCGGGCGTTGGCCGAAGAGACCGGCCGCTCCTACGGATTCGTCCACCGGATGCTGAGTGAGTCCGGAGTGACGCTGCGGGGACGCGGCGGAGCGACACGCGGCAAGAAGGCCACGGCCTGACCATCGTTGTCCCTCACACGGGGCCGGTGGCCGGCCGGGTTCCCCGGGTGGTTACTGTGCAGTCACTTGACAGGTGACGGCACCGTACCGATCCGGAGGCACCCCATGGCTTCGCTCGACCCCGTACTCGACAAAGACGGCGTGCAACTCACCGTCGAGGACGCCGTAGCCACGGTGACCCTGGCCAACCCGGCCAAGCGCAACGCCCAATCCCCCGCTCTGTGGCGGGCGTTGACGGAGGCCGGGAGGGCGTTGCCCGGGACCGTCCGGGTGGTCGTACTGCGCGGAGAGGGCACATCCTTCTCCGCCGGTCTCGACCGGCAGGCGTTCACTCCCGAGGGCTTCGACGGTGAGCCGTCCTTCCTCGATCTCGCACGTGGTTCCGACGCGGACCTCGATGCGGAGATCGCGCGCTACCAGGAGGCCTTCACCTGGTGGCGCCGCCCCGACATCCTCAGCATCGCCGCGGTCCAGGGCCATGCGATCGGTGCCGGTTTCCAGCTCGCCCTCGCCTGTGACCTGCGGGTCGTCGCCGAGGACGTGCAGTTCGCCATGCGCGAGACCAGCCTCGGCCTGGTGCCCGACCTCGCCGGGACCCACCCGCTGGTGGGTCTCGTCGGATACGCCCGCGCGCTCGAAATCTGCGTCACGGGCCGCTTCGTGCACGCCGCGGAGGCCGAGCGCACGGGCCTCGCCCATCTCGTCGTGCCGAACGACGAACTCGACGCCGCGGTACGGGACCTGACCGCCGCCCTCCTCGCCGCGCCCCGCGACGCCACGGTGGAGACCAAGGCCCTCCTCCAGGGCGCCTGCGACCGGACGTACGAGGACCAGCGCGCCGCCGAGCGCGCCGCCCAGGCCCGCCGCCTGCGCGACCTCGCGGGGCTCTCGGACTAGCGCGCCGCCCCGCCGCCCGGCCCGGGCTCCGGCTCGGAGCCTCGGCCCGAGCCCGGCCCCGGTTACGGCGTCAGGCCCGGCCCCGGGTCCGACGCGGGGACCTGCCGGACCTCGGTGACCAGCACGGTCACCGACGGCGGCCCCAGCAGCGCGTCCGCGACGGCCGCGCGGACCTCCCGGGCCACGTCCACCGCACGGCGCTCCCCGCCCACCGCCACCTCCACCCGGACGTGGCCGGCGGGGAGCGCCGCGCCGTCGTACCGCACCGGCGCACCGAGCACTCCGGTCAGCCGGGCCACCCCCGGCACGGCGGCGGCGGCCCGCGCGGCCGCCGCCTCGGGGGAGTCCTGTCCCCCGAGCGGAGCAGCCGGGCTCTCCTTTTCTGCGGCGTCCCGCGAACCGCCCTCCGTCGCGTCGTCCGCCGGGCCGTCGGACGCGTGCTCCGGTACGCCGCCGGGCGTGTCCGGCGAGGCGCCCCGGCCGGCCTCGGTGAGCAGCCCCGTGACGCGCAGGTCCACCTCCGTCACCGCGAGCCCCAGCCGCTGCCGGGCCGCCTCGGCCAGGGCGGCGCGCAGCCGTTGGGCGGCGTGCGGGATCGGCTCAGCGGCCGAGGCCTCGAACTCGGCGTCCACCCGCAGCCCTCCGGGCGGCAGCGCCCCCGGGGGCGGCGGCACGGCCGGTGCGGGCGGCGGGACGTCCGGGTCGGCGAGCCCCACCCGGAGCGGGCCGAGCGCCACCCCCGGCACCCGGGCGGCGGCCTGGCGCAGGACGGCGTCGGCCGCGCGTTCGGCCAGCCAGGAGCCGTCCTCGGGGGAGCCGAGCGGGAGCAGCCGCCCCAGACCGAGCCGCCCGCGCACGGCCTGCGGCCACCTGCCTTCGAACGCTCCCCGTGGGGACTTCGCTGCTGTTTCTGCTGTTCGGTCTGCCATGGGCTCAGCGTGCCCCATCGCGGGCGCGGCATCGGGCAGGCGGACTTAATGTGGCAAAGGAGTCCAGTACCGCGTAACCCCCGGAAAGGGACGAATGGCGATGGCTGACACCGAAGACCGCACCATCAGGCCGGGCGGCCTCGTGAAGGAATCCACCTCCGGCGGCACGGCCGCCCGGTCGAGCGGAGCCGGCACGCCGCAGCGCGGCGGCGGCGACCCGGCCGGGCGCGGCCGCACCACGATCGCCGACGGCGTGGTCGAGAAGATCGCCGGAATGGCCGCGCGCGACGTGGTCGGTGTGCACGCGATGGGCGGCGGCTTCTCCCGCACCCTCGGCGCGGTCCGCGACCGGGTGCCGGGCGGCAACGCCAAGTCGGTCAGCCGGGGCGTGAAGGCCGAGGTCGGCGAGGTGCAGACGGCACTCGACCTGGACATCGTGGTCGAGTACGGCGAGTCCATCACGGACGTGGCCAGGGCGGTCCGCGAGAACGTGATCTCGGCGGTCGAGCGGATGACGGGCCTCGAAGTCGTGGAGGTCAACATCGCGGTCGGCGACGTGAAGCTTCCCGACGACGACGAGGAAGAGGACGAGCCGGAACAGCGGCTCCAGTGAAGGACCCCGTCGAGGCGGGGCGGGCGGCGAATGTACCCGACACAGTGAGGACGGTTCGATGAGTTGGTCCCTGGTCGGCCTGGCGGCCGGCATCGCACTCGGCTTCGCCGGGTACTTCGGCGGGTTCGGCGCGTTCGTGGTGGTCGCGGTGCTGGGGCTGATCGGCCTCGTGGCGGGCCGTTACCTCGACGGCGACCTGGACCCGGGCGACTTCCTGCGCCCGCGCGACCGGGGTCGTGACGACGACCGGCCGCGGACCAGGCCCCGCCCGCGGTGACGGGAACGGGGACGGGGACGGCGGCGGGCTCGGCGGTCGGGGCGGTCCCGGCCGCCGAGCGCGGTGCCATCCGGATCGCCGACCGGGTCGTCGCGAAGATCGCCGCCCAGGCCGCACGGGAGGCGCTGCCGGAACCGCCGCCGGAGGGCGCGCCACCGCACGTCACCGTCGACGTACGGGACGCGTCGGCCCGGCTGCACGTCGGCGTGGAGCTGGCCTACCCCGGTGACATCGGGGCCCAGTGCGCCGCGGTGCGTCAGCAAGTGGCAAGCAGGGTAGGCGAGTTGGCGGGCCTGACGGTTCCCGAGGTGACAGTGCTGGTCGAGCGGTTGCACCGGGCGGCCCCGGAGAGCGGGAGGATGCGGTGAGCGAATACGTGCCCACGCTGGAGGCCGAACGCGAACCGGCCGTCCGGGACGGCCCCGGCACTCGCGCCCGTTTCTGGTCCGCGCGGCGCGTTCCGGCGGCGCTGACCGCTGCGGTCCTCCTGGCAGGCTCGGGCCTCCTCCTCTACGACGTCGTCGCGGTACGTCTCGGACACCCCGGCATGGGGTGGCGCCGCGAACTGGCCCAGGCCCTCGCGCAGCGCCCGCTGGAACAGGTGTGGACGCAGGTCGGCGCGGGTCTGGCGGTGGCGCTGGGCCTGTGGCTGGTGGTCCTGGCCGTGACGCCGGGTCTGCGCGCCCTGCTGCCCATGCGCACCGGCGAGGCGGGCGCGGTACGGGCCGGGCTCCACCGGGGCGCGGCCGCGCTGGTCCTGCGCGAACGGGCCATGGCGGTGCCGGGGGTGCGGGCGGCCCGGGTGCGGGTGCGCCGGGCCCGGGTGAAGGTGCGGGTGGTCTCGCACTTCCGGGAACTGGACGACGTACGTGCGGACGTGGGCGAGGCGATGCGTACGGGCGTGCGTGACCTCGGCCTCGTCCGCGAACCGTCGGTCGCGGTGCGGGCGGAGCGGGGGTGAGGGACTGATGCGCAATCCGGTGAACAGGGTGCTGCTGGGACTGCTGGGCCTGGCACTGGTCGTCCTCGGCGGTTCGGCGCTGGCGGCCGGGCTGGGGATGTCCGTTCCCTCCTGGTGGCCCTTCTCGGGCCGGGACGATGTGCTGCTGAGCGCGGCGGACCGGACGCGGTGGCGGGACGAGGGCTGGTGGTGGCCGGTGGTGATCGCGGTGCTGGCGGTGGCGGCGCTGCTGGCGCTGTGGTGGCTGCTGGCGCAACTGCGCGGCAAGCGGCTGGGCACGGTGCGGGTGGGTGACCCGGCGGACTCGGTGCTCCTCCGCGGCCGGGCCCTGGAACGCGTCCTGGGCGAAGAGGTCGAGGCGGTGCCGGGCGTGTCCCGGGCGGCGGTCTCCCTGAAAGGGAGCCGGACGGCCCCACGGGCCCGGATCTCGCTGACGGTGACGCCCTCGGCGGACCCGGCGGGGGTGGTGGCGGAGGTCACGGAGACGGCGCTGGCCCGCGCGGGCGGATCGATCGGCACGGGCCGCTTGCCGGGTGTGCTCCGCCTGCACGGCCGGGGCCGGGGCCGACGGGTCCAGTAGGACGACGGCACCGGCCACGACGCCCCCGCACGGCGCCACCCGGGGTGGCGCCCCTTCAGGGGCGCGGGGAACCGCGCGCGCCGCCACGACGGATCTGCACGGAACCGTGCTGCACCTGGCCGCGCGGCGAGCGCTTCAGGAAAGGGGCAGGCCCGGGGCCTCCTGCCCGAGCGGCACCGGCTGACGCGTCCGATACGGGGGCCGGGCTCCCGGCCTGGACGGGACCGCGCGACCCGGGACCGCGCGACCGGTGCGACCGCTCGCGCAGGGTGCGGCGCTCATCCCGCGCCCTCCCCGGACCGGGCCTCGTCGCGGGCCTCCGCCCGGGCCAGCGCCACCGCCGTTCCCACCAGCCCGATGTGGCTGAACGCCTGCGGGAAGTTCCCGAGCTGCCGCCCGGCCACCGGGTCGTACTCCTCGGCCAGCAGCCCGACGTCGTTGCGCAGCGCCAGCAGCTTGTCGAAGAGTTCGCGGGCCTCCTTGACCCGCCCGGTCAGCAGCAGCGCGTCCGCCAGCCAGAAGGAACAGACCAGGAACGCGCCCTCGCCGCCCGGCAGCCCGTCGACCCGGTTGCCCTCCGCCGTCTCGGCCTCGGCGGTGCTGTAGCGCTGGATGAAGTCGCCGTCCCGGCCGAGTTCGGCCCGTACCGCCTCCACCGTTCCCACCACCCGCGGGTCGTCCGGCGGCAGGAACCCCACCTGCGGTATCAGCAGCGCCGCCGCGTCGAGTTCGGCGGAGCCGTAGGACTGGGTGAAGGTGTTGCGCTCCGGGTCGTACCCCTTCTCGCAGACCTCGCGGTGCACCTCGTCGCGCATCGCCCGCCAGCGTGCCGCGTCGCCCGGCAGCGAGGGGTCCTCCTCCAGGGTGCGGACCGCCCGGTCGGCGGCCACCCACGCCATGACCTTGGAGTGCACGAAGTGCTTGCGCGGGCCCCGCACCTCCCACAGCCCCTCGTCGGGCTCGCGCCACATCGTCTCCAGGAAGCCGAGCAGGCTGAGCTGGAGCTTCCAGGCGTGCGGCTTGGGCGCGAGACCGGCCTCCCGGGCGAGGTACAGGGAGTCGATGACCTCGCCGTACACGTCCAGCTGCAACTGCTCGGCGGCGTCGTTGCCGATCCGTACGGGCGCGGAGTTCTCGTAGCCGCGCAGCCACGGCAGCTCCGTCTCCGGAAGCCGGCGCTCGCCGGAGATCCCGTACATGATCTTCAGGTCGGCGGGGTCCCCGGCGACCGCCCGCAGCAGCCAGTCCCGCCAGTGCCCGGCCTCCTCCAGGTACCCGGCGGCCAGCAGCGCCCCCAGCGTCAGCGTCGAGTCGCGCAGCCAGCAGTAGCGGTAGTCCCAGTTGCGCACGCCGCCCAGCTCCTCGGGCAGCGAGGTCGTCGGCGCGGCGACGATGCCGCCGGTGGGCGCGTACGTGAGGGCCTTGAGGGTGATGAGCGAGCGCAGCACCGCCTCCCGGTGCGGGCCCTCGTAGGTGCAGGTGGACGTCCACGCCTCCCAGTCCTCCAGGCTGTGCGCCAGGGACGCGTACGGGTCGACGAGGGGCGGCCTCGGCTCGTGCGAGGGGTGCCAGGTCATCACGAACGCGACCTGCTCGCCGGGCTTGACGGAGAAGGAGGAACGGGTGCTGTACTGCTGGCCCCACGTCTTGACCCGGGGCCCCGCGCCCTCGGTCCCGTCCGCCGACCGCGGCACGTCCCGCAGCCAGATCGCGTCCGGGCCCGCGACCGCCACCCGGTGCCCGTCGGTGTGGCGCACCCAGGGCACGATGTGCCCGTAGTCGAAGCGCAGCCGCAGCGTGGAGTGCACGGTGACCTCGCCGGTCAGCCCCTCCACGATCCGTACGACATCGGGGGCCTGGTCGCGCTGCGGCATGAAGTCGGTGACCTTGACGCTGCCGGAACGGGTCTCCCACACGGTCTCCAGCACCAGCGAGTCCCCCCGGTAGGAGCGCGCGGCACAGGTGGTGGCGCCCTCGGGGGCCAGCCGCCAGTGGCCGTTCTCCTCGTCGCCGAGCAGCGCCGCGAAACACGCGGCGGAGTCGAAGCGGGGCAGGCAGAGCCAGTCCAGGGAACCGTCGCGGCCGACCAGGGCCGCGGTCTGGAGGTCCCCGATGAGCGCGTAGTCCTCGATGCGTTGGGTCACGCAGGGCGTCTTCCCGGCGGGGAAGTGTGCCAATCCGTCAGGCCGGTCACGTGTTCACCCTGGCCACGGGGCCCGCACCGCGGCCACGAACGCCGGCGCGCACCGGTCCCGGCGCGCGCCGGCCGCGCACCGCCGCCGGCGTCGGCCGACGCCCCACCGGCTCCAGTCCTTCAGGCGGAGGGCGCCGTCGCGGACCTCTCCGCCTCGGCCGCCTCCGCCGCGTCCTGCGCCGCCCCGGCCGCCGCCGCGTCCCGCTCGCGCCTCTCCCGCCGTACGAGAACGACCCAGCCGACCGGCACCCCCGCCGCGAACAGCCACCACTGCACGGCGTACGCCATGTGCGCGCCGATCGACTCGGAGTCGGGAGCGGGGATCACCTCGGGGCTGCCGCCGGGCGGAACCGGAGCGGTCAGCTCCAGGTAGCCGCCGAGCACCGGGCGGCCCAGCAGCCTGGACTGCTGCGCGCTGTTGATGAGCATGACGTGCCGGGGCGGGAGACCTTCGAGGTCCTTGATGCCGCTGCCGGAGGTCGTCTCGTCGGCCTTGAGCCGGCCGGTGATCGTGACCTCGCCCTTCGGCGGGGCCGGAACGTGCGGGAACGCCTGCTGGTCGGTGCCGAAGGCCACCCAGCCCCGGTTGACCAGGACCGTGCCGCCGCCGGTGAGGTCCAGGGGCGTCAGGACGTGGAAGCCGACCTGGTCGTCGGCGGAGGTGCGGCGGCGCACGACGACCTCGTGCGCGGTGTCGAAGGTGCCGGTGGCGGTCGCCGCGCGCCAGAAGTCGGCGCGCGGGACGGTGTGCCCGGGGGAGGTGAGCTCACCGACGGGCTTCGGCTTCGCCTTGACGTTCCCGGCGATCAGCTGGTTCTGCGCGACCCTGTGCTCGTGGCGGTGGAACTGCCAGAAGCCGAGCTCGACCATCACGGGGATCAGCACGAGTGCCAGGAGGGTGAGGATCACCCACTGCCGGGACAACAGGAAGCGGTACACGCTTTGACGGTACCCGGCGCGAGAAGTCCCCCGGTGGGCGGGTTGCCCGAGCCGGGGGAGCGCCCCGGCGCCTCACACCTTGTCGACGATGCCCGCCTTCCCCTCCGCCCGGGAGCAGTGCGCACCGCAGTACCAGTGGCCCTCGGCCTCGACGCCCTGGCCGATGATGCGGCACCGGCAGTGCTCGCAGATCGGGGCCATCCGGTGGATGGCGCAGGCGAAGCAGTCGAAGACGTGCACCGCGCCCTGTGCGTGCACCTCGAAGGACATGCCGTAGTCGTTTCCGCAAACCTCGCATCGTGCCATGGGGCACAGGGTGCACGGCGAGGGTGCGTGCGGCGCGCAGGGCACGCCCGGCACTCACCCGTCCGACGTCATATGTCCGTCCGGGCCGGGGCCACGTCCCGCAGCAGGTGCGTGTACGCGGCCTCGTCGACGACCGGCGTCCCGAAGGTCTTCGCCTTGACGGTCTTGGAGGTCGCCGAGTCGGCGTCGTTGGTGACCAGCAGGCTCGTCAGCCGCGACACGCTCGTCGCGACGTGCAGCCCGGCCTCGACCGTGCGGTCCTCCAGCAGGTCGCGGTCGACGGAGGTGTCCCCGGAGAACGCCACCCGCATCCCCTGCATCAGCGGCTTGTCCGCCTGGTAGCGGCCCGGGTTCGGGTACGGGCAGGCCGGCCGCTTCCTGGACGGCCGCCAACTGCCCTGTCCGCCGCCGCTGCCGCCGTACGCGGACTGGTAACCGATCCGGGGCGCGGGCGGCGCGTCCGTCCACTCCGTCAGCGGACGGCACTCCAGCAGCGGCAGCCGTACGTTGCCCTGCGCCGCCGCGTGCAGGCTCGGCCGGAACGCCTCCGCGAGGACGCGCGCGTCGTCCAGGGCGTGGTGCGCGTGCTGCTGGACGACGCCGAAGTGGGCGGCCAGCGAGGCCAGCTTGTGGTTGGGCAGCGGCAGCGCCAGCTCCTTGGCGAGCGCGATGGTGCACAGCCGCTGCCGCACGGGCGCGGTGCGCCCGGCGCGCGCGTACTCCCGCGCCAGCATCGACCAGTCGAACATCGCGTTGTGCGCGACCAGGACCCGCCCGTCGAGCCGCTCGGACAACTCGCCCGCGACCTCCGGGAAGAGCGGGGCGCCTTCCAGTACGTCGCTCGTCAGGCCGTGGATCCACGTCGGACCCGGGTCCCGCTCGGGGTTGACCAGGGTGTACCAGTGGTCGACCACGTCGCCGTGCGCGTCCAGGCGGTAGACGGCGGCGGAGATTATCCGGTCGTCGCGGGAGAGACCGGTGGTCTCCACATCGACGACCGCGTACCCCTTCGGGTAGGCGGTCGGCCAGGTTGCTGCCGCTGGGGTCTGGTCATCGAGCATGGTCACAGAGAATACGGGCCGCCACTGACAGACCCCTATTCGCCCAGTACGGAGCGGGTCCGCCCCGAGCCGCGCCGGTCCGCATCGAGCCGTCGGCCGGAAACCGGCGCCGGGGCCCCTCACTCCGCTTCCCCCGCCGCCCCAGCAGCGCCCCCACCGGCGCCCGTACCGACACCACGAACACCCGCTCCGGGTCCGCCGGGCGGGCCAGGGCCCTCGCCGGGGCCGGGTCGTGCCCGGCCGGGCCGGGGGACCACAGGCCGGCCCCGGCGGGGGACTGCACCGGCGTGCGCTCCCGGTTGCGTTCGACCAGGACGTGCCCCACGGCCTGGAGCTGCACCGCCCGCACCACGGAGGCCGCCCGCGCCCCGCGCAGTCCCGCCGCGTGCACCTCGCGGACGAGTGCCTGCTGCGCGGGCAGGAACATCCGCTCGGTGAGGCCGCGTTCGTGCACCATCGCGATCAGGTGCGGGCGGGCCCGCAGTTCGCGGCGCAGGGCCCGGGGCACCGAGGCCACCCGGTCGGCCGGCGTGCGGCCGCGCGGCACCAGCTCGCCCCTCTCCCGCACCGTCCGCTCCACCAGCGCGTCCAGCACGGCCTCACGCGTGAGCCGCACTCTCGGCATGGCCTCCAACTTCCCCCGGCGCACGGCTCTTCACCCTTCATCGCCGCTGCGCCACCGCATCGGCCTCGACAAGGTCATGTGGGGCGGCGACCACCCGCACGACGAGGGCACCGCTCCCTGCTTCCTGGACGCGCTCGCCGCCGAGGCCGGGCCCACCGTTGAGGAGATCGCCCAGCCGCTCCGGGAGGTGCCGGCGGACGCCACCGGCCCGGCCTTCGCCCCGGGCGGGCCGGTGCGCGTCTGGTGAGGAACCGGACGGCACCGCCCGCACCGCGGGCCGGTCCTGACGGAAGTTCTTACATACTTGTGGGTAACAACCCCTAGTCGGGTCCCCGCCCGCCGTCCTATCGTGCGGGCATGCCGAACCTGCCCGATGTCGTGCTGTGGTCGATCCCGGCCTTCGTCCTGCTCACCGTGCTCGAAATCGTCAGCTACCGACTGCACCCCGACGACGAGGCCGAGGGGTACGAGACCAGGGACGCCGCCACCAGCATCACCATGGGTCTCGGCAGCATCGGCTTCGACTTCCTGTGGAAGATCCCGATCGTCGCGCTCTACACGCTGGTGTACGAGCTGACGCCCGCCCGGATACCCGTGCTGTGGTGGACGGTCCCGCTGATGCTGCTGGCGCAGGACTTCTTCTACTACTGGTCGCACCGCGGCCACCACGTCGTGCGCATCCTGTGGGCCTGCCACGTCGTCCACCACTCCAGCCGGAAGTTCAACTTCACCACCGCGCTGCGCCAGCCCTGGACGACGCTCACCGTGTGGCCGTTCTACCTGCCGCTGATCGTCGCGGGAGTGCACCCGGCCGCCCTGGCCTTCTGCTCGTCCGCGAACCTCGTTTACCAGTTCTGGGTGCACACCGAGCGGGTCGGCAAGCTGCCGAGGCCCTTCGAGTACGTCCTCAACACGCCCTCGCACCACCGGGTGCACCACGCGTCCCAGGGCGGCTACCTCGACCGGAACTTCGGCGGCATCCTGATCGTCTGGGACCGGATCTTCGGCTCCTTCGTGTCCGAGACGGAACGCCCCGTCTACGGCCTGACGAAGAACATCGAGACCTACAACCCCCTGCGGGTCGCCACCCACGAGTACGCGGCCATCGCCCGCGACGTGCGCGCCGCCCGCACCTGGCGCGAGCGCGCCGGGCGCGTCTTCGGCGGCCCGGGCTGGCAACCGAAGCCGACGGCCGCCGGTGCTGCCACTGGTGCCGCCGCTGCCACTGGTACTGCCGCTGCCGCTGCCGCTGCCGCTGCCGCCGACGCCGCCCCCGCCCAGCAGCCCGAGCCCGCCGCGTGAGCCGCGACCGGGTCGCCCGCGCCCTCCTCGCCGCGTTCCTGCTCGCCGCCGCCGTCGACCTCGGCGGTCTCCTGGCGGGCGCGTGGCCGGTGCACGCCGTCGCCAAGCCGCTGCTGATGCCGCTGCTCGCCGGTCACGTCGTCGTGCGCGGCGGCCCCCGCCTCCTGGTGGCGGCGCTCCTGTTCGGCTGGGGCGGAGACGTGGCGCTGCTCTTCGACGCCGACCCCGCCTTCCTGCTCGGCATGGGCTCCTTCGCCCTGGGCCACGTCTGCTACTTGCTGCTCTTCAGGGGCGCGCCGACGCGCCGCCCGCTCGGCGCGCTCTACGCCCTGGCGCTCGCCGGCACGGTGGCGCTGCTGTGGGCCGACCTCCCCGCCGAGCTGCGCGTCCCGGTCGCCGGATACAGCCTGCTGCTCACCGTGACGGCCTTCCGGGCGAGCGGCCTGGGCCGGTGCGCCGGCCTCGGCGGCGCGCTCTTCCTGCTGTCGGACACCCTGATCGCCACCGGGGTGGCCCAGTGGCCGCAGCTCCCCGCACCGGACTTCTGGGTGATGGCCACCTACGCGGCGGCGCAGTGCCTGCTGGCCCTGGGCGTCCTGCGCGCCCCGGAGCGGGCCGCCGCCCCCCGCCGGGGAGGCGCGGCGACGGCGACCCGCGGTGCGCGGGACATGCGTGAGGGGGGCGGGGCCGTACCCGCGGCCCCGCCCCCCTCACGGTTCAACTAGCGCACGGCGCGCAGCGCGTCGACGATTCCGGCCCCGTAGAAGCCGTTGTCGTTGACCCCGCCCTTGCAGACCGCGTCGATCTTGCCGTCCTTGTCGATGTCGTACGGCGCACCGCACGCGGTGGACTCCGCCTGCGACGTCAGCATCCGCTCCAACTGGTTCGGCGTGGCGTTCGGGTGCGTCGACTTCAGCAGCGCGAGGACGCCCGAGACGTGCGGGGACGCCATCGAGGTGCCGTTCTTGTAGCCGTAGCCGCCGCCCGGCAGGGTGGAGAGGATCGCGCCGTTGACGGCCGGACCCTCTGGCTCCTGGTACGCGGTGCGGTCGCCGCCCGGGGCCGCCACGTCCACGACGCCCTTGCCGTAGCTGGAGTACGACGACTTCAGGTTCTTCGCGCCGGTGGCGGAGACCGTGATCACGTCGTCCAGCTGCATCGGGATGTCGAGGCACTTCTTCGGGTCGATGGTGCGCGGACCCGGAGTGGAGTCGTTCGGGCTGGAGGTGTCCAGGATCTCCTTGCCGCCGAGATCGAAGTTGGAGTTGCCCGCCGAGGCGACCGAGATGGTGCCCTGCTTGCGGGCGAACCGCTGGGCCCGGTCGACGGCCTCCACGAGGGCGCCCTGGTCCGGGTCGTCCTTGCAGTTGAACATCCACGGGTCGGTGTAGTAGCTGTTGTTCGTGATGTCCGCGCCGTGCTCGGCGGCGTACACGAACGCGCAGACGACGGCCTCGGTGTAGAAGAAGCCGGTCGCGTCGGCGACCTTGATGCCGGAGACCCGCACGTTCGGCGCGACGCCGGTGACGCCGACGCCGTTCTTCGCCGCCGCGATGGTGCCCGCCACATGGGTGCCGTGGTCGGACTCGCCGGTCTTCGGCCGCCAGGTGCCGGGCGTGGTGTCCGCCTTGCCGCCGACGCAGTTCGCGGAGCCCTGCGCGTCGAAGTTCGGCGCCAGGTCCGGGTGGGTGTCGTCCACGCCGGTGTCGATGACGGTGACGTTGACCCGCTTGCTGCCCAGGGTCTTCTGGTGCGCCTTGTCGGCACGGATCGCCGGCAGGCCCCACAGCAGCGGCTCCAGCGGGTCCTGCGCGGCGTCGGCCTTCTTCGCGAGGGCCGCCGCCTGCTTCGCCTCGGCCTGGGTCAGTACCTTCGTGCCGCCGACGTCCGTGGTGCTCGCGGCCGCCATCGGCTTGGTGCGGGTGGCACCGGCCGACTCCACGCCGCGCACCGCGCGGATCTGCTTCCCGAACTCGGGGTTCTGGGAGGTGACGACGATGACGCCTATCTTGTCGTACGAGATCACGACGGTGCCGCCGGCCTTGGCTATCGCCTTCTTCACCGACGCGGCCGTCGACCTGCCGCCCTCGACGTTCACGACGTACGACAGCTTGGGGCCGTCCGCCGCCGGGACCGCCGCGGGCGCGGCCTCCACGGGCGCCGCGTTGGCCGAGGCCAGCGGGAGCACACCGAGCGAGGCCGTCAGGGCCAGCCCGACGGGCAGGGCCAGTACGCGAGATCGTCTGCTTCCCAGATGAGCCATGGGATCTCCACATCATCCGTGCCGAACGTCCCACCGCGAAAATGCGGTTGGACGGGTACATGACCAGCGAAGCTATCGCTGATCAACGGGTGCAATCAATGAGTTCGGAAAAGAAAACGCGTCCGTTGAACCGAGACGCCCCGCGCGCCGTGCCGTTGACAGGGGGAGGCAAGCCGTCCGTCCCCCGTCCCAGTGAGGTCCTCTTGACCCCCTCCGTTCCGACCGCGTCGCGAGGAGAATCCGTGACCACCGATGCACCACCGCCCCAGGGCGGCCCGGACACCCAGCCCGCCGGGCCCACGACAGAGCAGTTCGTCGCGGTGCAGGAGAGCGCGGAATTCGGCGAACTGCGCCGCGCCCACCGCTCGTTCGCCTTCCCTCTGACCGTCGCCTTCATCGCCTGGTACCTGCTGTACGTACTGATGTCGAACTACGCCGGCGGCTTCATGGGCACCAAGCTCTTCGGCAACATCAACGTCGCCCTCGTCTTCGGCATCCTCCAGTTCGTGACGACGTTCCTCATCGCCTGGTTCTACGCCCGGCACGCGGCGACCAAGCTCGACCCGAAGGCCGCGGCGATCAAGTCCCGTCTGGAGGCCGGCGAATGAACACCCTGAACCTGGGCTGGCAGCTCGCCGCCGGTGAGGGCGCGAGCGAACACCGGCCGCTGATCATCAGCCTCTTCGCCGCGTTCGTCGTGGCCACCCTCGGCATCACCGTCTGGGCCGGACGGCAGACCAAGAGCGCCTCCGACTTCTACGCCGGCGGCCGCCAGTTCACCGGCTTCCAGAATGGCCTCGCGATCTCCGGCGACTACATGTCCGCCGCTTCCTTCCTGGGCATCGCGGGCTCCATCGCCCTCTTCGGCTACGACGGCTTCCTGTACTCCATCGGCTTCCTGGTGGCCTGGCTGGTGGCCCTGCTGCTGGTCGCCGAACCGCTGCGCAACTCCGGCCGGTACACCATGGGCGACGTCCTGGCGTACCGCATGAAGCAGCGCCCGGTGCGCACCGCGGCGGGCACCTCGACGATCGTCGTGTCGATCTTCTACCTGCTCGCGCAGATGGCCGGCGCCGGTGTGCTGGTGTCCCTGCTGCTCGGTATCACCAGCGACGGCGGCAAGATCGCCATCGTCGCCCTGGTCGGCGTCCTGATGATCGTGTACGTCACCATCGGCGGCATGAAGGGCACCACCTGGGTGCAGATGGTCAAGGCCGTCCTGCTCATCGCGGGCACCCTGCTGATCACCTTCCTGATCCTGCTGAAGTTCAACTTCAACATCTCCGACCTGCTCGGCGCGGCCGCCACCAACAGCGGCAAGGAGGGCTTCCTGGAGCCGGGCCTCAAGTACGGCGTCAGCGCGATGTCCAAGCTGGACTTCCTCTCCCTGGGCATCGCCCTGGTGCTCGGCACGGCCGGACTGCCGCACATCCTGATCCGCTTCTACACCGTCCCGACCGCGCAGGCCGCCCGTAAGTCCGTCAACTGGGCCATCGGGATCATCGGCGCCTTCTACCTGATGACGATCGTGCTGGGCTTCGGCGCCGCCGCCCTCCTCAAGCCGGGCGACATCACCGCCTCCAACAAGGCGGGCAACACCGCGGCCCCGCTCGCCGCGCTCGAGATCGGCGGCGGCTCCGGTTCCACCGGCGGCGCGATCCTGCTGGCCGTCATCTCCGCCGTCGCCTTCGCGACGATCCTCGCGGTCGTCGCGGGCCTCACCCTCGCCTCGTCGTCCTCGTTCGCGCACGACATCTACGCGAACGTCATCCGGCGCGGCAGGGCGACGGAGAAGGAGGAGATGCGGGCCGCCCGCTGGGCCACCGTCCTCATCGGCATCGTCTCCATCGCGCTCGGCGCCCTCGCCCGCGACCTCAACGTCGCCGGCCTCGTCGCCCTCGCCTTCGCGGTCGCCGCCTCCGCCAACCTGCCGACGATCCTCTACAGCCTCTTCTGGAAGCGCTTCACCACCCAGGGCGCTCTGTGGTCGATCTACGGCGGCCTGTTCGCGGCGGTCTTCCTGGTGCTGTTCTCGCCGGTCGTCTCGGGCAAGCCGACCTCGATGTTCAAGGGCGTCGACTTCGCCTGGTTCCCGCTGGAGAACCCGGGCCTGATCTCGATCCCGCTGGGCTTCCTGCTCGGCTGGCTCGGCTCGGTGCTCTCCAAGGAGGCGCCCGACAAGGGCAAGTACGCCGAACTGGAGGTCAAGTCGCTCACCGGCACCGGAGCGCACTGACCGTACTTTCCGGTACGCACCGTACTGACCGGTACGTTCCGGTACCCGGCACCGGGGCCGCGTCGTAGAGTCCTACGACGCGGCCCCGTCGCGACTCGTGACAATCGGCCCCCGGCGTTGTCAGTGCCGTCGCGTAGTGTCGGAAGTACCAGTCACCCATCGGGGAGGGGGCCCACAGTGCTCATCGACACCTTCGGCAGGGTCGCCACCGACCTGCGCGTCTCTCTGACGGACAAGTGCAATCTGCGCTGCACCTACTGCATGCCGGAAGAGGGCCTGCAGTGGCTCGGCAAGCAGGAGCTGCTCTCCGACGACGAGATCGTCCGGCTGATCCGCATCGCCGTCACCGAACTGGGCATCACCGAGATCCGCTTCACCGGCGGCGAACCGCTGCTCCGCCCCGGCCTGGTCGGGATCGTCGAGCGCTGCGCCGCCCTCGTCCCCCGCCCCAGGATGTCGCTGACCACCAACGGCATCGGCCTCAAGCGCACCGCCGCCGCCCTCAAGGCCGCCGGCCTCGACCGGGTCAACGTCTCCCTGGACACGCTGCGCCCCGACGTCTTCAAGACCCTCACCCGCCGCGACCGCCACCGGGACGTCCTGGAGGGCATGGCCGCCGCCCGCGACGCCGGACTCACCCCCGTCAAGGTCAACACCGTCCTGATGCCCGGCCTCAACGACGACGAGGCCCCCGACCTGCTGGCCTGGGCGGTCGAGAACGACTACGAGCTGCGCTTCATCGAGCAGATGCCGCTGGACGCCCAGCACGGCTGGAAGCGCGACGGCATGATCACCGCCGGTGACATCCTGGCCTCCCTGCGCACCCGCTTCACCCTCACCGAGGAGAGCGACACCGAGCGCGGCTCCGCGCCCGCCGAGCGCTGGACGGTCGACGGCGGCCCGCACCGGGTCGGCGTCATCGCCTCGGTCACCCGCCCGTTCTGCGGGGCCTGCGACCGCACCCGGCTCACCGCCGACGGCCAGGTCCGCACCTGCCTCTTCGCCCGCGAGGAGTCCGACCTGCGCTCGGCGCTGCGCTCGCAGGCCACGGACCAGGAGATCGCGGAGCTGTGGAAGGTCGCGATGTGGGGCAAGAAGGCGGGCTCGGGCCTCGACGACCCGGCCTTCCTCCAGCCGGACCGCCCGATGTCGGCGATCGGCGGCTGACGGGGGCCTCAGCGGGCCGGGGGCTCGTCCCAGTCGGCGAGCTTCACGACGTCCTTGAGGAAACCCCGTACGCCCAGGAACTGCGACAGGTGCTCGCGGTGCTCCTCGCAGGCGAGCCACGTCTTGCGGCGCTCCGGAGTGTGCAGCTTCGGATTGTTCCAGGCCAGCACCCAGACCGCGTCGACGCGGCAGCCCTTGGCGGAACAGACGGGGTTCTCTTCGCTCACCGCAGACTTCCCACAACACATCCCAGAACAAAAAGGCGACGCCGAGCAGCCACGGGGGGAGCTGCCCGGCGTCGGTCCGTCGCTCCGACGGGGGATGCGGAGCGCCTACGAAGTATGTCACGGGGGACGGGGTGCGGTGCACCGGAACGTCATGATTGATCTGAGCTTTTCTTGAGCCCGGGTGGAGCTAAGTGGTCCGCCCCCGGGGCTCGTTGACCGGTTCGGCCCGCCCGGAGGCCGCCCCCGCGTCCCGGAAAGGACCCTCGTCGGGCCCCATCACGGTGCCCTCCAGCGGCGGCCCGATCGCCGGCCGCACCGGCGCCGGCACGAACGAACTGGGCAGCGGCTTGGCGCTCTCCCGGCCGGCGTTGGCGATCACCACCGAGACGTACGGCAGCAGCACGCCCAGCGCCAGCGCCACGATCGCCACGTGACGCTCCACGTTCCACAGCACGGCGGCGAGGATGACCGCCACCGTCCTGACCGACATCGAGATGACGTACCGGCGCTGTCTGCCCCGGACGTCCTCGGCGAGGCCCTGCCGGGCTCCGGTGATCCGTACGACCTCGGCCCCGCGCAGCTTCCGCACCACGACTCCACCACCAGACTCCAGCGCCGGGCACTCCCCGGCCCGGATACCTCCACGGTACGCCCGCCCTCCGACAGACGGCAGAGCGGGGCCCGTACGGACGGGGGCGGAACCGGCCGCGTCTCGCCCGTACGGCGGTGTCCGACATGCGCCGTACGGGGTATCCGCCCAGACTTGGTCGCAGCGCACATCCGCGCCCGTACGAGGAGGCGACATGAGTTGGTTGTGGGCAATCATCGTGGGACTGGTGCTCGGTCTCATCGCCAAGGCGATCATCCCGGGCAGGCAGCAGATCCCGCTCTGGCTGACGACGATCCTCGGCATGATCGGTGCCGTGCTCGGCAACTGGATCGCGGCCGGGCTCGGTATCGACGAGACCCGGGGCATCGACTGGGGCCGGCACATCCTGCAGCTGATCGGAGCCGTGGTCATGGTCGGGGTGGGCGATGCGCTCTACGCCATGGCCCGGGGGAACAGGCGCCGCGCCTGACCCCCGGCACGAGAGCGGGCCGGAACCCCGAGGGGGGCTTCCGGCCCGCTGCCGCGCCTGCCGTACGGAAGCGGCTCCCGCACGGGTGCGAACCAGGCTCCCGTACGGGCGCGAAACCAGGCTTCCGTACGGGTGCGGACCCGGTTCAGCCCGTGATCTCCACCGCGGCCAGGTTCTTCTTGCCCTTGCGCAGCACCAGCCAGCGGCCGTGCAGCAGCTCGTCGGCGGTGACCTCGGCGTCCTCGGCGGTGACCTTGACGTTGTTCACGTAGGCGCCGCCCTCCTTGATGGTGCGCCGGGCGCCGCCCTTGCTGGGCGCGAGGCCCGCCGCGATCAGCAGGTCCACGACCGGGCCCGGGCCCTCCGCCTTCGCGTGCGGCAGCTCGGACAGCGCGGCCCTCAGCGTCGGCTCGTCCAGGTCGGTCAGCTCGCCCTGCCCGAACAGCGCCTTCGACGCGGCGATGACGGCGGCGCACTGGTCGGCCCCGTGCACCAGCGTCGTCAGCTCCTCCGCCAGCGCACGCTGGGCGGCACGCGCCTGCGGACGCTCCTCGGTCTGCGCCTCCAGCTCCTCCAGCTCGGCGCGCGTGCGGAAGCTGAGGATGCGCAGGTACCGCGACACGTCCCGGTCGTCCACGTTCAGCCAGAACTGGTAGAACGCGTACGGCGTGGTCATCTCCGGGTCCAGCCAGACGGCCCCGCCCTCGGTCTTGCCGAACTTGGTACCGTCCGCCTTCGTCATCAGCGGCGTCGCCAGCGCGTGCACGACCGCCTCCGGCTCGATCCGGTGGATCAGGTCGAGACCGGCGGTGAGGTTGCCCCACTGGTCGCTGCCGCCCTGCTGGAGGGTGCAGCCGTAGCGGCGGTACAGCTCCAGGAAGTCCATGCCCTGGAGCAGCTGGTAGCTGAACTCGGTGTAGCTGATGCCCTGCTCGGACTCCAGCCGGCGGGCGACCGAGTCCTTGGTGAGCATCTTGTTGACCCGGAAGTGCTTGCCGATGTCCCGCAGGAACTCGATCGCGGACAGGCCGCCGGTCCAGTCCAGGTTGTTGACCATGGTCGCCGGGTGGGCGGACCGCGAGCCCTCGAAGTCGAGGAAGGGCTCGATCTGCGCACGCAGCCGGTCCACCCACTCCCTGATGGTCTCCGGGTCGTTCAGCGTGCGCTCGGCCGTCGGACGGGGGTCACCGATCTGCCCGGTGGCCCCGCCCACCAGCGCCAGCGGCTTCAGACCCGCCTGCTGGAGCCTGCGCATCGTGAGCACCTGCACCAGGTGTCCCACGTGCAGGCTCGCCGCGGTCGGGTCGAAGCCGCAATAGAACGTGACGGGGCCGTCCGCGAGCGCCTTGCGCAGTGCGTCTTCGTCCGTGGACTGGGCGAACAGCCCGCGCCACTTCAGCTCGTCGACGATGTCCGTCACGGTTCTCGTATCTCCTCGGATGTACGGGTACGCGGCGATTGCCGGTACCGATGCGTGCTGACCGAGGTTATACGCCCCGGCTGACAGAACTCATATTGAAATCCGGCACCCGCAGTGCGGGCATCGCGGCCCGGGTGAACCAGTCGCCCCATTCCCTGGGCAGCGTCTTCTCGGTCGCACCGGCCTCGGTGGCCCGCGACAGCAGGTCCACCGGTGACTCGTTGAACCGGAAGTTGTTCACCTCGCCGACCACCTCGCCGTCCTCCACCAGGTACACGCCGTCCCTGGTCAGGCCGGTCAGCAGCAGCGTCGCCGGGTCGACCTCGCGGATGTACCACAGGCAGGTCAGCAGCAGTCCGCGCCCGGTGGACGCGACCATCTCGTCCAGCGTCTTCGTGCCGCCGGCGTCGAGGATCAGGTTGTCGATGTCCGGGGCCACCGGCAGTTTCGTCAGGGCGGCGGTGTTGCGGCTGGTGATCAGCCGCTCCAGCCTCCCGTCCTTGATCCACTCGGTGGGGGCCAGCGGCAGCCCGTTGTCGAACACCGACGCGTCCCCGCCCGAGGAGTGCGCCAGCACGAACGGCGCCGCTTCGAGCCCCGGCTCGTCCGGGTCGCTGCGCAGCGTCAGCGGCAGCGCGGACAGGGTGTCCCCGAGCCGGGTGGAGCCGCCCGGCCGGGAGAACACCGTCCGCCCCTCCACCGCGTCCCGCGCCCCCGACGACCAGAGCTGGTACACCAGCAGGTCCGCCACCGCGCTCGGCGGCAGCAGCGTCTCGTACCGCCCGGCGGGCAGGTCGATCCGCCGCTCGGCCCACGCCAGCCGCCGCGCCAGCTCCTCGTCCAGGGCCCCGGGGTCGACGTCCCGGAAGTCCCGGGTGGAGCGCCCGGCCCACGCCGACTTCGTACGGTCGGGGGACTTGGCGTTGACCTCCAGGGTGCCGTTGGGCTGGTCGTGGCGGAGCCGCAGCCCCGTCGACGTACCGAGGTAGCTGGAGGTCATCTCGTGGTGCGCGAACCCGTACAGCTCCCGCCCGCCCGACCGGGCGCGGGCGAAGGCCTCGCCGAGGGCGGGCGCGAAGGCGTCGAAGACCGCCGACGAGGTCTCCGCGGGCGCGTCCCGGAAGTCCGCCGACACCGGCACGCCCTCGACCAGCGGCTGGGCGTCCTCGGCGGGACCCGCCGACCGGGCGGCCGCCTCGGCGGCCCGTACCAGCGGCTCCAGCTCCTCGGCGGTGACCGCCGACCGGGACACGACACCGGACGCGGTGCCCTCGGCGCCGTCCACGGTCGCGACGACGGTCAGGGTGCGCCCGCGCGTCACACCGTTCGTGGTCAGGGCGTTGCCCGCCCACCGCAGGTTCGCGGACGACTCCTCGTCGGCGATGACGACGCACCCGTCGGCGGTGGACAGCTCCAGCGCCCGCTCGACGATCTCGTAGGGCTTGCTCACGCGGCTCATCGCCCGGCCTCCTGCGTGGTGTTCAGAATGTTGACGCCCCGGAAGAGGGCCGAAGGGCAGCCGTGCGAGACGGCCGCGACCTGGCCCGGCTGGGCCTTGCCGCAGTTGAAGGCGCCGCCCAGCACATACGTCTGCGGGCCGCCGACCTTCTCCATCGAGCCCCAGAAGTCGGTGGTCGTCGACTGGTACGCGACGTCCCGCAACTGCCCCGCCAGCCGCCCGTTCTCGATCCGGTAGAACCGCTGACCGGTGAACTGGAAGTTGAAGCGCTGCATGTCGATCGACCACGACCGGTCGCCGACCACGTAGATCCCGCGCTCGACACCCCCGATCAGATCCTCCGTCGACAGCCCGCCGGGCTCCGGCCGCAACGAGACGTTCGCCATCCGCTGCACGGGCACGTGCCCGGGGGAGTCGGCGTACGCGCACCCGTTGGACCGCCCGAGCCCGGTCAGCTTCGCGATCCTGCGGTCGGTCTGGTACCCGACCAGCGTGCCGTCCTTCACCAGGTCCCAGGACTGCCCGGCGACGCCCTCGTCGTCGTACCCGACCGTCGCGAGACCGTGCTCGACGGTCCGGTCCCCGGTCACGTTCATCACCGGCGACCCGTACGCGAGCTTCCCGAGCTGGTCGAAGGTGGCGAACGAGGTTCCGGCGTAGGCCGCCTCGTACCCCAGCGCCCGGTCCAGCTCCGTCGCGTGCCCGATCGACTCGTGGATCGTCAGCCACAGGTTCGACGGGTCGACGACCAGGTCGTACGTCCCCGCCTCGACGCCCGGCGCCCGCATCTTCTCGGCCAGCAGCGAGGGAATCTCCTCGATCTCGGAGTCCCAGTCCCAGCCGGTGCCCGTCAGGTACTCCCAGCCGCGCCCGGCCGGCGGCGCGATCGTCCGCATCGAGTCGAACTCGCCGGAGCCCGCGTCCACCGCGACCGCCGTGAGCTGCGGATGCACCCGCACCCGCTGCTGCGTGGTGACGGTCCCCGCGGTGTCGGCGTAGAACTTGTTCTCCTGCACGGTCAGCAGCGAGGCGTCGACGTGCGCCACGCCGTCCGCCCGCAGCAGCCGCCCGCTCCAGTCGGCGAGCAGCGCCGCCTTCTCCTCGCCCGGCACGTCGAACGGATTGGTCTCGTACGAGGAGACCCAGGTCCGGTCCTCGTGCACCGGCTCATCCGCGAGCTCCACCCGCTCGTCGGACCCGGCCGCCTTGATCACCTTGGCGGACAACCGGGCCATCGCGACGGCCTGCCCGGCGACGCGGGCCGCGGCGTCCATGCTGAGATCCACCCCGGAGGCGAAACCCCAGGCCCCGCCGTGCACCACCCGCACCGCGTACCCGAGGTCGGTGGAGTCGCTGGACCCGGACGGCCTGGCGTCCCGCAGCCGCCAGGAGGCACTGCGCACCCGCTCGAACCGGAAGTCGGCGTGCTCCGCCCCGAGCGCCCTGGCCCGCGCGAGGGCGGCGTCGGCGAGGGCGCGCAGGGGGAGCGCGGTGAAGGCGGGGTCGATGGGATGAGGGGATCGGGGGGACTGCGGCACGGATGTCTCCTGTCGTCGAGACGAGGTCGCCCCGATCATGTCCTGTACGGGGGCGGGGCGGCCACCCCCTTTGCGCGGCGCGGCAGCGGGACGTTTCTGTAGGGACCCGACAGCCGCCGGATGACTGCGCTGTCAGGGCCCGATTCTCCGTACGAGCTCCGGTACCGATAGTTTCGGTCGGTACCAGACCGCTATTCGAAAGGGTGATCCGTTGAGCCGCTCGGTTCTCGTCACCGGAGGAAACCGGGGCATCGGCCTCGCCATCGCCCGCGCTTTCGCCGACAACGGCGACAGGGTCGCGATCACGTACCGCTCGGGTGATCCGTCGGACCTTGAGAAGGCGGGCTTCCTCGCCGTCAAGTGCGACATCACCGACACCGAGCAGGTGGAGCAGGCCTACAAGGAGATCGAGGAGAAGCACGGTCCCGTGGAGGTGCTGGTGGCCAACGCCGGCGTCACCAAGGACCAGCTCCTGATGCGCATGTCCGAGGAGGACTTCACGTCCGTCCTCGACACCAACCTCACCGGCACCTTCCGGGTCGTGAAGCGTGCCAACCGCGGCATGCTGCGCGCCAGGAAGGGCCGCGTCGTGCTGATCTCCTCGGTGGTGGGTCTGCTGGGCTCGGCGGGGCAGGCGAACTACGCCGCCTCGAAGGCCGGTCTGGTCGGTTTCGCGCGTTCGCTCGCCCGCGAGCTGGGGTCGCGCAACATCACGTTCAACGTCGTCGCGCCCGGGTTTGTCGACACCGACATGACCCAGGTGCTCAACGACGAGCAGCGCAAGGGCATCGTCGCCCAGGTGCCGCTCGGCCGTTACGCGCAGCCGGAGGAGATCGCCGCGGCGGTGAAGTTCCTCGCCTCCGACGACGCGTCGTACATCACTGGAGCCGTCATCCCGGTTGACGGCGGATTGGGCATGGGTCACTGATCGCCATGAGTGGAATCCTCGAAGGCAAGAACATCCTCATCACGGGTGTCCTGATGGAGTCCTCCATCGCCTTTCACGCGGCCAAGGTGGCGCAGGAGCAGGGTGCGAACGTCATCCTGACGGCCTTCCCCCGCCCGACGCTGACCGAGCGCATCGCCAAGAAGCTCCCGAAGCCGGCGAAGGTCATCGAGCTGGACGTGACGAACCAGGAGCACCTGGACCGTCTCGAAGGTCTCGTCCGCGAGGAGCTGGGCTCGCTCGACGGCGTCGTGCACTCCATCGGCTTCGCGCCGCAGGACGCGCTCGGCGGCAACTTCCTGAACACGCCGTTCGAGTCGGTCGCCACCGCCATGCACGTCTCGGCCTTCTCGCTGAAGTCCCTGACGATGGCGTGCCGCCCGCTGATGAGCGAGGGCGGCTCGATCGTCGGCCTCACCTTCGACGCGCAGTTCGCCTGGCCGCAGTACGACTGGATGGGCCCGGCGAAGGCCGCGCTGGAGGCCACCTCCCGCTACCTCGCCCGCGACCTGGGCGCCGAGGGCCTGCGCTGCAACCTGATCTCGGCGGGTCCGATCGGGTCGATGGCCGCGAAGTCCATCCCGGGCTTCGGCGACCTGGCGAAGGTGTGGGACGAGCGCTCCCCGATGAAGTGGGACATGGCCGACCCGGAGCCCGCGGGCAAGGGCATCGTCGCGCTGCTGTCGGACTTCTTCCCGAAGACGACCGGCGAGATCATTCACGTCGACGGCGGCGTGCACATGATCGGCGCCTGACCTCCCGGCAGTGCACGGGCGAGGGGCGGTGCGGGATCGCACCGCCCCTCGCCGTTCTTCCGGGCGGCCCTCACGGGGACCGCTCCGGGCGGGCCAGGCGGTGCAGGCGCAGGGCGAGTTGGATCTCCAGGGCGCGGGACGGGGTGTTCCAGGCCGGTCCGAGCAGCCGGGAGACGCGCTCCAGGCGTTGGGTCACCGTGTTGACGTGGACGTGCAGCGCGTCCTTGGCGCGGGTCAGTGACGCCCCGTGCGCGTAGTACGCCTCCAGCGTGCGGATCAGCTCCGTCCCCTGCGCCGCGTCGTAGTCCAGTACGGGTCCCAGCACGCGTGCCGTGTACGGGCCGACGTCCGCCCGGTCGCCCAACAGGACGCCCAGGAAGCCCAGTTCCGTGACGTCCGCCCCTTCCCCGGTGCGGCCCAGCGCGTGCAGCGCGGTCAGGCAGCGCACGGCCTCCGCATGGGCGTGCGGCAGCCCGTCGGGCCCTTCGGCGGTGCCCGCCGCGCCCGCGGTGACCGGTGAGTCCAGGACCCGGCCCAGGTCGCGGGCGAGCTCGTGGGCCAGCCGGGCGGCCCGGTCCGCGTCCCCGGGGGCGACCAGGACGACCTGCCCCTCCCGCGGCCCGGACAGCGCCCCCAGCGCCCGGGCCCGCCGGGCCGCCTCCGTGGCCAGCCGGGACCTGACCCGCGGTGCGCAGTCCAGTGCCACCACCACGTGCGGCCCCGCCACGTCGACGCCCAGCCGCCGGGCGCGCAGCGCCAGACTTCCGCCGCCGGTGCGCCGCGACGGGTCGGTCAGCAGGTCGTCCAGGAGTTCGCCGCGCACCCGGTCCTCGGCCTCCGCCACCGACCGGCGCAGCAGCAGCACCAGGGCGGTGACCAGCGCGGCCCGTTCGAACAGGCGCAGGTCCGCGTCGGCGAGCACCCGCCCCGGCTCCCCGGGCCCCGACCGCCCCGTCAGCACCAGGCACCCCAGCAGTTCCGCCCCCGCGACCACCGCACAGGTCCAGCGGTCCTCCGCGTACACCGCCCGCCCGCTCGTGCGGGACTCCGCCAGCCCCCGGCTCGGCGGACCCGGCGCGCCCCCGCCGACCCGGGCCAGCACCTCGCCGTCCGCGTCGTGCACGGTGAGGCCGCCGCCCAGCAGCGCCGCGATCTCTCCCGCCACGTCCGCCACCCCGCCGCCGCGCAGCACCAGTTCGGTGAGCCGGTCGTGGGCGTCCGAGGCGCGGCGCAGCGCGTCGCTGTGCGCGCGGGCCGTGGCGTTCGCGGCCTCCAGGCCGGTGAGCGCGGCCCGGGTCTCCTCCATCAGGCGGGCCCCGTCGATGGCGACGGCCGCGTGGTCGGCGAGCGAGCCGAGCAGCGCGATCGCGTCCGGGGTGAAGTCGCGCGGACTGCGGTCGGCGGCGAACAGCACCCCGATCACCCGGTCCCCGAGCCGCAGCGGCACGCCGAGGATGCCGCGCAGCCCCTCCTCCCCGACGCCGTCGTCGATGGCCCCGGTGTGCCGGAACCGGAAGTCGGTGCGGTAGTCGCGGCTGGCGTACGGCCGCGCGGTCTGCGCCACCAGCCCGCCGAGACCGTCGCCCATCCGCAGCCGCAACTGCTGGAAGGCGGCGGACACCGAGCCGTCCGTGACCCGCATGTAGGTGTCGTGGCGCGCCGGGTCGTTGAGGGTCAGGTACGCCACGTCCGCGCCCAGCAGCGTCCTGGCCCGCCGGACGATGGCCCGCAGTACGGCGTCCAGCCCGCGCAGCGCCGCCAGGTCGCCCGCCGTGTCGAACAGCGCGGCCAGTTCCGCCTCCCGCCGCCGGTGCTGGTCGAGGGTGCGCCGTACGGACAGTGCGGCCTCGGTCGCCTCGGCGAGGAGCGCCGCCTGCGCGGGGCCGGCCCCGGCCCCGGCCCGTGCGGCGGGCGCCGCCAGCTCCTCGGCGGTGGCCCCGGCGGCCAGCAGGCCGAGCAGCTCGCGCGGCACGTTCGCAGCCCCGTCGGCCACCGGGGGCGCGGGCGCGGGTGCGGGGGCGGCGTGGTCGTCGGTCATGGTGGCGGCGGTCCGTCCGTACGGGAGAGGGGAGTTGGGGGGTCATGGTGCGGGATACCAGAGTGCCGGACGCGCGGCGGGGGCCGGGGCGCGCACCCGCGCCCCGGTCCCCGCCCGCCGTCCCCGCGTGCCGCACCGGCCCCGCCTCAGTCCCGCCTCAGCCCCGTTCCGCCGCCTGCGCGGCGCCCGCGCCCGGCCGGCCGGAGGGGACGGCCGTGTCCGGCGACGCCTGGTCACGGGCCAGGTCACGGCCCCGGGTCTCCCGCGCGAAGAACACCGTCAGCGACGTGACCAGCGCCGCCCCGCCCAGATACAGGCTCAGCGGCAGCGAGGAGTCGAAGTCCTTCAGCAGTTCCACCGCGACGATCGGGGCGAGCGCGCCCGCCACGATCGACGCGAGCTGCGAACCCATCGAGGCCCCCGAGTACCGCACCTTCGTGTCGAACATCTCCGAGATGAACGCCGCCTGCGGCCCGTACATCGCCCCGTGCAGCAGCAGCCCCACCGTCACCGACAGCGTGATCACCGCGAAGGACTTCCCGTCCACCAGGGCGAAGAAGACGAACGCCCACACCGCCATCCCCACCGAGCCGATCAGCGTCACCGGCCGCCGCCCGAGCCGGTCCGACAGCGCCCCCCACAGTGGGATCGTCACGAAGTGCACCGCCGAGCCGATCAGCACCGCGTTCAGGGCGGTGGACCTGGGCAGCCCGAGGTGCACGGTGACGTACACGAGGAGGAAGGAGGTGAGCAGGTAGTACGAGATGTTCTCGCCGAACCGGGTGCCGATCGCCGTGAGCACCTCGCGCCAGTTCCGCCGGAACACCTCCACGACCGGCGCCTGCTCCCTGCCGCCGCGCTCCGCCTCCGTCCGCGCCTTCGCCTGCGCGGCCAGGAAGACCGGGGACTCGCTGACCGACACCCGTATCCACAGCCCGATCACGACCAGGACGCCCGACAGCAGGAACGGCACCCGCCAGCCCCAGGACAGGAACGCCTCGTCCGACTGCACTGCGGCCAGCAGCGCCAGCACCCCCGTGGCCAGCAGGTTTCCGCCGGGCGCGCCCGCCTGCGGCCAACTCGCCCAGAACCCGCGGTGCTTGTCGCCGCCGTGCTCGGAGACGATCAGCACCGCACCGCCCCACTCGCCGCCCAGCGCGAAGCCCTGCACCAGGCGCAGCACGGTCAGCAGGATCGGCGCGCCCACGCCGATGGTCTCGTAGGTGGGCAGCAGACCCATCGCGAAGGTCGCGCCGCCCATCAGCAGCAGGCTCAGGACCAGCAGCTTCTTGCGGCCGACGCGGTCGCCGAAGTGGCCGAAGACCACACCGCCCAGGGGGCGGGCGACGAACCCGATGGCGTACGTCACGAAGGCGATCAGCGTGCCCACCAGGGGGTCGCTGGTCGGGAAGAAGAGGGTGTTGAAGACCAGGGCGGCGGCCGACCCGTACAGGAAGAAGTCGTACCACTCGACGGTGGTGCCGATCAGGCTGGCGCCGACGATGCGGGCGATGCCGGAGCGCGGTGGCGCGCCCTGGGCGGAGGTGTCGGTCATGGTGGGTCACCGGTTTCCGGGAAAGAGGGGTGGGCTTCGAGGAGTTCGCTGTCATAGGGGCGTCAGCCCGCCGTCCAACCGCCGTCCAGGGGCAGGGACACGCCGGTCACGGACGCGGCGTGCGGCCCGCACAGCCACAGCACCGCCCCCGCCACCTCCTCCGGTTCCAGCAGCCGCTTCACGGGCGAACGGGCCAGGAGCACGTCGGTGAGGACCTGGTCGGGGGTGATGCG
Organism: Streptomyces sp. NPDC088745; assembly: GCF_044751045.1. NCBI lineage: Bacteria > Bacillati > Actinomycetota > Actinomycetes > Kitasatosporales > Streptomycetaceae > Streptomyces > Streptomyces sp. NPDC088745. Next base: position 781,846 of record NZ_JBIVLB010000003.1, read on the forward strand.
GTGGGCGGCGGCCTGGTCCTGGAGCTGGCCCTCCACCAGCGGAGTGCGCACGTAGCCGGGGTTGACGCAGTTGCTGGTGACGCCGTGCGGGGCGCCCTCCAGGGCGGCCACCTTGCTCAGGCCCTCCAGCGCGTGCTTGGCGGCCACGTACGCGCTCTTGTACGCGCTGGCGCGCAGCCCGTGCACGCTGGAGACGTTCACCACCCGGCCCCACCGGCCGGCGTACATGTGGGGGAGGGTGTGGCGCAGCAGCAGGAAGGGGGCGGTCACCATCACCCGCTGGATCAACTCGAAGCGGTCCGGCGGGAAGGCGGTGATCGGGGCGACGTGCTGGAGGCCCGCGTTGTTGACCAGGACGTCGACCTCGCGGGGGAGCGTGGCGAGGGCGGCGGCGTCCGCGAGGTCGACGGCGTGCGGCTGTCCGCCGGTCTCCTCGGCGACCGCCTTCGCGCTGTCGCCGTCCCGGTCCACGACGTGCACGGCGGCCCCGGCGTCGGCCAGGGCCCGCGCGCAGGCCCGGCCGATGCCGCTGCCGCCGCCGGTCACGAGGGCGGTGCGGCCCCGGAGGGGGGCGGCAGGGGTGGCGGAAAGGTTGCTCGTCATGGCCGGAACAGTAGGGACGCGTCCGGGCGGCTGACATGGGTGCGTACCCCACAATGCCGGGGGGCGGTGTGTGGGGTGCGCACAGGGGGCGGCCGGATCAGCGGAGCTCCGGGCCGCCGCCGGCGGGCGACCGCACCGGCCGGGCGGCGCGCCGCGGACGGCCCCGCCGGCGCCCTCCGCGACCGCCGGGACGCCCCCCGCTCAGCGCCCGTCCAGCAACTCCCGCGCCGCCGCCACCCGTTCCGGGGCCACCCGGATGCGCACCCCGTGGAAATCCGCCCCGCGCGTCGCGTCCAGCGCCATCCGCGAGGTCGTGCCGTTCGCCGTGGAGGAGGGGTCCAGTGGGCTTCCCGGCAGGCCGTCGACCACGAACACGTCCCGGTGCGGCTGGAGGTGCGCGGCCATCGCCCACAGCACCTGCGAGTCGTCCGTCACGTCCACGTCCGCGTCCACCGCCACGACCGTCTTCAGGTACGGGTCCCAGCCCAGCAGCCCCAGCATGATCTGCCGCGCCTGCCCCGGCCGGGACGCGCCGATCGCCACGTACGCGTGGAAGTGCGTCCCGGAGGTCGGGTAGTACAGCGCGGTGACCTCGGGGAACCGCTCCTTCAGCTTCTGCGCCATCTCCGACTCGCGCGGAATGCGGGCGAGGTTGAGGTGCTCGTCCGTATTGCCCCCGACCACGTCCAGCAGCAGCGCGTCGCGCCGCCGCAGCACGGTCTCCACCGTCAGCACGTCGTTCGTCGACCGGTCGGAGGAGTAGCCGGAGAACTCCCCGAACGGGCCCTCCTCCGCGTGCCGCGCCGGGTCGATGAACCCCTCCAGCACGATCTCCGCGCTCGCCGGCACCCGTATCCCGTACGCCGGCGTCCGGACGACCTCCAGCGGCGCCCCGAACAGACCGCCCGCCACGTCCCGCTCGTCCACGTCCGCGCCCAGCCGGGCCGAGGCCGCCAGCATGAACAGCGGGTGCCCGCCCAGCACCAGGGCCACCGGCAGCCGTTCGCCGCGCTCCTCCGCGAGCCGCAGCAACTGCCACAGGTGGCCGCGCGAGTGCAGGCTCGTCGCCAGCTCGTTGCGGCCGTGCACCATCGAGCGGTGGTAGCTGAGGTTCCCCGCCCGGCCCGGAGCGTCCGCCGGGGCCTCCGCCGCGATGATCCCGCTCGTGATGTACGGGCCCCGGTCGGACGCGAAGTGCTGGATGAGGGGGAGCGCGGCCAGGTCCACGTCCCCGCCCGACTCCACCACCTCCAGCACCGGCCCGTCCGCGACCACGCGCGGGGCGCACCTGCGGGCGGAGGCCGCCTGGTACGCCGCGTGCAGGCCCGCCGGTTCCGTGCCCAGCAGGCGGGCCACCCGGGTGCGCGAAGCGAAGACGTTCGTGACGACCGGTGTGCCGAGCCCCGCCACGTCCCGGCACACCAGCATCTCGTTCCGGCCGCGCGCCGCCAGCTCCAGGGCCAGGGCCGCGACGTCCTCGCCGTCCAGCTTCTCCTCGACGACGAGGACGTCCTCCGGGTGCTCCGCGGCGTACGCACGCAGGAACTCCCGCAGGTCCTGGGAGAGTTCAGTGCGTGTCACAGCACACCCCGGCGGGCTTCCGGGCGCCGAACATCTCGCCCCACTCGGGCGCCGTGACCGACAGGCCCAGCAGGTCGAGGCCGGTACGGACCGCCACCCGCGCCCCGTCGTACACCGGCTTGCCCAGCTCCCGTTCCGCCGGCGCCGCCACGGGCGCCACCGGCAGCTCCGTGCCCGCGACCACGATGCACTGCGCGTCCGGCGAGTCCGCCTCCTTCAGCACCCGGCGCATCCGCGAGACCGGCAGCTCCGCCGCCTCCCGCGCGGTCGCGAGCCCCAGCGCGGTCACCGAGGCGATCTTGAAGCCGGCGGCGAGATAGGTGTCCGCGACGCGGCCGGCCGTCTGCTCGTTGCCGGCCGACACCAGGGCGATCGACACGAGGTCCCGGCGCGAGAGCAGGTCGATCTGCCCGAGGGTGACCGTGGAGGCCCGTACGCCCGTGACCTCCTCCACCCAGCGCGCCATCGCCCGCCCGTGCGCCGCCCCGTGCAGGTCCGACGAGCTGCCGCCCCACACCACGGCGCCCACCCCCGCGTCCGCCAACTGGGCCGCGGCGCGCGTGAGCTCACCGGACTGGGACGGCGCGATCGCCGGACCGCTCATCACCTCGGGGAGCGAGGCGCGGGCGATCGGATGGGACACCTCGATGGCGAGCGGCTTGCAGATCTGGGCCACCCAGCGTTCGACGCCGACGCTGGTGGAGGGGACGAGATGACCGATGCGCTGCTGCATGGCGACACCACTTTTCTCACGCGAGGAAGACGGAGCTGTGTACCGACCGGGAGGGCCGTACGGAGAAGGGGCGGCCCCGAGCCTCCCGAGCATCGGAGCCGCCCCGGTCCTCGGAGCTACGGACGCATCTCCGCCGCCGACTTGGCCGACGGGTTCTCCAGCGTCGCGAACGAGCTCTTCAGGCGCAGTTGCGCCTCCTCCACGTTCCGCGGCGGCGGCGTCGGGTCGATGCCCAGCAGCTTGGCCACGTTGTTGCCGAGGTACCCCTCCAGGTGCTCCTCGGAGAGGTTCATGCCCTGCGGCGGCGGGCCCATCAGGACCTCCAGCTCACGGGCCCACATGCCGGGCTCGTTGGGCGGCGAGTCGGTGCCGAAGACCAACTGGTGCTTCTCCATCTGCTGCGCGAACTCCACGATGCGCGACTGGAGGAGCCAGCCGGACTCGCCGTACACGTTCGGCGAGTCGAGGATCATGTAGAGCGCCTCGAAGCAGTACACGCCACCCGTCTGCACACCGAAGTGGCCGAGGATGAAGTTGACGTTCGGGAACTCGCGGATGATCGGGTAGAACTGCGTCGGGATCGAGTACGGCCCGTCGCCCGTGTGGATCAGCACGAGGATGCCCAGCTCGTCGCAGACCTTCAGTACCGGGCGCAGCCAGTCCAGGGCACGGTCGGGACGGTAGGCGTGCATGTTGGCATGCAGCTTCACCATCTTGTAGCCGTATTCCTTGACGTGGTGCCGCAGCTCCGCCGCGCCGTTCTCCGGCCCGAAGCGCGGGTTGTACATGAAGTTGCCGATGAAGCGGTCCGGGTACGTCGTCACCAGGTGCGTGATGTACGCCATGTAGTCCCGGATGCCTTCGCGCCCACCGCGCATCCCGTCCTGCCACACCGAGTTGCCCGGCGGGGGCATGATGCAGCCCATGTCGATCCGGCGCGGCTTCCCGTTGATCATGTAGGGGCCGTCCATCATCTCCAGGGTGCGCTCGCCGGTGAACGGCGTGCCGTCGTGCCTCCATGCCTGGTCGACGATGTTGGTGGGGTGCATGTGGGTGTCGATGATCAAGGTGCTGTTCCTTCCCTGCTGGTTCTGGCCGTACGTGGAGCTGTGTGTGGACCGTGGTGAACCGTTCGGGGACCCAGGGCAGGGCCCGCCTCACCTCCTCTCGTCTTCGTCGGGTGTCAGGACCGCACCGGGTCGGTGGAGTCGTCGGTGTCGGTGGAGCCGCCGGTGCCGGTGAAGTCGTCGGGCCGCACCGGCACCCGGCCCAGCTCCAGGCCCGTTGCGTCGCGCAGGGCGTTCGCGATGGCCGGCGTGGAGGAGAGGGTCGGCGGCTCGCCCACCCCGTTCAGCCCGTACGGCGAGTCGGGGTGCGGCAGTTCGAGGAGGTCGATGGGCACGGACGGCATGTCCGCGATGGTGGGGATGAGGTAGTCGGTGAAGGAGGGGTTGCGCACCGTGCCGTCCTTCACGTGCAGCTCCTCCATCAGGGCCAGTCCCAGGCCCTGGGCGCTGCCGCCCTCGATCTGCCCCTCCACGGCGAGCGGGTTCATCGCCCTGCCGACGTCCTGGGCGGTCGCGAGCTCCACGACCTTCACCAGGCCGAGCTCGGTGTCCACCTCCACCACCGCGCGGTGCGCGGCGAACGCGAAGGCGATGTGCGCCTGCCCCTGCCCGCGCTCCGGGTCCACGGGATACGTACGCCGGTGGGAGTACTCGTACTCCTCCTCCAACGGCCCGTGTACGACCAGGATTTGGGTGAGATCTCCGTCACCGCCCAGCTCGGTGATCCGCTCCTTGAGGGCCTTGCACGCGCCCTGCACCGCACCGCCGCTCATCCAGCTGATGCGCGAGGCGGAGGAGGAGCCGGCGTCGCCGACCTGGGTGTCGGCGGGCAGCACCGTCACCTGCTGGACGCCGAGTTCGGTCCGTACGATCTGGGCCTGGAGGGTGACGATGCCCTGACCGCACTCCGCCGCCGAGGTGTGCACCTGTGCCACTGGCTCGCCGTCCGCGAGGGACAGCCTCACCCGGGCCACCGACCGGTCGTCGACGCCGCCGGAGAACCCGATCGCCTTGACCCCGATCGCGTACCCGACACCGCGCTTGACGCCCTCGCCACGGGTGGTGTTGTTCAGGCCGCCGGGGAGGCCGAAGGCGCCGTCGCCGGGCGGGGGAAGCGGCCGGTCGCGCAATCGCTCCAGAAGCTCCGCCGCCGGGGCCGGGCCGTCGACCTCCTGCCCGGTCGGCAGCATCGTGCCGGTCGTCATGGCGTTGCGGATGCGCAGCTCGACCGGCTCGATGTCCAGGGCGCGGGCCAGCTTGTCGAGGTTGGACTCCACGCCGTAACAGGACTGGACCGCGCCGAAGCCGCGCATCGCGCCGCAGGGCGGGTTGTTGGTGTAGACGGAGTAGCCGTCGATCTCCACGTGCGGGACCTCGTAGGCGCCGGCCGCGAAGTAGGAGCCGTTGGCGATGACGACCTGCGAGGTGGAGGTGTACGCGCCGCCGTCGAAGATCATCCGAGCCTTGACGTAGACGATCTTCCCGTCGCGCGTCGCCCCGTGCTCGAACCACATCTTCGCCGGGTGGCGGTGCACGTGGCCGAAGAAGGACTCCTCGCGGTTGTAGCTCATCTTCACCGGCCGCCCGGTGTGCAGCGCCAGCATCGCCGAGTGGATCTGCACGGAGACGTCCTCGCGGCCGCCGAAGGCGCCGCCCACACCGGACATCGTCAGCCGGACCTTCTCCGGCGGGAGTCCGAGCGCCGAGCACATCTGGTGCTGGTCGTCGTACAGCCACTGCGTCGAGACGTAGACATCGACGCCGCCGTCCTCGGCGGGTATCGCCAGCCCCGACTCCGGGCCCAGGAACGCCTGGTCCTGCATGCCCACGTCGTACGTCCCCGACACGACCACCTCGGCGAGGCGCTCGGCCTGAGCCATGTCGCCGTGCCGGATGCGGACATGGCGTACGACATTGCCCAACTCGTCCTTGCCGTCCACCCGTTGGGCGTGGACCCGGGGGCCCTCGCCGCTGACCGCCTGCTCGGAGTCGGTCAGCGGGGTGCGTATCCCGTACTCGACCTCGATGAGCCGCAGCGCCCGGCGCGCGGTCTCCGGGTGGTCGGCGGCTACCAGGGCCACCGGCTCGCCCTGGTAGCGCACCTCGTCCTTGGCCAGGACCGGCTGGTCGGCGACCTTCATGCCGTACAGCGGATGCCCGGGGACGTCCTCGTGGGTGAGCACCGCGACGACGCCGGGGAGCCCGAGGGCCCTGCTCGCGTCGAAGCGCAGGATGCGGGCGGAGGGGTGCGGGCTGCGCAGGGTCGCGCCCCACACCATGTCGTCCGCGTGCAGGTCGGAGGAGTACGCGAAGTCCCCCTTGACCTTCAGCCGGCCGTCGGGCCGCCGGACGCTCTCGCCCACCCCGTTCCGGATTCCGGTAGCGGTGCTCACGATCGGTCACTTCCCTTCCTCGGCGAGGGGCTGGGTGGTGCGATGTGGTGCGTGCGGTGCTTCGCGCGGTTCCTTCGTGCGGTACGGAAGTGCCGGTAGGGGCGTGCCGGGACGGGCGTCACGCCACCGGGTGGATGCCCGGGCCCCGGGGGTCGTCCTGGTCGGGGCCGGCGGCCACCGCCTGGGAGAGCCGGATGCGCAGCCGTCTGATGTGCTCCCGGGCGGCCAGCTCCGCCGCGTCCGGGTCGCCGGCCGTCATCGCCTCGAAGATCCGGCGGTGCTCGGCCACGGCGAGCCGGGGGGCCTCCGGGCTGCGCCACAGCGAGTGCAGCGCCAGGTGGGCCTTGCCCTGGATGGTGTCCAGGGCCGAGGTCAGGTGGGTGTTCCCGGCGACCTCGCGGATCAGACTGTGGTACGCCATGTCCATCTCGATGTGCGCGGTCTCGTCGTAGTCCGAGGTGACCACGCGCTCGTGGCGCTCCAGCAGCTCGCGCAGCTCGCCGACCTTGGTGGCGTCGAGCCGCTCGGTGGCCAGGCGCGCCGCCAGCCCCTCCATGACCTCGCGGACCACGTACAACTGGCGTACGTCCTCCAGGTCGACGGTGGAGACCACGGCGCCCCGGTGCGGGACGTGGGAGGCGAGCCCGTCGTGGATGAGCCGCTGCACGGCCTCCCGGACGGGGCTGCGGCTGATGCCCATCTGGGTGGCGAGCGCCGGCACGGACAGGGCGTCGCCCGGGCGCAGGCGGTTCGCCAGGACGGCGGCCTTGAGCTCGTCGTACGCGCGGTCCGCCAGCAGACTCCCGGCCGCGACCGGATTCACAGTGTGCTGCACGGCCTGCTGTGCTTTGTCGGTCGCCATCCTCGCCTCCCCGTCCCTCTTCGCCGTGATCGCGTGAGCTGTGTCCTCAGGAACTACACGGTGTCGGCTTCGGCCTGCTTCGGCACCGGTGCCGCCGTGTGCACTTCATGTTGCATGTAATGTTCCGGCGGGTCAACGGGTTCCGCCTCCTTCTTGCGGCTCCCCGGCAGCCGCAAATGGTGGAAGAACAGGTTCAACAGGACAGCCGTGAGGGTGCCCAGGATGATTCCGCTCTCGAAGAGCGCATGCAGTTGCCGGGTCGGCATCTGCTCCGCGAACTGCGGGAAGGCCGTCGGCAGGAAGCCGATGCCCAGGCTGGCGGCCACCAGGATGGTGTTCCGCTGGTCCGTGAGGTCCGCCTGGAGCAGGATCTGGATGCCGACGACGCCGATCGTCGCGAAGAGCACGATGGTGGCGCCGCCCAGCACGGACGCCGGCATCGAGGCCACGACCGCGCCGATCTTGGGCACCATGCCGAAGAGGATCATGATCACGCCGGCCGACGCGATGATCCACCGGCTCTTGACGCGGGTGAGCCGGATCAGCCCGATGTTCTGCGAATAGACGGTGCTGGGGAAGGAGTTGAGCACCCCGGCGACCGCCGTGGCCAGCCCGTCCGCCCGCAGCGCCCGGGTGACGCCCTTGCCGTCCACGTCCCGGCCGACGATCTCGCCGACCGCGAAGAACTGGCCGATGGACTCCACCGCCACGATGATCATCACCATGAAGACGGCCAGGATCGCGATGGTGTCGAACTCGACGCCGTAGTGCAGCGGCGCGGCCATGCCGAACCAGGAGGCGTCCCCGATCCTGGAGAAGTCCGTCCTGCCCAGGACCGCGGCGACCGTCGTCCCGACGACCAGCCCCGCCAGCACGGCGACGGTGGCCATGAAGCCGCGCGAGAACTTGTACAGCAGCAGGATCACCACGAACGTCACCGCCGCCATCCCGAGCTGGGCCGGCGACCCGAAGGTCTTCGCACTCGGGTCGCCGCCGCCCACCTGCCGCGCGGCCACCGCGAGCAGGGTGATCCCGACGATCGTCACGATGGTGCCGGTGACCAGCGGCGGGAAGAACCTCACCAGCCTGCTGAAGACCGGCGCGATCACGAACAGGGCGAGCCCCGCCGCGATCACCGCCCCCAGCACGGTCGGCATCCCGGCCTTCGCCCCGCCGGCCGCCAGCCCCACCGAGACCAGCGAGGGCACCGCCGTGGTCGAGGTGCCCTGCACGATCGGCAGTCTGATGCCCACCCCCTTGAAGCCCACCGCCTGCATGAGCGTGGCGATGCCGCAGGTCAGCAGGGACGCGTTGACCAGCATCCCGATGTCCTTGTCCGGCAGGCCGACTCCCTGCGCGACCAGCAGCGGCATGACGACCGCGCCGGCGTAGAAGGCGAGTACGTGCTGCAACCCGTAGACGGCGAGCCGCCAGGCGGACGGCACTGCCTCCACCGGATCGGCCGACTGGTCGTCCGTCCACTCCTGTTTCGAAGAGCCCTGTGCTGTGGTGCGGGACATTGTGCGTTCTCCCTCCACCTGCCGCCCGTGACGGCAGGGGTCCTTGTATGCGCACGTACGGTGGCCGCGGACGGGCAGCCGTGGGTCCTGCGATGTCTCGGGAGGCTCGTGGTGCTCGGGAGGTCCGTGGGGCCCGGGAGGAAGCCGGTGGAGGTGCGGGGAGTTCTTTCGGGAGGCGCGGCAGGACTTCAGTGCCGCCAGGCGCCGCGCAGCGCGTCGAACCCGGCCCGCGACACCAGCCGTTCGGCCCGCTCCTGCGCCTCGGCCAGCAGCGCGGTCTCGTCCACGAGGGTGCAGCGGCCCTCCTCGTACACCACCCGGCCGTCGACGATCGTCAGCTCGACGTCGCTGCCGCGCGCGGAGTAGACGAGGGTGGCGACCGTGCGGTGCACGGGGCGCAGGTGCGGCCGGTCCAGGCCGACGACCACGACGTCGGCCGGGGCGCCCACGGAGAGCGTGCCGGTGCCGGTGCCCGCGTACGAGCCGCCCTCGCGGGTGGCCAGTTCCAGGGCCTCCTCGCAGCGCGCGGCGGCCGGGTCGAGGTGGTGCTGGCGCTGGCCGAAGAGGGTCTGCTTCATCACCTCGAACATGTCCTGGCGGTGCCCGGCGCTCGGCCCGTCGGTGCCCAGCGACACCACCGCGCCCGCGTCCCGCAGCTCGCGCAGCCGCATCACCCCGGAGGCGAGATAGGCGTTGGAGGTGGGGTTGTGCGAGATTCCGGCCCGGCGTTCGCCGACGTGCTTGACCTCGGCGTCGTCCAGCCAGATCGCGTGCGCCAGGGTGGCCCGCTCGTCCAGCAGGCCCTCCCTGGCCAGCCACTCCACCGGCCGCACCCCGTACGCCTCCAGATAGCTCGCCGGGTCCTTGGCCCCCTCCGAGCAGTGCGTGTGCCAGCGGGTCCCGAACTCGGCGGCCAGCTCCACCGCCCCCCGGACCAGGTCCTGGTCGACGTAACTGAGGTTGAGCGGCGCGGGCCAGACCTCCACCATCGAGGTGCGCGGCGGCCTGCGCCGCATGCAGTCCCGCGTGATGTCCAGCTCCTCCTGCGTGGAGTACCGGTACAGCGCGTCCGGCAGTCCCCGCCGGGCCGCCACCTCGGTCCTGCGCCCCAGCATTCCGCGGGCGACCGCGCCGCGCAGTCCCACCGCCTCCACGGCGCGGGCCACGGCGAGCACGGTGTCCGGGTCGGTCGGCGCGTAGTGGTTGTCGATCACGGTGGTGATGCCCGAGCGCAGCGCCTCCACCGCCCCCAGGGTGGCCGCCACCCGGGCGTCCTCGGGGTCGACGGCTATCGAGTACGGCCACATGAACTCGCACAGCCACGGCCAGATCGACAGGCCCTCGCCCATGCCCCTGGCCAGCGCCTGGAAGAGGTGCGAGTGCCCGTCGACGAAACCGGGCAGCACCGCCCGGCCCCGGCAGTCGACGGTGCGCGCCGCCTCCCACTGGGCGTCGATCTCGGCGGCCGGGCCGACCGCCACGACCCGGTTGCCCGCGATCGCCACCGAACCCGGCTCGTGGACCGACCGCCGTCCGTCGACGGTCACCACCCGCCCGCCCGACAGCAGGAGGTCGCACCGCAGGGGGCGGGAGACATCAGGGATGTGCCTGGGCTGCATGGAGGTCCTCCCGGAAGGGTTCACGACATGCTCAATGTTGCATGTAACATATTCAGGCCAATCGGCCTGTCAACCCTCCTCGACGGAACGTGCTCGTCAGAGCCCCCTCAAGTCGAAAACCGCGTGAAGTCGTCGCAGACTGAGCTGACCGGGACAAACCGGACCCGGTTCTGTGCGTACGTCGTACACGTCCGGGGACACGCGTCCCATGTGCACGGGGGAGGAGGTGGCGGATGCCGGCACACCGCGGAAGAGCCGTCGCACTCGTCCTGCCCTCCCTGCTCCTGGCCGCGGGCGCCGGCACGGCAGCCGTCCACACCGCGCCCCCCGGCGGCCGGGCGCCGGCGGCGCACGCCGCCCCCGCCGCCCCCGACCGCTTCGGAGCCGTCTGCCGCACCGCCGTCGAACGGACCAAGGCGGTCGCGTACTGCCACAACCCCTACCCGGACACCGACCTCGTCCGGCTGCACACCGAGTGCGCGCACTGGTGGGACCTCGACGGCGACAGCGCCCCGGTGGAGGTCGGCCCGGCCCAGACCGTACGGCTGAGCAGCCGGTGCTGGAAGGAGGTCGGCAGCGCCTGGGTCACCCACGAACGCGCCCCCGAGCCGCCCCCGCCCCTCACCGGGGCGCGCTCCCGGTGACCCGGCCCCGGTCGGCCAGGCACTTCAGCGAGTAGCCCGCCGCCTCGGCCGCCGCGCGCTCCGCGTCGCCCGCCCGGATCGCCTCGATCAGCCGTGCGTGGTCCATGTGGTCCTCGGGCCGCAGCTCGTGCCCGATGTCGTCGCGCAGCCAGTGCCGCAGCAGGTCGCCGAGGTCCGCGTACAGCCCGATCAGCACGTCGTTGTGCGAGGCCGCCACCACCGCCAGGTGCAGGGAGGCGTCCGCCGTGACGAACTGTTCGGCGTCGCCCGAGGCCCAGGCCCGCTCGCGCCGCGCGAGCAGCGCGTCCAGTTGCCGTACGTCCTTGTCGGTACGGCGCTGCGCCGCCAGGCGGCCGGCCGAGGACTCCAGCGTGGAGCGCAGCTCGGCGATGTGCAGCGGATCGGCGTCCGCGAACCGGCGGTGCATCACCCCCGCCAGTTCGCTCGTCGCCACGACGTACGTGCCCGAGCCCTGCCGGATGTCGAGCAGGCCGTTGTGCGCGAGCGCGCGCACCGCCTCGCGGACGGTGTTGCGCGCCACCCCGAGCTGCTCGACCAGTTCGGGTTCGGTCGGAATGCGTGACCCCACGGGCCACTCACCCGAGGTGATCTGGTTGCGCAGGGCGGTGATCACCTGGTCGGAGAGTGCGGAACGCCGGGGAGAGGTCAGCGTCATGGTGCTCCTTGTTCGGGGCGGGACGGTACGGGGCGGTTCGGAACGGGACAGGGCGGTACGGGGTGGGGCGGACCGGTCGGGGACGGTGCGGGCTTCGCACCCGTGGCCGCGATTGGACAACCAATCATCCCATGATTCTATGATGGACCTCATGCCAGTCGATGAAACCCGGACCATGCACCCCGAGCCCCGCACCGCACCCCAGCCCCGCACCGCCCCGGACGCGCGACGCGAGACGCCCCCGTACGCCGGGTGGCTCGTGCGGCTCATGGTCGTCGGCCTGGTGCTCGCCGCGCTGAACCTGCGCCCCGCCATCACCAGCCTCGGCCCCCTCCTCGAAGAGGTCCGCACGGGGCTCGGGATGAGCGGCGCCGTCGCCGGACTGCTCACCTCCGTACCGTCGCTCTGCTTCGCGGTGTTCGGCATCACGGCCCCGCGCCTGGCCCGCCGCTTCGGCCCCGCCTCCATCGTCTGCGCGGGCATGACGGCGATAGCCGCCGGTCTCTTCCTGCGGCCCTTCCTCGGCGGCACCCCGGGCTTCGTGGCGGCGAGCGCGCTCGCCCTCGTCGGCATCGCCGTGTCCAACATCCTGCTGCCTGCCATCGTCAAGCAGTGGTTCCCCGACCGGGTCTCCACCATGACCGGCCTGTACTCGATGGCCCTGGCGGTCGGCACCTCGCTGGCCGCCCTGTCCACCGTCCCGCTCACCAAGGCGCTCGGCGGGAGCTGGCAGACCGGCCTCGCCGTCTGGGGCGTCCTCGCCGCGCTCGCGCTCTGCGTCTGGCTGCCGCTGGCGGTCAAGCACGGCCGCGACCGCCGGGCCGCCACCGCCGCGGCCGAGGCGGAGACCCCCGGGGTGGAGGCGCAGGAGTCCGCCGCCGCGGTCCCCGCCCCCGGCCTGCGCATGGTCACGTCCCGCACCGCCTGGGCGCTGGCCTGCTTCTTCGGCCTCCAGGCCACGGCCGCGTACATCACGATGGGCTGGATGCCGCAGATCTTCCGCGACGCCGGCATCTCCGCCGGGACCTCCGGCATGCTCCTCGCGCTCACCATGGCGATGGGCATCCCGCTGGCCTTCGTCATCCCGCGCGTCGCGACCCGGCTCCCGCGACAGGGCCCGGTCGTCCTCTTCCTCGGCCTCTGCGGCCTTTCCGGCTACGCGGGCCTCTACCTCGCCCCGGCCGGCGGCGCCTGGGCCTGGGCACTGCTGCTCGGCGTCTCCAACTGCGCCTTCCCGCTCGCGCTCACCATGATCGGCCTGCGCGCCAAGAGCCACCAGGGCGTGGTCAAGCTCTCCGCCTTCGCGCAGAGCATCGGCTACCTGATCTCCATACCGGGCCCGCTGCTCATCGGCGTGCTGCACGACGCCAGCGGCGGCTGGGGCCTGCCGATCGCGCTGATGGCGGCGCTGATGGTGCCGCAGATGGTGGCCGGCGTCCTCGCGGGCCGCAACCGCACGGTCGAGCAGGAACTGGCCGCCTGACCCGGGGCCGGGGGAGCCGACCCGGAAGCCGGGGGAGTGGGTGAGGAGTGCGAGACTGGGTGCCATGCCCGTACTCGACCCGAATCCCCGCAACGGCCAGAAGAAGCTGCTCGCCGTCCTCGGCGCCATGCTCCTCGTCACGGTGATCATCGCGGTCATCGCCACGATCGCCTCCCCCTGAGGACCCGCTTCCCGACGGCTCCTGCCGGGGATGGTGGGGTTGTCCCCACCGTCCCCTAGGGGGCTGGACTCAGGGTCGAGTGGGGAGTCCACCGGATGGGCGGCGGGGCCCGCGCTCCGTAGTTTTGAGGCATCCACCGGGTTCCCGCCCGCAGACCTCACGGAGGCGGCCATGTCGGCCCCAGCTCACCACCCCGCCCGCACCGCACGCCGGACCCCCGCCGGGGGCCGCCTGCCGTGGTGGTCCGTCGTCCTCCCGGCGCTCTCCTTCGCCCTGCTCCTCGCCCTGCTGACCGGCCCCGGCCAGGCGCACGCGTCGCCCGCCGCGCAGGACGGTCCCGGCATCGCGTACCTGGTGACCCTGCTCCTGGACGTACTGCCGCTCTGACCGGTCACCCGTGGTGGGGGACGGTGTCAACACCCCGGGCCCCGACACGGGTTTCGTGCGAAGCTGGGGTGCATGAGCGTCGACACACCCCGCAGGATCGTCCTTCTCCGGCACGCCAAAGCCGACTGGCCGCAGGTGTCCGACCACGAGCGGCCGCTCGCCGACCGGGGCCGCCGGGACGCCGCCACCGCAGGCCGCAAGCTCGCCGACACGGGCCTCACCTTCGACCTGGCCCTGTGCTCCACCGCCGCCAGGACCCGTGAGACCTGGAAGCTGGCCGTGCAGGAACTGGGTCACCGGCCGAAGACCGTCTACGAGGACCGGCTCTACGAAGCCTCCCCGGGCGAGATCGTCGCCGTCCTCAACGAGACCCCCGACGACGTCACGAACCTGCTGGTCATCGGCCACAACCCGGGCATGCACGCGGTCGCCGACGGACTCGCCGGCCAGTCCGACCCGGACGCGCTGGCCAAGCTGACCAGGGGCGGCTTCCCCACCGCGACGTACGCGGTCCTGGAATTCACCGGCCCGTGGAAGTCCGTGGAGCTCGGCACGGCCAGGCTGACCGACTACTGGGCCCCGCACGACTGATCAGGCGTGCACGGCAGGGGGCGCCGGCGGCGGAACCGCTGCCGGCGCCCCCGCGCCGCACCCCTCAGTGCTCGTGCTCCGCGTCCCCGTCCGCGGCCTCGACCTCTTCACGGGTGATGCCCAGCAGATACAGCACGGTGTCCAGGAACGGCACGTTCACCGCCGTGTCGGCGGCCTGCCGCACCACCGGCTTGGCGTTGAACGCCACGCCGAGACCCGCCGCGTTGAGCATGTCGAGGTCGTTCGCGCCGTCCCCGATCGCCACGGTCTGGTCCAGCGGGACCCCCGCCTCGGCGGCGAACCGGCGCAGCAGCCGCGCCTTGCCCGCCCGGTCCACGACCTCCCCGACGACCCGCCCGGTCAGCTTCCCGCCGACGATCTCCAGGGTGTTCGCCTGCGCGAAGTCCAGCGAAAGATCGTCCTTCAGCGCATCCGTGACCTGGGTGAACCCCCCGGAGACGACGCCCACTTGGTACCCGAGCCGCTTCAGCGTCCGTACGAGCGTCCGCGCCCCCGGTGTCATCCGCACCTCGGCCCTGACCTTCTCCACGACCCCCGCGTCGAGCCCCTCCAGCAACGCCACCCGCGCGTGCAGGGACTGCTCGAAGTCCAGCTCCCCGCGCATCGCCTGCTCGGTGACGGCGGCCACCTCCGCCTCGCACCCGGCGTGCGCCGCGAACAGCTCGATGACCTCGTCCTGGATGAGCGTCGAGTCGACGTCCATCACCACCAGACGCTGCGCCCGCCGGTGCAGGCCCGCGGACACGACCGCGACGTCCACCCCGATCCCCGCCGCCTCCAGCGCGAGCGCGGTCCTCAGCGGCTCGGTCTCCACCCCCGACACGGCGAACTCCACGGCGGTGACCGGGTACTTGGCCAACCGGAAGATGCGGTCGATGTTCCCGCCCGTGTCCGTGATCCTGGCCGCTATGGCCGCCGTCGACTCCGCCGTCAACGGATGCCCGAGCACGGTGACGTGCGAACGGCCGCTGCCCCGCGGCCGGTTGTCGCCCACACCCGAGATGATCTCGGCCTGGAGCCGCAGCGACTCCGCCCAGCTGTGCACGGTCGCCCGCAGCTCACCGGCGGCGGCCACGGTCGGCTCGGTGACGAGCACGCACAGCACGATGCGGCCACGGGTGACGACCTGCTCGATGTCGACGACGTCGACGGAGTAGGCGGCGAGGGTGTCGAAGAGCCCGGCGGTGATCCCGGGCCGGTCCTTCCCGAAGATCTTGACGAGAAGGGTGGGGACGTCATTGTTCGGCAGTGCGCTCATGGTCCCCCCACCGTATCCGGCCCCCGCCCCCCGTCCCCCACCCGTCTTACCTCCCGGACAGCCTCCCCGGGCACGCGTCAGGGGGCGCGGGGTACCGCGCGGCCGGCCCCTACTTCCGCCCCCTCCCGGGAACCCCCGGCGGCGGGCCCTCCTCCGGAGGCGGCGGCGCAGCCGCACCCGCCCGCCCCGGCGTCCCCGGCCCGACCCGCCCCGCGTCGCCCACCTCCCGCACCGGCCGCAGATACGGATTCGTACCGTCCGCCGCACCCTCCGACCCGTACGACGGCGACGGCCGGTACGGCCCCGGCACGTACGCCAGATCCGGATACGTCCGATCCCCTTCCCCGTCCGGCAGCGCCAACCGCGCCGCCCGCGACCCCTCCGCGCCCGCCGCACACGCCAGCAGCGCCCCCGTCGTCCCCGCCGCGGCCCCCCACCCCACACCCAGCAGCAGCGCCAGCGGCACGTTCCCGCTCAGCACGAGCCCCGCCCCGATCGCGTCGAACCCCAGCACCGACACCGAAGCGTCCGCCGACACCCCCGCCCACCACACCAGCAGCGGCAGCCCCAGCCCGGTCACCGTCCCGAGCGCCACCGCGCACTGCCCGGCGTACCCCGGCCGCGACAGGTCCTCCCGCGGGGTCCGCACCGCGGCCAGCACACCGGCGTACAGCATCATCACGAGCACCGCGACGACCAGCAGCCACACCCGCCCGTCCAGCTCCGCGAGCCGTCCCACCGACAGCGGCCGCTCGTCGCCGCCCGACAGCAGCGCGTCGACCGGCGACGGCAGCACCTCCACCAGTGCCCCCGTCGCCCGCCCCTGCCACGGCACGAACAACCCCAGCGGCAACGCCAGCCACACCCCGTTCGGCGCTCCCAGCAGCGCGGCGCCCAGCACCCGCCCCGGCCGCTCGTCCCCGACCGCGGCGTACACGGCGGCCGCGAGACCGGCGGCCACCGCCATCACCAGCACCGCCACCAGTGCCGACGAGGCCGGCCGCAGGACCCGGTGCACCGCGTCCCACCCCCGGGGCAGCGGGGTCCCTCGGGACGCCAGCAGCGCGATCGCCAGCACCCCCGCCGCCCACCCCGCACCGCTCACCAGCGATGTCCCCGTATCGACGGAGAAACCGACCGTGGCCTTCGCGTCGACGAGATCGGAGATCCGGTCCGGAAGCAGTCCGCCGAGCTCGCCCGGGAGCCGGTCCGCGATGCCGCCAGGAAGATCGTTCCCGGGAACGCGGTCGAGTCCGAGCCCGGCGCCGTCAATCGTGATGACGTCGTGACCCGCCCAGGCGAGACCACCCAGCGTGACGAGGAACAACACCAGCACCGACACCGCCCGCACGGCCAGTTCGGTGCCGGGAATCTCCCGCCCCGCGCTCCTGAGCGAGCGCAGGAAGAAGAATCCGAGCAACAGCGCCCCGACCAGACCCACCCCAAGTGGCGCAATATCGACGGCCGTCCGCGCCGCGGCCCCCTCCAGACCGAAGGCCGAGACGTTCCCGGTCGGCGTGACGGAACCGCCCACCGCCAGGACGACGAGCGCGGCCGTCATCGACCGCAGCGACCCCGCGGCGTCCGCCCCGAGCAGATGCAGACCGAGCGCCGCGGTGCCCGCCATTCCGACCAAAGCCCAGCTCACAGCGGCAATGGAGGCGAGAAGAACATCGCCCCAGCGCATTCCGACCCGACCGTTCCCGCCCATCAGACCACCCGATCCGTACCGGTAAGTCCTCTTCGCCCGGCTCCTGCATGATCCGTGCGCAGACGTACGGACTCATGGCCGCTTACCACTCTCCGGTGGTGTTTCTGCCGAGTCAACGGGCGTGCGACGGCCGCCCGCACCCCCTTTTCACATGGCCCGACTTTCGTATTCGAGCCCGGGCCTGAAATAGTTCCCCCCGATGTTCACCATCCCTAGACTCCCGGTGACGGGCGTAACTACGGGGGACAACTAGTGGGGCATGGAGTGCCGGAACTCGTACTGGAATTGAATGGAAGGGCCTGGACTCTCGACTCGTCCAGGTCGTACACCCTGGGGCGGGACCCCCAGGGGGACGTGGTCGTGGACGACGCCAGGGTCTCCTGGCGGCACGCCACGATCAGCTGGGGCGGCCGTAGCTGGGTGATCGAAGACCACGGCAGCACCAACGGCACGTACGTGCAGGGCCAGCGCATCCACCAGATGGAGATCGGCCCCGGCTCCGCCGTGCACCTGGGCAACGCCACCGACGGCCCGCAGCTCGTCCTGTCCGGCCCGGGCGGCGGGGGCGGCGGCTCCGCGCAGCAGCCGCACGGCCCGCAGGGCGGCCCCGGCGGCCAGCAGGTGCCGAGCTGGCAGCAGCCGCCCGCCCAGCACCAGTTCCACCAGCCCCCGCAGGGCCACCACCAGCCTCCGCAGGGGCACCAGCCCCCGCAGCACCAGGGGGCCCGGCAGCCGAGCTGGCAGCAGCAGCCCGCGCAGGGCCAGGCGGCCCCCGGGCACCACCAGCCCCCGGGCACCCCGCAGAGCACCCAGCCGCCGTACCAGCAGAACAAGCCCCAGGCGTCCGCGCAGGGCAGCCGGCCCGACGGTGCCGCGGGGGCGCCGCCGGTCTACGGCGACCGCAGCCCGACCACGTTCCACCAGATGGCACTCGGCCGCGTCATGCGCATCGGCCGCGCCCTGGAGAACGAGCTGGTCGTCTCCGACCTCCAGGTCTCGCGCCTGCACGCGGAGTTCCACGCGACGCCCGACGGCCGCATGGAGATCCGCGACCTCGGCTCGCACAACGGCACGTACATCAACGGCCAGCCGATGCCGAAGTCCGGCACGGCCCTGCTCGGCCCCAACGACATCGTCGGCGTCGGCCACTCCACCTTCCGTGTCGTCGGCGACCGCCTCGAAGAGTTCGTCGACACCGGCGAGGTCTCCTTCTCGGCCCGCCACCTGACCGTCACGGTCGACGGCGGCAAGGACATCCTCAAGGACGTCTCCTTCGGCGTCCCCGAGAAGTCCCTCATCGCGGTCATCGGCCCCTCGGGCTCCGGGAAGTCGACCCTCCTCAAGGCGCTCACCGGCTACCGGCCCGCCAACAAGGGCGACGTCCTCTACGACAACCGCAACCTCTACAAGCAGTTCGCCGAGCTGCGCCAGCGCATCGGACTGGTCCCGCAGGACGACATCCTGCACAAGGAACTGACCGTCAAGAAGGCCCTCAAGTACGCCGCCAAGCTGCGCTTCCCCGCGGACACCTCCGAGGCGGAGCGCCAGCAGCGGATCGACGAGGTCCTCGGCGAGCTCAAGCTGGACATCCACAAGGAGAAGAAGGTCACCTCCCTCTCCGGCGGCCAGCGCAAGCGCGTCTCGGTCGCTTTGGAGCTCCTGACCAAGCCCTCCCTGATCTTCCTCGACGAGCCGACCTCGGGCCTCGACCCGGGCATGGACCGCGACGTCATGCAGTTGCTGCGCGGCCTCGCCGACGACGGCCGCACGGTCCTGGTCGTCACCCACTCCGTCGCCGAGCTCGCCATCTGCGACAAGCTCCTGGTGATGGCCCCCGGCGGCTCCGTCGCCTACTTCGGCCCCCCGGAGGAAGCCCTCAACTTCTTCGGCTACAGCACCTGGGCCGACGTCTTCTCCGCCTTCGAGAACTACCGCGACTACGACTGGGCCGGCCGCTGGCGCGGCTCGCAGCACTACCAGATGTACGCCGCGGACATCGACGCGGTCGCCGCCAGCCCGGTGCACATGCCGCCGGCGCAGCAGATGCGCCCGCCGAAGCCGCAGGGCTGGGGCGCCCAGTTGATGACGCTGATCCGGCGGTACGTCTCCGTCATCGCGTCCGACAAGGGCTTCATGGGCCTGATGGTGATCCTGCCCGCCGTCCTCGGCCTGGTCAGCGTCGTCATCCCGGCCGACTTCGGGCTCGGCCCGCCCAAGCCGCCGTCCCGGTTCAACGGCGACGCGGGAACGATCATGCTGATCCTCGCGGTCGGCATGTGCTTCTCCGGCGCCGCGAACTCGGTCCGCGAGCTGATCAAGGAACGGGTCATCTACGAGCGCGAGCGGGCCACCGGCCTGTCCCGCTCCGCGTACCTGATGTCCAAGGTCATCGTCCTCGGCGTGATCACCGCGTTCCAGGGCGTCATCATCTGCGCGATCGGCTTCTCCACCCGGGAACTCCCGAAGGAGGGCCTGATCATGCCGCCCGCGGTGGAGATCTGCCTCGCCGTCATCGCGCTCGGCTTCACCTCGATGATGTTCGGCCTGGTCATCTCCTCGCTGGTGAAGACCTCCGAGAAGACGATGCCGCTCCTCGTGATGTTCGCGATCGTGCAGGTCGTCTTCACCGGCATCCTCTTCCAGGTCTACGGCCAGATCGGCCTGGAGCAGTTCGCCTGGCTGATGCCCTCGCGCTGGGCCATCGCCGCCGCCGGCACCACGCTGGACCTGGCGCACCTGATGCCGCCGTGGGACCAGAAGAACCCCACCAACTTCGACCCGCTGTGGGAGCGCACCGTCTCCCAGTGGGGCATCAACATGGCGGTTCTGCTGGCCCTCGGCCTGATCTGCGGCTTCGTGGTCGCGCGCCTGCTGCGGCGCCACGAGCCCGAGGTCATGCGCAAGTGACCCGCTAGCCGACGGTACGGAAAAAAGGGCGGCCCCCGGAATGATCCGGGGGCCGCCCTTCCGCACGTCCAGAGGACTCAGTAGGCGCCGTTGACGTTGTCGATGGAGCCGTAGCGCGCCGCCGCGTAGTTGGCCGCGGCCACGATGTTGGAGACCGGGTGGTAGATGTCGTGCGGGGTGCCCGACACGTGGTACGCGTTGAACGTCGGCTGGATGACCTGGAGCAGGCCGATCGACGGCGTGCCGTTGCGCGCGTTGATGTCCCAGCCGTTCTTGGCGCGGGGGTTGCCGGTGGACTCGCGCATGATGTTGCGGTGCAGCCCGTTGTACGAGCCGGGGATGCCCTTCGCCTTCATGACGGCGAGCGCCTCCCGGATCCAGCCGTTCAGGTTGTTCGCGTAGACCGGCTTGCGCGCGGCGGTACGGCTCGCGGCCGTCTTCTGCCCGGCGCGCTTCTTCGCCTGGGCGTCGGCCTTGGTCTTCGCGGCGGCCTTCTCCCGGGCGGCCCGGTCCTTGACCCGCTTGTCGGCCGCGGCGTGCTGCTCGACGACCTTCGCCTGCATCTGGCCGGTGCCCTGGGGAGCGACCATCGCGACCGAGGCCATGCCGTGCGCCCCGGTCTCGGTGGCGCCGCCGCCGGGCAGGAGGGTCAGGGCGAGGGAGGCGGCGCCGAGAGCGGCGACACCGGTGATCGAGGCCCGGTGGGACCTGGTCAGACGGCGGCCATGGCCAGAGGCGGAGGACATACAGACGTACCTCTCGGAGGGGACGGGGAGTGCCGCGGACTCCGCGACGGCTGCAATTGTTAGCGCCCGCAAAATCCCCGCGCAAAGACCCCCTGTACGACCCCCGATAGTGGGACGGCCCTCCCGCGGGACCGTCCCGGCCCCCCACACTCCCCGCTCACACCCCCTTTACGCCGCCACTACGCCCCTTCGTAAGTGACTTGCGTCCTATGCCCGGCCTCACATCGACCACGTAACAACCTCACCCCACGTAACTCCCGCAAAGCCCTCCGTGACCCCCTCCACTCCGCTTCCCACCCCCTGAACCCCCTCGCGCACCGCAGCCCCCTCCACCTCCACCCCTTGACCGCCATAGCGACCCCTTGGCCCCCGCCCCCTTGGGCCTCGTAGCCGCCCTGCCACTCCAGCCCCCTTGGGCGTCGGGGCCGCCCCGAGGGGGCGAGGGGGGTGCCCCCTGCTCGAGCGAAGCCGAGAGCTTGGGGGAGGGCGGGCAAGGGGGCGGCCCCTTCCGCTCCCGGCCCACCCGGGTGCCCCCTTCCCCGAGCCCCACCGCGCTCCCGCCCGACAAGGCCCCACGCACCCGCCCGCCCCGGGCCACCCCCCTACCCCCCAAGACCTAGTCCCTCCGACCTCCCCCTCTCACCCCCAGGCCCGATACACCCCCATCCCCCCACCGGTACGGTGACCGACATGACCCCCGGCCGCCCCCTCGCACCCCCCGGTGGCCTCGCCGCCATCAGCTCCGCCCTCCTCGCCATGAGCCGCCACCTCGAAGTACGCGACGTCCTCAAGACGATCGTGGCCTCCGCCCGCGACCTCCTGGACGCCGAGTACGCCGCCCTCGGCGTCCCCGACGACCACGGCGGCTTCGCCCAGTTCGTCGTCGACGGCGTCAGCGACGAGCGGTGGAAGGCCATCGGCCCGCTGCCCCGCCAGCACGGCATCCTCGCCGCGATGCTGCACGGCAACGCCACCGAGCGTCTCGCCGACGTCCGCGAGGACCCCCGCTTCGAGGGCTGGCCGGACGCCCACCCCGACATGTCCGACTTCCTGGGCCTCCCCATCCGCGACGGCGACGAGGTCATCGGCGCCCTCTTCCTCGCCAACAAGCGCTGCCCGGGACCCAAGCCCGGCGGCTGCGGCTTCACCCCAGCCGACGAGGAACTCCTCACGCTCCTCGCCCAGCACGCCGCCATCGCGCTCACCAACGCCCGCCTCTACGAGCGCAGCCGCGAGCTCACCATCGCCGAGGAACGCTCCCGCCTCGCCCACGAACTCCACGACGCGGTCAGCCAGAAGCTCTTCTCGCTGCGCCTCACCGCCCAGGCCGCCGCCGCCCTCGTCGACCGCGACCCGGCCCGCGCCAAGGACGAGCTGCACCAGGTCGCCGCCCTCGCCGCCGAGGCCGCCGACGAACTGCGCGCCGCCGTCGTCGAACTGCGTCCCGCGGGCCTCGACGAGGACGGCCTGGTCGCCACCCTGCGCACCCAGGTGCAGGTCATGGACCGCGCCCACACCGCCCGTGTCGTCTTCGACAGCCGCGGCGTACGCGCTCTGCCCGCCGCCCAGGAGGAGGCCCTGCTCCGCGTCGCCCAGGAGGCCCTGCACAACGCCCTGCGCCACTCCGGCGCCTCCCGCGTCGACGTCGTACTCGAAAAACGTACGGCCGACCGCACCCGCCTCACCGTCACCGACGACGGCCGCGGCTTCGACCCCGCCGGAGTCCGCCGGGCCGGCCGCCACCTCGGGCTGGTCTCGATGCGCGACCGGGCGAGCGGCGTCGGCGGCACCCTGACCGTGCACTCGGAGCCCGGCAAGGGCACCACGATCACCCTGGAGGTCCCCGGTGCCTGAGCCCGGCCCGAGCAGCCCGTCCACGACGAAACCGAAGATCCGCGTCCTGCTCGTCGACGACCACCAGGTCGTCCGCCGCGGCCTGCGCACCTTCCTCGAGATCCAGGACGACATAGAGGTCGTCGGCGAGGCGGGCGACGGCGCCGAGGGCGTCGCCCAGGCGGAGTCCCTGCGCCCCGACGTCGTCCTGATGGACATCAAGATGCCCGGCGCCGACGGCATCGAGGCCCTGCGCAGGCTGCGCGAACTCGCCAACCCCGCCAAGGTCCTGATCGTCACCAGCTTCACCGAGCAGCGCACCGTCGTCCCCGCACTGCGCGCCGGAGCCTCCGGTTACGTCTACAAGGACGTCGACCCCGACGCCCTCGCCGGCGCCATCCGCTCCGTCCACGCCGGACACGTCCTCCTCCAGCCCGAGGTCGCCGGCGCCCTGCTCGCCCAGGACGACCCGCAGCACGGCCAGGGCCGCGGCAGCTCCCTCACCGAACGCGAACGCGAGGTCCTCGCCCTCATCGCCGACGGCCGCTCCAACCGCGAGATCGCCCGCGCCCTCGTCCTCTCCGAGAAGACCGTCAAGACCCACGTCTCGAACATCCTGATGAAACTGGACCTCGCCGACCGCACCCAGGCCGCGCTCTACGCGGTCAGGCACGGTCTGACCGACTGACCCGCCGCCTTCCGGACCGTCGTCCTCCGGTCTCAAATTCATACGGTCGTGTATACGTAACCCGTTCGGCGCAACCCGACCGCCGCGACGGCGTTCTCCACGGTGTGCTGCGGCGGCCCTGCCGCGGCCACCGCGAGGAGGAACCGAAGTGAAGAACCTGAAGAAGGCCGCCGCTGTCACCCTGGTCGCCGGCGGGCTCGTCGCCGCCGGTGCGGGCGCCGCCTCCGCGACCAGCCCGGGCCACGGCCACGGCCACCCCGGGGCGGTCGCCGAGGGCAAGGCCGTCCAGTCCCCGGGCGTGGGCTCGGGCAACCTGGTCCAGGTCCCCGTCGACGTTCCCGTGAACGTGGTCGGCAACACCGTCACCGTCATCGGCGGTCTCAACCCGGCGTTCGGGAACCTCGGCCTCAACCACTGACCGACCGGATCGGCGACGAGACCCGTCGCACAGCGGGAAGCGGCTCCCGGCACTGCCCGGGAGCCGCTTCCCGCGTCCCCGCGCGCACAGTCGGCCCGCGGGCGCCATTGCTTCGAAAGTGCGGATCCGCGCCGACAGCCGTGTCGTTCCCCCGTCTGGCGCGTTCTTCAACCTGCGGTCCCGGGGTCGGGGCCGCACCCGTAAACAGCAGAAGGATCATCTTTCATGAACACTGCCAAGAAGGCCGCCGTGGTCCTCGCCGTCGCCGGTCTCGCCGCGGGCGCCTCCACCGGTGCCGCGTTCGCCGAGGCCGAGGCCGAGGGCAAGGCCGCCAACTCCCCGGGTGTCGGCTCCGGCAACCAGGTCCAGGTCCCGGTGCACGTCCCGGTCAACATCGTCGGCAACACAGTCAACGTCATCGGCCTGCTGAACCCCGCGTTCGGCAACCACGGCGTGAACAGCTGACGCCAGCCCCTCCCGAGAGCCCCGCGGTCCCGACCGCGGGGCTCTCGCCGTTCCCGGCCCGGCCGCGGCACCCGGGGCTCAGACGGTGCGCTCCACCATCGCCCCGTACGCCGCCACCATCGCCCGCCGCGCCACCCGCTCCACCGGCCGCAGCGCCTCGGTCCGCGCCCACATCTCGGAAGCGCTGACCGCACCCCCGTGCCCGTTCCGGTACGCCAGGGACACCACGAGCCCCACCCGCCGCGCCATCTCCAGCACCCGCACCGCCCGCGGCGGATACCCGGGCGCCAGCACCTCCCCGCCGGCCTCCGACCGCGCCCGGTACGCGTCGAGCGCCGCCTCCGCCACCGGCCCCGACCCCGCCACGTCCAGCCGCGCCAGCACCGTCGTCGCGTCCCTGAGCGCCTCGGCCAGCTCCCGCTCCGCCTCCCCGAGCGACGGCACGTCCGCGGGCGGCGCGTCCCGTACCGGCGAACACACCCAGGTCACCTCGACCCGCACGTCCCCCGCAGGTCCGATCTCCGCCACCTCCGGCACGAGCCCGAGCGCGGCCCCCGCACAGACCACCGCCTCCTCGGCCTCCAGCGCCCGCGCGTTGAACTCCGGCGGCCCGCTCAGCCCCAGCGGATGACCCGGCGCGGGCAGCGCGACCCGGAACCCCGTCGCCCCCAGGGCCCGCAGCCGCCCGAGCGCGAGCGTGAGCCCGACCGGCCCCGCCTCGCCCGGCACGCCGGTCACCCGGTGCGCCGCGTCCTCGCCGACGATGGCCGTCGCGGCGTCGTCCGGTGAGACAAATCCCCCGAGCAGGGCATTTCCCCAAGCCGCCAGCATTCCTGAACGTGGTTCCGTGAGCATGCGACCCAGCCTAGATTCCGGCCCGCACCCATCCCAAGGGCCGGACCGTCCGAGTGGTGGCGTAGGTTTTCCTTGGGCGCTGTGCCCACAGGCACACGCGACATTTCGATACTGCATGGGGAGACAACGCGCTCATGAGCGATGTACTGGAGCTGGTGGACGTATCCGTGGTCCGCGACGGACGGGCTCTGGTGGACGACGTCTCCTGGTCGGTGAAAGAAGGCGAACGCTGGGTCATCCTCGGCCCCAACGGCGCCGGCAAGACCACGCTGCTGAACATCGCCTCCAGCTACCTCTTCCCCTCCGCCGGCTCCGCCGCCGTCCTCGGCGAGACCCTCGGCAGGGTGGACGTCTTCGAGCTCCGCCCCCGCATCGGCATGGCCGGCATCGCGATGGCCGACAAGATGCCCAAGCGGCAGACCGTCCTGGAAACCGTCCTCACCGCCGCGTACGGCATGACCGCCACCTGGCGCGAGGACTACGACGAGGTCGACGAGCTGCGCGCCCGCGCCTTCCTCGACCGCCTGGGCATGAGCGAGTTCCTGAACCGCAGGTTCGGCACCCTCTCCGAGGGCGAGCGCAAGCGCACCCTGATCGCCCGCGCCATGATGACCGACCCCGAACTGCTCCTGCTGGACGAGCCCGCCGCCGGTCTCGACCTCGGCGGCCGCGAGGACCTGGTCCGTCGCCTCGGCCGTCTCGCCAAGGACCCGTACGCCCCCTCGATGATCATGGTCACGCACCACGTCGAGGAGATCCCGCCGGGCTTCACCCACGTCCTGATGATCCGCCAGGGCAAGGTCCTCGCCGCGGGCCCGGTCGAGACCGAGCTGACCTCGCGCAACCTCTCCCTCTGTTTCGGGCTGCCGCTCCTCGTCGAGCACCGCGGCGACCGTTACACCGCCCAGGGCCTCCCGCTCGGCTAAGTCTGCCCGTACGCAACGGACTTGGGCCGGTACGCATCCCCTGTGCGCCCTGTCCGCGCCGTCCGGCCGCCCCTACCATGACCGTTGTGAACATGGACGCATGGCTCTGGTGGCTGATCGGCGCGGCGGTGCTCGGCATCGCTCTCGTCGTCACGACGATGCCCGAACTGGGAATGCTCGCCGTCGGCGCGCTCGCGGCGGCGCTCACCTCCTACCTGGGCGGCGGTCTCGTCACCCAGGTACTGGTGTTCGCGGCCGTTTCGGTCGTCCTGATCGCGGTGGTACGTCCCATCGCCACCCGGCACCGAAGTCAACGCCCGCAACTGGCCAGCGGCGTCGACGCGTTGCGCGGCCGCCAGGCCGTCGTCGTGGAACGCGTCGACGGCGGCGAGGGCGGCCGCATCAAACTCGCCGGGGAGATCTGGTCGGCCCGCGCCCTGGACGCCGGACAGACCTTCGAGCCCGGCCAGCAGGTCGACGTCATCGAGATCGACGGCGCCACCGCCGTCGTCATGTGAGCCACCGCACGCCGCACGGAAAGCTGTCCGGAACGCCCTGCACGGCGTACCGCCATCTGGAAAACTCGATCATCACCGCGGCACCGGACCACCGGCCCGGCCGCGCAGCGTCGAGCAACACGAAGGGCACGGGGAAGCGATGTCATCGATCATCATCGTCCTGATCATTCTGGTGGTGCTGGTCTTCATCGCCCTGATCAAGACGATCCAGGTCATCCCACAGGCCAGCGCCGCCATCGTCGAGCGCTTCGGCCGCTACACCCGCACGCTGAACGCGGGCCTGAACATCGTCGTCCCGTTCATCGACTCGATCCGCAACCGGATCGACCTGCGCGAACAGGTCGTCCCGTTCCCGCCCCAGCCGGTGATCACCCAGGACAACCTGGTGGTCAACATCGACACCGTCATCTACTACCAGGTGACCGACGCCCGCGCCGCGACCTACGAGGTCGCCAGCTACATCCAGGCCATCGAGCAGCTCACCGTCACCACGCTCCGCAACATCATCGGCGGCATGGACCTGGAGCGGACCCTGACCTCCCGCGAGGAGATCAACGCGGCCCTGCGCGGCGTCCTGGACGAGGCCACCGGCAAGTGGGGCATCCGCGTCAACCGCGTCGAGCTCAAGGCGATCGAACCGCCGACCTCCATCCAGGACTCGATGGAGAAGCAGATGCGCGCCGACCGCGACAAGCGCGCCGCCATCCTCACCGCCGAGGGCATCCGGCAGTCCCAGATCCTCACCGCGGAGGGCGAGAAGCAGTCCGCGATCCTGCGCGCCGAGGGCGAGGCCAAGGCCGCCGCCCTGCGCGCCGAGGGCGAGGCCCAGGCCATCCGTACGGTCTTCGAGTCCATCCACGCCGGCGACGCCGACCAGAAGCTGCTCGCCTACCAGTACCTCCAGATGCTCCCGAAGATCGCCGAGGGCGACGCCAACAAGCTCTGGATCGTCCCCAGCGAGATCGGCGACGCGCTCAAGGGCCTCTCCGGGGCGATGGGCAACTTCGGCCCCATGGGCGGCACTTCGGGCGGCTCCCAGAACAGCGGGCAACGCCGCGAACAGCCCCCCATCGACTGACCCGCCACCCCCTCGTGCATGATCGCTGCACACGGCAGCGATCAGCACGCAGCACTCAGCACGAGGGGTAGGGCCGCATGACGACCTGGGAGATGCTCGCCGTCCTCGCCGCAGGCATCGGCGCGGGCACCATCAACACCATCGTCGGCTCCGGCACCCTGATCACCTTCCCGGTGCTCCTCGCCACGGGCCTGCCGCCCGTCGTCGCGAACGTCTCCAACACCCTCGGCCTGGTCCCCGGCTCCATCAGCGGCGCCATCGGCTACCGCAAGGAGCTGCGCGGCCAGCGCCGGCGCATCCTCCGGCTCGGCCTCACCGCCCTCCTCGGCGGCCTGGTCGGCGCGGTCCTCCTCCTCGCCCTGCCCTCCTCCGCCTTCGACACGATCGTCCCGGTACTGATCGGCCTGGCCCTGATCCTGGTCGTCCTCCAGCCCAAGCTCTCCGCGGCCCTCAAGCGCCGCCGCGCCCAGAACGGCGACCCGGAAACCGGCCCGCACCCCGACGGCGGCCCCGCCCTCCTGGCCGGCCTCCTGCTCGCCAGCGCGTACGGCGGCTACTTCGGCGCCGCCCAAGGGGTCCTCTACCTCTCCCTCATGGGTCTGCTCCTCAACGACTCCCTCCAGCGGATCAACGGCGTCAAGAACATCCTGGGCGCCGTCGTCAACGGAGTCGCCGCCGTCTTCTTCCTCTTCGTCGCCGAGTTCGACTGGACCGCCGTCCTCCTGATCGCCGTCGGCTCCGCCCTCGGCGGCCAGATCGGCGCCAAGGTCGGCCGCCGCCTGCCCCCGACCGTCCTGCGCGGCGTGATCGTCGCCGTCGGCATCGTCGCGATCATCCAGCTCCTGCTGGCCTGACGCCCCCGGACGCACGCACACGAAGGAGCCCGCCTCCACCACGAGACGGGCTCCCTCTTCCTGCGACCGCACCCCTAGGCGGCGGACTCCGCCAGCCAGTCCGGCAGCGCGTCCCACTCCGCGCCCCGCAGCGACAGCAACATCGCATCGGCCGGCGTCGGAACGAACGGCTCGAACAGCAACGGCATCCCCGCCTTCTCCGGCGTACGGTCCGCCTTGCGGTGATTGTCCTCGGCGCACGAGGCCACCGTGTTCAACCAGGTGTCACCGCCTCCGCGCGACCGCGGCACCACGTGGTCCACGGTCGTCGCCCGCTTCCCGCAGTACGCGCACCTGTGCTGGTCCCGTATCAGCACTCCCCGCCTCGACCACGGAGCTTGTCTTCGGAAGGGCACGCGCACGTACCGGCTCAGCCGGATCACCATCGGCACCGGAAGATCGACAGCGGCGGCACGCATGCGCAGCCCGGGATGCGACTTCTCGACCACGGCCTTGTCCGTCAGGACAAGCACCACCGCACGGTTCAACGTCACCGTCGACAGCGGCTCGAAGCTCGCGTTCAGAACCAGCGTGTCACGCATCCCGCCCACCCTCCGTGTGCCGGCCCGCCCCGTGGCGGGCTGGGATCAACTCTGGCGGGACACGCCCCAATGGACAACGCATTAACGGCGTCCCCGGCGGGGGATCATCGGCCCCCCAAACAAAAACTGCCCGTTCCCGATCTCTTTCAAGACCGGGAACGGGCAAATACCCCGTGAATCTTTCGGACTGCGGCTCAGTCCCTGCTCAGCCCCTGCTCAGCCTTCGGCCGGAGCCTCGTACTCCGCGACGAGCTGTGCCCGCCCGAGCGTGTGGAACCGCAGATTGAACCCGACGGCGGCCGGCGGAGTGTCGGCGTCGACCCCCAGGGCGGCGAGGCTCTCCACGTCCACCGCGTACACGGTGAACACGTACCGGTGACGCTCGCCCGCCGGGGGAGCGGCCCCGCCGAACTCCTTCGACCCGTAGTCGTTACGCGCCTGTACGGCGCCCTCCGGCAGCCCCTCGAACTTCCCCGACCCCGCGCCGGCCGCCAGCTCGGTCACCGTCGCCGGGATGTCGAAGACCGTCCAGTGCCAGAACCCGCTGCCGGTCGGCGCGTCCGGGTCGAAGCACGTCACCGCGAAGCTCTTGGTCTCCGCCGGGAAGCCCTCCCAGCGCAGTTGCGGCGAGGTGTTCCCGGCCGCGTACACCTGGGCGTCCTTCAGATCCGCGCCCTCGGCGACGTCGTCGCTCACCACGCTGAAGGCCGCCACCGGCGGATGGAAGTCGTGCGGCAGCGGCGCCCTCTTGCCCTCGGTCACGTCAACACCTTCCTCTTCCTGCTCACTCGCTCAGCACTCGTACGGGACCCTGCCGACCCTAGAGCCAGTTGCGCTGCCCGCCGACCTGGGCCAGCCACTGGTTGAGGTACGCGGCCCAGTCCGTCCCCTGGAAGTCGTTCAGCCCGACCTGGAACGCCCGGTAGGAGTCGCTGCTCTCGCTGAACATGCCGCCCTTGCGGTCCATCTCCAGGATCACGTCCATCTCGCGCTCGTCCGCGACGAACGTCAGCTCGACCTGGTTGAGCCCCCGGTACTGCTGCGGCGGCAGGAACTCGATCTCCTGGTAGAACGGCAGCTTCTGCCGCGTCCCCCGGATGTGCCCGCGCTCCATGTCCGCGCTCTTGAACCGGAACCCCAGCTGCACGAAGGCGTCCAGGATCGCCTGCTGCGCCGGCAGCGGATGCACGCTGATCGGGTCCAGGTCCCCGGAGTCCACGGCCCGCGCGATCTCCAGCTCCGTCGTCACCCCGATGTCCATGCCCCGCAGCTGCTGCCCGGCGATGCTCGTCACCGGCGTCTCCCACGGAATGTCGAGGCCGAACGGCACCACGTGCACCGCCCCCGCCTTCACCTCGAAGGCACCGCCCAGCCGCACCTTGGTGAACTCGATGTCCTGCTTGACCTCCTGGTCGCCGCCCTCCACCTCGACGCGCGCCTGGAGCCCGACGGACAACCCCTCGATCTGCTGGTCCACGGACCCGCCCTGGATCCGCACCTCGCCCTGCACGACCCCGCCCGGCACGACGTTCGCCTCGGTGAGCTCCGTCTCCACGGTCGCCCCGCCCGAGCCCAGGCTCGCCAGCAGCTTCTTGAATCCCATGCTCTCCCCTTAACTCTTCCAGCCTTGACCAGTACGAACGCTCGATGCCGACGCCAGGTTCCGCGGGTACCCGCACAACGAGCGGTGACAACCCGCGTTCCGTTACCCTCGGCAGGCATGATCGCCCCGAAACCGGACCGTACGCCGCTCACCCGCCCCTTCTTCGACCGCCCCGTCCTGGACGTGGCCCCGGACCTGCTGGGCCGCACCCTGGTACGTCGCACGGACGAGGGACCGATAGAACTGCGCATCACCGAGGTGGAGGCGTACGACGGCGAACGCGACCCGGGCTCGCACGCCTACCGCGGCCGCACCGCCCGCAACGCCTCGATGTTCGGCCCGCCCGGCCACGCGTACGTCTACTTCATCTACGGCATGTGGTTCAGCCTCAACCTGGTCTGCGGCCCCGAGGGCAAGGCCAGCGGTGTCCTCCTCCGCGCCGGCGAGATCACCGCCGGTGCCGACCTCGTCCGCACACGACGACTTTCAGCCCGGAACGACAACGAACTGGCCAAAGGCCCCGCCCGTCTGGCGACCGGTCTCGACATCACCCGCGCCCTCGACGGCACCGACCTCTGCACCGACCCGGAATCCCCGCTGTCCGTACTGCACGGCACCCCGGCCCCGCCTGACCAGCGGGAAAACGGCCCCCGCACCGGAGTGGGCGGCGAGGGCGCGGTCCACCCCTGGCGCTTCTGGATCGCCGGCGACCCCACGGTCAGCCCCTACCGCGCCCACAAGCCGCGCCGCCGGGCGACTTGACTCGGCCCCGTCACACGCCTAACGTGGCCCGAGCCGCTTGAGACGGGCACTGCTGTCGGAACGGTCCATCGGACCCGACCGAGCAGCCCGGAGCGGCCAACCACTACTACGACTTCCCCTCACGGGTTCGAATGTCGGCATGCCCGAATTCCGATCCCCATGGCCCGATTATGAGCCGCCGGGGAAAGCGGCTAAAGTAGTGAACACGCCGAAAGGCAAAGGCCCTCCAACGGCCACCGGAAACAAAATTCGAACCGGAAACGGCGCGGAAATGATCTGGTAAGGTTGGAAACACACCGAACGAAAACGTCCGGAGGAAAGCCCGCAGGGGTGAGTACGAAGGAAGCGTCCGTTCCTTGAGAACTCAACAGCGTGCCAAAAGTCAACG
>NZ_JBIVLB010000004.1:0-150724 GCF_044751045.1 Streptomyces sp. NPDC088745
ACGCCCGGTTACATTCCGAACCCGGAAGCTAAGCCTTTCAGCGCCGATGGTACTGCAGGGGGGACCCTGTGGGAGAGTAGGACGCCGCCGAACAAGTTTTGATACGGGAAAGCCCCGCACCATTCATGGTGCGGGGCTTTTCTGCGTTCGGGGTCGCTTGGGGGGAGGCATGGGGGGCACGGGGAGTGGGTTCGCCGGCCGTACGGCAAGGGCCTTGTCAGGGTTTGGCCGTATGTGTGCCTGGCGGCAGAGGTGAGCGCGGGGGGCCAGAAGATGTGGTTCGGAGTTCTGACTTTTTATGGGTATGATCTATCTCGTTGAAGCCGAGCAGAACAGCAAGGCGCAACGAGGCCCCTATAGCTCAGTCGGTAGAGCGTCTCCATGGTAAGGAGAAGGTCTGCGGTTCGATTCCGCATGGGGGCTCAGCAGAAGGAAGAAGGCCCCCCGCCACCAGGCGGGGGGCCTTCTTCGTGTTGGGAGTCGGGGGAGAGGCCGCGGGCCGCAGTGCGCGCGGCAGTCAGTTCTGGAGGGGCTCCGGGACGCGCATGGCGAGGATGGCCATGTCGTCGGAGGCGGGTTCCGCGGCGAAGCGTTCCACGGTGCGCAGGACGCGGGCGGCGATGGCGCCAGCGGTCAGGCCCGTACAGCCGGAGAGGACTTCGGCCAGGCCGTCGTCGCCGAGCATGCGGGTGCCCTCGCGGCGCTCGGTGATGCCGTCCGTGACGCAGAGGAGGACGTCGCCGGGGTAGAGGGTCAGGGTCTCCTCGTAGAGCTCCAGGTCGTCCATGACGCCCAGAAGGGGCTGGGGTTCGGCGGCGGGCGTGACCGTGCCGTCCTGGCGGAGGCGGAGTGGGAGGGGGTGGCCCGCGCAGACCAGTTTGAGGACGGAGCTGCCGTCCTCCTGGGGCCACAGCTCTCCGTACAGGAGGGTCAGGAAGCGGCTGCGCTCGCCCTCGTCGAGGATGGCGGCGTTGAGGCGTTCCAGGACGGCTGGGCCGCCGAAGCCCTCACGGGCCAGGAGGCGCAGGGCGTGCCGGGCGAGGCCCGTGACGGCGGCGGCCTGGGGGCCCGTGCCGCAGACGTCGCCGATGGCGAAGCCGTAGACCCCGTCGCGGATCGGGAAGATGTCGTAGAAGTCGCCGCCGACCTCGTTGCCCTCGCCGGCCGCGCGGTAGATGACCTCGACCTCCATGCCCGGCACGTTCGGCCGCTCCGGGGGGAGCAGGCTGCGCTGAAGGGACTGGCTGATGGCCATGCGCTCGGAGTAGAGGCGGGCGTTGTCCAGGGCCAGGGCGGCGCGGCGGGAGAGGTCCTCGGCGAGTTCGAGGATCTCCTGGCGGAAGTGGTCGTCGGTGGGCTTGCCGAGGGTCAGCATGCCGATGACGCGGTTGCGGGCCACCAGCGGGAGGACGACGGTTTCGCCGCCGACGGCTGCGGCCGTCGCGAGGGTGGTGCCGATTCCGGAGCCCAGCTGGGGGGTCGAGCCCAGGCCGAGGCTGCGCATGGAGGTGCGGAGAGCCGCCTGGTGGGCGGCCTCGCCGGGGACGTTCCAGATGCGGGCGCCGGGGGTGGGGACCGGGTCGGGCGGGCTGACGCGGGACAGGAGGGCCTTGAGGCCGTCGATGCGTTCCTCGTCCTCGTGGAGGACGTAGGAGAGGTAGGGGGCGGACGCCGGGTCGGCGATCGTGTAGACCGCGCACCAGGTGGCCAGGGTGGGGACCGTCATCTGCGCCATCAGGGCGAGGGTCTGGTCGCGGTCGAGGGTGCCGGCCAGCAGGTCGGAGGCCTCGACGAGGAAG
The DNA here is from genome assembly GCF_044751045.1 of Streptomyces sp. NPDC088745. Taxonomy (NCBI): domain Bacteria; kingdom Bacillati; phylum Actinomycetota; class Actinomycetes; order Kitasatosporales; family Streptomycetaceae; genus Streptomyces; species Streptomyces sp. NPDC088745. Next base: position 1,800 of record NZ_JBIVLB010000004.1, read on the forward strand.
GAGAGGGAGCCGCGGCGGAGGCGTTCGAGTTCGCCGAGGCGGGCGGACTCGACGGCGAGCGCGATGCGGTCGGCGGCGAACTGCAGGCGCAGCGCCTCGTCGTTGGTGTACCGGCCGGGGGCTTCGGCGGCGACGCCGAGCGAGCCGGTGAGGCGGCCCTCGACCTTCAGCGGGACGGTCACGACGGAACGCATCCCGGTGCCGCCCAGGAGGGGCACCGCGCCGGGGACGGCGATCAGGTCCTCGTGGACGGCGGGCATGCGGGCGGAGCCGTACCTGCCGGTGCCGGCCTCGACGGGGACGCGGGCGAAGCGCTGGCGGGCGGAGGGCAGGCCGGTGGTGGCCCGTACCTCCAGTTCGGTTTCGTCGTCGGTGGCCAGGAGGAGGAAGGCGGAGTCGGCGTCGAGCATGTCGCGGGCGCGCTCGACGGTGCGCTGGAGGAGGCCGTCCAGGTCGTCGGGGGCGGGGGAACCGATGAAGACCTCGAAGGGGTCGGTGGTGCGGCCCTCGGTGAGGGAACCGCCCGCCGGGTCGGCCGCCGCGGTGCGCTGGGGGGTCTGCAGGACGGCGCGCTCCACTTCCCGCACCAGGAGGCAGATGGTGGACGGCTCGCCCTCGTTGTCGCGGACGCGCAGGTGGGAGGCGTACACGGGGATGACGCGGCCGTCCGCGCCGCGGATGCCGTAACTGCCCTCCCAGCGGGACATCTGGAGGGCCTCGGCGATGCCCGTGCCGATGCCGGGGGTCTGCGGCCAGGCGGTGAGGTCGGTGAGGGGCTTGCCGGTGACCTGCTCGGCGGCGTAACCGAAGAGGTCCTGCGCGTCCTCGTTCCAGGAGGCGATGGACCCGCCGCGGTCTATCTGCACGACGGCGACGCGGATGCGGCCGTCGGCGACCGGGAGCAGCCGGTCGGGGAGGACCGGGCCCGCGACGCGGGTGCCGACCGGGCGCTGGGGGAGGTCGAGTTGGAACCAGACGTGCTTCTGGGTCGGGGTGTACTCGACGCCCCACTTGGAGGCGAGGGCGGCGCACAGGAGGAGGCCGCGGCCGCCCTCCCGGTCGGGGCCGCCCAGATTGAAGCCGGCGCCCTGGAGGGGGACCTCGCGCTCGGGGTAGCGGTCGCCGACCTCGACGCGGATGCCTTCCTCGGTGCGCAGGCACAGGACGTCCGCCTGGGTGCCCGCGTGGACGACCGCGTTGGTGACGAGTTCGCTGGTGAGGACGACCGCGTCGTCGACCAGCTCGGAATGCCCCCAGCCCTGGAGCGTGTCGCGTACGAAGGCCCGGGCAGTCGCCACCGACCGTCCGACCGGGTCGAAAGTGGCCGCCGCCCGCGCCGTGATCACAGCACTCCCCATGTGGTGTTCGTCGCTTCCCCGAGTCCTGTGCCCGTTTCTCGCGGCTTCGATTCGCCTTTGCCAGGCTAGACGGTCGCCCGACGCGTTGTGCCACTGCGTCCCGAGAACGTACGGGGAAGGGCCGGGCGACGGGGCGGGCCGACCCGGTGACTGTATGCTTCAACGATTTGGCGCCGGAGGCGTCACGCGTCGCCTGCCGAACACGGCGGTGCGGCAAGGTGGAAGACTGGGAAAGCTTCCAGCGAAGACCTGGGAAGTACGGTCGATCCCTGCGGGAGGGACACGGTGGAGTCTGGCGTGGCGGCGCGGGGCAGGAGCACGCGCACAAAGGGCGGACGGTCCCGGAACAGTGGGACGACCGAGGTGGACACGGCTGCGCTGAACCGCATGCTGGCGGCCTTGGTGTCGATGCGGGACGGGAACTTCAGGAAGCGGCTGACGGTCTCCGGCGACGGGGTGATGGCCGAGATCGCCGCTGTGTTCAACGAGGTCGCCGACCGGAATCTCCATCTGACGGGTGAGCTGGCACGGGTGCGGCGCATGGTCGGCCGGGAGGGCAAGCTCGCGGAGCGGCTGGAGACCGGGTCCTGCGAGGGGTCCTGGGCGGCGGCGATCGACGCGTCGAACGCGCTGGTGGAGGACCTCGTACGACCGGTGTCCGAGGTCGGGCGGGTGCTGTCGGCGGTGGCGGAGGGCGACCTGGAGCAGCGGATGGAGCTGCGGTCGCAGGCGCGCGAGGAGGGCGCCGGGCATCCGTTGCGCGGTGAGTTCCTCAAGGTCGGGCGGACGGTCAACAACCTCGTCGACCAGTTGTCGGCGTTCACGGACGAGGTGACGCGGGTCGCGCTGGAGGTCGGCACCGAGGGCAAGCTCGGCGGGCAGGCGCAGGTGCGCGGGATGTCCGGGTCGTGGAAGGACCTCACGGACTCCGTCAACACGATGGCGTACCGGCTGACGGCTCAGGTGCGCGACATCGCGCTCGTGACGACGGCGGTGGCCAAGGGCGATCTGTCGCGCAAGGTCACGGTGCACGTGGCCGGTGAGATGCTCCAGCTGAAGAACACCGTGAACACGATGGTGGACCAGCTCTCGTCGTTCTCCTCCGAGGTCACGCGGGTCGCGCGGGAGGTCGGCACCGAGGGCGAGCTCGGCGGTCAGGCGCAGGTGCCCGGGGTGGCGGGGGTGTGGAAGGACCTCACGGACTCCGTGAACCTGATGGCGGGGAACCTCACCTCGCAGGTGCGGGGCATCGCGGAGGTCACCACGGCGGTGGCGAGCGGCGACCTGTCGCGGAAGGTCACGGTCAACGCGCGCGGCGAGGTCGCGCAGCTCGCCGAGACGATCAACCAGATGACCGAGACGCTGCGGACGTTCGCCGACGAGGTCACCCGGGTCGCGAGCGAGGTCGGCGGGGAAGGACTGCTCGGCGGGCAGGCGCAGGTGCCGGGGGCGGCGGGGACCTGGAAGGACCTCACGGATTCCGTGAACACCGCCTTCCGCAACCTCACCGACCAGGTGCGCAACATCGCGCAGGTGACGACGGCGGTGGCCAACGGCGACCTGTCGCAGAAGGTCACCGTCGACGTGGCCGGCGAGATGCTGGAGCTGAAGAACACCGTCAACACGATGGTGGACCAGCTCCAGTCCTTCGGTTCCGAAGTGACGCGGGTGGCCCGCGAGGTCGGCGTCGAGGGGCAGTTGGGCGGGCAGGCGCAGGTGCCGGGGGCGGCCGGGACCTGGAAGGACCTGACCGATTCGGTCAACACGGCTTTCCGCAACCTCACCGGGCAGGTGCGCAACATCGCGCAGGTGACGACGGCGGTCGCCAACGGCGACCTGTCGCAGAAGGTCACCGTCGACGTGTCCGGCGAGATGCTGGAGCTCAAGGTCACCGTCAACACGATGGTCGACCAGCTGTCCGCGTTCGCCGATCAGGTCACGCGGATGGCCAGGGACGTGGGCACGGAGGGGCGGCTCGGCGGGCAGGCGCGCGTCGACGGCGTCAGCGGTACGTGGAAGGAACTCACCGACTCCGTCAACTTCATGGCGGGGAACCTGACTTCGCAGGTGCGCCAGATCGCCCAGGTGACGACGGCGGTGGCGCGGGGCGACCTGTCGCAGAAGATCGACGTGGACGCGCGCGGCGAGATCCTGGAGCTGAAGAACACCATCAACACGATGGTCGACCAGCTCTCGGCCTTCGCGGACCAGGTGACGCGGGTCGCGCGCGAGGTGGGTACGGAAGGGCGGCTCGGCGGGCAGGCGCAGGTGCCGGGCGTCGCCGGTGTGTGGCGTGATCTGACCGACTCGGTGAACGGCATGGCCGGGAACCTCACCGCCCAGGTGCGCAACATCGCGCAGGTCGCCACGGCGGTGGCGCGCGGCGACCTGTCGCAGAAGATCGACGTGGACGCGCGCGGCGAGATCCTGGAGCTGAAGAACACCCTCAACACGATGGTCGACCAGCTCTCGAACTTCGCGGAGCAGGTGACCCGGGTGGCCCGGGAGGTGGGCACCGAGGGCATGCTCGGCGGTCAGGCCGAGGTGCAGGGAGTGAGCGGGACCTGGAAGGACCTCACTCAGTCCGTGAACTTCATGGCGAACAACCTGACCTCTCAGGTACGGAACATCGCCGAGGTGACGACGGCGGTGGCCAAGGGCGACCTGTCGAAGAAGATCACCGTGGACGCGAAGGGCGAGATCCTCGACCTCGTCACGACCGTGAACACGATGGTGGACCAGCTCTCCAACTTCGCCGACGAGGTCACCAGGGTGGCCCGCGAGGTGGGCACCGAAGGCATCCTCGGCGGTCAGGCCAGGGTGCGCGGGGTCACCGGCATCTGGAAGGACCTCAGCGACAACGTCAACACGATGGCCAACAACCTGACCTCGCAGGTGCGGAACATCGCCCGGGTGTCCTCCGCCGTCGCCAACGGCGACCTGACGAAGAAGGTCACCGTCGAGGCGCGCGGCGAGGTCGCCGAGCTGGCCGACACGGTGAACACCATGGTGACGACCCTGTCGTCGTTCGCCGACGAGGTCACCCGGGTGGCCCGCGAGGTGGGCACGCAGGGCCAACTGGGCGGCCAGGCCCGGGTGCCCGGAGTCGCGGGTACGTGGAAGGACCTCACCGAGTCGGTGAACTCGATGGCGTCCAACCTGACCGGCCAGGTGCGGCAGATCGCGACCGTCACGACGGCCATCGCGAAGGGCGACCTGACGAAGAAGATCGACATCGACGCGCGGGGCGAGATCCAGGACCTGAAGGACACCATCAACACGATGGTCGACCAGCTGTCGTCGTTCGCCGAGCAGGTGACGCGGGTGGCCCGCGAAGTGGGCACCGACGGGCAGTTGGGCGGCCAGGCGCGGGTGCGGGACGTCGACGGCACCTGGCGCGACCTCACCGAGTCGGTGAACGAGATGGCCGGCAACCTGACCCGTCAGGTGCGGGCCATCGCGAAGGTCGCCACCGCGGTGACCAGGGGCGATCTCAACCTGAAGATCGACGTGGACGCCGCCGGGGAGATCCAGGAGCTCCAGGACAACATCAACACGATGATCTCCAACCTGCGCGACACCACCCTCGCCAACGAGGAGCAGGACTGGCTCAAGGGCAACCTGGCCCGCATCTCGGGCCTGATGCAGGGCCGCCGCGACCTGGACGACGTCGCCTCGCTGATCATGAGCGAGCTGACGCCGGTCGTCTCGGCGCAGCAGGGCGCGTTCTTCCTGGCGATGCCGTCGGGGTCGTCCGCGGCCAAGGGCGCGGAGGTCGGCGCGGACGCGGAGCGCTCGTACCAACTGCGGATGCGCGGGAGTTACGGGTACTCGGCGGGTTCGATGCCGACGGTCTTCCGGCCGGGGGAGACCCTGATCGGGACCGCCGCCGAGGAGAAGCGGACCATGCAGTTCAAGGCGCCCGAGGGGTATCTCAAGATCTCCTCGGGGCTCGGGGAGGCACCGCCGGCGCACGTGATCGTGCTGCCGGTGCTCTTCGAGGGGCAGGTGCTGGGCGTGATCGAGCTGGCGTCGTTCCAGCCGTTCACGCAGATCCAGCGGGACTTCCTGAACCAGATCGCCGACCTGATCGCGACCAGCGTCAACACCATCAGCGTCAACACGAAGACCGAGGTGCTGCTGGAGCAGTCGCAGGAGCTGACGGAGCAACTGCGCGAACGCAGCGAGGAGTTGGAGAACCGGCAGAAGGCCCTCCAGGAGTCCAACGCCGAACTGGAGGAGAAGGCCGAGCTGCTGGCGCGGCAGAACCGCGACATCGAGGTGAAGAACACCGAGATCGAGGAGGCCCGGCAGGTCCTGGAGGAGCGGGCCGAACAGCTCGCCGTCTCCATGCGGTACAAGTCGGAGTTCCTGGCGAACATGTCGCACGAGCTGCGCACCCCGCTCAACTCGCTGCTGATCCTGGCCAAGCTGCTCGCCGACAACGCCGACGGGAACCTCTCCCCGAAGCAGGTGGAGTTCGCCGAGACCATCCACGGGGCCGGTTCCGACCTGCTCCAGCTCATCAACGACATCCTCGACCTGTCCAAGGTCGAGGCGGGCAAGATGGACGTCTCGCCGACCCGGATCGCGCTGGTCCAGCTCGTCGACTACGTGGAGGCCACCTTCCGGCCGCTCACCGCGGAGAAGGGACTCGACTTCTCGGTACGGGTCTCCCCGGAGCTGCCCGCCACCCTGCACACCGACGAGCAGCGCCTCCTCCAGGTGCTGCGCAACCTGCTGTCCAACGCGGTGAAGTTCACCGACACCGGAGCCGTCGAGCTGGTGATCCGGCCCGCCAACGCGGACGTACCGCACGAGATCCGCGAGCAACTGCTGGAGGCGGGGTCGCTGCGGGACTCCGACGGGGACCTGATCGCCTTCTCGGTCACCGACACCGGCATCGGCATCGCCGCCAGCAAGATGCGGGTCATCTTCGAGGCGTTCAAGCAGGCCGACGGGACGACCAGCAGGAAGTACGGCGGTACGGGCCTGGGCCTGTCCATCAGCCGGGAGATCGCCCGCCTGCTCGGCGGCGAGATCCACGCGGCGAGCGAGCCGGGCCGCGGCTCGACGTTCACCCTGTACCTGCCGCTGCACCCCAGTGAGCTGCCCCCGCAGGGCTATCCGCAGGTCAGTCCCGGCGGGCTCGAACTGCCGCGCCGGGCGCAGCAGCAGGAGGCCCCGACGTCACCGGACGCGGCGTCCCCTCCGTACCACCTGGGTGTCGTACGCAACGAACCGCAGACGGGTTCGGCCGGGCTCTTCCGGCGGCGGCGCAAGGCGATCGGGCAGGCCGAGGAGCGGCCCGCGCTGCCCGGCAGGACCGCCGCCCCGGCAGCGGCCGGCAGCACGCCGCAGGAGCCGTGGGCCGGACAGCAGCAGGGCGGGCAGGAGAGTGCGCCCGAGGAGCGGCGGACGTTCGGGTTCTCCGGTGAGAAGGTGCTCATCGTCGACGACGACATCCGCAATGTCTTCGCCCTGACGAGCGTTCTGGAGCAGCACGGGCTCGCGGTGCTGTACGCGGAGAACGGACGCGAGGGCATCGAGGTCCTGGAGCAGCACGACGACGTGACGGTCGTGCTGATGGACATCATGATGCCGGAGATGGACGGTTACGCGACGACGACGGCGATCCGCAGGATGCCGCAGTTCGCCGGGCTGCCGATCATCGCGCTCACCGCGAAGGCGATGAAGGGCGACCGGGAGAAGGCGATCGACTCGGGTGCCTCGGACTACGTGACGAAGCCGGTGGACCCGGACCATCTGCTCGGTGTGATGGAACGGTGGATGCGCGGGGAGGAGTAGAGCCCCGGCGCTCCGTGGGCGCGCGCCTGACCGTACGGTGGTGTGTGCACCGGACCGTGCGGCGGTGCGTGCCGCGGGCGGTCGTGCTGACGGGCCGGGTCGCCGGGACGTGCTGACTGACTGTGGCCGACGGCGTGTGAGAGCACGGGAATCGGGGAACCTATCGGTCTCCCGATGCGTTTTTGCTACGTGCACAGTGACATCGCGGTGACAGGGTGTGGCGACCGGCAGGGTACGGCTACCATGACCGGCACAAGGACGGGCGACGCAAGGGAGTCGTCCTCCGGGGCGGCGCCCGGTGCACTGCCGGGGCGAGGAGGACGGGCCATGGTGCAGAAGGCCAAGATCCTCCTGGTCGATGACCGGCCGGAGAATCTGTTGGCGCTGGAGGCCATTCTCTCCGCGCTCGATCAGACACTGGTGCGGGCATCGTCAGGGGAGGAAGCGCTCAAAGCACTGCTTACCGATGACTTCGCGGTCATCCTGCTGGACGTGCAGATGCCGGGCATGGACGGGTTCGAGACCGCCGCGCACATCAAGCGGCGGGAGCGGACGAGGGACATCCCGATCATCTTCCTCACCGCGATCAACCACGGTCCGCATCACACCTTCCGGGGTTATGCGGCCGGCGCGGTGGACTACATCTCGAAGCCGTTCGACCCCTGGGTGCTGCGCGCCAAGGTGTCGGTCTTCGTCGAGCTGTACATGAAGAACTGCCAACTGCGGGAGCAGGCGGCACTGCTGCGCCTCCAGTTGGAGGGTACGAACCGGGCGGACGCGGGAGCGGTGAAGGAGCCCGCGGGGCTGCTCGCCGAGCTGTCCGCGCGGCTCGCGGCGGTCGAGGAGCAGGCGGAGGCGCTCTCCAAGCAGCTCGACGACGAGTCCGCGGACGCGGCGGCGGTCGCCACGGCGGCGCATCTGGAGCGCAAGCTCACGGGACTGCGCCGGGCGCTCGACGCGCTGGAGCCGGGGACCGGCGGGGGCGCGGGGACGCTGCCCTCGCAGAACTGACGGAGTGCTCGGCGCGCGGGTGGGCGTTGGCCGTGCACGTGACCGTTCGTCAGGTGGGCGACCGCTCGTCGGGCGTGTGAAGGAATGTGAGGGAGCGTGAGCCCCATACCTGGTGTTGTGTCAGGTATGGGGCTTTCGTGCGGCCGGGTGCGGTCGACGGGGCGTCAATTTCGCTGTCTGCGAAGGGCGACACGGTCGGGTGAACCCGTAGGCGCTCCTGTCCGCAGGCGTCTCCCCAGGTAACCTCTTGCCCCATGGCCTCACGTACGTCCGGCAAGGGTTCCCAGGGCACGACGGGCACCGCCAAGCCGCGCGCCGGTCGTACGCCGGGCGCTGCGAAGAAGGCGGCGCCCGCGAAGGCCGTGGCGAGACCGCCCGCGAAGAAGACCGCCGCCAGGAAGGCCCCGGCGAAGAAGGCGCCCGCCAAGAAGGCGGTCCGCCCCGCGCCCCGGCCCGCCCCGTCCCCCACCGGGGGCGTGTACCGGCTGGCGCGCGGCGCCTACCTGGGTCTCGCGCACGGTGTCGGCGCGATGTTCCGCGGCATAGGGCGGGGCGCGAAGGGGCTCGACCCGGCGCACCGCAAGGACGGCCTCGCGCTGCTGCTGCTCGGCCTCGCGCTGATCGTCGCGGCCGGCACCTGGGCGCATCTGCGCGGGCCGGTCGGGGACCTGGTCAAGATGCTGGTCACCGGTTCCTTCGGGCGGCTCGACCTGCTGGTGCCGCTGCTGCTGGGCGCGATGGGAATCCGGCTGATCATGCACCCGGAGCGGCCGGAGGCCAACGGGCGCATCGTCATCGGGCTCTCCGCGCTGGTCGTCGGCGTGCTCGGACAGGTGCACATCGCGTGCGGGTCGCCGGGGCGCGGCGACGGCACCGAGGCGATGCAGGACGCGGGAGGGCTGATCGGCTGGGCGGCGTCGGTGCCGCTGACCTTCACGATGGGCGAGGTGCTGGCCGTACCGCTGCTGCTGCTCCTGACCGTCTTCGGGCTGCTGGTGGTGACGGCGACACCGGTCAACGCGATTCCGCGGCGGCTGCGCCAACTCGGCATCCGCCTCGGGGTCGTCGAGCCGCGGCCGGAGGAGCTCGCCGCCTACGTCGCGGAGGACGACGAGCGGTACGACGAGCAGTGGCGTGAGGCGCTTCCCGCCGACGCACGCGGCGCCTCCGCGCGCCGGAGCGAGGCGGGGGAGTACGACGTCGACGCGGTGGAGCAGGAGGCGCCGGGACGGCGCAGGAGGCCGCGCAGGGCCCCGTCCGCGCAGCCGTCGTCCCCGTACGCCCGGCCGCAGGACGCGGTGGACGTCGCGGCGGCCGCGGCGGCCGCGCTGGACGGCGCGGTGATGAACGGGCTGCCGCCGTCGCCGATCGTCGCGGACCTCACCCAGGGCGTCTCGCAGGAGCCCGAGCGCACCTCGTCCGTGCCGTCGGCGCGGGAGGCGGTGCAGGCGCCGCCGGTGAAGCCCGCGCTGCCCGCCGCGCCGGAACCGGGCCGCCCGGCCGGCGCCGCGCCGGCACCCGGCCGTCCCGCCGGGGCCGCGCCGCCCAAGGTCGCGGACCTCACCAAGGAGCCGCCGAAGGAGCCCTCGGTGCTCCCGGCGCGCGCCGAGCAGCTCCGGCTGTCCGGCGACATCACGTACGCGCTGCCCTCCCTGGACCTCCTGGAGCGCGGCGGGCCCGGCAAGACGCGCAGCGCGGCCAACGACGCAGTCGTGGAGTCGCTGCAGAACGTCTTCTCCGAGTTCAAGGTCGACGCGGCCGTCACCGGCTTCACGCGCGGTCCGACGGTCACCCGGTACGAGGTCGAGCTCGGCCCCGCCGTCAAGGTCGAGAAGATCACCGCGCTGACCAAGAACATCGCGTACGCGGTGGCCTCCCCGGACGTGCGGATCATCTCGCCGATCCCCGGCAAGTCCGCGGTCGGCATCGAGATCCCCAACAGCGACCGCGAGATGGTCAACCTCGGCGACGTCCTGCGCCTGGCGGACGCGGCGGAGGACGACCACCCGATGCTGGTGGCGCTCGGCAAGAACGTCGAGGGCGGCTACGAGATGGCCAACCTCGCGAAGATGCCGCACGTCCTGGTCGCCGGAGCCACCGGCTCCGGCAAGTCGTCCTGCATCAACTGCCTGATCACCTCGATCATGGTCCGGGCCACGCCCGAGGACGTACGGATGGTCCTCGTGGACCCCAAGCGCGTCGAGCTGACCGCCTACGAGGGCATCCCGCACCTGATCACCCCGATCATCACCAACCCCAAGCGGGCCGCCGAGGCGCTCCAGTGGGTCGTACGGGAAATGGACCTGCGGTACGACGACCTCGCCGCGTTCGGGTACCGGCACATCGACGACTTCAACGCGGCCGTGCGCTCGGGGAAGCTCAAGACGCCGGAGGGCAGCGAGCGGGAGCTCCAGGCGTATCCGTACCTGCTGGTGATCGTGGACGAGCTGGCGGACCTGATGATGGTCGCGCCGCGGGACGTGGAGGACTCGATCGTCCGCATCACCCAGTTGGCCCGCGCCGCCGGCATCCACCTGGTGCTCGCCACGCAGCGGCCTTCGGTGGACGTCGTCACCGGTCTGATCAAGGCGAACGTGCCCTCCCGGCTCGCCTTCGCCACCTCCTCGCTCGCCGACAGCCGGGTCATCCTCGACCAGCCGGGCGCCGAGAAGCTGATCGGCAAGGGCGACGGGCTCTTCCTGCCGATGGGGGCCAACAAGCCGACCCGCATGCAGGGCGCCTTCGTCACCGAGGACGAGGTCGCGGCGGTCGTCCAGCACTGCAAGGACCAGATGGCGCCGGTCTTCCGGGACGACGTCGTGGTCGGCACCAAGCAGAAGAAGGAGATCGACGAGGAGATCGGCGACGACCTGGACCTGCTGTGCCAGGCCACCGAGCTGGTCGTCTCCACCCAGTTCGGGTCGACGTCGATGCTCCAGCGCAAGCTGCGGGTGGGCTTCGCCAAGGCGGGCCGGCTGATGGACCTGATGGAGTCGCGGAACATCGTGGGGCCGACCGAGGGGTCCAAGGCGCGTGACGTCCTCGTGAAGCCCGACGAATTGGATGGCGTGCTGGCCGTGATCCGGGGAGAGTCTCCTTCGTAGGGCGTGCGCGGTTTCCCGGGTGCGTGCGAGTGGCCCAGTGATCATCACTCGTACGGGTTCGGAGGCAACCGTTTCCCCTGCGGACACGTCCAGTTGAGGGGAGGGAGGCGTCATGGACCGTCAGCGGTGGGACCATGGACGGCGCCGTGGTGCCTCCGGGGTGCCGGGCTGGTGCGACGGCGTACGAAAACGCCGTTCCGATGGCGTACAAAGACAGCTCTCCCGCTTGCCCCACCCTTTCGTCACCCCCCTAGACTGAACCTCCAGCAGGTGGCTCACGCTCGAAAGGCGCCCCCGTGTCCATCGGCAACTCCCCGGACGGCAACGTCCCGGACTCCCCCGGCAACTCCCCCGAAGACGACCGGCCCACCATCGGCCGTGCCCTCCAGCAGGCCCGGATCGCCGCAGGTCTGACGGTCGACGAAGTCAGCACGTCGACCCGGGTGCGCATTCCGATCGTGCACGCCATCGAGGCCGACGACTTCACCCGCTGCGGCGGCGACGTCTACGCCCGCGGGCACATCCGTACGCTCGCCGCCGCCGTCGGCCTCGACGCCTCGGCGCTCGTCGCGCAGTACGACGGCGAGCACGGCGGACGGCCCGCGCCGACCCCCGCCGCCCCGCTGTTCGAGGCGGAGCGGATCCGTCCCGAGCCGCGCCGGCCCAACTGGACCGCCGCCATGGTCGCCGCGATCGTCGCGGTGATCGGATTCGTCGGGTTCACGATGTTCAGCGGGGGCGACGAGCCCGGCGGGACGCGCAGCGTCGCCGAGGGGGCCACCGCCACCGCGCCCGCCCCCAGGCCCAAGCCGGGCAGGACCATCAAGCCCGCCCTTCCCAAGACCGACGTGACGCCCGGCCCGGCGGACAGCGCCATCGCGGCCGCCCCCAAGGACCGGGTCACCGTCAAGATGGTCGCGACCGGCACCAAGAGCTGGGTCTCGGCGCGGGCGTCCAACAACCGGATCCTCTTCGACGGCTTCCTGAACAAGGGCGACTCCAAAACCTTCACCGACCCGAAGAAGCTCGACCTGGTGCTCGGCGACGCCGACGCCGTCCAGCTCTTCGTGAACGGCAAGGAGGTCGAGGACGACTTCAGCCCCGGCCAGGTCGAGCGGCTCACCTACACCAAGGGCGACCCCGAGGTCGGCTGAGACACCGGGCGCACACGGGGGCGCGCCGGCCCCGCCTCCTGCTTCCACCGCTTCTGCCCGCTTCCACCTGCGGCGATCCGATCACGGACACGGTCGGTACGTCGTCGCAGGTCGGAAGGGGTACATCCGTCGAGGAGCGGCGCACGGCCCCCTCGCGGCCCGGGCGTGCGCCGGAACGAAGTAGGCTTGAGTCCATGCCCGAACGCCGCACCGTCGCCCTTGTCACTCTTGGCTGCGCCCGTAACGAGGTGGACTCGGAGGAGCTGGCAGGCCGCTTGGCAGCGGACGGCTGGGACCTCGTCGAGGACGCCTCGGACGCGGATGTCGCCGTCGTCAACACCTGCGGATTCGTCGAGGCCGCCAAGAAGGACTCCGTCGACGCCCTGCTCGAAGCCAACGACCTGAAGGACCACGGCCGCACCCAGGCCGTGGTCGCCGTGGGCTGCATGGCCGAGCGGTACGGCAAGGACCTCGCCGAGGCCCTGCCGGAGGCCGACGGCGTCCTCGGCTTCGACGACTACGCCGACATCTCCAACCGCCTCCAGACCATCCTCGCCGGTGGTTCCGTCGAGGCGCACACCCCGCGCGACCGGCGCAAGCTGCTGCCGATCAGCCCGGCCGAGCGGCAGGCCGCCGACGTGTCGCTGCCGGGGCACGCGCAGGAGGCCGCCCCCGTGCCCGAGGACCTGCCGGAAGGCGTCGCCCCGGTCTCCGGGCCGCGCGCGCCGCTGCGCCGCCGGCTGGGCACGAGCCCGGTCGCCTCGGTGAAGCTGGCCTCCGGCTGCGACCGGCGGTGCTCCTTCTGCGCCATTCCGTCGTTCCGCGGCTCCTTCATCTCGCGCCGCCCCAGCGACGTGCTGGGCGAGACGCGCTGGCTGGCCGAGCAGGGCGTCAAGGAGGTCATGCTGGTCTCCGAGAACAACACCTCGTACGGCAAGGACCTGGGCGACATCCGCCTGCTGGAGACCCTGCTGCCCGAGCTGGCGGAGGTCGACGGCATCGAGCGGGTGCGGGTCAGCTACCTCCAGCCCGCCGAGATGCGGCCCGGCCTGATCGACGTCCTCACCTCGACGCCGAAGGTCGCCCCGTACTTCGACCTGTCCTTCCAGCACTCGGCGCCCAAGGTGCTGCGCGCGATGCGCCGCTTCGGGTCCACCGAGCAGTTCTGGGGCCTGCTGGAGACCATCCGCGGCAAGGCCCCGCAGGCCGGTGTGCGCTCCAACTTCATCGTGGGCTTCCCCGGCGAGACCGAGGAGGACTTCGCGGAGCTGGAACGCTTCCTCACCGGGGCGCGGCTGGACGCCATCGGCGTCTTCGGCTACTCCGACGAGGAGGGCACGGAGGCCCTGACGTACGAGGACAAGCTGGACGACGACACCATCGCCGCGCGGCTCGCGCACATCTCCCGGCTCGCCGAGGAGCTCACCGCCCAGCGGGCGGAGGAGCGCATCGGGGAGACGCTGGAGGTGCTGGTCGAGTCCGTGCGCCCGGCGGACTCCGACGACGCCGAGGACGAGCCCGCGACCGGCCGTGCCGCCCACCAGGCACCGGAGACGGACGGCCAGGTGGTGTTCACCACCGGCCACGGGTTGACGCCCGGTCGTATGGTCATGGCGAAGGTGGTCGGCACCGAGGGCGTGGACCTCGTCGCCGAGCCCCTGCCCAGTGCCAGTGACGAGGTTCCCAAGGAGGCGGCCAGATGAGCGGAATCCCGGCGTCCGCGGCGGGCGGTACCGGCAGGGCCGCGTCGGTGGCCGGTGGGAAGCTGGGTGCCGTGGCGGTGAATCAGGCCAGTCTGTGGAACATCGCGAACATCCTCACGATGGTCCGGCTCGTGCTGGTGCCGGGCTTCGTGCTGCTGCTGCTCGCCGACGGCGGGTACGACCCGATCTGGCGGGCGTGGGCGTGGGCGGCGTTCGCCGTCGCCATGATCACGGACGTCTTCGACGGCCATCTGGCGCGGGCGTACAACCTGGTCACGGACTTCGGGAAGATCGCCGACCCGATCGCCGACAAGGCGATCATGGCGGCCGGGCTGATCTGCCTGTCCGGGCTCGGGGACCTGCCGTGGTGGGTGACCGGGGTCATTCTCTTCCGGGAGCTCGGGATCACCCTCATGCGGTTCTGGGTGATCCGGCACGGGGTGATTCCGGCCAGCCGCGGCGGCAAGATGAAGACCCTCGCGCAGGGCACGGCGGTCGGCATGTACGTGCTGGCGCTGACCGGGCCGCTGGCGACGTTCCGGTGGTGGGTGATGGCGGTGGCCGTGGTGCTCACCGTGGTGACGGGCCTCGACTACGTACGGCAGGCGATCGTGCTGCGGCGGGCGGGGCTGGCGGCGGAGCGGTCCGGGTGAGTTCCACGGCCGCAGGGGTGCTGGCGGCGCTCGCCGCGCGGGGGGAGACCCTGGCGGTGGCCGAGTCGCTGACCGGGGGCCTGGTCGCCGCGGAGCTGACCGGGGTGCCGGGGGCCTCCCGGGTCTTCCGGGGCTCCGTGACGGCGTACGCGACGGAGCTGAAGCGGGACGTCCTGGGGGTCTCCGGTGATCTCCTGCGGGAGCGCGGGGCGGTGGACGCCGAGGTCGCGCGGCAGATGGCGGCAGGGGCGCGGCGGGTGCTGGGGGCCGACTGGGGTGTCTCCACGACCGGTGTCGCGGGCCCCGATCCCCAGGACGGGCAAGCTGTGGGCACCGTCTTCGTGGCCGTCGCGGGACCGGACGGCAACCGGAAAGTGGCCGCGCTTGGGTTGAACGGCAGCCGATCGGACATCCGTAGAGAGAGCGTACGGGCCGCTTTCGAGCTGCTCTCCGGTGAACTGGTCGAGAATGCGCGGGCACAGGATACGGAACACAACGGGGGGATCTGATGTTTGCAGCCCTGAGTGAACACGACATAGCTCCCCGCACGGCTGCACCGCGAGGCGGTACGGTGGGGCGTGAAGGATGCGGCTACGCGGTCCGAGGAGGGAGCCACCGATGATTCTGCTCCGTCGCCTGTTGGGTGACGTGCTGCGTCGGCAGCGCCAGCGCCAGGGCCGTACTCTGCGCGAAGTCTCCTCGTCCGCCCGGGTTTCGCTCGGCTATCTCTCCGAGGTGGAGCGGGGGCAGAAGGAGGCATCCTCCGAGCTGCTTTCCGCTATCTGCGACGCGCTTGATGTACGGATGTCCGAGCTCATGCGGGAAGTGAGCGACGAACTCTCCCTGGCCGAACTGGCGGCGTCGGCTGCGGCCGGCGAGACGCCGGTGCGCCAGCCGGTACGACCGATGCTCAATTCGGTCTCCGTGACGTCGGTAGCCGGGGTGTCCGGCGTGCCGACCGAGCGAGTGACGATCAAGGCACCTGCGGAAGCGGTGGACGTCGTCGCTGCCTAGCGAAGGAAAGAGTGCGGGACCGGTGCTCCGGTCGACCCCTGTGGGGTCGGCCCGGGTGCCGGTTTTTGCGTTTCGGGGCTGTGCGGTGGGCGCGCCATGGCTGTTCGGGGCCGTTGCGACGCCGCTCTGCGGTCGCTGCTCCGCGCCCGGACCCTGGATGACCGAAATGGATCAGTTGTGGCAGGGTTGATGGTGCTGATCCGGTTTTTCGGTATTCCTGAGGAGGACGCTCCATGTCAGTCGTGAAGAGCACGCTGCCCGAGGCCGATCTCAAGGCCGTCGGCGAGGCGCTGCAGGGCGCGCTGGTGGACCTGGTCGACCTGTCGCTGGTCGCCAAGCAGGTCCACTGGAACGTGGTGGGTCCGCGCTTCCGCTCCGTGCACCTTCAGCTCGACGACGTCGTGACCTCGGCCCGGCTGCACTCCGACTCCGTGGCCGAGCGGGCCTCCGCGCTCGGTGTGAACCCCGACGGCCGGGCCGCGACGGTCGCCGGGTCCTCGGCGATCGGGGAGACGCCCACCGGGTGGATCAAGGACAGCGACGCGGTGCGCATCCTGGTCGACGCGCTCGGTGCGGTGATCGTCCGGATGCGTGAGCGGATCGAGTCGACCGGTGACCCGGACCCCGTCACGCAGGACCTGATCATCGGGCTCACGGCGGACCTGGAGAAGCACGCATGGATGTTCCAGGCGGAGAGCGCCTGAGGGCTGACGCCCGGGACGCCGGGCTGCTGAAGGCCCGGGGCGTGCGGGTGGGGTGCGCCGGAAGCTTCCTGTGCTTCCGGTGCGCCCTCCCGGGCGTGGACGACCGCCGCTAGCGTCGGTCCGAGGAGGCAGCGATGGAGCGACCGCTGGAGGGCCGGTGCCCGGGGCGCAGGGTCGTCCTGGGGACGCTGGTGCTGCTGTTCGGGGTGCTGTGGTGGTGGGCGGTGCTGCGGCTCGCGCTGGTGCCGCAGGAGGCCGGGCCGGTGGAGGGGGCGGTCGCGGCCGGGGGATGGGGCCTGAGCCTGCTGCCGGTGCATGTGGCGGGGCGGGACCGGGTGGGCCGGGTGCGGGCGGGGTCCGTTTCGGCCGGGGCGCGGGTTGCCGGGTCGCGGGCTACCAGGGCATGGCGACGCCGCCGTTCGGGCGGAGGATCTGGCCCGTCGTGAAGGCGGAGGCGTCGCAGGCCAGATGGAGCACCGTCTGGGCGACGTCCTCGGGTTGGCCGACGCGGCCGAGCGGGGTGATGCGGACCATCCTCGCCTCGGTGCTCTCCTGGAGCGTGGCGTCGTGTCTGTCCGTCATGGGGGTGCGGATCCAGCCCGGGGCGACCGCGTTGACGCGGATGCCGTGCGGGCCCAGTTCGGTGGCGAGGGTTTTCGTGAGCTGTACGACCGCGGCCTTGCTGGTGCTGTAGGCGAAGAGCCCGGCGTTGGCGGCGTCCACGGCTCCGGAGGCGACGGTCACGATGCTGCCCGGGCTCCGGGCCCGGAGCATGAGGCGGGCCGCTTCCTGGCAGGCGTACAGGACTCCCTTGAAATTGACCGCCAGGACGCGGTCGAGGTCTGCGTCGCCGGTGTCCAGGACGCTGCTGACGTGCATGATTCCGGCCGCGGCGACCAGGATGTCGAGGCGCTCGGCGCTCTCCATCGCGGTCTTGAGTCCGGCGCGGGACGTCACGTCGAGTGTGTGGGTGCGGGGCGTGCCGTCGGTGGACTCGGTGATGAGGGCGGCCGTCTCGGCGAGGGCGGCCGTCTCGGCGAGGCCCGCCGCGTCGCGGTCCGCACAGTGCACGGTGGCCCCGGCTCCGGCGAGGAGCACGGCGGTGGCGCGGCCGATGCCGCCGGCCGCGCCGGTGACGAAGGCGGTGCGGCCGGTCAGGTCGTACGCGGGGACGCGTACCGCAAGGGGCATGCCGGTGACCGTACGACTCAACCTGACGACCCGTCAACCAGTGGGGCCCGCCTGGCACTTCGGGCACCAGTAGGTGGGACGGTCGCGGGAGCCGTCGCCCTGGTCGGCCTTGCGGACGGGGGTGCGGCAGCGCAGGCAGGGGCGGGACCGGCGGCCGTAGACGTAGAGGAGTTCGGGGGAGGTGACGGTGCGGGTGGCGGGTGAGGTGCGGGCGACGGTGGTGGTGCGGCGGTCGGGGTGGTCCTTGTTGAAGTCCAGCAGGCGGTGGGCGGTGGCGACGAGGCGGGCGGGGACGTCGGGGGCCAGTTCGCCGACCGGGAGCCAGGGGGTGACGCGGGCGAGGAAGCAGAGCTCGGACTTGTAGACGTTGCCGATGCCCGCGAGATTGCGCTGGTCCAGGAGGGCTTCGCCGAGGGGGCGGTCGGGGTCCGCGAGGAGATTGCGTACGGCGCGGGCGGGGAGGGAGTCGGGGGCGTCGGGGTCGTCGGGCCAGGTGGGGGAGAGGAGGTCCGGGCCGAGGTGGCCGATGACGGTGTGTTCTTCGGCGGTGGGCAGGAGTTCCAGGACGGGGAGGCGGTAGCCGACGGCGGTGGCGTCCGTGTTCTGGAGGACCGCGCGGATCTGGTGCTCGGGGCCGCCGCGCCAGGGGGCGCCGGGGGCGAAGACCCGCCAGGTGCCGTCCATGCGGAGGTGCGAGTGCAGGGTGAGGCCGCCCTCGATGCGGGTGAGCAGGTGTTTTCCGTTCGAGGTGACGTCGAGTACCTCGCGGCCGGTCAGGTCGGAGGTGGCGAAGCGGGGGACGCGGAGGTCGGCGTGGGTGAGGGTGCGTCCGGCGAGGGCCGCGTGCAGACGGGCGGCGGCGTGCCAGACGGTGTCTCCTTCGGGCATGTGTCCATGATGCGGGAGAGGGGGGTGTGCGGGGGTGCGCTCGGGGTGCGGGGTGCGGCGTCGAGGGTGTGGGGAGGCGTGTTGTGGGGGGCGAGGGCGCTGAGGCGGGGCCCGGGGAGGCGTGCTGTGGGGTGGGCTCCGCCCGGGGTACCGCGTCGGGAGTGCGGCAGGTCGTGACGTGGGGGCGGGCTTCCGCTGCGGGGCGCTGGGGCGGTATGCGGAGAGCTGCGCCGTGGGGTGCGCCCCTGCTGCGGGGGTGTCGCGTCGGGGGCGCTTGGAGCCCTGCCGTGGGGGTGGGGCGCTGCTGCGGGGATGTCGCGTCGGGGTGTGGAGGGGCGCGGGGCCCCGCACTCGGTCGCCCGTGCGGGGGCCGGTCGGGCCTGTGGGGGCGGGGTGGGGATGGGGGGCGGTGGGTCGCCTTTGCGGTGCGGGACGCGTCGGGGGCCTTTGTGCGGAGGTGGGCGACCCCCTCGTGGGGGTCAGATGCGGATGCGCAGGCCCTTCGGGGTGGCGTGGAAGCCCGCCGCTTCCAGGGTGCGGCTCAGGGGGGAGGTCAGGGCGGGGCCGTTGTTGATGCGTTCGACGGTGACGGTGCCGAGGGCGCCCGCGCGGGCGGAGGCGGTGAGGGCCTCGGTGGCGGCCCGGACGCGGTCGTCGGGGGTTTCGTCGGGGGCGGGGGTGGCTGCCGCCGGGTCGGTGGCGGAGGGGGCCGGCTGGGCGGGCCAGGCCAGGAGGGTCTTGCCGCCGCGTTCCATGTAGAGGGTGAGTTCGCCGTCGACCAGGACGACCAGGGAGCCCGCCTTGCGGCCCGGCTTGTGGGTGACGCCGGCGGGCGGTTCGGGCCAGGGCAGGGCCGCCCCGTACGCGTTGGCGGGATCGGCGGCGGCCAGGACGACGGCCCGGTTCGGGGCGTCGCCCTCGGTGCGGTCGCGGGCGGTCGCCGCGGCGCGCAGGCGGTCGACCGCGCCGTCCATGGCGAACTGGGCCGCGCCGAGCCCCTCGACCACGTAACCCCGGCGGGCCTGCCCGCTGTCCTCGAACGCGGCGAGGACGCGGTAGACCGCGGAGAAGCCGCCCGCGACGCCCTCGGCGGCCACCGCGCCGCGCGTGACGACGCCGTGCCGGTCCAGGAGGGTACGGGCCAGGGCGTGGGCGCGGTGGGTGGGGTCGGGCTCCGGGGCGGGCAGCCGGGACCAGCGGCCGGAGACCGTGGGCGGTCCCGTACGGGACACGGCGCGGGCGGCGCCGGTGAGGGAGCCGTAACGGCCGCGGGGGACCGAGCGTTTCGCGCGGTGCGCCGTGGCCCCGGCGGTGCGGCCCGAGCCGAGGACGGCGCGCAGCGGGGCGAGCGTGTCGTTGGTGAGGCGGCCCGACCAGGCCAGGTCCCACAGCGCGTCGGCCAACTGCGGGTCGGAGGCGTCGGGGTGGGTGGTGGCGCGGACCTGGTCGGCGATCTGGCGGAAGAAGAGCCCGTAACCGCCGGAGAGGGCGGTCAGGATCGACTCGTGGAGCGCCGAGAGTTCCAGGGGGTGCGGCGCGGGGAGGAGCAGGGGGGCGGCGTCGGCGAGGTAGAGGGAGACCCAGCCGTCCTTGCCCGGGAGTGCGCCCGCGCCCGCCCAGACGACCTCGCCGGTGGTGGTGAGCTCGTCGAGGAGGGCGGGGGTGTAGCCGGAGACGCGGTGCGGCAGGACGAGCTTCTCCAGGGCGGACGCGGGGACCGGTGCGCCCTGCAACTGCTCGACGGCGCGCACCAGCCCGTCGATGCCGCGCAGACCGCCGCTCCCGTAGCCCTGCCACTGGGGGAGGAACGTGGCGAGGGCGGCCGGGTCGACCGGCTCCAGCTCCTGGCGCAGCGCGGCCAGGGAACGCCGGCGCAGGCGGCGCAGGACCGTCGCGTCGCACCACTCCTGGCCGATGCCGGCCGGGTGGAACTCGCCCTGGACGACCCGGCCGCTCGCGGCGAGCCGGTGCAGTGCCCCGTCGGTGACGGCCGCGCCGAGGCCGAAGCGGGCGGCGGCGGTGGCGGAGGTGAACGGGCCGTGGGTGCGCGCGAAGCGGGCGAGGAGGTCGCCGAGGGGGTCCTTGACCGGCTCGGTGAAGGACTCGGGGACGCCCACCGGGAGCGCGGTGCCCAGCGCGTCGCGCAGACGCCCGGCGTCCTCGACGGCGGCCCAGTGGTCCTCTCCCGCGATACGGACCTGGATCGCGCGGCGTGCGTCGGCGAGGTCGCGCGGCCACCGGGCGTCCGCGCCGCGGGCGGTCAGCTCGGCGGTGGTGAGCGGGCCGAGCATCCGCAGCAGGTCGGCGACGCCCTCCACGTCCTTGACCCGGCGGTCCTCGGTGAGCCACTGGAGTTCCTGCTCCAACTGGGTCAGGACGTCGGCGTCGAGCAGTTCGCGCAGCTCCGCCTGGCCGAGGAGCTCGGCGAGCAGACGGGAGTCCAGGGAGAGTGCCGCCGCGCGCCGTTCGGCGAGGGGGGAGTCACCCTCGTACAGGAACTGGGCGACGTAGCCGAAGAGGAGGGAGCGGGCGAAGGGGGACGGCTCGGTGGTGGTGACCTCGACCAGGCGCACCCGGCGGGCCTCGATGTCGCCCATCAGCTCGGTCAGGCCGGGGACGTCGAAGACGTCCTGGAGGCACTCGCGGACCGCTTCCAGCACGATCGGGAAGGAACCGAACTCGGAAGCCACCTGGAGGAGCTGCGAGGCGCGCTGGCGCTGCTGCCACAGCGGGGTGCGCTTGCCGGGGCTGCGCCGGGGCAGCAGCAGCGCGCGGGCGGCGCACTCGCGGAAGCGGGCGGCGAACAGGGCGGAGCCGCCGACCTGGTCGGTGACGATCTGCGCGACCTCGCCCGCGTCGAAGAGGGTGTCGGCGGCACTGATCGGGGCCTGGTTGTCGTCGTACTCGGCGCCCAGGGGTTTCGCCGGGGCGTCGAGCGGGTCCAGCCCCATGAGGTCGAGGCCCATCAGGTCCGCGTCCGGCAGCCGCAGCACGATGCCGTCGTCGGCGTGCATCACCTGGGCGTCCATGCCGTACTTCTCGGCGAGGCGGGCCCCGAGCGCCAGCGCCCACGGGGCGTGCACCTGGGCGCCGAACGGGGAGTGCACGACCACTCGCCAGTCGCCGAGCTCGTCGCGGAACCGCTCGACGACGATCGTGCGGTCGTCCGGCACGTGCCCCGCGGCGCGGCGCTGCTCGTCGAGGTACGACAGGACGTTGTCGGCCGCCCAGTCGTCCAGGCCCGCCTCCTGGAGGCGGGCGCGGGCCTTGTCGGGCTTCAGGTTGCCGATCTCGCGGAGGAACGCGCCGAGCGCTCGGCCCAGTTCGAGGGGGCGGCCCAGTTGGTCGCCCTTCCAGAACGGGAGCCGGCCGGGGACGCCCGGGGCGGGGGAGACCAGCACGCGGTCGCGGGTGATGTCCTCGATGCGCCAGGACGTCGTGCCGAGGGTGAAGACGTCGCCCGCGCGGGACTCGTACACCATCTCCTCGTCCAGCTCGCCGACCCGGCCGCCGCCCTTCTTCGGGTCGGACCCGGCGAGGAAGACGCCGAACAGTCCGCGGTCGGGAATGGTGCCGCCGGAGGTGACGGCCAGGCGCTGCGCCCCCGGGCGGCCGGTGACCGTGCCCGCGACGCGGTCCCAGACGACGCGCGGGCGCAACTCGGCGAAGGCGTCCGAGGGGTAGCGCCCGGCGAGCATGTCGAGAACGGCGGTGAAGGCCGAATCGGGGAGAGCGGCGAAGGGCGCGGCACGGCGGGTGAGGGCGAGGAGGTCGTCCACCTGCCAGGAGTCCAGCGCGACCATCGCGACGAGCTGCTGGGCGAGCACGTCGAGGGGGTTGGCCGGGACGCGGAGCGACTCGATGGACCCGGACCGCATGCGCTCGGTGACCACGGCCGCCTGCACGAGGTCGCCGCGGTACTTGGGGAACACGACGCCCGTCGACACCGCGCCCACCTGGTGGCCGGCCCGGCCCACGCGCTGGAGGCCGGAGGCCACGGACGGCGGGGACTCGACCTGGATCACCAGGTCCACCGCGCCCATGTCGATGCCCAGTTCGAGGCTGGAGGTGGCGACCACGGCGGGCAGGCGGCCCGCCTTGAGGTCCTCCTCCACGAGGGCGCGCTGCTCCTTGGAGACCGAGCCGTGGTGCGCGCGGGCCAGGAGCGGCGGGGCTCCCTGGGCGGCCCCGGCCTGCCCCATCAGCTCGGCCGGGGAGCCGCCCTCGGGAAGGGCCTCGCCGGTGGCCCTCTCGTACGCGATCTCGTTCAGCCGGTTGCACAGGCGCTCGGCGAGGCGGCGGGAGTTGACGAAGACGATCGTCGAGCGGTGCGCCTGGACGAGGTCGGCGATCTTCTCCTCCACCTGCGGCCAGATGGAGGGCTTGTCGCCCTGGTCGTCGTCCTTGGCGGGGGAGCCGCCCAGTTCGCCCATGTCCTCGACCGGCACGACCACCGACAGGTCGAAGACCTTGCCCGAGGGCGGCTGGACGATCTCGACCCGGCGCTGCGGGGACAGGAAGCGGGCCACCTCGTCGACCGGCCGGACGGTCGCGGACAGGCCGATCCGGCGGGCCGGCCGGGGCAGCAGCGCGTCCAGCCGCTCCAGGGACAGGGCGAGGTGCGCGCCGCGCTTGGTGCCCGCGACGGCGTGCACCTCGTCCAGGATCACCGTCTCCACGCCCTCCAGGGCGTCGCGCGCGGACGAGGTGAGCATCAGGAACAGCGACTCGGGGGTCGTGATGAGGATGTCCGGCGGCTTGTTCGCGATCGCGCGGCGGTCGGCCGGGGAGGTGTCCCCGGAGCGGATGCCGACCTTGATGTCCGGCTCGGGCAGGCCGAGGCGGACGGACTCCTGGCGGATGCCCGTCAGCGGACTGCGGAGGTTGCGCTCGACGTCGACCGCCAGGGCCTTCAGCGGGGAGATGTACAGCACCCGGCAGCGCTTCTTGGCCTCCGCGGGCGGGGGAGTGGAGGCCAGGGAGTCCAGTGAGGCGAGGAACGCGGCGAGCGTCTTGCCCGAGCCGGTCGGGGCGACGACCAGCACGTCGGAGCCCTCGCCGATGGCCCGCCACGCCCCCTCCTGCGCGGCCGTGGGCGTACGGAAGGCCCCCGTGAACCAGCCCCTGGTCGCGGGGGAGAACGAGTCGAGCGCGGTCCTCACCATGGCCCCATCGTGCACCTTGGCACTGACAATTCCCGGTCCGGACTGTGGACACGCAGGTCAGCGGCGTGGGGCCGGGGCGCAGAATGGCCTGATGGCGAGGGGTTCGACGCCCACCGGGCGCGACGGGGAGTGGGCGCGGCACTGGAGTTACGCCGGGGTGCCGGGCCTCGACCTGCTGCGCGCCCGTTACGTCCGGCACACCTTCCCGCGCCACAGCCACGAGGGGTTCGTGCTCGCCGCCGTGCGGCGCGGCATCGAGGACCTGCGCATGCCGGACGGGACCGTCAGCGTGCTGCCCGGCAGCGTCGTCATGATCAACCCGGAAGTGCCGCACTCCGCGCACGCCGGAGTCCCCGAGGGCTGGTCGTACGGCACCCTCTACCCGTCGCGGGAACTGGTCGCCGACGTCGCCGCCGAGATCACCACGCTGCGCGGCACGGTGGGGTTCGCCGAGACGATCGTCCACGACCCCGACACCGCGCGGCTCGTGCACGAGGTGCATCTCGCCGCCGAGGCGGGCAACGCGCTCGCCGCCGACACCGCCTTCCGCCTCGCCATCGCCCGGATGCTGCGCCGCCACGGCCGCTCCCTGCCCGCCCGGGGCCCGCTCCCGGCGGCCGCCCGCACCGCGGCGCTCGCCCGGGAGATCCTGGCCGACCGGATGACGGACCCGCCGTCCCTGGAGCGTCTGGCCCACGAACTCGGCACCAGCCCCTTCGCGCTGCTGCGCGCCTTCAAGGCGGCCTACGGGATGCCCCCGCACACCTGGCTCACCAACGCCCGCGTCCGCCGCGCCCAGCACCTGCTGAACACCGGGACCGCGCCCGCCGACGCCGCCGTCATGGTCGGTTTCACCGACCAGCCGCACCTCAACCGCCACTTCACCCGCATCGTCGGGGTGCCGCCGGGGGCCTACCGGCGCGAGCGCGCAAGAACGTACAAGACCGCGGGCACGGTCCCCTCGTAGCGTCCCGGGCGTGGCAGAACAGACAGCGTCCGCGGCATCCGC
Organism: Streptomyces sp. NPDC088745; assembly: GCF_044751045.1. NCBI lineage: Bacteria > Bacillati > Actinomycetota > Actinomycetes > Kitasatosporales > Streptomycetaceae > Streptomyces > Streptomyces sp. NPDC088745. The sequence goes on from NZ_JBIVLB010000004.1 coordinate 26,562, forward strand.
GGACAGACGCGCAGCGGACAGGTGCACGACGGCCGACAGACACGCAGCGGACATGTGCACGACGGCCGACACACGCGCTGTAGACGGGTGCACGACGACGGACACACGCGCTGTAGACGGGTGCACGACGACGGACACACGCGCAGCAGACACGCGCACGACGGCGGGCATACGCACACCAGTGCGTGCCGTTCCGGACGGCACGTCCAGGCCCGACGCCGCCGTCGTACGGGACGCGCTCGGCGTCGGCGTCGCGGTGGGCCTCTCCGGCTTCGCCTTCGGCGTCACCTCCGCCGGCGCCGGGCTCACCGTCGCGCAGACCTGCGCGCTCAGCCTGCTGGTGTTCACCGGCGCCTCGCAGTTCGCCCTCGTCGGAGCGCTCGCGGCCGGGGGCAACCCGCTCACCGCGGCGGCGGGCGCCTTCTTCCTGGGCGTGCGCAACACCTTCTACGGGCTGCGCCTGTCGCAACTGCTCGCGCTGCCGGGGCCGGTGCGCCCGTTCGCGGCACAGGGGGTGATCGACGAGACGGCCGCGGTGGCGCTGGCCCAGTCGACCCGGCGCGGCGCCCGCATCGGCTTCACCGTCACCGCCGTCACCCTGTACGTACTGTGGAACCTCACCACCCTGCTCGGGGCACTGGGCGCCGAAGCGATCGGCGACACCAAGGCCTGGGGCCTGGACGCGGCAGGTCCCGCGGTCTTCCTGGCGCTGCTCGCCCCCATGCTGCGCTCCGCCACGGAGCGCGCCGTCGCCGGTGTCGCGGTCCTGGTGATGCTCGGGCTGCTGCCCGTGCTGCCGGGCGGAGCGCCGGTGCTGGTGGCAGCGCTCGCGGCACCGCTGGTGCTCTACGCCAAGGGGCGCACCGGGCGTCGTGACAGCGACGGCCCCGGCAGCGGTGATGGCGATGGCAACGGCAACGGCAGTCGTCACAGTGACAGCGGCACGGGAGCGGCACAGTGAGCGTCTGGATCGCGATCATCGCCACGGCGGTGGGCTGCTACCTCGTCAAACTGCTCGGGCTCCTCGTCCCCGCGAACGCCCTGGAACGTCCGCTGGTGCGCGACCTCTCCGCCCTGCTGCCCGTCGCCCTGCTGGCGGCGCTCACCGCGCAGCAGACCTTTGCCACGGGACAGGCGCTCGTACTGGACGCACGGGGCGCGGGTCTCGCGGCGGCGGCTGTCGCGCTGGTGCTGCGAGCGCCGTTCCTGGTGGTCGTCGGCGCCGCCGTGGCGGTCACCGCGGGGGTGCGCGCGCTGGGCGGCTGAGGGCACGGCGGCCGGCTCAGCCGATCTCCCTGCCGTACGCCCGCAGTGTCAGCAGGGCGTCGATGGTGACCAGGGGGCGCGCCTCCAGTACGTTCCCCGGGGCCCACGACCGCCGGCGCACCGGCCAGCCGCCGTCCTCCTGCTGCTCGGCGGCCAGGAAGTCCAGGGCGCGCGCCATCTCCCCGTCCGTGAACCAGCCGCGCGCCAGCGACTCGGGCACGCGCGCGTAGTCGTGGGCGAAGTGGTGCTCACCCGGGGCGTACCCGGGTGCCACCGGGATCTCGTCCCGTCGCGCGGGATCGAGCACGACCAGCCCCCGCGCCCGCGTGAGACGCCCCAGCCGGTCCGCCGCCGCCCGGGCCCGGGAGCGGTCCGGCACGCCGTCCAGGAAGGCGACGGCGGCCTGGATCTCGTACGGATGCGACTCCTCCAGCGTCTCGACGGCCGCCCAGCAGAAGTCCGTGGCGCGAAACAGCCAGGCGTGCCAGACCTTGTTGCGGTGCAGCGTGCCCACCACCGGGCCCGTCGCCAGCAGTTCGCCGGGCGGATCGTCCACAACGGGCACGAAGGGTGCGGCGGGGTACCCCCGCTGCGAGGGGTGCACCGCGGGCAGTGCGCCCTCCTTGGTGGAGACCCCGGTCAGATAGCGGCAGACGCGCTCCACGCGCGTGCCGCCGCACCTGCCGATGGACTCCAGCACCCGCAGGGCGTGGGCGGTGTGCGGGGGCTGGCTCACCGGCCCCCGCAGATCGGGCTCCAGGGCGTGCCCGAATCCGCCGTCCTCGCCGAGGTACGCGTGGAGCGCGGCCTCGACGGGATCGGCGCCGCCGCCGAGGAAGTGGTACGCGAACCGGCGCTGCTCCAGGACCCGGGCCGTCAGCCAGACGAAGTGCGCGGCGCGGCCGAGCGGGGACGCCGCGCCGGGAGAGGCCGCGCGCGGGGCGGCCCCGGGGGGTGATGCTCCATTTCCAGCCATGTGCCGACGGTGCGGGTGCGCGGCGCTCCCCGCAAGGGTGCGGACCGGGCTGCACTCTCAGGGGCGCGATACTGGTGTCATGCGGTTGACGATTTTCTGGGAGCGCATGGCGGCGCACTTCGGCGAGGCATATGCGGACTCCTTCGCGCGCGACCACGTGATGTCCGAGCTCGGCGGTCGTACGGTGCACGAGGCGCTGGACGCGGGCTGGGACGCGAAGAGCGTGTGGCAGGTCGTGTGCCGGGCGATGGACGTTCCGTACGACAGGCGCTGACCGTTTCCCTGTCTTCCTCCAGGAAGGCACGGGTCCGCCCCTGAGGAGGCGCCGGGGACGGGCGCGCCCCGTGCGGCGGCAGGGGCGTGTGGTCGACGCACTCATGGGTGACACTTGGCCCCGTGCCACCGACTGATGAGACCGCCCAGGACCAGGCGAAACCCCAGCACGACGACGGGCCGGCCGCCCCGCCGGGCACCGCGCCGCCCACGCCGCCCGTGGTTCCCGCGGGGCCGGCCCGCATGCCCCGCTGGCTGCCGCGCGCGATGGTGCTCGCACTGGCCCTGTTCGCCTGTTACCAACTGGGTGAGTGGGCGTTCCACCAACTGATCACCCTGCTGCTGAACATCGTGATCGCCTTCTTCCTGGCGCTCGCGGTGGAGCCCGCCGTGAGCCGGATGGCCGCGCGCGGGATGCGCCGGGGCCTCGCCACCTTCCTGGTGTTCTTCGGCGTGATGCTGGCGGGCATCGGCTTCGTGGTGATGCTCGGATCGATGCTGGCGGGTCAGATCCTGACCATGGTCGACGAGTTCCCCAAGTACCTGGACTCGGTGATCAGCTGGGTCAACCACACCTTCAACACCGAACTCTCCAGGGTGGAGGTGCAGGACAGCCTGCTGCGCTCCGACTGGCTGCAGAAGTACGTGCAGAACAGCGCGAGCGGCGTCCTGGACGTCTCGACGACCGTGCTGGGCGGCCTGTTCAAGCTCCTGACGATCTTCCTGTTCTCGTTCTACTTCGCGGCCGACGGCCCCCGGCTGCGCCGCGCGCTGTGCTCGGTGCTGCCGCCGGCCCGGCAGGCGGAGGTGCTGCGCGCCTGGGAGATCGCCGTCGACAAGACCGGCGGCTACCTCTACTCGCGCGGCCTGATGGCACTCGTCTCCGGCATCGCGCACTACGTCCTGCTGGTGGTCCTGGACGTGCCGTACGCACCGGCGCTGGCCGTGTGGGTGGGCCTGATCTCCCAGTTCATCCCCACCCTCGGCACCTACCTCGCGGGCGCCCTGCCGATGCTGATCGCGTTCACGGTGGACCCCTGGTACGCGCTGTGGGTGCTCTGCTTCGTCGTGGTCTACCAGCAGTTCGAGAACTACATCCTCCAGCCGAAGCTGACCGAGAAGACGGTCGACATCCACCCCGCCGTCGCCTTCGGCTCGGTCGTCGCGGGGACGGCACTGATGGGCGCCGTCGGCGCGCTCATCGCGATCCCGGCCGTCGCCACGCTCCAGGCGTTCCTCGGGGCGTACGTCAAGCGCTACGACGTGACCGACGACCCCCGGGTGCACGGCCACCGGGACCGCCGGGCGTCCGCCCTGGCGCGGCTGCGCGCCGCGCTGCGGCACGACCGGAACCGGACGCCGCCGCCCGGGGCGGGGCACGACGCCTGAGCGGCGCGGCTTTCCGGCCCGATCCCCCCGTGGGTGCCGTCGGCGATGTCGGGCCGTCTTGAGGCGCCGTTCCGTTCGGCGTGCGCAGTCGGTCCGAGCCGCCCGGCGGGTGCCGCGTGGCTCGCTTGACACAAAAATCGAACATCCATTCTTATTGGTGTTGCGGCCTTGTGACCTCGGGGTTCCCGACCGGGTTGTCCACAGGTCAGAGCGACGCCGAGGCCGATTGTCAGTGGCAGGCGTTAGCGTCATTGACGTGAAGCGATCGACTCAAGCAAATCGGGTGGAACCCATGGCAGCAGGCACCGACCGCGAGAAGGCGCTGGACGCCGCTCTCGCGCAGATTGAACGACAATTCGGCAAGGGTGCCGTGATGCGGCTCGGCGACCGGCCGAACGACCCCATCGAGATCATCCCCACCGGGTCGACCGCCCTGGACATCGCGCTCGGCGTCGGCGGGCTCCCCCGCGGCCGTGTGGTGGAGGTCTACGGCCCGGAGTCCTCCGGAAAGACGACGCTGACGCTGCACGCCGTGGCGAACGCGCAGAAGGCCGGCGGCACCGTCGCCTTCGTGGACGCCGAGCACGCGCTCGACCCGGAGTACGCCAAGGCGCTGGGCGTCGACACGGACAACCTGATCCTCTCCCAGCCGGACACCGGCGAGCAGGCGCTGGAGATCGTGGACATGCTGGTCCGCTCCGGCGCGCTCGACCTGATCGTCATCGACTCCGTGGCGGCGCTCGTGCCGCGTGCGGAGATCGAGGGCGAGATGGGCGACTCGCACGTCGGCCTCCAGGCCCGGCTGATGAGCCAGGCGCTCCGCAAGATCACCAGCGCGCTCAACCAGTCCAAGACCACCGCGATCTTCATCAACCAGCTCCGCGAGAAGATCGGTGTGATGTTCGGCTCGCCGGAGACCACGACCGGTGGCCGCGCGCTCAAGTTCTACGCCTCGGTGCGCCTCGACATCCGTCGCATCGAGACCCTCAAGGACGGCACGGACGCGGTCGGCAACCGCACCCGCGTCAAGGTCGTCAAGAACAAGGTCGCGCCGCCCTTCAAGCAGGCCGAGTTCGACATCCTCTACGGGCAGGGCATCAGCCGCGAGGGCGGCCTGATCGACATGGGCGTCGAGCACGGCTTCGTCCGCAAGGCGGGCGCCTGGTACACGTACGAGGGCGACCAGCTCGGCCAGGGCAAGGAGAACGCCCGCAACTTCCTGAAGGACAACCCCGACCTCGCCGACGAGATCGAGAAGAAGATCAAGGAGAAGCTGGGGGTCGGCGTCAAGCCCAAGACGGACGCCCCCGAGGGCGAGCCCGGCGCGGACGCGGCGGGTGCGGGTGCGGCTGCGGCAGCCGACGCGAAGTCCGTACCGGCTCCGGCGGTCAAGGCCAAGACGGCCAAGGCCGCGGCGGCCAAGAGCTAGCCCGTGACCCGCAGGACGGACTGGTCGGGCAGCACCGGGGAGCCCGGCGGGCACGACACCCCCGCCGGGTACGGCGGCACCCCCGCGCACGACGGAGGCGCGGGGGGCCCGGGGGAGGCCGACGGGCCTCCCCGGCTCCCCTGGTCCTCCCGGGAAGCCGGGGGGACCGGAGGGCCCAAGGGGTTCGGGGAGTCCGGGAGGGGACGCAGGGACGCCCGGGGCTCCCGCTCCTCGCGGGGCTCCGGTGCCGCAGGGGAGGGCCGGGAAGCCGCATCGAAGCCCCCGCAGGACCCGGCGGAGCAGGCGCGGAACATCTGCCTGCGTCTGCTCACCGGCACCCCGCGCACCCGCAAGCAACTGGCGGACGCCCTGCACAAGCGGGAGATCCCCCAGGAGGTCAGCGACGAGGTGCTGTCCCGCTTCGAGGAAGTGGGCCTGATCGACGACGCGGCGTTCGCGGGCGCCTGGGTCGAGTCCCGCCACCACGGCAAGGGCCTGGCCCGCCGGGCGCTCGCCCGCGAGCTGCGCACCAAGGGCGTCGACCCGGTACTGATCGACGAGGCCGTCGGGCAGCTCGACTCCGACCAGGAGGAGGCGACCGCCCGCGAGCTCGTCGCCCGCAAGCTGCGTTCCACCCGCGGACTGGAGCGCGACAAGCGGCTGCGCCGGCTGGCGGGGATGCTGGCCCGCAAGGGCTATCCGGAGGGCCTGGCCATCCGGGTGGTCAGGCGGGCGCTGGAGGAGGAGGGCGAGGACACGGACGGTCTCGACTATGAGCCGTTCTGACTCCTGGGCTCCTGGGCGTCCGCGTGCTCGCGTGCCCGCCCGCCCCTGCGCACCTGGCGTCCCCACGGCCCGGGTGCCCCCGCGCCCCGGCGCACCTGTGCCTCCCGCGACGCCCTCCGTGCCTCGGTGCCCTGTGCCCCTCGCGACACCTCCCGTGCCCCAGCGCCCCCCCGTACACCCATGGACGTCCCGCCCTCCCAGACATCGGACTCCGCCGCCGGACCCCCTGAGCTCCAGGGGGTCCGCGGGACGGGCGCGGCCGCTCTCGGCGTCAGCCCTTCCCGGGCAGCACCGGCAGGCCCGCCGCGCGCCAGGCCTGGAAGCCGCCGTCCAGGTCCGTCGCCCGGTGCAGGCCGAGCTGGTGCAGCGAAGCCGCGGCGAGGCTGGACGCGTACCCCTCGTTGCAGATCACCACGACGCGCAGGTCGTGCCCGGTGGCCTCCGCCGCCCGGTGACTGCCCCGAGGATCGAGCCGCCACTCCAATTCGTTGCGCTCCACCACCAGCGCGCCCGGAATCAGCCCGTCCCGCTCGCGCAGGGCCGCGTACCGGATGTCCACCAGCAGCGCCCCGGCCTCCGCCGCCGCGTACGCCTCCCCGGGGCCGACCCGGTCGAACCCGGCCCGTACCCGCTCCAGCAGGGCGTCGATCCCCACCGGACCCTGCGGCTCTTCGACGTGCGTCACTGCCACTCCTCCGGAATCTCCACCTGCTCCAGGCGCAGCACCGCGCCCGTGCGGCTGTAGCGCCGCATCAGCGGCAGCGGCGGGTAGTACGCGTGCACCGAGACGGCGTGCGCGTCGGCGGACTCGTTGAGCACCTGGTGCACATGGTGTTCCCCGAAGGCGCGCCCCTGACCCGGCCGCAACTGCCGCTGCCGGTCGACGCCTTCGGCCAGTTCCAGGGTCTTCCACCCCTCGGTGGGCAGCCGCACGGCCAGTGACTGTTCGGTCAGGCCGCCCGACGCCGTGGCGAACGCGCCGCGCGAGCCGCCGTGGTCGTGCCAGCCGGTGCCGGTGCCCGGCGGCCAGCCGATCAGCCAGGCCTCGCTGCCGCCCGGCCCGTCGAGGCGCGCCCAGGTGCGTCCTTCGGGGTCGAGCGGCAGGGACGCCACCAGCTCGGCGTCGGAGGCGACGCCTCGTGCGAAGTCGAGGAGCTGGGCGGAGGAGGGCCCGGCCGACACGGCGGCAGGGGAGTGCGGGGATGCGGAAAACGTCATGGAGAGACCGTCCTGGGGGAGTTCGCGAGGACGCACGGGCATCTCACCGGCCGGACCCGTGGGTCGACGGCCAGGAGAGGGCGCACCGCGCGTGAGGAGGGGGCGAATCAGCAGGACGGGCGACAGACGCAGCCCGCATAACGGACCAGGTCCATATGGACCCTCCGCCACAGGCTCACATCGGTGTCGCTCATGATCGGGAGTACACCATGCGAGCCCGGGCCGGTCAATTGACGTCCGCGGTCCGATCGGTGTGCACGGGGGCGTCCGGAGCCTCGTCGAGCGCCTCGGGTTCCCGGCGAGCGCCGCCGCGCGCCGCGTCCGCCGCCGCGTACAGCTCCGCCGGATGCACCCCGTCGAAGGCGGCCACCAAATGCCCGTCCGGGCGTACGAGAAGGACGGTGTGCGCCGTCGCTCCCGGGTAGCCCTCGGCGACGAGCAGCTCCGCCGGCACCGGCAGCGCGGTCACCGCGGTCGCCAGCCGAGGCATCACCCCGGCCTGCATCCAGTGCCGGCGGTCCCACACCCCGGTGCCGGGCGCCACGAGCACCACCAGCAGATGCCCCTGGCCGAGCCGCTCCCACAGGCGCACGGCCGTGCCGTCGGGAGCGGTCACCGTGACGTCCACCACCGGAGCACCGACAGGGGTGTCCACGTCGGCCCTCGCCTCCGGGGACGGCGGCGGGGGAGCGAGGGGGGAGTGCGGGTACGCCGGGAGGGCGCCCAGCGCGCCGTTGCCGAGGTGGCCGTCGGCGAGCAGGTTGTCGTGGCTCCTGCCCGCCCCCGGCAGGACCGCGCGCAGCCCGCCGCCGCCCCGCAGTATCGGCAGCACCTGGTCGGCGGCGCGCAGCCGGGCGGCGACACACGTGCGGCGCTCGGCCTCGTAACTGTCCAGGAGTTCCTCGGAGGCCTCGTGGTGGAAGGCGTGCGTCAGCTTCCACGCCAGGTTCTCGACGTCCCGCAGGCCCTCGTCGACGCCCTGCGTGCCGAGCGCGCCCAGCAGGTGCGCCGCGTCGCCCGCCAGGAACGACCGACCCTCGCGCCAGCGCTGGGCGAGCCGGTGGTGCAGGGTGTAGACGCCGGTGTCGATCAGCTCGTACGGAGGGGTCGTGCCGCACCACCCGGCGAGGGTGTCGCGGATCCGGGCCACCAGGGCGTCCGGCGTCACCAGGTCACCGCGCGGCGGCAGCAGCCAGTCCAGCCGCCACACGTCGTCCGGCAGCGGACGCGCCGTCACCTCGGGGCCGCCGCCGCGCCACGGCGGCTGACGGTGCAGCAGGGCGGTCTCCGGCCAGGGGAGTTCGACGCGCAGGGCGGCGACGGCGTGCCGCTCGACGGCGGTGCGGCCGGCGAAGCGGATGCCGAGCAGCTTGCGGACGGTGGAGCGGGCGCCGTCACAGCCGACGAGGTAACTGCCGCGCCAGTACAGGTAACCCGGCTCGCGGGTGTGCACGGTGACGCCCTTGGCGTCCTGCTCGACGGTGTCCACGCGCGCGCGGATCGCCAGCTCGACCAGGGGGTGCGCCTCGGCGGCGGCGTACAGGCCGCGGGTGAGGACGTGTTGCGGAAGGTGCAGGGGGGCGGGGAACTCCTCCTGGTCACCGAGCGTTAGTTCCCGTACGAGCTGCTTGCGCCGCATCGACCGCCACGCGGCCCAGACGGCCCCCTCGGCCGGGGCGTCGGCGCAGCCGAGCCGCTCGACGAGAGCGGCTGTGTCGGGGCGCAGGACGACGGTCCGGGCGGTGCGTTCCTCCGGCGTGCCGTCGCCCTCGTCCAGGACGACGGAGGGGACTTGCTGTGCGGCGAGGGACAGGGCGAGCGCGAGCCCGACCGGGCCGGCGCCGACGACGATCACCGGGTCCACGGGGCGACGCCTCCGCTCCGTACGGTCCAGCGGGACGCTGCGCGAGAGGCAGTGGGAAGACGGTGCTCGATCACAGAACGTATGCAACCCACTGCAGGTGCTTGCGTCAAGTGACGGAGGCGAGTCCTTCGGGAGTGGGGCGTTCCGTTGGTGAATTGTCCTCGGGAATGAGCGAGGGGCCGGCCTCCGGGGAGAGGCCGGCCCCTGGCTGGGACGGTGTCGGGATCAGAGCGCGCCGCCGGCGCCACCGCCGCCGCCCGCTTCGATCGCATTCAGGTCGACCTTCGCTCCGCCGCTCTTCTTCGCGCGGCGCAGACGCCGTTCCAGCCAGCTCGCGAAGGAGGTCAAGGCGAAGTTGACGGCGATGAACAGCAGGGCGACCACGGTGAGTGCGGCGATGGTGTTCGAGCCGTAGTTCGCCGTGATGGTACGCACCTGGGAGAGCAGCTCGTTGAAGCCGAGCAGCGCACCGCCGAGCGCGGTGTCCTTCACGATGACCACGAGCTGGCTGACCAGTGCGGGCAGCATCGCGGTGACCGCCTGAGGCACCAGTACGAAGACCATCATCTGGCCCTTGCGCATACCGATCGCCTTCGCCGCGTCCGTCTGGCCGGCGGGCAGCGACTGGATGCCCGACCGGACGATCTCGGCGATGACCGAGGCGTTGTAGAGCACCAGACCCGTCACCACGGCCCACAAGGGGCGGACCTCGGAGTCCATGCTGGTGAACTGAGTGAACAGCGCACTGGCGAACACCATCATGATCAGGACCGGGATGGCGCGGAAGAACTCGACCACCACGCCCACTGGCACGCGGATCCAGGCGTGGTCCGAAAGACGGCCGATGCCGAGGACCGCGCCGAGGGGCAGCGCGATCACCAGCGACAGGGCGGCGGCCTTGAGGGTCTCCACGAGACCGGGCAGCAGGAAGGTGGTCCACACCTTGGAGTCCGCGACGAACGGGCTCCACTTCTCCCCGTCCAGCTGCTTCTTCTCCGCCATGGCGTCCAGGAGCCACCACCCCGCGAGGACGAAGACGACGACGAAGGCAACCGTGTAGATGATGTTGCGCCGTTTGGCGTTGGGCCCGGGGGTGTCGTACAGAACGGAAGTCATCGCTTCACCGCCACTCGCTTGGACACCCAGCCGAGCAACAGCCCCGTGGGCAGGGTGAGAACGATGAACCCGAGAGCGATCACGCCGAAGACGGCGAAGAGCGCGTCGGTCTCGTTCTCGATCATGTTCTTCATCAGGAACGAGGCTTCGGCCACACCGATCGCCGAGGCGACCGTGGTGTTCTTCGTCAGCGCGATCAGCACGTTCGCCAGCGGAGCGACGACCGAACGGAACGCCTGAGGAAGGACGATGAGCGTCAGTACCTGGGTGAAGCCGAGACCCAGCGCGCGGGCTGCCTCGGCCTGGCCGACCGGGACGGTGTTGATGCCCGAACGCAGCGCCTCACAGACGAAGGTTCCGGTGTACGCGACCATCGCGAGGACCGCCAGCCGGAAGCCGATGTCCGCGGAGAGGTCCGCCCCGAGCTTGAAGCCGAGCGTCTGGTAAAGACCGAGGAGCGAACCGACCATGATGATCGTCAGCGGCGTGTTGCGGACGAGGTTCACGTATGCGGTGCCGAAGCCCCGCATGAGAGGCACGGGGCTGACCCGCATCCCGGCCAGCAGGGTTCCCCATATGAGGGAGCCGATGGCCGAGTAGAGGGTGAGCTGAACCGTCACCCAGAAGGCACCGAGCAGGTCGTACCGCCCGGAGGAAAGAAATTCGAACACGATGCCCCGCGATCTCTCCTTGTTGGATCGTGGCGCGCGCCGCCGACCGGAGCCGGCGGCGCGTCAGTCACTGCTGGCTCAGCCCTTTTCGGTAATGGCCGGGGCGGGGTCGGCCTTGTAGTTGGCCGGGCCGAGGTTGGCGTCCACGGCCTTCTGCCACGAGCCGTCCTTCTGCATCTTCTCCAGCGCGGCGTTGATCTTGCCCTGAAGGTCCTTGTCGCCCTTCTTGAGGCCGATGCCGTAGGGCTCGTCGCTCAGCTTGAGGCCGACCAGCTTGAACTTGCCCTGGTTCTCCTTCTGCGCGGCGTAGCCGGCGAGGATGGTGCTGTCCGTGGTCAGGGCGTCAACAGTCTTGTTCTCCAGGCCGTTGAGGCACTCCGAGTAGCCGCCGAGCGTCTGCAGGTCGGCCTTCGGGGCCAGCTTCTCCTTGACGTTCTGCGCGGAGGTGGAGCCGGTGACCGAGCAGAGCTTCTTGGAGTTGAGGTCCTCGACCTTGGTGATCGTGTTGTCGTCCGCGCGGACCAGCAGGTCCTGGTGGGCCATGAAGTACGGGCCCGCGAAGTCGACCTTCGCCTTGCGCTTGTCGTTGATCGTGTACGTACCGGCGACGAACTTCACGTCACCGTTGCTGATCAGGTTCTCGCGCTCGGCGCTGGGCGCCTGCTTGAACTCGATCTTGTCCTCGGTGTAGCCGAGCTCCTTGGCGACGTAACGGGCCACGTCCACGTCGAAGCCCGTGAACTTGCCGTCCTGCGTCTTCAGACCCATGCCGGGCTGGTCGTACTTGATACCGATGACGATCTTGTCGCCGTCCTTGCCCTTGCCGCCCTTCTCGCCGCCACAGGCCGAGAGGGCGAGCGAGAGCGAGGCGACCGCCACGACGGCGGTGCTGACCTTGCGGAGCTTCATCGTGAACATCCCTTACGTCGTTGGAGCGTTGGTCGTCGGAGCCGTATCCCGCCTGGCAACGGTCGTACGGTGAACGGCAGTCGTCAGTGGTGCAGGATCTTCGACAGGAAGTCCTTGGCCCGGTCACTGCGAGGGTTGCTGAAGAACTGGTCCGGCGTGGCCTCTTCGACGATCTTTCCGTCGGCCATGAAAACGACCCGGTTCGCGGCCGAGCGGGCGAAGCCCATCTCGTGCGTGACGACGACCATGGTCATCCCGTCCCGCGCCAGTTGCTGCATGACTTCCAGGACCTCGTTGATCATTTCCGGGTCGAGCGCCGACGTGGGCTCGTCGAAGAGCATGACCTTCGGCTCCATGGCCAACGCCCGCGCGATGGCGACGCGTTGTTGCTGACCGCCGGAGAGCTGTGCCGGGTACTTGTCCGCCTGTGCGCCGACGCCCACCCGGTCCAGCAGGGCGCGGGCCTTGTCCTCCGCGGTCTTCTTGTCCGTCTTGCGGACCTTGATCTGGCCCAGCGTGACGTTCTCCAGGATCGTCTTGTGGGCGAAGAGGTTGAACGACTGGAACACCATGCCGACGTCGGAGCGCAGCCGCGCCAGCTCCTTGCCCTCCTGGGGCAGGGGCTTTCCGTCGATCCTGATGTCTCCTGAGTCGATCGTCTCCAGGCGGTTGATCGTGCGGCACAGCGTGGACTTCCCGGACCCGGAGGGTCCGATGACGACGACGACCTCGCCACGGGCGATGGTCAGGTCGATGTCCTGGAGCACATGCAGCGCGCCGAAGTGCTTGTTGACGTTGCTCAGCACGACCAGATCGCCCGACGCGGGTACCGCGTCCTCGACGCCCTTGGTCACTGAAACTCCGCTCATCGGCTTTTGCTCCGTCCTCCTCGGTTGGGAGGACCCTAGTCACCCAGTGCTACCAGCGTCATTACATCTGAGCGGAAATTGAGCATAACGATCCGGCCGCAACCGGACACTCTGCGTGAACGGGGCACCAGGTGGGGATACCGGCTCCATAACGGAACAAGCCCGTGACGGGAAGGGCCTTGACGCAGCGTGGCCGGATCGGCGTGGATGCCCTGGGGCCGTCCATCGGAAATGCTGTGGGCACGCGCCGGAACACACACCAGAACAGGGACGCGGGGGGAGGGCGAGGACCATGAGACTGCTGCTCGTCGAGGACGACAACCACGTCGCCGCCGCACTGTCCGCCGTCCTGACCCGGCACGGCTTCCAGGTCGTCCACGCCCGCAACGGCGAGGAGGCCCTCCAGGCCTTCCTCCCCGACGACCGCGGCCTCCAGGGGCAGGAGCCCTTCGGCGTCGTCCTGCTCGACCTCGGCCTGCCCGACCAGGACGGGTACGAGGTCTGCGGCAAGATCCGCAAGCGCACCGGCACCCCGGTGATCATGGTGACCGCGCGCGCCGACGTGCGCTCCCGGATCCACGGCCTCAACCTCGGGGCCGACGACTACGTCACCAAGCCGTACGACACCGGGGAACTCCTCGCCCGTATCCACGCGGTGAGCAGGCGCAACACCACCGGGGACGCGCCCGCCGCGGCCTCCGCCGCGACCGTCCGCCTCGGCCCCGTGGACATCGAACTGCCCACCCGGCGCGTCAGCGTCGACGGTACGGCCGTCCAGCTGACCCGCAAGGAGTTCGACCTGCTGGCGCTGCTCGCCCAGCGGCCCGGGGTGGTCTTCCGCCGGGAGCAGATCATCAGCGAGGTGTGGCGCACCAGTTGGGAGGGCACCGGGCGCACCCTGGAGGTCCACGTCGCCTCGCTCCGCTCCAAGCTGCGGATGCCCGCCCTCATCGAGACCGTGCGCGGCGTCGGCTACCGGCTGGTCGCGCCGAACGGCGCCCAGGCGTCCGCCGGCCCGGACCCCCAGGCGTCCGCCGGCCCGGACCCCCAGGCGTCCGCCGGCCCGGACCCCCAGGCGTCCGCCGGTGCGGACCCCCAGGCGTCCGCCGGTCCGGGCGCCCCGGACGGCGCCGGCCGTCCCGACACCGGCCGTCCCGACGCCCCGGGCGACGCCGGTGCGCCCCGGAACGCGTAACTCCTCGTGCGCACCCGCCTCCTCCCACTGCTGATCGTGCTGCTCGCGGGCATGCTGATCGCCTTCGGCTTTCCGCTCGCCGTACGGATGGCGGCCGCACAGCAGCAGCAGGTGGTCGTCGACCGCATCGACGACACTGCGCGCTTCGCCGCCCTCGCCCAGTTCGTCACCGACCGCCCGCCGACGGCAGGCGAGAGCGCCGCCGCCGAGGACGAGCGCCGCACCACCCTGGAGACCGAACTCGGCCGGTACCACGAGGTGTACGGAATCCGGGTCGGGGTCTTTCACCGCGGCGGCGACGCCATGGCCGCCGCCCCGCCCGGCTGGACGGTGCAGGCGGCGGGCAGGCTCGGCAAGGACGCCTTCCAGGAGGCCCTCGCCGGACGCCGCAGCCACGACCCGCCGCAGGTCTGGCCCTGGCAGGACCACACGCTGGTGGTGGCGTCGCCGGTGGTGCGGGACGGCGACGTGACGGCGGTGGTGGTCACCGAGTCGCCCACCGGGCACCTGCGGTCGCGCATCCTGCACGACTGGCTGCTGATCCTGGCGGGCGAGTCCGCCGCCCTGTTCGTGGCGATCGGGGCGGCCTTCCGGCTCACCGGCTGGGTCCTGCGTCCGGTACGGGTCCTGGACGCGGCCACGCACGACATCGCCACCGGACGCATGAACTCCCGGGTCGCGCCGGCGGGCGGCCCGCCGGAACTGCGCCGCCTCGCCCGCTCGTTCAACGAGATGGCCGACAACGTCGAGGACGTCCTGGAACAGCAGCGCGCCTTCGTCGCCGACGCCTCCCACCAACTGCGCAACCCCCTCTCCGCCCTCCTCCTGCGCATCGAACTGCTCGCCCTCGAACTCCCCGAGGGCAACGAGGAGATCGCCTCCGTGCGCACCGAGGGCAAGCGCCTGGCCCGCGTCCTGGACGACCTCCTCGACCTCGCCCAGGCCGAGCACGCCCCCGCCGACCTCCGCCTGGTCGACCTCGGCGAACTCGCCACCGAACGCGTCGCGGCCTGGGGGCCGCTCGCCGACGACAAGGGGGTGCGTCTGCTGCGCGACGGCCCGGAGGCCGTCACCGCGTGGGCGGACCCGGTGGCCCTCTCCAGCGCGCTCGACGCGGTGATCGACAACGCGCTGAAGTTCACGCCGCCCGGCGAGGAGGTCACGGTCACCGTCGCCCCGGGCGGTCACACCTGCACCGTCGTCGTCGCGGACGGCGGGCCGGGCCTCACCGAGGACGAGCTCGCCCGGGTCGGCGACCGGTTCTGGCGCAGCAACCGCCACCAGAACGTCAAGGGCTCCGGCCTCGGCCTCTCGATCTCCCGCGCGCTGCTCCTCGCGGGCCGCGGCACGATCACGTACGACGCCAACGAACCCCGGGGCCTGCGCGTGACGGTGACCGTCCCGCGCACCGAGCCGTGAGCACCGCGTGCCGGTGACCGCCCGGGGCTCCGAGCCCTTGCGCGCCGGCGCGGCGAGGAGCTACGGCTTCACGGACCGGTAGTAGCGGGCCGCGCCCTCGTGCAGCGGCAGCGGGTCCGTGTAGATGGCCGTCCGCAGGTCCACCAACTGCGCCGCGTGCACCTGCCGCCCGATCCGGTCCCGGCTGGCGATCACCGTCTGCGTGAACCGCTCGGTCAACACCGCGTCCGTGCGGTCCCGCGTCACCAGCAGGTTCGCCACCGCCACCGTGGGCACCGCCGCCTTGTTGCTGACGTGCGCGTACGCGTCGGCGGGCATCACCGCGGAGCGGTAGTAGCGGGTGGTGTCCCCGGGCTTCTGCAGCGCCTCCACCAGCTCGGGGCCGAGCGGAACCAGACGTACCGGCATCCGTCGCGACAGGTCGCGCACCGCGCTGGTGGGCAGCCCGCCCGACCAGAAGAAGGCGTCGATGCCGCCCTCCTCCAGCCGCCCCGGCATCGTGTCGATCCCTATCGACACCGGTTTCACGTCCCGCTCGGGGTCGAGCCCGGCGGCGGCCAGCAGCCGGTTCGACACCAGCCGCACCCCGGAGCCCTCCTGCCCGACGGCCACCCGTTTGTCCCGCAGGTCGCCGACGGCGCGGATCGCGGAATCGGTCGGCACCACGAGCTGCACGTAGTCGTCGTACAGCCGCGCGCACCCGCGCAGCCCCCCGGCGCCCTCGCTGCCGTCGCGCTGGTACTTGGCGACGGCGTCCGCGGTCGCCACCGTGAAGTCGGCCTCGCCGCGCGCCACCCGCCGCAGGTTCTGCTGCGAGCCCTCGCTGGTGCGCAGCGTCACCCCGACCTTCGGCAGGTGCTGCCGCAGCGCCTCCTCCAGGAGCGTCCCGTACCGCTGGTAGACCCCCGTGGGCACCCCCGTGCTGAAGGTGATCCGCCCCTCCGGCGACGGCGTGCGGGACGGCAGCAGCCACCACAGCAGCAGTCCGCACACGGCGAGCAGCGCCGCCGCCCCCTGGAGGGCACGACGACGACCGATGCGGGGCAATGAGGGGAGCATGCGCGCGATCCTGCCAGCTCGACTCCCCGCCCGGCCAGAGGGAACCCGCACCGGCCCCTCCGCGGAGGCCCCCGCGCGACACCCCCCACCCGGTGCGCCCCGTACCCTGGTGGGCGAGATGAGCGAGAAGACATACGAGGTGCGCACTTACGGGTGCCAGATGAACGTCCACGACTCCGAGCGCCTGTCGGGCCTCCTGGAGGGCGCGGGATACGTCCGTGCGCCCGAAGGGGCCGACGGTGACGCCGACGTCGTGGTCTTCAACACGTGCGCGGTCCGGGAGAACGCCGACAACAAGCTGTACGGCAATCTCGGGCGGCTCGCGCCGATGAAGACCAAGCGGCCCGGCATGCAGATCGCCGTCGGCGGCTGCCTGGCGCAGAAGGACCGCGACACCATCACGCAGCGGGCCCCCTGGGTGGACGTCGTCTTCGGCACGCACAACATCGGCAAGCTGCCGGTGCTGCTGGAGCGCGCCCGCGTCCAGGAGGAGGCGCAGGTCGAGATCGCCGAGTCGCTGGAGGCGTTCCCCTCGACGCTGCCCACGCGCCGCGAGAGCGCCTACGCCGCCTGGGTCTCCATCTCGGTCGGCTGCAACAACACCTGCACCTTCTGCATCGTGCCCGCCCTGCGCGGCAAGGAGAAGGACCGCAGGACCGGCGACATCCTCGCCGAGATCGAGGCCCTGGTCGCCGAGGGCGTCTCCGAGATCACGCTGCTCGGCCAGAACGTGAACGCGTACGGCTCCGACATCGGCGACCGCGAGGCCTTCAGCAAGCTGCTGCGCGCCTGCGGGAAGATCGAGGGCCTGGAGCGCGTCCGCTTCACCTCGCCGCACCCGCGCGACTTCACCGACGACGTCATCGCCGCCATGGCCGAGACGCCGAACGTCATGCCGCAGCTGCACATGCCGCTGCAGTCCGGCTCGGACACGATCCTCAAGGCGATGCGCCGCTCGTACCGCCAGGAGCGCTTCCTCGGGATCATCGAGCGGGTGCGCGCCGCGATGCCGGACGCCGCCATCTCCACCGACATCATCGTGGGCTTCCCCGGCGAGACCGAGGAGGACTTCCAGCAGACGCTGCACACGGTCCGCGAGGCCCGCTTCACCAACGCCTTCACCTTCCAGTACTCCATCCGCCCCGGCACCCCCGCGGCCACCATGGACGGCCAGATCCCCAAGGAGGTCGTCCAGGAGCGCTACCTGCGGCTGGTCGCCCTCCAGGAGGAGATCTCCTGGGAGGAGAACAAGAAGCAGGTCGGCCGCACCCTGGAGGTCATGGTCGCCGAGGGCGAGGGCCGCAAGGACGGTGCGACGCTGCGCCTGTCGGGCCGCGCCCCGGACAACCGCCTGGTGCACTTCACCAAGCCCGACCAGGACGTGCGCCCCGGCGACGTGGTGACCGTCGGGATCACCTACGCCGCCCCGCACCACCTGCTCGCCGAGGGCGAGGCCAAGGCCGTGCGCCGCACCCGCGCCGGCGACGCCTGGGAGAAGCGCAACGCCGAGCCGCAGCAGGGCCCCGGCGTCATGCTGGGCCTGCCGAAGATCGGCGTGCCGGAACCCCTGCCGGCGGCGACCGGCGGGTGCAGCATCGCCTGACGGTCACCGGCGGGGTCCCGCGGGGCCGCCGGGCCCCGCAGGTTTGTGAGGCCGCGGGTCCACGGCCCCTCGCCCCCGCAGGTCCGCCCCGGGCCCGTGCGGGCTGCCGCGTTAGGCTGCCGCTCATGCTCGTAGCCGCCGCCGTATGCCCCAGTCCGCCGCTGCTCGTCCCCGAGGTCGCCGCCGGTGCCGCACCGGAACTGGACGCCGCCCGGAACGCCTGCGCGGACGCCCTGGGAGTGCTCGCCGCCTCCCGGCCCGACCTGCTCGTCGTGGCCGGACCCGCCGGGCGGGACCGGCGCGGCCCGCACCCCGAGGGCGCCCGGGGGAGCTTCGGGGGCTTCGGTGTGGGCCTGGAGGTGCGCCTCGGCGAGGACACCCCCGAGGGGGCCGCGGCCGGGCCCCTGCCGGACTCGCTCGCGGTGGGCGCCTGGCTCCTCGGCCGTACGGGGTGGAACGGCGCTCCCGTCGAGGGCCTGGGCGTCGGGGAGTCCCTGGAGGCCGCCCGCTGCGCCGACGCCGGCCGGGAGCTGGCCCGGCGGGCGGACCGGGTGGCGCTCCTGGTGATGGGCGACGGCAGCGCCTGCCGCACGCTCAAGGCCCCCGGCTACCTGGACGAGCGCGCCGAGGACTTCGAC
This sequence comes from Streptomyces sp. NPDC088745, assembly GCF_044751045.1. Classification (NCBI taxonomy): domain Bacteria; kingdom Bacillati; phylum Actinomycetota; class Actinomycetes; order Kitasatosporales; family Streptomycetaceae; genus Streptomyces; species Streptomyces sp. NPDC088745. The sequence goes on from NZ_JBIVLB010000004.1 coordinate 45,242, forward strand.
GCCGGGGCCGCCCGCGCGCTGGGCGACGCCGACACCGCCGCGCTGCTGGCGCTGGACGCCGGCCTGGCGCGGACCCTGAAGGTGTCCGGCCGGGCCCCCTGGCAGGTGCTCGCGGGCGCCGCGGCGGGGACGGGCCTGGGCGGGCGCCTGCTGTACGCGGAGGCTCCGTACGGCGTGGGCTACTTCGTGGCGGCCTGGTCCTGACCGGGACCGGTCGCCCGCTGCCCGGTGGAGCCGCCGAGGTGTGCTTCGTGGCACGGGAACGGCCGCGGAACCGAAAGGGTTCCGCGGCCGTTCCCGTGCGCGCGCCGGACCGTCAGGAAGCCGGCGGCGGAGGCGGCGGAGTGCCGCCGTCGTCCTTGGCCGAGAGACGGTCCAGGGCGTCCTTCGCCTTGCCCGTGCCCGACTGGATCTGGTTGCTGTACTTGCCCTTGGTCTTGGAGTCGACCGCCTGAGCCGCCTTGTCGAGGCCCTGTTCGATCTTGCCCCCGTGCTGCTGCGCGAGGTCCGCGGCCTTCTCCTTGGCCGGAGCCAGCTTGGCCTTCAAATTGTCCAGGAAGCCCATGGGTTCACCTTCCCTCGTGGGGATCGTTCGGTTTCACGTCCGGGCCGGTCCGTGAGGGCGGAGCCGATCCGGGCTACTTGCGGGCGCTTTCGCCGACCTCATTGTCCGCGGCCTCGTCCGCGGACTGCTGCTTGGGGATCTCCGTCCCCTCCGTGTCGTCCGCACCGGCCGCCGCCTCCGCGGCCTCCGGAGCGTCCTTGGCGGCCTCGGCACGGACGTCCGCCGCGGTGCTCTCCGGAGCCTTCGCCCCGGACTGCGCCTCGTCGGCCTTCTCCGCGGAAGCGGCCGCGGCGGGGGCGTCGGCCGACGGAGCGGCGGTCTGCTCCGCCTCGGCCGACGCCGCTGCGGCGTTCTCAGGATTCTTGGACTTGCGGCGGAACATTGCAAAAACGCCCATAACTACTCCATAACGTACTCGTGTGGGCGAAATACCGCGCTTTCCGGGGCGTCCCATTGCGCCGCCCGGAGAAACCGGTGCGTGAAACCGGCGTGCGGAACCTCGCAACAGGCAACGAACCCGCAGGCGTGCCGTCACGTCGCTCGTTCGGGGACACTCCCCGGTGTTTGCGAGACTGGGGCGGTGAGAACAGCAGCTCCCGCACCGCGGGTCATCGCCGTCGTCGGCCCCACCGCGGCCGGCAAGTCCGATCTGGGCGTCGCCCTCGCCCGGCATTTCGGCGGCGAGGTCGTCAACGCCGACTCCATGCAGCTCTACCGGGGGATGGACATCGGCACCGCGAAGCTGACGCCCGAGGAGCGCGGCGGCATCCCGCACCACCTCCTCGACATCTGGGACGTCACCGTCACGGCGAACGTCGCCGAGTACCAGCGACTCGCCCGCGGGGAGATCGACCGCCTCCTCGCCGAGGGCCGCACCCCCGTCCTCGTCGGCGGCTCCGGCCTGTACGTGAAGGGCGCCATCGACGCCATGGAGTTCCCGGGCACCGACCCCGGGGTGCGCGCCCGCCTGGAGGCGGAACTCGCCGCCGAGGGCCCCGGGGCGCTCCACCTGAGGCTCGCCGCCGCCGACCCCGACGCCGCCCGCGCGATCCTCCCCAGCAACGGCCGCCGCATCGTCCGCGCCCTCGAAGTGATCGAGATCACCGGACGCCCCTTCACCGCCAACCTCCCCGGTCACGAGTCGGTGTACGACACCGTGCAGATCGGCGTCGACGTGGCCCGCCCCGAACTCGACGAGCGCATCGCCACCCGCGTGGACCGCATGTGGGAGGCGGGCCTGGTGGCGGAGGTGCGCACCCTGGAGGCACAGGGGCTGCGCGAGGGCGTCACCGCCTCGCGCGCCCTGGGGTACCAACAGGTGCTCGCCGCCCTCGCGGGGGAGTGCACCGAGGAGGAGGCGCGGGCCGAGACCGTGCGCGCCACCAAGCGGTTCGCCCGCCGTCAGGACTCCTGGTTCCGGCGCGATCCGCGGGTCCACTGGCTGAGCGGCGCGGCCGAGCACCGCGCGGAACTCCCGCACCTGGCGCTGGCGTTGCTCGAACGAGCGGTCACAGCCTGATCACGTGATGGCATCGGGACGCTTCTCCCGTCAATGGGGCGCCCGCGCGCGTGCCATCATCGAGCTTCGATCGACTGTTGGAGTCCGAGTGGGAGGGCGCGTGGCGATGGAGGCCGGCCCTCGCGACAGAGCACAGGAAGAACCGGAGCGGTTGAGTCCTGACGGGCCCGAAGAGCTGAGTCCTGACGGACCCGACGACCGGCCCCGGCTGCCGGGCGAGCACTCCCAGGTGCCGGAGCTGACAGAACTGTCGGAGGGGCCCGGGCTGCCCGCCCCCGAGGCGGAGGTCGAGGTCGAGCTGCGCCCGCAGCGGCGCCTGCGGATCTGGCAGCTCGCCCCCATCGTCGGGCTCGCGGCGGTCGGCTCGCTGATGTTCGCCTTCCCGCTCGCCTTCGAGATCGGCGACGGCGGCGCGGTCGTCGCCATGCTCGGACTGCTGATCAGTTGCTGCGCGGCGGGCTGGGGCATGATGGCCGCCCGCCGGGTCGGCTACACCTGGCCCGGACTGCCCGCCAAGGGGACCGGCGGCCGTGCGAACTGGCGCGTCGCGCTCCTGTACGCGGCGGTGTGCGTGGCACTCGTCGCCCTGGCGGTCTGGCGCGTGGCCCGGCTCCGCTGAGCCCTGCCGCAGCGGGCCGGCCCCGTCGCGGCCGGGACTCCCTTCGCGGCGGGCTGATCCCCGTCGAGGCGGGTCGGCTCCCGTCGCGGCGGGCTGATCCCGTCCCGGTGGGCCGTGGAAGATCCGTTGTCCGGACCGCCCCGTACGATGGACCGCGTGACCACCGCACCCGCCGCCCCCGCGCCGATCGCCTTCCTCAAGGGCCACGGAACCGAGAACGACTTCGTGATCGTTCCGGACCCGGACAACGCCCTGGACCTGCCGCCGGCCGTGGTCGCCGGGCTGTGCGACCGCCGGGCCGGAATCGGCGGCGACGGACTGCTGCACGTCGTGCGCTGCGCGGCGCACCCGGACGCGCGGGCGATGGCCGGCGAGGCCGAGTGGTTCATGGACTACCGCAACGCCGACGGCTCCGTCGCCGAGATGTGCGGCAACGGCGTACGCGTCTTCGCCCGGTACCTCCAGCACGCCGGAACCGTCGGCAGCGGCGACCTCGCCGTCGCGACCCGGGACGGCGTCAAGCACGTCCACCTCGACAAGGACGGCGACGTCACCGTCTCCATGGGCCGGGCGGTCCTCCCCGCGGGCGACGTCACCGTCTCCGTCGACGGCCGCCAGTGGCCCGCCACCCACGTGAACATGGGCAACCCGCACGCGGTCGCCTTCGTCGAGGACCTCGCCCACGCCGGGACCCTCCACGACCCTCCGCCGTTCAGCCCCGCGAGCGCCTACCCCCACGGGGTCAACGTCGAGTTCGTCGTCGACCGGGGCCCGCGCCACGTCGCGATGCGCGTGCACGAGCGCGGGGCCGCCGAGACCCGCTCCTGCGGCACCGGCGCGTGCGCCGTCGCGGTGGCCGCCGCCCGGCGCGACGGGGCCGACCCGGCCGTCACCGGCGCCCCCGTGACGTACACCGTGGACGTGCTCGGCGGACGTCTGGTGATCACCGAACGACCGGACGGCTCCGTCGAGATGACCGGCCCGGCGGTGATCGTCGCCGAGGGGCAGATCGACCCCTCCTGGATCGAAGGGGTGCAAAACGGCCACGCCTGAACGTTCGCTCGAATGGGTGATCCGATTCACGCCGGGCAGGACCCGGTCAGCACCGCATGGTGGGCTCGGTAGCATCAAGCACCGGCCCGGACGGGACACTCCCGACGAAGGCAGGGGGAGCCACCACCCGCCCGCCGCCGGTCGAGGCTGCCGGAGGTGCCCATGAGTGCAGAGGCCACCAATCCCAACGGTGTGTCCCCGGAGTTCCGCCCGCTGACCCAGCCGGCGGCCCTCCCGAAGACCGCCCAGGGCCGCAGGCGCGGCCGTCCCAGGATCGATCTGCGGCGGCTGGGCCGGGCCGCGCTGCTCGGTCCCACCACGCGCGGCCGGACCCCGGACGCCATCGCCCATGTGGCCGAGGCCCACCGCGCCCACCATCCGGACGCCGACCTGTCGATCCTCAGCCGCGCCTACGTGCTCGCCGAGTCCTCGCACCGCGGCCAGATGCGCAAGAGCGGCGAGCCGTACATCACGCACCCGCTGGCCGTCACCCTGATCCTGGCCGAACTGGGCGCCGAGACCACCACCCTGACCGCCTCCCTCCTCCACGACACCGTGGAGGACACCGAGGTGACGCTCGACCAGGTGCGCGAGCAGTTCGGCAACGAGGTCTGCTTCCTCGTCGACGGCGTCACCAAGCTGGAGAAGGTCGACTACGGGGCCGCCGCCGAGCCCGAGACCTTCCGCAAGATGCTCGTCGCCACCGGCAACGACGTACGCGTGATGTCGATCAAACTCGCCGACCGACTGCACAACATGCGCACGCTCGGTGTGATGCGCCCCGAGAAACAGGCGCGCATCGCCAAGGTCACCCACGACGTCCTCATCCCGCTCGCCGAACGGCTCGGCGTCCAGGCGCTCAAGACCGAACTCGAAGACCTCGTCTTCGCGATCCTCCAGCCCGACGACTACGCCCGCACCCGCGCCCTCATCGACGGCAACGCCGCCGGGGGCGACCCGCTCGCCCCCATCGCCGAGAACGTGCGCGGCGTCCTCAAGGAGGCGGGCATCACCGCCGAGGTCCTCGTCCGGCCCCGGCACTCGGTCTCCGTGCACCGGGTCTCGCGCAAGCGCGGCGAACTGCGCGGCACGGACTTCGGCCGCCTGCTGGTCCTGGTCGGCGAGGACGCCGACTGCTACGCGGTCCTCGGCGAACTGCACACCTGCTTCACGCCGGTGATCTCCGAGTTCAAGGACTTCATCGCCTCGCCCAAGTTCAACCTGTACCAGTCGCTGCACACCGCCGTCGCGGGCGCCGACGGGGCGGTCGCCGAGATCCTCATCCGTACGCATCAGATGCACAAGGTGGCGGAGGCCGGCGTCGTCGCCCTCGGCAACCCCTACGCGCAGCCCGACGGCAGCGACGCCGCCGCCGACGGCGAGCGGGCCGACCCCACCAGGCCCGGCTGGCTGTCGCGGCTGCTGGAGTGGCAGGAGTCCACCCCCGACCCCGACGCCTTCTGGTCCTCGCTGCGCGCCGACCTCGCGCAGGACCGCGAGATCACCGTGTTCCGCTCCGACGGCGGCACCCTGGGACTGCCCGCCGGGGCAAGCTGCGTGGACGCCGCGTACGCGCAGTACGGAGAGGCCGCGCACGCCTGCATCGGCGCCCGCGTCAACGGCCGCCTGGCCACCCTCAGCACCGTGCTGCGCGACGGCGACAGCGTGGAGCTGCTGCTCGCGCACGACGCCGCCTCCGGCCCCTCGCCCGACTGGCTGGAGCACGCCCGGACCCCGGCCGCCCGCATCGCCATCGAGGGCTGGCTCGCCGACGCGGACAGCGCGCACGACGCGGGACCCACGAAGGACGCGCAGCCGGGCGCGGAGACCGTCAGGGCGACCGGGGCCGCGCCCGCCCTGCCGTGCGCCCCGGCGGCCGCCGAGGGCGACTCACGGCCCGTCGTGGACAACGCCGTGGCGGACCTGCCGGACGCCGGCGTGCGGCTCGCCGGGTGTTGTACGCCCGTACCGCCCGACCAGGTGCTCGGCTTCGTCGTCCGGGGCGGTGTCGTCACCGTGCACCGGGAGGGCTGCGCCGCCGTCGCCCGGATGCGGGCCCTGGGCCGCGAACCGGTCGGGGTGCGCTGGCAGGAGGGCACCGCGGAGCTGCGCGTCACCCTGGTCGCCGAGTCCTTCGGCCGGCCGCACCTGCTGGCCGACCTCACCGAGGCGATCGCCACGGCCGGCGCCGAGGTGGTCTCCGCCACCGTGGAGCCGCCGTCGGAGCAGCGGGTGCGGCACACGTACACCCTGCAGCTCACCGACGCCGCCGGACTCCCGGCACTGATGCGCGCCATGCGGGAGGTCGCCGGCGTGTACGACGTCAGCCGCGCGCAGCACCCGGCGACGGCCTGACGCCGCTCCGGGGGAGTGGGCGGGCCAGCCCGGCCGACCCCGTTCGAGTGGTGCGGTGCGTGCCGTCCCCGCTCCCGGACTTCGGCGCTGATAGCGGTGGTGCATGCTGCTCACCTCCCGGCGCCTGCGCGCCGCCCTGCTGGCCGTCGCCTCCGCGTCCCTCGTCGGCGCCGTCCTGCCCGCACCCGTCCCCCTGGGGATCGGCGACCCCCTCTTCCCGCACCTGGGCAATCCCGGCTACGACGTCCTCTCGTACGACATCGGACTCACCTACGGCGGTGACAACAGCGAGCCGCTGGAGGCGGAGACCCGGATCGAGGCGCGGGCGACCCAGACGCTGGAGCAGGTCAATCTCGACTTCGCGCGCGGCACCGTGCGGTCCGTCGAGGTGAACGGCGCGCACGCGGCGTTCGCCACGACCGGCGAGGACCTGGTGATCACCCCGGCGAAGCCCGTGCGCCGGGGAACCCGCACCGTCATCACCGTCCAGCACACCAGCGACCCCGTCGGCGACGCCTCCGACGGCGGCTGGGTGCGCACCGGCGACGGACTCGCCATGGCCAACCAGGCGGACGCCGCGCACCGGGTGTTCCCCTGCAACGACCACCCCTCCGACAAGGCGTACTTCACCTTCCGGGTGACCGCGCCCAAGAGCCACACCGTCGTCACCAACGGACTGCCCGCCGCGAAGCCCCGCGCGGCGAAGGGGACCGAGGGGGCCGAGGGGGCCGTGGTCTGGTCGTACCGCACCAGCCACCCCATGGCCACCGAACTCGCCCAGGTGTCGATCGGCACGTCCGCCGTCCTGCACCGCGAGGGACCGCACGGGCTGCCCGTGCGGGACGTGGTCCCGGCCGCCGACGCGAAGACGCTGGAGCCGTGGCTGAAGAAGACCCCGGCACACCTGGAGTGGATGGAGAAGCGCGTCGGGCGCTATCCGTTCGAGACGTACGGAGTGCTGGTCGCGGCGGCCGACACCGGCTTCGAGCTGGAGACGCAGACGCTGTCGCTCTTCGAGCGCTCCCTGTTCACCGGTACCGGACGCCCGGAGTGGTACGTCGAATCGATCATGGTGCACGAGCTGGCCCACCACTGGTTCGGCAACAGCGTCTCACCGCGCTCCTGGTCGGACCTGTGGCTCAACGAGGGGCACGCCACCTGGTACGAGGCGCTGTACGCGGACCAGGAGCGCCCCCTTGAGCAGCGCATGAAGGCGGCGTACGCCAACTCCGACGCCTGGCGCCGCGCGGGCGGACCGCCGGCCGCGCCGAAGCCCTCGCAGCCCGGCCAGAAGATCAGCATCTTCCGGCCGGTCGTGTACGAGGGCAGCGCGCTCGTGCTGTACGCGCTGCGCCAGGAGATCGGGGCGGAGGCCTTCGAGACGGTCGAACGGCGCTGGGTGCGCGAGCACCGCGACGCGGTGGCCGCCACGTCCGACTTCGTGGAGCTCTCCTCGGAGGTCGCCGGACGGGATCTCTCCGGGTTCTTCCGGAGCTGGCTGTACGGACCGACCACCCCGCTGATGCCCGGCCACCCCGACTGGCGGAGCGCCGCGCCCGAGGGCCCGGGGAAGCAGCGCTGAGGACGGCCGCGAACGGCCGGGGCGGTCGGCGCGGCGGGCCGCAGCCCGTGTGCGGTGGGCCGTAAACCCGTGTGACGACAGGGCCGTGCCGTGCGACCATCGACGGGTCGACGGCACGGCCAGGTGGAAGAACCGATTCCGGGAAACGGGCGGAAATCACCGGCGCCCCCCGGGAATCATCCGGGACCGTCACGCGTTGTGACTGTCGACGGGACCCACCGGTCTCCCCGTGAGGGGGGCCTGCGGCCCCTTCCCCGATCGCACTACGACGTTAGGACCCAATGACCCCCTCCACTTCTTCCCCTTCCACGAACGACAACATCACAGACAGCCTGCGGGCCGATGCCCTGATGGAAGAGGACGTCGCCTGGAGCCACGAGATCGACGGAGAGCGGGACGGCGACCAGTTCGACCGCTCCGAGCGCGCCGCGCTGCGCCGCGTGGCCGGCCTCTCCACCGAGCTCGAGGACGTCACCGAAGTCGAGTACCGGCAGCTTCGCCTGGAGCGCGTCGTGCTGGTCGGTGTGTGGACCTCGGGGACCGCGCAGGACGCGGACAACTCCCTCGCGGAGCTGGCGGCGCTCGCCGAGACCGCCGGAGCCCTCGTGCTCGACGGTGTCGTGCAGCGGCGCGACAAGCCCGACCCGGCGACGTACATCGGCTCGGGCAAGGCGCAGGAACTGCGGGACATCGTCCTGGAGACCGGTGCCGACACCGTGGTCTGCGACGGTGAGCTGAGCCCCGGCCAGCTCATCCACCTCGAAGACGTCGTCAAGGTCAAGGTGGTCGACCGCACCGCCCTGATCCTGGACATCTTCGCCCAGCACGCCAAGTCCCGCGAGGGCAAGGCGCAGGTCGCCCTGGCGCAGATGCAGTACATGCTGCCCAGGCTCCGGGGCTGGGGCCAGTCGCTCTCCCGTCAGATGGGCGGCGGCGGCGGTGGCGGCATGGCCACGCGTGGTCCCGGTGAGACCAAGATCGAGACCGACCGGCGCCGGATCCGCGAGAAGATGGCGAAGATGCGCCGGGAGATCGCGGAGATGAAGACCGGCCGCGACCTCAAGCGCCAGGAACGCAGGCGCAACAAGGTGCCCTCGGTCGCCATCGCCGGGTACACCAACGCGGGCAAGTCCTCGCTGCTCAACCGCCTCACGGGCGCGGGCGTGCTGGTGGAGAACGCGCTGTTCGCCACCCTCGACCCGACCGTGCGCCGGGCCGAGACGCCCAGCGGGCGGCTCTACACGCTGGCGGACACCGTCGGATTCGTCCGGCACCTGCCGCACCACATCGTCGAGGCGTTCCGCTCCACCATGGAGGAGGTCGGCGACTCCGACCTCATCCTGCACGTGGTGGACGGCTCGCACCCGGCGCCGGAGGAGCAGCTGGCCGCCGTGCGCGAGGTGATCCGTGACGTCGGCGCGCTCGACGTCCCGGAGATCGTCGTCATCAACAAGGCGGACGCGGCCGACCCGGTCGTCCTCCAGCGGCTGCTGCGCATCGAGAAGCGCGCCATCGCGGTCTCGGCCCGCTCGGGCCAGGGCATCGAGGAGCTCCTGGAGCTCATCGACCGCGAACTGCCGCGCCCCTCGGTCGAGGTCGAGGTGCTCGTGCCGTACATCCAGGGCGCCCTGGTCTCGCGGGCGCACGCCGAGGGCGAGGTGATCTCCGAGGAGCACACCGAGGAGGGCACGCTGCTCAAGGCCCGGGTGCACGAGGAACTGGCGGCGGAGTTCGCCACGTTCCTGCCGGCCGCCTCCTGAGCCATGGCAGGCGCGTGCGGCCCGGCGTCGTGCGGTGAGCCGCGTGCGGCCCCGCGTCGTACGGTGAACGAAGGCCGGTGGCCCGCACCCTCATGACGAGGGTGCGGGCCACCGGCCTTTCACGTGCGGGCCGCCTCAGCTCCTGCCGAACCGCCTGCTCACCGTCGTGTAGACCTGCTCAGCCCCCTTGCCCAGCCGCGGGCCGGCCAGCCAGCCGCTGGTGACCGGCTTGATCGAGGTGTTGGAGACCAGCTTCAGCCCGCCGGTCCCGTCGTTGACGAACCAGCCGCCGCCGGACGAACCGCCGGTCATGGTGCAGCCGATGCGGTGCATCGTCGGCGTGGTCGGGCTCAGCGACAGCCTGCCCGGCCGGTCCACGCACTTGTGCATGACGTAGCCGTTGTACGGCGCGCCCGCCGGATAGCCCCAGGCGCCCATCGCGCTGATCCGGCGGGTGTCGGGAGCCCGGAAGTCGACCGCCACCGCGGTGCCGACGGTCTCCTCCAGCGACCTGCCGCCCCTCTGCGGCTTCACGTGCATGACCGCGTAGTCGTACGGAGCGCCGCTGCCGCCGGTCGGGCCGCCGCCCCGGATCCACTCGCCGGAGGTCGTCACCCAGTCCGCCCAGTAGGCGCCGTAGGGGGCCTCCTCCCGCGGCGGGGCCGCCTGGAGCGCGTCAGGCGCCAGGGCGTTGTTGTTGTACGCCGGGACGAAGACGATGTTGCGGTACCAGCCGCCCGTGCCGCCCGCGTGCACGCAGTGCCCGGCCGTCCAGACGAGGTTGGACCTCCCGGGGTTGTTCACGTCCTTGACGACGGTTCCGGAGCAGACCATGGAGCCCTGCGGGGAGTCGAAGAAGAGCTTCCCCACCGGAGCGCCGTGCCGGGTGTACGGGGTCTTCTCGGGCTGCGCCCGCACCGGACGCGGCGTCGGATCGCTCACGCCCTGACCGCTGGAGAGGTCACTGGCGGTCATCGTCTTCGCCGGGTCCTTGGCGGTGCGCATCCGCTCCGGTTTCCACAGCCCCTCGATGACCGGGTTGACGAAGTCCTTGGCCTCGCGCAGCCAGGTGTCCTTGTTCCAGTTCCGCCACTCCCCGTTCTTCCACTTTTCGGGGTCGACGCCGTGTTCCCTGAGCTTGTCGGCGAGGTCCTTGGGCAGGGCGTGGTCACCGTCGCCCGCGGGGGTGGGAGCCGAGGCGGCCGGGGAGGACGGCTTGTCGCCGCGGGCCTTGTTCTCGGTGGGGCCGCAGGCCGTGGTCGTCAGCGCGAGCGCCGCGACGAGGCCGGTGGCGGCCAGCAGCGGACGTATGGATGGCATGGAGACGTTTCCCTCTGGAGGTACCGGACGCGCCGAGGTGTCATGCGCGTGTCATGCGTGGGCGTGGAACGTGCGCAACTGTCGTACGGAAGGGCGGCGGACGGGACCCGTTGCAGGTCGCGGGCCGGATGCCCGTGCGGGCGCACCGCAGCGGCGCGCCCGCACGGAGGGGCTCAGCGAGAGCCGGCCTTCTCGTAGATGGCCTTGGCCTCGGGGCCGAGCCGCGGGCCGGCCAGCCAGCCCGCGGTGACCGGGCCGATCGAGGTGTTGGAGACCAGCGCGGGCTTGCCGTCCTGGCCCCGCGCCACCCAGCCGCCGCCGGACGAACCGCCGGTCATGCTGCAGCCGATGCGGTACATCGTGGGCTGGGCGGGCTTGATCGCGAGCCGGCCGGGCTTGTCCTCGCACTGGTACATGCGCTCGCCGTCGAAGGGCGGCGCCGCCGGGTAGCCGGTCGCCTCCATGCTCGCGATCTTCGGCACGGCCGGAGCGTCGAAATCGACCGGGAGCGCCGAACCGACCGTCTCCTCCAGGGACTTGCCCGCGCCCTTCTCCGAGGTCACGCTCAGCACCGCGAAGTCGTACGGAGCGCCGTTGCCGCCCGTCGGGCCGCCCTGGGAGATCCACTGGGCGGAGGTGTAGGCCCGCTTGGCCCACCACACGCCGTACGGCGCGACCTGCTCGCGGGTCGTCTCCTTGGAGACGGTGCGGGCCCCGTCGTTGTACGAGGGAACGAAGGCGACGTTGCGGTACCAGCCGCCCTTCGCGCCCGCGTGCACGCAGTGGCCCGCGGTCCACACCAGGTTGGACCTGCCCGGGTGCGCCGGGTCCCGCACGACCGTGGCGGAGCAGGACATGGACCCCTCGGGGCCGTCGAAGAGCAGCCGGCCCGACTCCGGGGCGGCGGAATGGTACGGGGCCTTGGCGGCCTTCGCCGGGAGGCGGGCGGGGACCGGGTCGGTGACGCCCGCGTCCCCCGAGATGTCATTGGCAACGGGCTGCTTCGGAGGCTTCTCGGCCTCCTTCATGCGGTCCGGGTTCCACAGCCCCGCGATGATCGGATTGACGAAGTCCTCGGCCTCGCGCAGCCAGTCGTCCTTGTTCCAGTTCTTCCACTCGCCGTTCTTCCACTTGTCCAGGTCGATCCCGTGCTCCTTGAGCCGGTCCTTGAGGTCGTCCGGGATCTGGATCTTGTCGTCGCCCGAACCGCCCGCCGCGGCCGCCGAGCCGGTGGCCGGGGCGGCCGGCGCACCGGCGGCGCCGTCGTCGGTCGGCCCGCAGGCAGTGACGGTCAGGGCGAGCGCGGCGGCGAGTCCCGCGGCGGACATCAAGGGCGCACTGGCGCGACGTGCGCTCCTCCCCTGACGAGCGGCGCGGGTCGGGCGTATGGGTCGCATCTCTGGAATCCCCCTGGGACTTCGAACATGACGGGCGAGGCGGTACGGCTCGGGCGGCGCCACCGGCGCGGTGCCGCCGGCGCCGGAGACCGGCCACCACTATGCCGGTGCCGGAGGGGACGGCCAACGGCAGGGCGGCGGTTCCCCCGCCGGAAGGATCTTCTGATTGCCCGTGATCCTTCGGGGTCACTGTCGTTGATACGTACGAGGGACACCCGGTCGGCGTTCAACCCTGCGGGGCGAGGTGTGCCGAACCGGACAAAAGGCACAGCTTGGGGGAGGACCAGCAGTCGTGGCCGTGACCGAACCTGCTCCGGCGCTCGTCGCGCAACCGGGTGCCGCCCCGCCGCCCGACGGGCCCGACCGGGCCACCGCCGACCGCCCGGCCGTGCCGGACCGCCCGACCGTCGCGCACGAGGGCATCCTGCGGCGGCAGTCCCTGCGCGAGTCCGCCGCCCGGACGTACGCGCGCTCACTGCCGATCGTTCCCGTACGCGCGCGCGGGCTGACCATCGAGGGGGCGGACGGGCGGCGGTACCTCGACTGCCTCTCCGGGGCCGGGACCCTGGCGCTCGGGCACAACCACCCGGTGGTCCTCGAAGCGATCAAGAAGGTCATCGACTCCGGAGCCCCGCTGCACGTCCTGGACCTCGCCACCCCCGTCAAGGACGCCTTCACCACCGAGCTGTTCGCGACCCTGCCGCCCGGACTCGCCGCCGACGCGCGGGTGCAGTTCTGCGGCCCGGCCGGGACCGACGCCGTGGAGGCCGCGCTGAAGCTGGTGCGCACCGCCACGGGCCGCAGCGGGCTGCTGACGTTCACCGGGGCCTACCACGGCATGACCGCCGGGGCGCTCGACGCGTCGGGGGGCGCGCAGGACGTGCGCGTGACGCGGCTGCCCTACCCGTACGACTACCGCTGCCCGTTCGGGACCGGCGGCGCGCGGGGGGCCGCGCTCGCCGCGCGCTGGACGCGGAGCCTGCTGGACGACCCCAAGGGCGGGGTGCCGCGGCCCGCCGGGATGATCCTCGAACCGGTGCAGGGCGAGGGCGGTGTGATCCCGGCGCCGGACGACTGGCTGCGCAGGATGCGGGAGATCACCGCGGCCCGGCAGATCCCGCTGATCGCGGACGAGGTGCAGACCGGGGTGGGCAGGACCGGCGCGTTCTGGGCGGTCGAGCACAGCGGGATCGTGCCGGACGTCATGGTGATGTCCAAGGCCATCGGCGGCAGCCTGCCGCTCGCCGTCATCGTGTACCGGGCCGAGCTCGACACCTGGCGGCCCGGCGCGCACGCGGGCACCTTCCGGGGCAACCAGCTCGCCATGGCCGCGGGCGCCGCCACCCTGCGGTACGTACGGGAGAACGGGCTCGCGGAGCGGGCCGGGAGCCTCGGCGAGCGCATGCTCGCCCGACTGCGCGCCCTGGCCGCGGAGTATCCGGTGATCGGCGACGTCAGGGGCCGCGGGCTGATGATCGGCGTCGAACTGGTCGACCCCGAGGGCCAGTCGGCCGCCCCCGCCGGGGACGCCCCCGCGACGGACCCGGCCGACGGCGGGGCGGAGCGCGATCCCGCGCCCGCAGCACCCGCGCTCGCCGCCGCCGTGCAGCAGGAGTGCCTGCGGCGCGGGCTGATCGTCGAGGTCGGCGGCCGGCACTCGGCGGTCGTACGGCTGCTGCCGCCGCTCACCCTCACCGACGAACAGGCCGTCGCCGTACTGGACCGGTTCGCCGACGCCCTCGCCGCCGCCGTCGCGCGTGCCCCGCACCGCGCGGGGCCGCACGGCCCGGGGCCGTACCGCCAGGAGCAGCACCGCCAGGAACCCACCGGCACATCGCGCTGACACCGGCCCACGCCGGAACAACCTCACAAGGAAGCCCTCCGTGAACCCCACTCCCGCACCCGACACCGATGAGGACACCGCAGTCGAAGCCGAGGCAGGCCAGGGGGCCGGGACGGCCGGCCCGGGCTCGTCCGGTACGACCGCGTCAGCGACGGCCGACCCGACCGGCTCAGCGACGGCCGACCCGACCGGCTCAGCGACGGCCGACCCGACCGGTTCAGCGACAGCCGGCCCGCCCGCGTCAGCGACGGCCGGTCCCGCCGGGACAGCCGCATCCGGTACGACCGCGTCAGCCCCGGCCGGCCCCGCCGCGTCAGCTCCGGACGCCCCGGTCGAGCCCGTGACCGTTCCCCGGCAGCTCTCCAAGGCGAGCGGGCCGCGGCCCGGCCCGCTGGGGCCGCGGCCCGACCTCCTCGACCACCCCGACCCGCGCACGGCGGCGGACGCGGCGGCCGTGGAGAACCTCCTGCGCTGCTGGGTACGGGAGACCGGCCTGGCCCGCCCCCGGGGCGACACCCTGCGGATCCCGCTCCCGAACACCGGCACCTCGCTCCTGGTCCCGGTCCGCTACTGGTCCGCCGCCGGATGGCACCGCTTCGGGATGCCGATGCTGGCGAGCGGCCCCGGGCACGCCCCGACCGTCGACGCGGTGACTCTCGCGGCGCTGCTGGGGCGGGAGACGGCGCCCGAGGACTCCGCGGGCACCCACTCCCCGGACGGCGCCGACCTGGCCGGCCGGGTCGCCGACTCGGTGCGCAGGACCGCCGAGTTCCTCGCCGACCGGCGCGCCGACCCCGGGCCCGCAGCCGGGGCGGACCTCTTCCTCACCGCCGAGCAGTCCCTGCTGCTCGGGCACCCCACGCACCCCACGCCCAAGAGCCGCGAAGGGCTCTCCGAGACCGAAGCGCGCCGCTACTCACCGGAGTTGCGGGGCTCCTTCCCCCTGCACTGGCTGGCCGTCGACCGCTCCGTACTGGCCCAGGACTCCGCCTGGACGGAACGCGGCCGCACCCTCAAGGCCGAACAGCTCGCCACCCGGCTGGCCGGTGGCCCGCGCCTGCCGGAGGGGACGGCGCCGCTCCCGCTGCACCCCTGGCAGGCCCGCGAGGTGGCGCTGCGTCCCGCCGTCGCGGCCCTGTTCGACAAGGGGCTGCTGCACGACCTGGGGCCCTCGGGCGACGTCTGGCACCCGACCTCCTCCGTACGCACCGTGCACCGGCCGGGCGCCACCGCCATGCTCAAGCTCTCCCTCGGGGTGCGCATCACCAACTCCCGCCGGGAGAACCTCCGCAAGGAACTCCACCGGGGCGTCGAGGTGCACCGGCTGCTGCGCGGCGGCCTCGCCGAGCGGTGGCACGCCGCCCACCCCGGGTTCGACATCGTCCGCGACCCGGCCTGGCTCGCCGTCGACACCCCCGACGGTGCGCCCGTCACCGGGCTCGACGTGGTGTTCCGGCACAACCCCTTCGGGCCCGACGACGACGCCGTCTGCGTCGCGGGCCTCACCGCACCCCGCCCCTGGCCGGGCCGGGCCGGCATGCACTCCCGGCTCGCGGACTGCGTCGCGCGGCTGGCCGCCCGTACCGGAAAGCCCGCGGGAGCGGTGTCCGCCGAGTGGTTCCTGCGCTACCTCGACCAGGTCGTACGGCCCGTGCTCTGGCTCGACGGACAGGCCGGCATCGCCCTGGAGGCCCACCAGCAGAACACCCTGGTCCTGCTCGACCGGGACGGCTGGCCGGCCGGCGGACGCTACCGCGACAACCAGGGCTACTACTTCCGGGAGTCCCACCGCGCCGCTCTCGAAGCCCGGCTGCCCGGCATCGGGGAGCACAGCGACACCTTCGTCAGCGACGCGGTCACCGACGAACGCTTCGCCTACTACCTCGGCATCAACAACATCCTCGGCCTGATCGGCGCGTTCGGTGCCCAGCGTCTCGCCGACGAGCGCGTCCTGATCGCCGCACTGCGCCAGTTCCTCGGCAAGTCCACCGGGCTCGGGTCCGCACTCCCCGCCCAGCTCCTGGAGCGGCCCACCATCCGCTGCAAGGCCAACCTGCTCACCCGGCTGCACGGCCTGGACGAACTCGTGGGCCCCGTCGACACCCAGTCCGTCTACGTCACCCTCGCCAACCCCCTCCACTCCTGACCCGCCCGACGCCCCGCCCCCACCGGAAAGTTCCCCCACTTCGCACCCGTTTCAGCCGCGGGACCGCCCCCCTTCGGCCCGCTGAGAGGAGCGCGCCGCCGTGCCCACCACCGATGCGAGCACCGACGTCGGAGCCGACCCGGTCCCCCGCAGCACCTCCCGGGCCGGCGCCGGCCCCCCGGCGGGGCCGGACACCGAGGACACCCTGGAACTCCGGCTGCCCGACGGGTTCGTGGCCCGCTCCGGGCCGGCCGGGGAGGGCGACCTCCTGGACTCCGTCGCGGACTGGCCGGCGGCCGCCACCCCCGTGGGCACGTTCCGGCTGCGCCCCGTGCGGCCGGATTCCGACCTGCCGCTCCTCACCCGGTGGATGAACGACCCCGCCGTCGCCGCCTTCTGGGAACTCGCCGGGCCCGAAGAGACCACCGCCGCCCACCTGCGCCCCCAACGGGAGGGTGACGGACGCAGCGTGCCCTGCCTGGGGGTCCTCGACGGGGTCCCGATGAGCTACTGGGAGATCTACCGGGCCGACCTCGACCCGCTGGCCCGCCACTACCCCGCCCGCCCGCACGACACCGGCGTCCACCTGCTCCTCGGCGACGCGGCGGACCGCGGGCGGGGCCTGGGCACCGCGCTCCTGCGGGCCGTCGCCGATCTCGTCCTGGACCACCGCCCGGCGTGCTCGCGCGTCGTCGCCGAACCCGACGTGCGCAACACCGCGTCCGTCCGGGCCTTCCTCCGCGCGGGTTTCCGGCTCGCCGGGGAGGTCGACCTCCCCGACAAGAGGGCCGCGCTCATGATCCGTGACCGCGCCCACCCAGCACAGACGTAACCCCGTCCGCGGCGGCCCCGCCGTCCCGGCCGCCTGCCGGCCCGACGCTTTCGCCGCACCACCCGTCCCGCATCGCTCCCACCCCGAGGAGTCACCGTGCCGAAGCCCGTCCCGACGCCCGTCCCCGTCCCGGCGCAGACCATATCCGCGCCCGGCCCCCGAGCCGCTGCTCCCGCGGCACCGGCCCTGTTCGCCCCGCCCGAACTGACCGGAGCCCTCTGGGAGCGCGCGGCGGGCCGGCTGCTCGCCAAGACGCTCGCGGAATTCGCGTACGAGGAGATCATCGAACCGGTCCCGGCCCCCGGCCCGGTCCCGGACGCGGCGGCGCCGGCCGCCGGGGCGACACCCCACACGCTCCGCCTCGACAACGGCGAGATACTTTCCTTCCGCGCCCGCCGCGGTTCCTACGGCGGCTGGCGCGTCGACCAGGACTCCATCGAGCTCCAGGACCACGACCACCCCGAGCGCCGCCCCTTCCACGACCCCGTGCGCTTCCTGGTGCTCGCCCGCCGTCTGCTCGGCCTCGACGGCGCCACCCTCGGCCACCTGGTCCGCGAGCTGACCGCCACGCTCGCCGCCGACGCCCGCCTCGACCACACGGCCGTCAGCTCCGCCCGCCTCGCCGAGCTCTCCTACGCCGAACTGGAGGGCCACCAGACCGGCCACCCCTGGCTCGTCCTCAACAAGGGCCGCGTCGGCTTCTCCGCCGAGGACGCCGACGCCTGGGCCCCGGAGGGCCGCACCCCGGTCAGGCTCCCGTGGATCGCCGTCAGCACCGCCCTCGCCCGCTACCAGGGCATCCCCCCGCTCGCCGATCCCGAACGGCTGTACGACCAGGAGCTCGACGCCGCCACCCGTGCGCGTTTCGCCGCCGCGCTGCGCGACAGGGGCCTGGACCCGGCGGGGTACCTCTGGCTGCCCGTGCACCCCTGGCAGTGGGACGAGGCGATCCTGCCGCTCTTCGCACCGGCCGTGGCCCGGGGCGAGATCGTCCCGCTGCCCGCCGACGGCGACCTCAGACTGCCGCAGCAGTCCATCCGCACCTTCCTCAACGTCAGCCGTCCCGAGCGGCACACCGTCAAGCTGCCGCTGTCGGTCCTCAACACCCTCGTCTGGCGCGGCCTGCCCACCGAACGCACCGTCGCCGCGCCCGCCGTCACCGCGTGGATGCAGGGGCTGTACGACACGGACGCGTACCTCAAGGAGGAGTGCCGGGTCGTGCTGCTCGGCGAAGTCGCCTCCGTCGCCGTCGAACACCCCGTGTACGACCACCTGCCGGAGGCCCCGTACCAGTACAAGGAACTCCTCGGCGCGATCTGGCGCGAACCCCTCGAAGGCCGCCTCGACCCCGGTGAGCGGGCCCGCACCCTGGCCGCGCTGCTGCACACCGACCCCGAGGGGCGGGCGTTCGTCGCCGAGCTCGTCGACCGCTCCGGGCTCTCCGCCGAGAGCTGGCTGCGCCACCTGTTCGCGGCGACCCTGCCGCCGCTGCTGCACTTCCTCTACCGGTACGGCACGGTGTTCTCCCCGCACGGCGAGAACGCCATCGTCGTCCACGACGCGCACGACGTGCCGGTCCGGCTCGCCATCAAGGACTTCGTCGACGACGTCAACGTCAGCGAGGAACCGCTGCCGGAACGCGACACCATGCCCGACGAGGTCCGCGCCACCCTGCTCACCGAACCGGCCGCCTTCCTGCCGCAGTTCATCCAGTCCGGTCTCTTCATCGGTGTGTACCGGTACCTCGCGCCGCTGTGCGAGGAACAACTGGGCGTGCCCGAGGCCGAGTTCTGGTCACTCGTACGGGCCGAGATCCTGAAGTACCAGGCGCGCTTCCCGGAACTCAAGGAACGCTTCGAGATGTTCGACCTGCTCGCGCCCCGGCTGGAGCGGCTCTGCCTCAACCGCAACCGGCTGCACACCGACGGCTACCGCGACCGCCCGCACCGCCCGCACGCCACCGTGCACGGCACCGTGCCCAACCCGCTGCACCGGCCGTGACGGCCTCGCGGGCAGCGGCCGGAAACCGGCTGTGACCGTCGTTGTCAGTGCCGCGTCGTAGGGTGGTCGGGCTATGACGAAGCCCTCACTCCCCGAGCTCCTCCACGCCGCCGTCGCCTCCGTCGGCGGCGTGGAACGGCCAGGCCAGGTCACCATGGCCCAGGCCGTCGCCGACGCGGTCGACGACAACTCCCACCTGCTCGTCCAGGCGGGCACCGGCACCGGAAAGTCCCTGGGCTATCTGGTGCCGGCCCTCGCGCACGGCGAGCGCGTCGTGGTCGCCACGGCCACGCTGGCCCTCCAGCGCCAGCTCGTGGAGCGGGACCTGCCGCGCACCGTGGAGGCGCTCAAGCCGCTGCTGCGCCGCACCCCGCAGTTCGCCATGCTCAAGGGCCGGTCGAACTACCTCTGCCTGCACCGCCTGCACGAGGGCGCCCCGCAGGACGAGGAGGACGGCCTCTTCAACCCGATCGAGAGCTACGAGTCCTCCGGGCCCAGCAGCAAGCTCGGCAAGGACCTGCTGCGCATGCGGGACTGGGCCGACGAGACCGAGACGGGCGACCGCGACGATCTCACCCCGGGCGTCTCCGACAAGGCGTGGGGCCAGGTCTCCGTCTCCTCCCGCGAGTGCCTGGGCGCCAGCAAGTGCGCGTACGGCGCAGAGTGCTTCGCCGAGGCCGCCCGCGAGCGGTCCAAGCTCGCGGACGTCGTCGTCACCAACCACGCCCTGCTCGCCATCGACGCCATCGAGGGCGCTCCGGTCCTGCCGCAGCACGAGGTGCTGATCGTCGACGAGGCGCACGAACTGGTCTCCCGGGTCACCGGCGTCGCCACCGGCGAGCTGACCCCGTCCCAGGTCACCCGGGCCGTCAAGCGCGCCTCGAAGATCGTCAACGAGAAGGCGGCGGACGCCCTGCTGACCGCCTCCGACAGCTTCGAGCGGGTCATGGAGCTGGCCCTGCCCGGCCGCCTGGAGGAGATCCCGGAGGACCTGGGATACGCGCTGATGGCGCTGCGCGACGCCGCCCGCACGGTGATCTCGGCGCTCGGCTCCACCAAGGACCGGTCCGTCACCGACGAGGACGCCGTCCGCAAGCAGGCCCTCGCCATGGTCGAGAACATCCACGGGGTCGCGGAGCGCATCGCGAACGGCTCCGAGTACGACGTGGTCTGGTTCGAGCGCAACGAGCGCTACGGGACCGCCTCGCTGCGCGTCGCGCCGCTCTCCGTGTCCGGGCTGCTGCGCGAGAAGCTCTTCACCGAGCGCTCGGTGATCCTCACCTCCGCCACCCTCAAGCTGGGCGGCGACTTCAACGGCGTCGGCGCCTCCCTGGGCCTGGCCCCCGAGGGCCGGCACGGCGAGGACTTCCCGGAGTGGAAGGGCCTCGACGTGGGCTCGCCCTTCGACTACCCCAAGCAGGGCATCCTGTACGTCGCCAAGCACCTGGCCCGTCCCACCCGGGACTCCGGGCGCGAGGACATGCTCGACGAACTGGCCGAGCTGATCGAGGCGGCGGGCGGGCGCACGCTCGGCCTCTTCTCCTCGATGAAGGCCGCCCAGACGGCTGCGGAGGCGCTGCGCGAGCGGCTCGACCTGCCGATTCTGCTCCAGGGCGAGGACACCCTCGGCGAGCTGATCAAGGGGTTCGCCGCGGACCCGCGGACCTGCCTGTTCGGCACGCTGTCGCTGTGGCAGGGCGTGGACGTGCCCGGGCCGAGCTGTCAGCTCGTGGTGATGGACAAGATCCCGTTCCCGCGCCCCGACGATCCGCTGATGAGCGCCCGCCAGAAGGCGGTCGAGGACAACGGCGGCAACGGCTTCATGGCGGTCGCCGCGACCCATGCGGCGCTGCTCATGGCGCAGGGCGCGGGCCGGCTCGTCCGGGCCACGGGCGACAAGGGCGTCGTGGCGGTCCTGGACCAGCGCCTGGCCACCGCCCGGTACGGCAGCTACCTCAAGGCGTCGATGCCGGACTTCTGGTACACCGTGGACCGCAACCAGGTGCGCCGGTCGCTGGCCGCGATCGACGCGGCGGCGAAGGCCGAGGGCGCCTGAGCAGGGCCGGGGCACCCGCTCCTGACGTGAGAGGGCCCCGGCGCGTCCACCTCAGTGGTCCCGGGGCCCTCTCACATCACCGCGGCGGGCGTCAGACACGCCGCAGCACTGCGACGACCTTGCCCAGAATGGTCGCGTCGTCGCCGGGGATCGGCTGGTACGCGGCGTTGTGCGGAAGCAGCCAGATGTGGTTGTCCTCGCGCTTGAAGCGCTTCACCGTCGCCTCGCCGTCCAGCATCGCGGCCACGATGTCGCCGTTCTCCGCGACCGGCTGGCGGCGCACGGTCACCCAGTCGCCGTCACAGATCGCGGCCTCGACCATGGAGTCGCCGACGACCTTGAGGACGAAGAGCTCGCCGTCGCCCACCAACTGGCGGGGGAGCGGGAAGACGTCCTCGACCGACTCCTCGGCGAGGATCGGACCGCCCGCCGCGATCCGGCCGACCAGCGGCACGTACGAGGCGGCGGGCTTTCCGGCCGTGTCGGTGGGCTGGGTGCTCGGCTGGTCGGAGCCGCGCACCTCGTAGGCGCGGGGACGGTGCGGGTCGCGGCGCAGGAAGCCCTTCCGTTCGAGAGCCATGAGCTGGTGGGCGACGGAGGACGTGCTGGAGAGCCCCACCGCCTGCCCGATCTCGCGCATGGACGGCGGGTAGCCCCGGCGCTGCACCGAGTCCCGGATCACCTCGATCACCCGTCGCTGCCGGTCCGTGAGGCCCGAGCTGTCCGCCCTGATGCCCGGAGGTCGGCCGGGCAGCGAGCGGGTGGGCTTGCCGCCCTCGGCGTTCGTGGTCGCGTCGTTCATGGCATGCACCGGCTCAAGTCGGCCCTGGGAGCGGTCCTGGGCGGCGATCGTTGCGCTGTCCGCGGTGGTGGTCATGGTCGGCCCCTCTCGAATGGTCTCCCTGACCGGACAACGGTAGTAGCTTTCGAAAGGTTGCGCCAAACACACGTTCGAGTGAAAAACCGCAGAATGACTGCCCTATTCGTACGGATGGGTGTATGGAACGAGCGTTCCGCAGTGATCTACGGGGGGAGGGTCACAGGTTCGCGCCCTTCGGCCGAACGGCAATTCGGCTCATTGCGGTAGCCTTCTCCGTCGGGTCCCGTCCGGTCGAACACCGCGCCGCGAGGCGCCGCCGGGTGTCCCGCGGCTCTCCGCTGAGCCGTCCGGGGGAGGGGGATCCCGTCGGGCGCGGCGCGTCCCGTACTCTCGTGGGCGGTCGGGCTCCCGGCTTCCCGCCGGCTTCCCCGGTTCGACGGCTCGTGGGTGTCTTCCCCCCGGTTTTCCGCGGCTTTGCGGTGCGACACGCGCATAGGGGCGAAGAGTCGCCGAAACCCCACATCTAGTGGTTGGATCGTTCCGGCTGCCCACCAGTTGTGGTCCGTGGTCCTTCTGTGGCTCGGAATCGACTATGCTGGGAGCTGCTTCCAGGGTCCGCCACGCGACCTGCCGAAGCTCTTCAGACGTGCCGCGAAGGAGGCCTTGGAACCATGCACTGCCCCTTCTGCAGGCACCCCGACAGTCGAGTGGTCGACAGTCGCACCACGGACGACGGGACGTCGATCCGCAGGCGCCGTCAGTGCCCCGACTGCTCCCGCCGTTTCACCACGGTGGAGACGGCCTCGCTGATGGTGGTCAAGCGCAGCGGTGTGACCGAGCCCTTCAGCCGTACGAAGGTCATCTCCGGTGTACGCAAGGCCTGCCAGGGCCGTCCGGTCACCGAGGACGCCCTCGCCAAGCTGGGCCAGCGGGTCGAAGAGGCGGTCCGGTCCACCGGCAGCGCCGAGCTGACCACCCACGACGTGGGTCTGGCCATCCTCGGCCCGCTGCAGGAGCTCGACGTCGTCGCCTACCTGCGCTTCGCGTCCGTCTACCGGGCGTTCGACTCGCTGGAGGACTTCGAGACCGCCATCACGGAACTCCGTGACCAGCAGACTTCCGCCCAGCAGGCCGGACCGGACGGAAATCCGCCGGTTCCCGTGCCCGCGGCGGCCGCCGACTAGCTCGGCCCCCGCCGGCGCCTCTCGACGACGAGCCGAGGAGCCGGCGCTCCAAGAACTTCACGACCTGTCCCGGACGCCGTTGCGACGGCCGGGACGCCACGACACACACCGTGCCCCGGGAAGAACTGGGCACTTCTGGGCGTTTTAGCCCGATATGGGAGGCGGCATGACCGAGACGACGAGCGGCCCGGCACGAGGTTCCCGCAGCAAGGGTTCCAAGGGCGGCAAGGGTCTGCGTATCGAGCGCATCCACACCACGCCGGGCGTGCACCCGTACGACGAGGTGGTCTGGGAGCATCGCGACGTCGTCATGACCAACTGGCGCGACGGCTCGGTCAACTTCGAGCAGCGTGGCGTCGAGTTCCCCGACTTCTGGTCGGTGAACGCGGTCAACATCGTCACCAGCAAGTACTTCCGCGGCGCGGTCGGCACCCCGCAGCGCGAGACCGGTCTCAAGCAGCTCATCGACCGGATCGTCAAGACGTACCGCAAGGCCGGCGAGGACTACGGCTACTTCGCCTCCCCGGCGGACGCCGAGATCTTCGAGCACGAGCTGGCGTACGCCCTCCTGCACCAGATCTTCAGCTTCAACAGCCCGGTCTGGTTCAACGTCGGCACCCCGCAGCCGCAGCAGGTCTCCGCCTGCTTCATCCTGGCCGTCGACGACTCCATGGAGTCGATCCTCGACTGGTACAAGGAAGAGGGAATGATCTTCAAGGGCGGCTCCGGAGCCGGCCTGAACCTCTCCCGCATCCGCTCCTCCAAGGAGCTCCTGTCCTCCGGCGGCAACGCCTCCGGCCCGGTCTCCTTCATGCGCG
Organism: Streptomyces sp. NPDC088745; assembly: GCF_044751045.1. Taxonomy (NCBI): domain Bacteria; kingdom Bacillati; phylum Actinomycetota; class Actinomycetes; order Kitasatosporales; family Streptomycetaceae; genus Streptomyces; species Streptomyces sp. NPDC088745. The sequence goes on from NZ_JBIVLB010000004.1 coordinate 69,112, forward strand.
GCGCCGACGCCTCCGCCGGAACCATCAAGTCCGGCGGCGCCACCCGCCGCGCGGCCAAGATGGTCATCCTCGACGTCGACCACCCCGACATCGAGAACTTCATCGAGACCAAGGTGAAGGAGGAGGAGAAGATCCGCGCCCTGCGCGACGCGGGCTTCGACATGGACCTGGGCGGCGACGACATCACGTCCGTCCAGTACCAGAACGCCAACAACTCGGTCCGGGTGAACGACGAGTTCATGAAGGCCGTCGAGTCCGGCGGCAAGTTCGGCCTGCGCGCCCGCATGACCGGCGACGTCATCGAAGAGGTCGAGGCCAAGTCCCTCTTCCGCAAGATGGCCGAGGCCGCCTGGGCCTGCGCCGACCCGGGCATCCAGTACGACGACACCATCAACAAGTGGCACACCTGCCCGGAGTCCGGCCGCATCAACGGCTCGAACCCGTGCAGCGAGTACATGCACCTGGACAACACCTCGTGCAACCTCGCCTCCCTGAACCTGATGAAGTTCCTCAAGGACGACGGCAAGGGCAACCAGTCCTTCGAGTCCGAGCGCTTCGCCAAGGTCGTCGAGCTGGTCATCACCGCGATGGACATCTCCATCTGCTTCGCGGACTTCCCCACCGAGAAGATCGGCGAGAACACCCGCGCCTTCCGTCAGCTGGGCATCGGCTACGCCAACCTGGGCGCCCTGCTCATGGCGACCGGCCACGCCTACGACTCCGACGGCGGCCGCGCCCTCGCCGGCGCCATCACCTCGCTGATGACCGGCACCTCGTACAAGCGCAGCGCCGAGCTGGCCGCGGTCGTCGGCCCGTACGACGGCTACGCCCGCAATGCGCAGCCGCACCAGGCCGTCATGAAGCAGCACGCCGACGCCAACGCCGCGGCCGTGCACGTCGACGACCTGGACAACCCGATCTGGGCCGCCGCCACGGAGGCCTGGCAGGACGTCCTGCGCCTCGGCGCGAAGAACGGCTTCCGCAACTCGCAGGCCTCGGTCATCGCCCCCACCGGCACCATCGGTCTCGCGATGTCCTGCGACACCACCGGTCTCGAGCCCGACCTCGCGCTGGTGAAGTTCAAGAAGCTCGTCGGCGGCGGCTCGATGCAGATCGTCAACGGCACCGTCCCGCAGGCCCTGCGCCGCCTGGGCTACCAGGAGGAGCAGATCGAGGCGATCGTCGCCCACATCGCCGAGAACGGCAACGTGATCGACGCCCCGGGCCTGAAGACCGAGCACTACGAGGTCTTCGACTGCGCCATGGGCGAGCGCTCCATCTCCGCGATGGGCCACGTCCGCATGATGGCCGCCATCCAGCCCTGGATCTCCGGCGCCCTGTCCAAGACGGTCAACCTCCCCGAGACGGCCACCGTCGAGGACGTCGAGGAGGTCTACTTCGAGGCGTGGAAGATGGGCGTCAAGGCGCTCGCCATCTACCGCGACAACTGCAAGGTCGGCCAGCCCCTCTCCGCCAAGACCAAGGAGAAGGAGAAGGAGGCCGTCACGGCCAAGGCCGAGGACACCATCCGCACGGCCGTCGAGAAGGTCATCGAGTACCGCCCCGTCCGCAAGCGCCTCCCCAAGGGCCGCCCGGGCATCACCACCTCGTTCACCGTGGGCGGCGCCGAGGGCTACATGACCGCGAACTCCTACCCGGATGACGGTCTCGGCGAGGTCTTCCTGAAGATGTCCAAGCAGGGCTCGACCCTCGCGGGCATGATGGACGCCTTCTCCATCGCGGTCTCCGTCGGCCTCCAGTACGGCGTGCCGCTGGAGACGTACGTCTCGAAGTTCGTCAACATGCGCTTCGAGCCGGCCGGCATGACGGACGACCCGGACGTGCGGATGGCGCAGTCGATCGTCGACTACATCTTCCGCCGCCTGGCGCTGGACTTCCTGCCCTTCGAGACGCGTTCCGCGCTCGGCATCCACTCCGCCGAGGAGCGTCAGCGCCACCTCGACACCGGTTCGTACGAGCCGACGCTGGAGGAGCAGGAGCTCGAGGTGGAGGGGCTTTCGCAGTCCGCCCCGCTGGCTTCGGTCGCCGTCGCCCCCAAGGTGGAGGCCCCGGCTCCGGCCCCGAAGCAGAACGCCCCGCACACCTCGGCCGAACTGGTCGAGATGCAGCTCGGCATCAACGCCGACGCCCCGCTGTGCTTCTCCTGCGGTACGAAGATGCAGCGCGCCGGCTCCTGCTACATCTGCGAGGGCTGCGGCTCGACCAGCGGTTGCAGCTGATACGGCTGACGCCCCGGTGAAGGGGTGACACGGCAGTGGGCGGCGACTCCGTGAGGAGCCGCCGCCCACTGCCGTGCGCGCACGCCGGTGCCGGTGCGCGGCACACCGGCACCCGTCCGCGGGTCCCGCGGGTCAGCGCTGCCGTACGCCCATCAGCCCGGTGAACTCCTCCGGTTCGGCGTCGAAGCCGCGCACCGTCTCATGCATGTCCCACGTCCCGTCGGCCTCGCGCACGAACTCCGCGACAGTGGCCGACGTGGCTCGCGCGACAGTGCCGAACTCGCTGCTCAGGAGCTCGGTGTAGCCCTCGGCCACCCGCATCGAGGTGCCCTGTATGTCACCGAACTCCAAGCGGCCCTCGCGCTGTTGGATCGCCACTCCGAGCACCACCCGTCCGTACTCCTGCGACAGGCGCTCCAGCTCGATCGTCATCTGTTCGTCCGTGCCGAACCCCTGACCCGTCTTGCTGTCCCGGTGCAGGGTGATCGTCCCGTCGGGGGAGCGGCTGCCGAAGTGCACCAGGTACACCGGGTTGTCGTACGGGTCGTCCGCCCGGTACACGGCGGCGACGATGTCGAGGTCGGCGGCGGGCGCGCCGCGCGGGCTGGGGTCCCACTTGAGGGTGACCTCGGCCTTCCGGATGCCCTTGTTGAAGCTGCTCACGGTGTTGTCCCTCTCGCTTCCAGTCGTCCGCCGATCCTCACAGGGTGCACCGGGCGCGACAAGTCGGCCTGGGCGCGGCGCACATGGGGGCTGACGGAACAGGGGGGAAAGGAACAGGCCAACGGGGAGGCCCAGTTGGCGAGCGCGCCCTGTCGCGGGGTGACCTCCGCCACCCTCCTGGCCGTACGATGGCGCGGTGCTGGTCAAGTGGATTCGCTGCACTGCCGTGGACCGTCGAGGGTTCGAACAGGGGCAGCGGAAATGGGCGGGGCTGCTCGGCGAACCCGGTTTCCGGGGGCAGGGCGGCGGCTGGAGCAGAGGGCGGGACGGGGTGGCCCACGTCTTCGCCTTCTGGGAGAGCCGTGCCTTCTACGACTCCTTCATGGCCCGCTCGCACGAGCGGCTCGCCGCCGGACAGTCGGGAACGTACAAGGACAGTCAGGTCAAGCTGTTCGAGTACCGCTTCGACGTGAAGACGGGCTTCGAGCCGCACTTCACCGACGCCGACGTGGTGCGCGTCGCGCACTGCACGGTGCGGGAGGACCGGGTCGAACACTTCGCGCTGATGCAGCGCAAGGTGTGGAACCCGGCGATGGCGGGCTCGCCCGGCATGCTGCGCGGGGTGTTCGGGGAGGCCCCCGGCAACGAGTTCCTGGTGCTGTCGATGTGGCAGCGGGCCGCCGAACGCGGCAAGTACCGGGCGGACCGGGTGGAGCGGCTGTCGCTCCAGGCGCAGACCGAGGCGGACGTGGCGGCCCTGACGGGCGACGTGGTGGACCTGGACCCGTACTGGACGGTGTGACCGGGCCGGTGCGACCGGGCGGTGCGGTCAAGGCCGGTGCGACCGTTCCGCGGCGGGTCCCGTACGCCGGATGGGGGCGCTGGGGCAGCCCGGTCGAGCCCGGCCCGCGCCTTCGAACTAGGGTTTCGGCATGGCACGACCGCGACGCATCGTCCTCGTCCGGCACGGCGAGTCCGAGGGCAACGCCGACGACACCGTCTACGAGCGCGAACCCGACCACGCCCTGCGACTCACCGACACCGGCTGGCAGCAGGCCCGCACGGCGGGTGAGCGGCTGCGCGCGCTCTTCGGCGACGAGCGGATCAGCGCGTACGTCTCGCCCTACCGGCGCACCCACGAGACCTTCCGCGCCTTCGACCTCGACCCCGCGCGGGTGCGGGTGCGCGAGGAGCCGAGGCTGCGCGAGCAGGACTGGGGAAATTGGCAGGACCGCGACGACGTACGCCTCCAGAAGGCCTACCGGGACGCCTACGGGCACTTCTTCTACCGCTTCGCCCAGGGGGAGTCCGGAGCCGACGTCTACGACCGGGTCGGCGCCTTCCTGGAGAGCCTCTACCGCAGCTTCGAGGCCGAGGACCACCCCGAGAACGTCCTGATCGTCACGCACGGCCTGACCATGCGGCTGTTCTGCATGCGCTGGTTCCACTGGTCGGTCGCCGAATTCGAGTCGTTGTCCAATCCGGACAACGCCGAGATGCGGGTGCTGGAGCTGGGCGACGACGGAAGGTACGTCCTGGACCGGCCGTTCGAGCACTGGTGCACCCCGGAGTCGTACGGTGCCACCGGTTAGAGTGCACAGCGATGACCGCTGACTCCGATTCCGGCCCGCGCCTCACGCGCGCGCTCGACAGCCTGCGCGGGCTGTCCGTGGGAGACGCACTGGGCTCCCAGTTCTTCGTACCCGCCCACTACCCCCTGCTCAAGCGCCGGGAGCTGCCCGAAGGACCGTGGCAGTGGACCGACGACACCGAGATGGCCGCCTCCGTGGTGGCCGTGCTCGCCGGGCACGGACGGATCGACCAGGACGCCCTCGCGCGCTCCTTCGCCGACCACCACGACTTCGACCGCGGCTACGGGCCCGCGGTCAACCGCATGCTGCGGCTGGTCCGCGAGGGCGGCGACTGGCGGGAGCTGGCCGCCGCGCTGTTCGACGGGCGCGGCTCCTGGGGCAACGGCGCCGCGATGCGGATCGCGCCGCTGGGCGCCTGGTACGCCGACGACCCGGAGCAGGCCACCCATCAGGCCGAGATCTCCGCGTACGTCACCCACCAGCACCGGGAAGCGGTCATGGGCGCCATGGCGGTCGCCGCCGCTGCCGCCTTCGCGGCCGGTGCGGCCGGACCGCCGACGCCGGAGGCCCTGCTCGACGGGGTGATCGGGCTCGTCCCGCGCAGCGCCGTCGGGGCGGGGCTGCGCAGGGCGCGCGACATGCTCGACTACGACGACGCGAGCACCGTCGCGGCGGTCCTGGGCTGCGGCAGGCGCACCAGCGCGCACGACACCGTGCCGTTCGCGCTGTGGGCCGCGGCGAAGGGGCTGGGCGACTTCGAGGGCGCCTTCTGGCGGACCGCGCAGGTCGGCGGCGACGTCGACACGAACTGCGCCATCGTCGGCGGGGTGCTCGCGGGCGCCGCCGCCGGTGCTCCGCCGCGCCAGTGGCTGGAGCGGACCGAGGCACTGCCGCGGTGGCTGGCGGCGCGGGCCGTCTGAGCGTTCGTCCCGTACGGGGCGGGGTCGCGCGGGGCTGTGCCGGCGCGGCCCCTTCCGCGCGGCCGGGCCCTGTCACGGTTTCGTCCGGGTCCGTGCGGCCGCCGGAGCCGGCGTGCGGGCCCCGGGCTACGCTGACGGCCACGCCGCCGCGTTGATCATCACCGGCGCGCGCTCACAGAGACACCGGGTGCGGTTCCTCGCGTACTGCGCGACGCGGAACGCAGCCGGTCGGGAGGGGGTCCCGTGCCTGACGACGCACAACCGTCGATACCGTCACCGTCCGCAGCACCGTCGCCGTCCGCAGTGCCCGCGCCGCCCGAGGGGGAGGCCGCCGCGTCGCGCGCCCGCGCGGGCACGGAACCCGACGCCGGTCCGCAGGACGCCGTACCACAGCCTCCCGTCGCTCCGGGACATGGGCAGCCGCCGATCGCCGCCGCGCAACCGCCGGCCCCCGCCGCAGCGCAGCAGCAGTCCGCTCTCCCACTGCGGCAGTACCAGCAGTGGCAGCAGTGGCAGGCGCACCAGCACTGGGAGCAGCAGCGGCAGAGGAAGGCCGCCGAGCCGCCCGCGTGGCGTGCGGGAGTGCGCCCCGCGCCCCCGGCCCGGATACGGACCGCCTCCCTGTGGGCGGTGCTGGCCACCGGGCTGCTGAGCGCCCTGTTCCTCGGTGCCGGGCTCGGCCTGAACCTCCTGGTCGTCGCCGTGCCCGCGGCCCTCGCCGCGTACTTCGCCGCGCAGGCCGCCGGGCGCAGGCCGCGTCCCTGGACGCTGGTGTGGGGGCTCGGCGGACTGGCGCTCCTCGCGGTGCCCGCGCTGCGGGACGCGGGCTGGCCGACCTTCCTGGCGGTCCTCTCCGCGCTCGCGCTCGGCTCGCTGGCGCTGCACGGCAGCCGCTCCTGGGCCGGGGTGCTGATCGGCTCCGTCAGCATCGTCGGCTCGCTGGTCCCGGGCGTGCGCTGGGGCTGGCGGGGGATGCGCGAGCGGGCGAACGGCTCCCGGGACCGCTGGGCGCCCGTGCTCCGCACCGCGGCGATCGCCGTCGGCCTGCTGGTGGTCTTCGGGGCCCTGTTCGTCAGCGCCGACGCCGCCTTCGCCGAACTCCTCGGCAAGCTGGTGCCGGAGGCCTCCGTCGGCGACGGGCCGTGGCGGTTCCTGCTCTTCCTCCTCGGGCTGGTCGGCGCGCTCGCCGCCGCCCGCACGGCTGCCGCGCCGCATCAGTGGGACAAGGCCACGATCAGGCCCGGACGGGCCCGCAAGCGTCTGGAATGGGCTCTTCCGCTGATCGTGCTCAACCTGCTGTTCGCCGCCTTCAACGGGGTGCAGCTCGCGGTGCTCCTGCGGGGCTACGAAGCCGTGATGGACCAGTCCCGCGCCGAGTACGCCCGACAGGGCTTCTGGCAGCTCCTCTGGGCCACCCTGCTGACGATCGTCGTGATTGCCTTCGCGAAGCGGTGGGCCCCGCGCGGCGGTGCGCGCGATCACCTGCTGGTGCGTTCCGTGCTCGGTGCGCTGTGCCTGCTGACGCTGGTGGTCGTCGCGTCCGCGCTGAGCCGGATGAACATGTACGTCGACGCCTACGGGCTCACCCGCCTGCGCGTCTCGGTGGCCGCGATGGAGCTGTGGCTCGGCGTGGTGCTCGTCCTGATCATGGCCGCCGGTGTCTTCGGGGCGCGCTGGCTGCCCCGCGCGGTGGCGGCGAGCGCGGGGGCGGCGGTGCTCGCCTTCGGTCTCGCCTCGCCGGACGCGCTGGTCGCGGAGCGGAACGTCGCCCGGTACGAGAAGCACCGGACCATCGACGTCGAGTACCTCCAGGACCTGTCGGCGGATGCCGTGCCGGCCCTGGACGCGCTGCCCGAACCCCTGCGCAGCTGCGCGCTGGACGCGATCAGGAAGGGGCTGGACGAGGACGACCCCTGGTACGCCACCAGCCGCGGCGAGCAGCGCGCGCTCGACCTGCTGAAGCGGCGCCCGATCGACGAACGGGCCGCCGAGTGCCGCGACCTGCCGTCGGGCGACAGCGGCGACGGCTACCGCTGACGCTGCCGGGAAGTGTGCGTCAGCGAATCGGGAAGGCGTGGGCCGGTGTGCCGACGGGGGTGTCCCCTCTCCGCCGTGTGCGCCGGACCGGGGTGCGCCGGGCCGGGGAGGCCGCGGGTGAAGCGGCCGGCGCGTCGAGGGCGGGCCGGCCGCGGCGTCGCGGGTGCGGCGGCCCGGGGTGTCGTGCGAGGGGGCCGGCCGTGGTGTGACGGGCGGGCGGGCCGTGTCTGCCGCGGGTGCGGCGGCCCGGGGTTCCGTGGAGGGGGAGGCCGGGGTGTCGCGGCCGGGGCCCGGCGGCGTACTCTGGCTGGCGCCATGCCGTACGAACCACCCACACACACCGTCGAGCGCTCGCTGCGCGCCACCACCGGTGCCAGGACCGTCGCCGGAGTCGACGAGGTCGGGCGCGGAGCGTGGGCCGGACCGGTCACCGTCTGCGCCGCCGTCACCGGCCTGCGCCGTCCGCCCGCCGGGCTCACTGACTCCAAACTCCTCACCGCCAAACGCCGTGACGAGCTCCTGCCGGTGCTCCAGGACTGGGTGACCGCCTACGGCCTCGGCCACTCGACGCCCGAGGAGATCGACGCCCTCGGCATGACGGCAGCCCTGCGGCTCGCCGCCGAACGTGCGCTAAATGCCTTGCCGGTACGGCCCGATGCGGTCATCCTCGACGGGAAACACGACTACCTCGGGGCTCCCTGGAAGGTTCGTACGGTGATCAAGGGCGACCAGTCCTGCATCGCGGTGGCGGCGGCCTCCGTGATCGCCAAGGTCAGCCGCGACGCCATGATGGCCGAGCTGGAATCGTCGGCCGACGGCTGCGCGCCGTACGCCTTCGCCGCCAACGCGGGCTATCCCTCGCCCGTGCACCAGGCGGCCCTGGCCGAACACGGACCGACCGCACACCACCGCCTCTCCTGGTCCTATCTCGACGGACTCCCGCAGTGGCGGCACCTCAAGAAGCACCGGCCCTCGGCAGAGGCCGCAGCACTGGAAAGCGGGGGCCAACTCGGCTTCGACTTCTGAATTGCCTGCGCCGCCGGGCAGGCAGCCGTCAGCCGCCGCCCGCCCCGCGCGTCGCACTGATGCGCTATCCGCCGACGCCTTGTCGCACCGGCGTTTGAAAGATGTCCCACTCATGCCTCTCATCCACCAGGAGTCCCAGATTCACGAGAGCGCCCAGGGTCCTCGCGTCACCCCGGCTGTCAGCCGTACCGCGCCGACCCCTCGCCCCGTACCCGGCCCGCGTCCCGCGGCGGTGCCGCGCCCCGGTCCCGCCGTCCGCCCCGGCCCCCCGGCGCAGCGGACGCACACCCCCCGGCCCCCGGCCCGGCCCGCCGCTCCGCGGGCCGACGCCGCAACCCAGATCCAGCTGATCCCGGCCCCCGCGAACGGCGCGCTCGACGCCGCGGAGGAGGCGGTGGACCTGCTGCTCGACTCCGGCCGCGCGCCGGGTGACGTGCTGGTGCTCACCACCGGTGACCAACACCCCTGGGCGGCCCACGAGTTGTCCTTCGGTGAGGCGTCCTACTGGGCGCAGCACGACGCCCGGGACGACGTCTTCTACGCCGACGCCAAGGCGGCCGAACGGGCCGCCCGGCGTCCGGTGGTCGTCGTGGCCGTCAACGACGCGTCCGGCGACGATCTCGGCCCCGTGCTGGCGGTGGCCCGCGAGCGCGCGGACACGCTGCTGATCGTCTGCGGCGACCCGCAGCGCGTCAACTCCGCGCTGGGCGCGGGGGTCTGACGGGTGCGAGGGTCGCGGACCGGTACGTGATTCCGTGCCGGTACGCGATCCCGTTCCGGCGCGTGGTCCTGCGCCGGCACGTGGTGTGGTCCCGCGTCGGCTGTGTACGGGAAGTCCTGCCCCGTACGCGGCCGGGCGGGACCTTTCCGTCGTGCGGCGTGACGCTCAGCGGGCCGCGGCCCGGCCCAGGGCCGCTGCCGCCCCGCCACCGGTGCTCACCGGCGCCGGGTCGGACTCGGCCAGCGCCTCCGCCAGCCCCGAGGGCCGGGACCCCGCGTACGGCCGTCGGCCGCCGCGTCCCTCGCCCAGCACCTGCCAGCCGCCGCGGGTCAGCGTGATGTACGCCCCGCAGCGCAGCCCGTGCAGCGTGCAGGCGTCCCGCAGCCCCCACATCCAGGCCCCGTCCTCCTCCGTCCACCGCTGGTCGCCGTCACGGCAGTAGAGCAGCACGGCCGTACGGACCGGGGTGCGACGGCGCAGGTCGTGCGGGACGATCCGGCGCAGGTGGGCGAGCAGCGCGTTGCGCAGTTCCCAGCCGTCCGCCGGGGCGGGGCGGCGGGCGAACGAGGCGCTGGCGATGAGGCGTTCCTCCGTGTCCAGCACGGCCACGACGGCGGTGGAGGGTTCGGGGAGGTGGCGGGCGTGCAGGCCGCTCACGACCTCACGGGGATTGCGCAGCAGGGGAATTCCCGCCGAGGCCCACTCGGCCGGCTCCAGCGTGCGGCCCAGGCGACCGGGCGGATCGGCGGACGACGGGCTGAGCGAACTCGGGGACGGAGCGAATCCGAAGGTCACGGTCCTCCCTTCGCGTACGCGCCCACGACTGCGGGCAAGGGCGGGTGGGGGCGCACCACGGCACGGCCCTTGCGGACCACATCGAAGCCGTGCGGGAGCGCTTCCAATTCTTCCTGGCGCGAGGGAATGCGGCAACGAGCAATTGGGGCGGCCGACCGGATTCTATGGATATGACACTGATATCCCTGCCCAGTACGGCCGCTCCCGACTCCTCGGTCACCCCTGAACGGCGAGGACCAGCGGAAACACCCCCTCGGCTCCGGACCGGCGCAGCATCCGCGCCGCCACGGCCAGCGTCCACCCGGTGCCGGTGGCGGCGTCGACCACGAGGAGACCGGTGGCGGCGGACAGCCCGGACAGCACGTGGTCCCGGAGATCGGGACTGTTCAGGCGCTCGGGGCTGCGGCACGGGGAGTACATTCGGATTCCAGGCGGATGTGGAGCCCTGACCTGCGTAAATGTGCTGTTCGGGGTGGTCGTGGCAGGAGGGCCGGTCTCGTCCGTCCTCGGTTGATGTGGGCCTGGGGACTGCTTGTGAGCGGGTGGTGACACGAGGCGGAGTCGTCGATTGTCAGTGCCATCGGGTTGCATGGGGGCATGAACACCCTGGAACTGCGCACTGAAGCCGATACCGTCCTCGCTGAGCTGGTCGGTGCCCCCGCGGGGTCTGCGCGGCTGCGGGAGGACCAGTGGCAGGCCGTGGCCGCCCTGGTCGAAGAGCGCCGTCGGGCGCTGGTGGTGCAGCGCACCGGGTGGGGAAAGTCGGCGGTCTATTTCGTGGCCACTGCTCTGCTGCGGCGGCGTGGTGCCGGCCCGACGGTGATCATTTCGCCGCTGTTGGCGTTGATGCGCAACCAGGTCGAGGCAGCGGCGCGCGCGGGGATTCAGGCGCGCACGATCAACTCGGCCAATCCGGAGGAGTGGGAGACGATCTACGGTGAGGTGGAGCGCGGGGAGACCGACGTTCTCCTCGTGAGTCCGGAGCGTCTCAATTCCGTGGATTTTCGTGATCAGGTGCTGCCGAAGCTCGCGGCGACGACCGGGCTTCTGGTGGTCGACGAGGCGCACTGCATCTCCGACTGGGGGCATGACTTCCGGCCTGACTACCGGCGGCTGCGCACCATGCTGGCGGAGCTTCCGGAGGGAGTTCCCGTGTTGGCCACGACGGCCACCGCCAACGCACGGGTGACTGCGGATGTGGCGGAGCAGTTGGGAACCGGCGGCAAGGACGCGTTGGTGTTGCGGGGGCCGCTGGACCGGGAAAGTCTGCGCCTGGGGGTGCTGGAGTTGCCGAACGCGGCGCACCGGCTCGCGTGGCTGGGGGAGCGGCTTGGGGATCTGCAGGGTTCGGGGATCGTTTACACGCTGACGGTGGCGGCGGCGGAAGAGGTTGCGGCGTTCCTGCGGCAGTGCGGATACGCGGTGGCTTCCTATACGGGGAAGACGGAGAACGCTGACCGGTTGCAGGCGGAGGAGGACCTGCTGGCGAACCGGGTCAAGGCCCTGGTCGCCACGTCCGCGCTGGGAATGGGTTTTGACAAGCCGGACCTGGGCTTCGTGGTGCATTTGGGGTCCCCTTCGTCTCCGATCGCCTATTACCAGCAGGTGGGGCGCGCGGGGCGTGGTGTGGACCATGCGGATGTCTTGCTGCTGCCGGGACGGGAGGACGAGGCGATCTGGGCGTACTTCGCTTCGGTGGGTTTCCCGCCCGAGGAGCAGGTGCGGCGCACTCTGGATGTGCTGGAGGACGCAGGGCGTCCGTTGTCGCTGCCGGCGCTGGAGCCGTTGGTGGATCTTCGGCGTTCGCGTCTGGAGTCGATGCTGAAGGTGCTGGACGTGGACGGGGCGGTCAAGCGGGTGAAGGGCGGCTGGACCGCCACAGGGCGGCCGTGGACGTACGACGCGGAGCGGTACGCCTGGGTCGCGAAGCAGCGGGCCGCGGAGCAGCAGGCCATGCGGGACTACGTGGCGACCACCGGCTGCCGCATGGAGTTCCTGCAGCGGCAGCTCGATGACGAGAAGGCGGTTCCGTGCGGTCGCTGCGACAACTGCGCCGGCCCCTGGCTGGATCCCGCTGTGTCGTCCGGGGCTCTCGCGGCGGCGACCGGCGAGCTGGACCGGCCGGGCGTCGAGGTCGAGCCCCGCAAGATGTGGCCGACCGGCCTCGCCGCGGTCGGCATGGACCTCAAGGGCCGCCTCCCCGAGGGTCAGCAGGCGGTGACCGGACGGGCGTTGGGGAGGCTGTCCGACATCGGCTGGGGCAACCGGCTGCGCCCACTCCTGTCGGCGCAGGCAACGGACGGGCCGGTGCCGGACGACGTGCTGAACGCCGTGGTGAAGGTGCTGGCGGACTGGGCCCGTTCACCGGGCGGCTGGGCCAGCGGCACTCCTGACGCGGTGGCCCGGCCCGTCGGCGTCGTCGCCATGCCGTCCCGCACACGCCCCCAGCTGGTCGGCTCCCTGGCCGAGGGAGTGGCCGGGGTCGGCCGGCTCCCCCTCCTGGGCAGCCTCGCCCACACCCCACACGCCGACGAACACACCGCACACCGCAGCAACTCCGCCCAACGGCTACGCGCACTGGCAGACTCGTTCACCGTGCCCGACGAACTCGCCACCGCCTTGGCCGCGACTCCGGGCCCGGTCCTGCTCGTCGATGACTACACCGACTCCGGCTGGACCCTCGCGGTGGGCGCACGCCTCCTCCGCCAGGCCGGCGCAGACCAAGTACTACCGCTCGTCCTGGCGCTCGCCGGATAGCCGCTACGGGGGTTTCGAAGCCGCTGTTGCGGAGGGGGCGTCGGCTTCTGCCTTCTTGCTCGCAACCCTCGTGGGCGCGATGTGTCCCGAGGCGGGCATCGCCACGTCCGCGACCCGCCTCCCGGCGGCTCCCGGCCAACGTCTGCCGACGAGGGCGGAGTTGGGACGGAGGCGGTGTGTGTTCCGTTCAGGTGTGCGTCTAGGTTGGGATCGATCATCCGAGAACGCCCCGCAGGAGGCGCCCCGTGTCCGACCGTAAGCCCGCAGTTGTCTCGGCCGCCGAACTGAACGAGCGGATCGATACGGCCACACCGCACTCCGCACGCTTCTGGAACTACTTCGTGGGCGGCAAGGACAACTACGAGGTGGACCGCGAACTCGGCGACCACATCAGGGACATCTTCCCCGGTCTGGCCGACGTGGCGCGCACGAGCCGCCAGTTCCTGGGCCGTACGGTCCGCCACCTGGCCGCCGAGCAGGGCATCCGGCAGTTCCTCGACATCGGCACCGGCCTGCCGACCGCCGACAACACGCACGAGGTCGCTCAGCGCACCGCGCCGGATTCGAAGATCGTGTACGTCGACAACGACCCCCTCGTCCTCGCCCACGCCCGCGCTCTGCTCACGAGCACCCCGCAGGGAGAGACGGCCTACATCGACGCCGACCTGTACGAACCGGAGGCCATCCTCCGGGTCGCGGGAGCGACGCTGGACCTCTCCCGGCCGGTCGCCCTCGTCATCCTCAACACCCTGGGCCACGTCGCCGACCCCGACCAGGCGCGCACGCTGGTGTCCCGGCTGATGGCGGGCCTGCCGTCCGGCAGCCACCTCGTGATCAGCGACAGCACGTCCACCAGTGCGGGCATGATCGCGGCGTCGGAGGCGTACAACAGGAGCGGGGCGGTGCCCTACCACGTGCGCGCCGTCGAGGAGATCACGAGCTTCTTCGACGGGCTGGACCTCCTCGAACCGGGCGTCGTGGAGGTCACGCGGTGGCGGCCCGACCCCGCGTCCGCGTCCGGCGCGTCGCCCACCGTGGACGCCTACGGCGGCGTGGGCCGCAAGCCGTAGCGACTCCTCGCTGGTACGGCGCGGGCCGGGCGGGACGAGGGCCCCGGCACCGGAGCGGCGGGACCGCCGGGCGGCGTTCCGCGCCCGCGCTCAGGGCCTCATGGGCCCCCGGCGGCGGGCCGACGAAGCAGTACGCCGGCACGCGAGGCCCACGGCCACGCGCCACGGCCGCCGGGCCGCGCGGACGGCTGTGGCGCGGGCACCCGGCGTACTCCCGGCGCACGAAGCCCCTCAGTCGACGTGCGCCGGGGTCCGGCTGCCCAGGTTCCGGAGCCAGGTGTCGTCCTGGCGCAGGATCGCCGTCTGGAGCCGGCTCAGCCGACGGCCCGGGTCCATGCCCAGTTCCTCCGACAGCAGGCCGCGCAGCCGGGCGAAGCGCTGAAGGGCCTCGGCCGGGCGTCCCGACAGGTAGAGGGCCTGGATGAGCAGTTCCCAGGTGACCTCGCGCAGCGGATTGCGAGTGATCAGTTCCTCGGCGGCCAGGACCGCTTCCTCCAGGTTCCCCTCCCGTACCAGGATCGTCACGCGCAGCTCCCAGGCCATCAGCCGGGCCTCCTCCAGCCGCGTGCTCACATGGGCGGCGAAGGGGTGGTTCACCGCGTCTGCCAGCGCGGTTCCCCGCCAGAGGGCCAGCGCCGCGTCGAGTTCCTGGCGCGCCTGTCCGGTGCGCCGCTGGTCGAGCAGGCGGCGGGCCCGGCTCAGCGCCTGCTCGAAGCGCACGGCGTCCTGGGTCTCGCCCGGCACCCGCAGGGCGTAGCCCAGGGATTCCCGCACCAGGACGCCGCCGTGGCCGCGCCGGGCCCGGTCGCGCTCGGGTTCGAGCACGTCGCGCAACCGGCTGATGTGCGCGTGCACCGAGGAGACCGCACCGCGGGGAGGCCGGGTCGTCCAGAGGTCCTCGCAGAGCACGTCCAGCGGTACGGCCTGTCCCTGTTCCAGCAGGAGCCGGATCAGCAGGACGCGCCGTTTGGGCGGGCCGACGTCGAGGGCCATGCCGTAGCTGCGGACGACCAGCGGACCCAGCAGGTCGAAGGAGAAAGCGGGCCGGAGGCTGCCGCTCACGGGGGCCGACGCGTACGAGGTCTTCATCGGAATCCACCGCTCCTTCGTCACACGACGGCCGGGTCTTGGCGCAGAATTCCGTAGAATTTGCTCTTCAGTTCCTGACCCGGGTCAAGCCCCAGGCTGTGCGAAAGACGGTCGCACATGCGGCTGTACGCGTCGAGTGCGTCCGCCTGTCGGCCCGACCGGCACAGCGCCGTGATCAGCTGGGCGCAGAACCGCTCGTGGAAGGGGTACATGGAATGCATTTGTTCCAGGTCGGAAATCATCGCACGGTGGTGGTTCATTTTCAGTTTGACGTCGAAGAGCTTTTCGCAGGCGGTGATCCGGGTCTGCTGGAGCCGGGTGTAGGCCATGCGGCAGATCACGCCCTGCCCGGTGTCGACGAGGGCCGCCCCCCGCCACATCTCCGTCGCCTCCGTGAGGAGGCCGGCCGCCACCTCCAGTTCGCTTTCCGGGCAGAGTTCGGCCTGTTTGACCAGCGCCTCGAACCGGGCCGCGTCCACCTCGACGCGGGAGCCGGTGAGGGCGTAGCCGGCCGGCGAGGTCTCGATGATCTCGCGCATGTCGGGCTTCCCGCTGTGGGCCGAAAGCACCCGGCGGAGCCTGGCTATGTGACCGTGGAGGGAATTCTCGGCATTGCTGGGCGGCTCCTCCCCCCATAATTCGTCGATCAGGCTGTTGCGTGACACAGGGTGTCCCGGGGACAGCGCGAGAACGGCGAGAATGGCCCTCAACTTTTCTCCGGGTATTCGGATTTCCATTGTTTCGTCGCGCACTTGGAGAGGGCCGAGGATGCTGATTCTCATGTGGAGACTCCGTGAGGGACTCAGATGTTCGGGTCGCACTGCAGTGCATCACGCAAAGGGGTCGGAAAGGTGAAAGGGCGAGAAATTGGCACCGGCTTCCGGGCGGGCGTCGGGGTCGCACTGCGGCAGGTCGTCCGCAGTGGAACGTGCGCCCGGGGCACGCGAGGCGCGTCGTGGTCGGGTTGCCTCCCGGCAGTGGTCCGCGGTCTCAGCGATGGGCATCCTTACGCACGTTTCTTGTCGTCCGCTTGCTTTTTCCGGGACCCGAGTCGCTTACTATCGGTAACTTGACCCCTACTGTGCGGTTACTTGTCCCGGCTTCTCGGCCCACGAAACCGCCACACGCTGGGAGAACAGCGCGCTCGGCCGCAGCCCGAACATGCCGTGGAACGTGCTGCTGAAATGTGACGGACTCGCGAAGCCCGCCTCCACGGCGGCCGTGCTCAGATCCGGCCAGGTCTCCAGCAGGACGGCCACCCGCAGCATCCGCGCCCAGAGCCGGTAACGCCGGAACGTCGTGCCGGTCTGGGCCCGGAAGAGCCGGAGGAAGGCCGAGACGGAGAGCCCGACGTCCGCCGCCAACTCCGCGGCGGAGAGGTGCGGTTCGGCGGGATCGGCCAGCCGGTCGGCAGCCCGCCGGATGCGCGGGTCCCTGCGTCCGGAGAGCCGGTCGGGACCGGCCAGGTCGAGCCAGGGGCGCAAGTCGGCCGGCGGTGCGCCGGGGGCCAGCCCCGCGGCGACCGCGGTCAACTCGGCCTCGTGACGGTGCCCCAGGGCCACCTCGCCGTGGTCCTCGGCCATCAGGGAGTGGCAGGCCCGCTCCCTGGTGGAGGCCGGGTCCAGGTAGCAGAAGGCCATCCGGGCGCCGTCCGCCACGATCCGGTGCCTGACCCGGGCGCCGACCAGAGCCGTACGCGCCTTGAGGCGGGCGCCGTCCTCCAGCTCCAGCGTGAACCCGGCGTCCACCCCGACCGCCAGACAGCTCACCGCGCCCGCGTGGAAGCCGAGGTTCAACGAGGGCCCGAGATAAAGGGCTTGGCCCGGCCACAACCACAACGCCGCCTGGTCACGACACGTTTCTGAAAGCAGCGCAGGTCCCATGCGGTCATGCTAATCACTGTTCCGCCCATCCCGGCCGGGGTTCCTCCCCGCGTGCCCCGCGCCGCGGGCGGGCGTCCCTTCGTGCTGTCCGCCCTCCACATCCGGCGGGCGCATTCCCGCGCCGGCCACGGACCGCCCGGCCCTTCTTCTCCCGCAACCGACTTCCCGCCCCGGCTCCCTGCGAACGGACAGACGACACCATGTGGATCGAGCGTGCCCTCACTGCCCTGCTGGTCATCGTCGGGGCGGTGAACCTGTTGCCCGGCTTCGTCGCCGTGGCACCGTCCCAGATCAGCACCGCCTACGGCGTAACGATCGGGGACGGAGCGGGCTCCGCCGACCTGACGGTGCTGCTGAGGCATCGCGCCGTCCTGCTCGGTCTGGTCGGCATCGGTCTGCTCTGTGCCGCCTTCCTCCCGCAGTTGCGGGTTCCCGCCATGGTCGCGGGCGGTGTCAGCATGGGCACGTTCCTGCTCTTCGCGTACGCCACGCCCGCCCTCAACAGCGCCACCATGCGCGTGGCCAGGATCGACATCGCGGCGATCGCGCTGCTCGCCGTCGCCGCGGTACTGCTCTGGCGGAAGAACGCCTGAACTCCCGTGGCCGGGGCGGACACCGCCCCGGCCACGGGAGCTGTTCACGCCTCGCGGCGGGCGGCCCGCGCCATCCGGGACAGGCCCGCCCGCAGCAGGGGCCGGACCGGGGCGGGCAGCGGCAGCTTCGGGGCCCGCGAGCGGTGCCAGGGCAGGAGCTCCGGGGAACCGCCGCAGAGCACCTCCGCCACATGGGCGCCGTGGGCCACCGACATGGCCAGACCGTGACCACAGCAACCGCCGATGTACCAGACGTCCGGGAGCCCGGCCAGCGGGCCGACCACCGGCAGGTCGTCGCCGGTCATGCCGATCCGGCCCGCCCAGCGGTGGGTGACCTCGGCCCGGGCCAGCGCGGGGTGCAACCGGCGCAACCGCTGCTCCAGCCCCGCCCACACCGCCGTCGCGGCGGAGCCGTCCGACACCGGCGCCAGTACGGGCCGCCCGCCGCCGAACACCAGCCGGCCGTCGGGGGTGAGCCGGAAGTAGTCGCCGAGCGGGTGCGCGTCGATGAGCGCGCAGCGCGTGTCGCCGCCCAGCGCGCGCTGGACGTCGGCGGGCAGCGGGGCGGTCGCCACGGCGTGCACCGACAGCGGAAGGACCGTGCCGACCGGCAGGCCGAGGGAGCCCGCGGCCGCGTTCACCGCGAGCACCGCCTTCCGGGAGCGGACCGTACCGCCGGGGAACACGAGCCGTACCCCGCCGGAGGTCTCCGCGCGGACCGCGCGCAGCGGGCTGTTGCCGAGGAAGCGGACGCCCTTGGCGGCGCAGGCGGCGGCCAGCGCGCGGCTGAGCTCCGCGGGGTCGAGCGTGGCCGCGCGGTAGCGCAGGCCCGCGTGGCGGGGCACTTCCACGAGGGCTCCGATCTCCGCGGCCGACAGCACGGGCACGTCCAGGCCGAGTTCCCGGTACGCGGCGGCCTGCCGGGCGAGCGACGCGAGGCCCGCCGCGGTGCGGGTGGCCACCACCTGGGCGGCGTCCCGGGGACCGGTGTCCACGCCGAGTTCGGCCGACAGCTCCCGTACGCGCTCCACCGCCGCCGTGCTCGCGGCGTACATCCGGCGGGCCGTGTCCGGTCCGAACCGGCGCACGGCCTGGTCCACCGAAGGCCCCACCCTCGGCCCCAGCAGCCCGGTGCCGCGTCCGCTGGCTCCGGCGGCCGGTCCTTCGGCGTCGACGACCAGGACGGACCGTCCCGGGTCGTGCGCGGCCAGGTGGTAGGCGGTGGACAGTCCGGCGAGTCCGGCGCCGACCACGGTCACGTCCGCGTCCAGCACTCCGCGTACCCGGGCCGGTGCCGCGGGCGTGGCGGGGGGTTCCGCCGCCGGGCTCGCGGTCACGGCGTCCCAGAGGGGGCGGCCTGCGGAAGGTCGGGTCATGAGGACTCCCTCACGGGGCGGGTGGCGACGACGGGCGCACCGTCGAGAGCGGGGGCGGCGACGGGCGCGCCGCCGAGGGAGGCGAAGGCGCGGTCGTGCCAGAGCAGCGGGCGGCCGACGGCGGTGTGGGCGGCGGCGATCCGGCCGACGACGAGGCTGTGGTCCCCGTAGCGGCGGACGTCCTCGACCAGGCAGACGGCCCAGCCCAGGGTGTCCGCGAGGACGGGGACGGCCAGTTCACGCCGGTGGCCGGTGGCGGCGAACCGTTCCGCGGCGCCCACCGCGGGGTCGGCGAAGAGATCGGCCCGGGCCCGCTGGGACTCCGCGAGCAGGTTGACCGCGAACCGGCCGCTCGCCTCGACCACCGCCAGGGTCCGGGACGCGTTGCCCAGGCAGATCAGGAGCAGCGGGGGGTCGGCGGAGAGCGAGGTGACCGCCGAGACGGTGCTGCCCGCGGGCCCGGCGGGCCCCTGGGCGGTGACCACCGTGACACCGCCCGCCATCCGCGCGTAGAAGGCACGGCAGTCCAGCTCCGGGGCCGTGACCGACGACGGACCGGTGTCCGACGGGGCGGCCTCCTTCTCGGGCGGGCCCGCGTCCCCGGGCGCGGCGGACCCCTGGGGCGGTCCGGCGGCTGCGTGCTCGCCGGGGGTGGCCCCGACGGTGACCTGGCGCATCACAGGGCTCCTTCGTGAAGGGAAGTGCGGTACGGGAGGGGCGGGGACGGACGGCGTGCGGGCGGGCGCCGGAGGGGCGGCGCGGGGCGCCCCCGACCGGCCGGCAGGGTTCCGGGGCGGGGTACGGGACCGGGCCGAAGGCGTGAGGGCCGGGCGATTGGTCGAACTGCAGGCGTGAGGCCGGGCGGCGGCACTCTCACCGCCGCCCGTGCGAGCCGGGCGGCGCGCTTGTCACCGCCGCCCTTCGAGCGTGTCGCGCAAGGCGATCAGCGTGGTCCGCACTGTGCGGCGGTTGCGGGCCGGGCGCCGGACCACCCCGGTGAGCAGCGGTGCGGTGGCGGTGAGCAGCTTGCCGGGCAGTCCGCGGCGCCGGTCGTGCCACTCCTCGGTGACCTCGCAGCCGCCGGGCGTCTCCGCGAAGCGGTACACCCAGCGGGAGAGCGGGACGCCGAAGAAGCTGACGTCGAACGCGAACAGCTTCCCCGGTACGGACTCCACCACCCGGCACACGGTCACCCAGGGCAGCCAGGCCGCCCGGTTGCGCCCCAGGAACCGGCTGCCGGGGCGCAGCGCGCCCGCCCGGCCCGGCACCCAGGCGCCCCGGCACTCCGGGCTCCATTCCCCCATCCGCCGCACGTCGCTGACCGCCGCCCACACCGTGTGCGCGGGCACCGCGACGGTCAGCCGTTCGGCCACTCTCGGTTCAGTCGTCAGGTCGCTCTGCATGTCACTCCTTTGACATCGCGGGCTGGTCCGTCGCGGGCTGGTCCGCCGTGGGCCGGCGGGAAGCGCCGCGGCCGACGTCCTTGCGGCCGGGCATCCACCAGTTCCACCGGTTCATCAGCCGCATGGAGGCCGGCACCAGCAGCAGCCGGATGACGGTCGCGTCGACCGCGATGGCCACGGCCATGCCGATGCCTATCTGCTGGATGGGAAGGATGCCGGTGAAGGCGAACGCCGTGAAGACCGCCACCATCAGTACGGCGGCCCCCGAGATCAGCGGCGCGGTGGCGGCCATGCCGCGGGCCACGCTCCCGGTGCCGTCGCCGGTCGCCACGTAGTCCTCGCGGATGCGGCTGAGCAGGAACACCTCGTAGTCGGTGCTCAGGCTGAACAGCAGGGTCACCAGGAGCACCGGCACGAAGTTGGTGAGGTATCCGCTGGTGTCGAAGCCGAGGACGCCGCTGCCCCAGCCCTCCTGGAAGACGAGGACCAGCACTCCGTAGGTGGCGGCCATCGAGACCAGGTTCATCAGGATCGCCGACAGCGGCAGGAACACCGACCGGAAGGTGATGAGCAGCAGCAGGTAGATGACGGCGAGCATGGTGGCGACGACCGGCAGCAGGCTGTCGGAGATCACCTCGTTGGCGTCCACGCCCTCGGCCGTCTCCCCGCCGGTGTGCACCCGCCAGCCGTCCCCGGCGGCGAAGGCGTCCGCCG
Organism: Streptomyces sp. NPDC088745; assembly: GCF_044751045.1. NCBI lineage: Bacteria > Bacillati > Actinomycetota > Actinomycetes > Kitasatosporales > Streptomycetaceae > Streptomyces > Streptomyces sp. NPDC088745. Next base: position 89,991 of record NZ_JBIVLB010000004.1, read on the forward strand.
TCGTGCGCACCGACTCCAGAAGGCCGCGCACCGATTCGGAGGACGCGGTGTCCTCGCCCACCACCTCCAGTACGAGGGCGCGTCCGTCGCCGGTCGCGAAGTGCCGTACGGACGACCGCAGGTCGGCGGGGAGCGCGGTGGCCGCCGCCGGTGCGAGGGCGGCGAAGGGCCGCTCGGGGCTCACCTGCCGCAGCGGGGCGACCACCGAATCGACCCGTTGGGCTCCGGGCAGCCGTGCCAGGGCGTCGTGGAAGGCGACCAGCCGGGCGGCGGCGGGGGCGTCGCGTTCCCACAGCGGCACGTCCGACTCCACCACCACCTGGATGGGGGCGGCGCTGCCGACGCCGAACTGGTCCTTGGCGGTGTCGTACCCCTCGCGGACGGCCGCCCCGGTGGGCACCACCCGGGCGTCGGGGGTGAAGGTCTCCAGCTTCAGCGAGGGCACTGCCAGCACGCCCAGCGCGGTCAGGCTGACCGCGAGGAACAGCAGCGGCCTGCGCATCACCGCGTGGCTGACCGTCGCCCAGCGGCTCGGCCGGGCGGCCGTCGTGCGCGCCGGTCCGCGCCGGCCCAGCGCCCCCCACTCGATGCGGGGGCCCAGCAGGTGGAGCAGGACCGGCAGCAGCAGGACGCTCGCCAGGATGGAGAAGGCCACCACGACGACGGCGCCCAGCGCCATCGACCAGATGACGTTCAGGTCCACCAGGAAGAGCGTGGACATGGCGGCGACGATGGTGATCCCGGAGGCGACCACCGTCTCGCCGGAGGTGCGCAGGGTACGGGCGACGGCGTGTTCCACCGCGTCGGCGTCCGGGCGGGGGCCCACGGCGCGCAGCTCGTCCTTGAAGCGCATGATGACGAAGAGCGAGTAGTCCACGCCGACGCCCAGGCCCAGCATGGTGGCGGCGTTCTGGACGAAGACGGAGAGTTCCGTGTGCCGGGCGAGCACGGCGAGCAGCCCGAGCGTGAAGGCGACCGAGGTGACGCCGACCAGCAGGGAGACGAGCGCGGCGGCCACGCTGCGGAAGAGCAGCAGCAGGACCAGCGCGATGATCGGCAGGGTGATCAACTCGGCCCGGAGCAGGCCGCGTTCGCTGAGGTGGTTGACCTCGCCCCACAGGGCGGCCTGGCTGACCAGGGAGACCCGCAGGCCCTGGGGTTCGTACGCGTCGCTCAACTGGGCCTGGATGGCGGGCAGTACGCGGCGGGCGGTGCCGTCGTCGAGTGCGGAGCCCATGCGGACGAGCGCGGTGCGGCGGTCCTCGCCGAGGAAGGCGGCGCGGGCCTGCTCCGTGCTGAGCGTGGTGTAGCCGTGGGTTCCGGAGATCTTCAGGCCGGGGTCCCGGGAGACCCGGTTCACCGCGTCCCGCACCCGGCTGTCGAAGGCGCTTTCGCCCTGGTGGTGGCGGGTGTCCTCGACGACGAGGGTCAGTGAGGTGGCGCCGCGTCCCAGGAAGCCCTGCGTCACCCGCTGGGCGGCGGCGGCGGAGTCGGAGCCCGCCACGAACCAGCCGCCGCCGCTGAGCGCGTCGGCGAGCCGGGTGGCGCCGAAGCCCGCCACCACCAGGAGCAGCAGCCAGGCGGCCAGCAGCGGCCGACGTCTGCGGCGGGTGAACCGGGCGGTGGCGTCGGCCGCCCGGGACGCCGTGCCCAGGGCCTCGCGCGGACCCGGGTCGCGGTCGGCCGGGGGTCCGGCGGCGACCCGGGTGGTCTGTTCGGTCATGCGCGGATCGTGATTCCGTGGTCGCGGTCGTCGGTCAGGATCTCCATCAGCGCCCGGTTGGCCGTGTGCATCCGCGCGGTGCGGCCGGTGATCTTGTTGGTGATCTCCACCTCGCACGCGGCGATCTTGGTGTTGAGGCAGTGCTTGATGCCGCCCGGCGGGTTGTAGTAGTTCAGTCCCACGAAGTGCTCCGGCCTGGCGTCGAAGCGGCCGCGGATGTCCACCGTGTCGTCGCCGCCCGCGAAGTCCCAGTAGAAGTAGCCGAAGTCGGCCTTGGCGGTGAGCGCCCGGCGCGGGGCCACCAGGGAGTATTCGCGGTCCTCGTGCCGCAGCACCAGGAAGGTCACCATGGGGGTGGTGACCGGTCCGGCCAGCCGGGTGCGGCCGGTCACGATCTCCAGGAAGCTGTCCGGCGCGTCGTCGAATCCGGCGACCTGGCCGAAGGCGTAGTAGTCGGTGTGACGGCTGCCCCAGTTGTGGTTCTGGCTTCCGGTCCAGCCGTCCACGTCCACGGTCCTGCCGTCCACGGTCAGCGTGCCGTCGTACACCGCGAGCGGCACGCCGACCAGGCTCTTCGCCTTGGGGAAGCCCCCTTCGTACATGCCCGGCGGCAGCAGGAGCAGCGGAGGCTCGTCGCCCTTGTACGTCAGGTCCCAGGCGATCGAGCCGTTCGTGCCCACCGACTCGCCGCGCAGCGCGCCGGGTTCCAGCACGCGGTCGCCGACGCGCGCGCCGAAGGTGTCGCGGTCGAAGGCGCACTCCGCGATCGGGTACTCCTCCTTGGCGACCACGTGTTCACCGGTCACGCCGTCGAAGTAGACCGCCCACAGCTCGCCGATGGCCGCGTCGGGCATCCCCGCCGGGCTGAAGATCGTGTAGCGGATCCAGAACGCCCTGGGTTCGGTGGGGTGGTTGCCGCGCTGGTAGAAGCTCTCGTAGTGGCCCTCGGTCTGGCCCGGCCGGTACCGCGTCCGGTTGAGGGTGAGGGCGTCGGCGGTGGTGTAGTCGGTGTGCACGGGTGCGTCTCCTCCGGTCGGCCGGCGTGCGGTGGTCGCCCCGGCGGGCCGCGGGGGCGGTCGGTGTCTGCGGGACCGTGAACTGGCGGTCGGTCAGCGGCGGGTTCCGCGCCCCTGACGGTCAGTCGGCGGCGGGGTCATCGCCCAGCGGTCGGCGGGCCCTGGAAGGCCGGCGCTCGTGCAGGGTCATCTCCATGCCGTACTTGGGGCGCAGGGTGATGGTCGCGTGGTTGACGACTCGGTGGGAGGGCACGTGCCGGAACTCGTAGCGCCGGATCAGCGCGGCGAGCAGCAGGTGCGCCTCCATGAGCGCGAAGTGCTTGCCGATGCACAGGTGCGGGCCTGCGCCGAAGGGCAGGTACGCGAACCGGTGGCGTCCCTTCTTGCGCGCGGCGGCGAAGCGGTCCGGATCGAAACGTTCGGGGTCGTCCCAGTGCCGCTCGTCGCGGTGGATGTTGAACAGGTTGACCAGGACGCGTGAGCCGGCCGGTACGCGGTGGCCGCCCAGCACCGTGTCCTTGAGGGTCAGCCGGGGCACGATCGGCGCCGACGGATACAGGCGCAGCGCCTCCTCGAAGATCTGCAGGAGGTACGGCATCCGGGCGAGGTCGGCGGCCGTGGGCAGGGTGTCGCCCAGTTCGCGGTCCACCTCCTCCTGTGCCCGGCGCAGCACCTGCCGGTTGCGGGAGAGCAGGTAGAAGGCCCAGGTGAGGGTGACCGCGGTGGTCTCGTGCCCGGCGGCGAAGGTGGTGATGATCTCGTCCCGCAGTTCGCGGTCGGTCATCCCCTCGCCGGTGTCGGCGTCCCGGGCGGCCAGCAGCATGTCCAGGAGGTCCTTGGCGCCGCCCTCGGGGGGCCCGGCGGCCCGCCGCTCCTCGATGATGCCGTACATCATCGAGTCGAGGCCGTCCATCACCCGGCGGAAGCGGCGGTTGCGCGGGGTGGGCCAGCCGGTGGGCGGGCTGAACGGGTTCTGCAGCCGGTCGAAGGCGAAGTTGACCGCCACGTCCACCGCTTCCGGACTCAGGCTGTCGCGGGTGCGGCTGACGTCCGTGCTGAACATGCAGCGGCTGACGATGTCGAGGGTCACCCGCATCATCTCGCCGTGCACGTCCACCTCGGCGCCGGGCGCGTAGACCCGCTCCATGTGGGCGAGCTGGTCGGCGGTGGAGTCGGCCATCGCCCGGTACATCCCGGCGAGCGCCTGCTTGGCGTAGATGGGCTGCATCATGCGCCGGTTGCGCATCCAGCTCTCGTGGTCGTCGCTGGTGAGCAGCCCCTCACCGAGGATGAGCCGCAGCGGGTTGTCCGGTCCGAGCTTGCCGTACGTGGCGCTGTCGGTCAGCACCTCGCCCGCCAGCTCGGAGCTGGAGACGCCGTGCACCGCCACCGGCCCGAGCCGGTAGCGGACGAGTCCGCCGTGCTCCTGCCAGCCCCGGTGCATGACGCCCAGGATGTCCTTGCGGAACTCCACGATGTTGCCCAGCAGCGGCACCCCGTCGGCCTCCGGTGCGGGGGCGGGCCCGCCTGCGGCGGGGGCGACGTGCGGGGCGGCCCCGGCGGGCGCCGGCCTCGGTGTCTCGCGGGCCGTGGTCATTTGCGGCCCAGCGCGCACACCCAGCCGAGGGAGCGGCGGGGTTCGCAGACGAAGCGGACGTCGTGGAAGCCCGCCTCGGAGAGCATTCCGGTCAGTTCGGCCCCGGACAGGATGTGCAGTCCGTCGCGCTCGGAGCGCTCGGTGAAGTGCTTGCCGAAGTACCGCTGGACCAGCGAGGGGTCGGCGGCGGCCTCCCGGCTCATCTCCAGGGTGATGGCCACCTGGCCGCCGGGGCGCAGCACCCGGTGGGCCTCGGCGAGGCCGCGCATCGGGTCGGGCCAGAAGTAGAACGTCTCGATGGCGCTGACGTGGTCGAAGGAGGCGTCCTCGTAGGGGAGTTCGGCGCTGTCGCCGTGCCGGATCTCGACCCGGCGGCGCGCGATGGCGTCGGCGTTGCGGCGGACGGCCTGGGTGACCATGTCCATCGAGTAGTCGACGCCCGCGACGAAGCCCCGCGGGGTCCGCTCGGCGAGCAGCTTGACCGCCATGCCGCCGCCGCAGCCGACGTCCAGGACCCGCTGGGAGCGGCGTACGTCCATGTGCTCGATCGCCCAGACGGTCAGCGACCGGTGCTGGAGGGTCATCAGGTGCCCGACGAGCTGCCCGGCGGGGCCGCTTGGCTGCCGGAAATTCGTCTCCACCACTTCGAGGGGCTTTTTGAGCAGCGTGCCGATCATCCGGGGTTCCCTTCGCGGCTGTGCGGGTTTCGCGGCTGTGCGGAGCGCACGGCCGGGTGGGACGCGCGTCCGCGGCGGTCCTGTGGCCGGCGGCGGTCGTGGCCCCGCGGACCGGCGCGTCGCGCGGTCCGGCCGGTTCCGCGACCGGCAGGGGCACCGGGCCGGGCCGGGCGACGGCCTCCCGGAGCCGGTCCCGGTACGGACGGGACCTCCGGGAGGCGGACGCGGAGAGGGCAGGATTCGAACCTGCGCGGGCTTGCACCCGATCCGGGTTTCCCCGGAACCCCGTTGGGCCGCTTCGGGTACCTCTCCCTCGGCTTCGCGGGGCGGTGACGCCCCGTCCGCCGGTGGTTCAGATCCTGCCGGACCCCCCTGAGATTCGGCTTAGACGGCTCTGAGACGAGCGCCTCACCGACGGAACAGGTCACTCCGCGCAGGCTGGGGTAGACAGCCGCAACCGGCCGTCCCGAACCCGGGACGCCGAACCGAAGGAGTGAGCACGTGCCCCGACTGTCCAGGCCCCGCACGACGGAGGGTCTCGCGCCGGACGAACACGGCGATCCGCACTGCCTGGACGCGGCGGAGACCGGCCGACTGCTGGCCGGGGCGCGCTGGCGGCGGATGATCGTACTGGGCGAGGGCGGGGCGCAGCGGCGCGTCGAGCGGGTCGAGGGGTATGGCGGCGGTCTCTGGTACGACCGGGTCACGGACGCCCTGAGGGGGCGGGAGCCGGGGCTGGCCTGTCTGAACCTGCTGGGCGGCAAGCCCCGCCGGTCGGCCGCGGTGCGGTCCGGCCAGCTCGCGGACGCGCTGGTCTTCGGCGGGGACCTGGCGGTGGTCCAGTTGTCCGGCCAGGACCTGCTGCACCCCTCCTTCGACCCGGGCGTGCACCGCACGGAACTGGTGCGGGTGATCAGCCCGTTGCGCGAGCGCGGCCTCGACGTCGTGCTGGTCGAGCCGTTCAGCCTGGCCCGTTCACCCGAGGCGCGCGGGCGGGACGCGGAGGAGGTGGGGGCCCTGCAGCGCGCCCAGGCCGAACGCACCCGCACCGTCGCCCAGTTCCACGGCGCGCTGCACGTGTCCCTGGCGGGTCTGCCGGCCCCCGCCGTCGCCGGGGTCTGGGAGCGGAACGGCCCCACGCCCAACGCGCGCGGGCACGCCCGTCTCGCGTCCGCGGTGGTACGGGCCCTGGCTTCGGGCCTGCACTCCTCGGCCAGACGCCGGCCGGCGCCCGTGGAGGACGGCGCGGACCCGGCCGGGGCGGCGGCTGGACGCTGAGGGGCCCGACGCGGCCCGCCGTCCTGGGGGAACGCGCAGGGGGCGGGCACGGATCGACGTGCCCGCCCCCTGCGGTGCGGCTGTGCTCTGCGGGCCGGCGGTCACGACCGGCCGCCGGCCGTCTACCTGCTCTCCAGTTCCCGCCTCAGCCGCTCCAGCGTGGCCCGCATCCCCGCCTCGTTGGCGAGGTGGCGCACCTCGGGGCGGGTGCCGGTGAAGATCCGGCCCATCGCCTGGGTCACCTTGCCGTACCGGCCGGTGCGCAGGTCGCGCCAGTATTCGGTGACGCGGGTGCCGTCGGCCTCCGGGGCGAGGCGGTAGCCCCACAGGGCCACCGGCAGCCCGAAGGAGCTGACCCGGAACGCGAAGTCGACGCCCGGTTCGGCGCGGGTCACCCGGCAGTCGGTGAACCAGAAGAACGGCCCCTTGCGGTTGAAGCCGACGAAGCGCGCGCCGGTCCGGGCGGGACCGGCCGCGACGCCGCGGACCGCGACGCACTCCGGGCTCCAGCGGGCCATCGACTGGACGTCCGCCACCGCCGCGTAGACCCGGTCGGCGGGCGCCTTGACGAAGACGCTCTCCTCCACGCTCCAGCGGCGTTCCGTCGGGTTCATCCTGCTGCTCCTTCTCGGGCCCAAAAGGTCATGTACTCGTCAGGCTCGGGTGAGCAACAGTACCGCGTTCTGCCCGCCGAACCCGAAGGAGTTGCTGACGACCACCTCCACCGGGCCCTCCCGGCCGGCCTTGGCCACCACGTCGAGGTCGATCTCGGGGTCGAGGCTCTCCAGGTTCGCGGTGGGCGGGACGAACCCCTCCTCCAGGGTGAGCGCGGACACCGCCGCCTCGATCGCCCCCGCCGCCGACAGCGAGTGCCCCGTCACGCCCTTGACCGAGGTGACCGAGGGCCGCTGCCCGAGCACCTCCCTGATCAGCCGCGCCTCGGTGGCGTCGTTGATGGCGGTGGCGGTGCCGTGGGCGTTGACGTGGTCCACCTCGTCGGGCCCGATCCCGGCGTCGCGCAGCGCCGCCCGCAAGGCGAGCGCGGCACCCGTGCACTCCGGGTCGGGGGCGGTCGCGTGGAAGGCGTCGGCGGAGGCTCCGTACCCGCTGACCATCGCCCGCACGCGCGCGCCGCGGGCCCGCGCGTCCTCGGCCCGCTCCAGCACCAGGACCGCGGCGCCCTCCGCGGCCACGAAGCCGTCCCGGTCCGCGTCGAAGGGACGGGAGGCGGAGCGGATGTCGTGACCGCGCCGGGACAGGGCGCCCATCTGGCTGAAGCCCGCGACCAGCGAGGCCGTCAGCGGAGCCTCCGCGCCACCGGTGAGGACCACGTCGCAGGCGCCCGAGCGCAGCAGGTCCCGCGCGGTCCCGACGGCGGTCGTGCCCGAGGCGCAGGCCGTCGCGGTGACCAGCGAGGGGCCCCGCGCGCCGAACTCCATCGAGACGTACCCCGCCGTCATGTTCGCCGACAGCATCGGGATGAGCCGGGGCGAGACCCGGCGCGCTCCCGATTCGAGGAGCCGCCGGTGCTGGGTCTCCCAGGTCTGCGCGCCGCCGATGCCGTTGCCCAGCACCACGCCGACGCGGGCGCCGTCCCAGTCCTGCGGGTCGAGCCCGGAGTCGGCCACCGCCTCCAGCGCGGCGGCCAGCACCAGTTGGCTGGAGCGGTCGAGCTGCAGGACCCTGCGGCGGCCGAGTACGGCCGCCGGGTCGAAGCCCGGCACCCGGCAGGCGAAGTCGGTCGTCACACCGGCGAGTTCGGGCACCGTGACGGCCTCGGTCGCGGCCCCCTCGCGGATGCGCGCCCAGGAGGGGCCGGTGCCGACTCCGGCGGGCGTCATCATGCCGAGCCCGGTGATCGCCGCGTCGAACCGGGCGGGCCGTCCCGCCGCGTCGCTGCGCGGGCGCATCAGGCGGCTTCCGCCTTCTGCTCCAGCACCCGGGCCGCGTCGGCCAGGGTCGAGTCGGGGCCGACCTCCTTCTCGGAGAGCTTCACCCCGAACTCCTCCTCGGCCGCCACGGTCAGCTCGACCATGGCCAGCGAGTCCATCTCCAGGTGGGAGAAGGTGTCGGAGGGGCTCAACTCGTGCGGCTCCAGGCCGAACCCCTCGGCCAGCAGCTTGGTCAGACGGTCGTAGACGTTGCTCATGGGTGCTCCCGGTGTGGTGGCGCGGGCCCGGCCGGGCCCGCGCGGAGAGGAAGACGCGAAGGACGAGGAGGGCGGGACGGAAACGCCGCTCAGTGGACCGCCGCTGTGCCGCCGGCCGCGGCGGTGCCCGTGGCGGCGCCCGCGGTCACGTCCGCGGTCACGTCCGCGCCGTCGTGCCCGCCGGAGTGCCCGCCGCTCTCGTAGCGCGCGCGGAAGGCGGTGTACGCGGGGTGGGCCTCGGGCTCGAAGCGCAGCGCGAACGGCTTGAGGAAGTTGCCGAACAGGGCACGGTCGCCGAACAGGTGGATCGGCACGACCAGCAGGGCCCACTCGGCGCCGAACAGCCAGATCCAGGCCAGTACGACCAGCCCCTGGGTGACCAGGCTGTGCATCACGTTGTAGAGGACGTAGTAGACCTTGGGGATCCGCTTGTCGGGGCTGCGGTGGTGGGCGAGGGCCCCCGGCAGGTAGCCGATCAGGTCGATGTAGAGGAAGAGCCCGATCGCCGGCAGCCAGCGGACCTCGTCGAGGTGGGCGAAGAACAGGACCGCCGAGACCACGAGACCCAGCCCGTACTCCAGCCGGATCAGCCGGTAGGTGGTGGGCGTGTCGAAGAGGTTCCGGCCGTCCATCAGCCGAGTACCGGGGCGGCCTGCGCCGTGCTCCCCGCCTCCGCGACGGCACGCGCCACGGCCTCGTCGCCCTCCACCCGCGCGCTGCCGAAGAGGCCGACGACGACCCGGGCGATGGTCTCCTTGAAGACCCGCTGGGCCACCGGGTCCAGGATGCCGGCCAGGCTCGGGATGCCGAAGTCGAAGTCGGCGGAGAAGGCGATCAGGGTGTCGGGGCCGTCGGCGCTGACCCGCCAGGTGCCGGAGAACTCGGCGAAGTCGCCGTCGATCTGCTCGAAGGAGATCACCAGCGTCTCCCGGTCGAAGCGGTCGGCCTCCGTCCACCGCAGGATGCCGTTGCGGAAGTAGACCTCCCACTCACTGGTCTCCTCCGCGGCGGAGAGCTCGTGGACGGTGACGCTGCGGACCACCTCGGTGAACTCCGGGTACCGCGCGAAGTCGTGGACGCGGTCGAAGGCGGCCTCGGGGGCGGTGCCTTCGACGCGGAGGAGTACGGATGCGTTACGCATGGTGTCGGCTGCTTCCTGCGGAGGGCTCGGCGGAGCGGGTGGGGGCGTCGGGCACGGCGGACGCGGGGGCGTAGCGGCGCGCCTGCGCGCGGCAGGCCCGGTCGAACGCCTCGTACAGGTGGTCCAGTTCGCCGCGCTCCAGGATCGCGGGCGGTGTCAGACGCAGTACGAGGTGCGAGTTGAGGGAGTGGTTGGCGATGATCCCGTGGGCGATGAGCTCGATGAGCAGGTCGCCGGCCGGACCCGGTTCGGCGAACTCGATGCCCATCAGCAGCCCGCGCCCGCGGACCTCGCGGACCGCGTCGCCGTAGTGCGACAGCGCGATCCGCCGCAGTTGCGGGAGCATCTCCTCGCCGAGCGTCCGGGACCGTTCGACCAGGTCGTCCTCCTGGATCGCGGCGAGGGCGCCACGGGCGGCGGCCATCGCGAGCGGGGCGCCGGAGAAGGTCGAGGTGTGCAGGTAGGGGTCGCGGTCGAAGACCGAGAACACCTCCCGGGTGGCCACCACCGCCGACACCGGGACGACTCCGCCGCTGAGCCCCTTGCCGACGAGCAGGATGTCGGGGCTCACGCCCTCGCGGTCCGCTCCCCACCAGGTGCCCAGCCGGCCGAGACCGGTCTGGATCTCGTCCAGCACCAGGAGCGCGCCGTGCCGGTCGCAGGCTTCGCGCACCGCGCGCAGGTAGCCGTCCGGCGGCAGGACCACCCCGGCCTCGCCCTGCACCGGCTCCACGAAGACGCACGCCTCGCCCGGCATCGTGGCCAGGACGTCCTCCAGGGCCCGCGCGTCGCCGAACGGCACGTGCGCGGTGTCCTGGAGCAGGGGCTCGAAGGGGGTGCGGAAGACGTCGTTGCCGGTCAGGCTGAGCGCGCCGACGGTCTTGCCGTGGTAGCCGTTGACGGTGGCCACCAGACGGCGGCGGCCCTTGGTGCGGGCGAGCTTGAGCGCGGTCTCCGTCGCCTCGGCGCCCGATCCGGCGAAGTGGACCCGGGACAGGCCCGCCGGGGTGACGGCGGTGAGGGCCTCGGCGGCGAGCGCCGCCTGCGGCTCCAGGAAGAGCCGGGTGGAGATCGGGTGCGAGTGCAGCTGCTCGGAGACGTGCCGTACCACCGTGGGGTGGCGCGCTCCCATCAGGAAGACGCCGTAGCCGCCGCAGTTCAGGAACCGCTCGCCCTCGGCGGTGGTGACCCACGCGCCCTGGGAGGACACCTCGACGTGGCCGCCGAACATCTCGCCGAGGGTGGCCCGCCCGCGGTTCATGTGCTCCCGGTAGAGGCGTCCCAGCTCCTCCCGGCCGGGGATGCGGCGGCCGGGGGCGTCAGGGGCGGCGGGCCCGGGGGAATGAGTGAGGGGTGTGGTCGTCATGGGGTGCTCCTCAGGCCAGACGCAGCGGTTCGCCCGCCACGTGTGCCAGGTAGGGGCCGGTGAAGGCGGAACGGGACGGCGGGTGGAAACCGAGCCCGTGGGAAGCCGCGGCGACGATCGCCACGTCGGACGCGCTCATGTACGCGGTGCCGCCGAGCAGTTCGACGGCCTGGTCGCGGGCGGCGGCCAGCGCGTCCTGCGCGGCGTACCGGGCGACCAGCGCCTGCGCGAGGTGCTCGTTGCCCCGCTCGCCGTCCCGCACCCGGCGGGCCACGCCCTCCAGGAGCTGGGCGGCGGCCTCCAGCGACACCAGGGCCCGCAGCCGGTCCGACTCGCTGCCCCTGCCCGTGTCGACGGCGCGCTCGACCAGGCCGCTGACCATGCCCAGGTAGCAGCCGGAGATGAGCAGTTCGAACCAGATCAGTCCGACGGTCTGCAGCTCGTCGAGCTCGCCCGGCTCGGCGTCGTTGGGCATCAGCAATTGTTCGTCCACGAAGACGTCCGTCAGCCGGACCTCGTCGCTCTCCGCGCCCGCCAGCGCCTGACTGGCCCAGAACGGGTGCGTGGTGAGACCGGGGGTTTCCCGGGGGACCAGCAGTACGGCCATCCTGCTGCCGCCGTCGTCGGCGGGCAGCGCCACGCTGGCGGTGAGCAGATCCATCGAGTGGGAGAGGCTGCACGGCTTCTTGGAGCCGTTGATCAGGTAACCGCCCTCCGCCTTCACGGCGGACACGGTCGGCGACAGGATGCCCCGGCCGGGCCGCCCCTCGGCGAATCCGGAGGCGACCAGGAGGCGCTGTTCGGCCACCCCCTGGAGCAGTGCCCACTCCATGCCGCTGCTGCGCACGCTCGCCGCGAGGCTGAAGAGGGTGGCCACGGAGAAGTGGTGCATGGTCGTCGCGACCGCGAGCGACGGAGCGCGGGAGGCGATGGCCCGGGTGACGGCCAGTGCCTGGAGGGGGTCGGCGCCGAGCCCGCCGTACTCCTTCGGGATGACGAGTGCGGGGCCGCCGCATTCGCGGAAGTGCCGCAGGGCCGGGCTCTGCGGGACCTCCAGTTCGGTCAGGGTGTGGCCGGCGAGGCGGCCGAGCAGGCCGGGCAGGAAGGTCTCACAGGTGGCGCGGGCCGCGTCGAGTGGGCGCATTGCTCTCTTTCGGTACGTGGGCTGCTGTCTGCTCTCGGGTCACGCCGTCGGCGTACGGATCACGGGCGCGCGGACTCCGCCGCCGGGGCCGCCTCCCGCAGGGACCGCCAGGCGCCGAACACGGCGTCCCTCGGCCGCACCGATCCGTCGCTGACGCTCACGCCCTGGATGTGGGAGGTGCGCAGGATCGGGTAGTTGGCCTCGCCGTGCACTCCGCCGGTCAGTCCGGTGCCGCCGTGCGTCGGCAGGCCGGGCAGGAAGCCGATGTGCGAGTCGTTCACCTTGAGCAGTCCGCCCTTGGTGATCCGGGTGACGAAGTGCTCGACGGCCTCCGGGTCCTTGGCCCACACCGAGTTGCGCAGCCCGTAGGGGTTGCTGTTGACGAAGTCCGTGAAACGTTCGAGCAGTACGGACTCCGGGGCGGGCTCCGCCGCGATCACCGGCAGCAGCGGGAAGAACGTCTCGTGCCGCACCGCCTGGATGCGCCGCGCCGCCTCCATGCCCCGGACCAGGACCACGGTGGGCTCCAGGAAGATGCCCGCGGTGTCCCGGGTGCCGTCGGCCTGCATGGCGTGCCCGCCGCACACCAGTTCGGCGCCGCCGTCCAGGGCGTCCTGCAGGCACTCGAAGAACTTCTCGTTGCGCAGCACGGGCGTCAGCAGGACGTCCTCGTCGCGCACCGAACCGGCCTTGATCTCCCCGGCCTTGCGGGCCAGCAGCGCCACCAGCTCGTCGGCGACGTCCGGGTGGGCCAGCACCTGGTTGGGGATCATGCACAGTTGTCCGGAGCCGAAGAAGCTCTCGGTCAGCGCCTCGGCGGCGTACTCCAGGTCGGCGTCCTTCCAGACCACCACGGCGTCGTTGCCGGCCAGTTCCAGGATCGGCTTCTTGCCCGCGGCCACGCACCGGTCCTGGAAGCGGATGCCGGCCTCGCTGCTGCCGAAGTACATGATGTCGTCGACCAGCGGGCTCTCCAGCCAGCTGTTGAGCACCGGAGCCGGGTCGCCGCAGACCGCGTTGAGGGTGCCGCGCGGTGCGCCCAGTTCCTCGAGCGCCGGGGCGACGACCTCGTGCAGGACGTACATCACCCCGAGCGGGGCGCTCCGCGGAGCCCGTACGACCAGCGAGTTGCCCGCCATCATCGACGTCACGCCGAGCAGCGCGCTCGACAGCGGGGCGTTCTGCGGCGGATTGAGGCAGACCACGCCGTCGGGGCGGCGGCGCACCGACGTGCGGCGCGGACCCTGGGTCGTCTCGTGCAGCATCTGGCTGCGGTAGAAGTCCAGCGACTGGGGCGAGAAGCACTCCAGTGCGCCGGAGACCTGCCAGCGTGCCAGCGCCAGGGGGTGGCCCTCGCGCAGCAGGATGTCGATGGTGCGCTCGGCCGTCTCGGTCAGCCGCCTGTGCAGCAGTTCGCCGAACTGGTTCAGGCGCACGTCCAGGGGGAACGCGTTCCACTCGGCGGTCGCGCCGGCCGCGGCCCGCACGGCCTGCTCGACCGCCTCGCGGTCCGCCCTCGCCACCCGGCCCACGATGCTGCCGCCCGGCAGGTCCTCGGGGGCCAGCCTGCCGCTCTCCAGCTTCCGCTTGAGCGTCAGGCTGGCGAAGGCGTCCTGCAGCAACGCGTCCGAGTCGACCACGTAGACCCACCGGTCGCCCGGCACGCTCTTGCCGTCGATCAGCGAGGCGTAGCTCAGCAGTTCTGATCCGTCAGTGTGGTGCGGCGCCGGGGGCGCCGTACGGGCCCTGCTCACGCAGTTCCTCCGCTCACCCGTTTCCGGTCACGGAGACGGGAAGAATGTCCTAGGTGATGCCCTCGCACCGACTGTCACAGCCCCGCCTGAGAATCGGCGGAGATACCTCTGAGACGGCGGCCTCAGCCTGATGAAAGCCCCTTCGCGGAGCATGACGGCCCAGCACTTTCCGCAGGCTGTCCACGAGGGACCAGAGGTGACGGATGACCACGGCCAACCGGAAGACGGACCACGCCGAAGCGGCGAGGGTGCTCGGTGAGCACGCGGACAACCCCAGCGCCTTCCTCGCCCTGAACTCGGGCAACGGCTTCTTCACCGCCCCGGGTTCACCCGGCCTCGTCGCCTACCGGGAGGCGGGCCGGTACCTGATCCAGTTCGGCGGCCCGTTCGCCCCCGAGGCCGGCCGCCCCGCGCTGCTGCGCGCCTTCCTGGACTTCGCCCGCACCCGTCGGCGCACCGTGGTGGCCGTCCAGCTCCAGCCGCACGACGCCCGGCTGTACGCCTCCAGCGGCTTCACGGTGAACCAGGTCGGCTCCTCCTACGCCGTCCGGCTGCCCGGACACACGCTGCGCGGCACGAAGTTCATGAAGCTGCGCAACAAGATCTCCAAGGCGCGCCGGAGCGGCCTGGAGGTGTCCGAGGTCGATTACGAGGAGCACAGGGCCGAGATCGCCGCGATCGACGCGGAGTGGCTCAGGTCGAAGGGGCGGCACGTCAAGGAGATCGAGTTCCTGGTCGGCGAGTGCGGCGGCCCGGCGCAGTCCGCCCGCCGGCTGCTGCTCGGCCGCTTGGAGGGCGCCCCGATCGGCTACATCTCGTACGCCCCCGCCTACGGGACGCACCCGGGCTGGTTGCACGACCTGAGCCGCCGCCGGGCGAGCGCGCCGCCCGGCGTGATGGAGGCGATGAACCTGCACGCGATGGACGCCTTCCGGGCGGAGGGCGCCGAGTGGCTGCACTTCGGCTTCACCCCGTTCGTCGGGCTCTCGCACGAACACGAGGTCACCGGCGCCAGTCGGCTCACGAGCCGCTTCATGCGCCTGCTCGCGGAGCGCGGCGACAAGGTCTACCCGTCGGCGAGCCAACTGGCGTACAAGGAGAAGTGGGGCCCGGACCTGGTGGTACCGGAATACCTGGCCTTCCACGGCCGGGCGTCCCTCCCCGCGATCTGGCAGATCCTGCGGGTCACCAAGTCCATCTGACCCCCGCGGGCTCCGGCCACCTCACCGCCGGGAACGGCAGGGGGCAGATCGAGGGCCGGAGCGAGGCCGGCGACGGGCAGCGGTGCGTCGTCCTCGAAGGCGAGACGGACACCGCACCCGGGGACGGTGCGCCGACGGCTGTCCCACCGGGCTCACCAGGAGAACGGCGACGGTGCCGTCGGCGACCTCGGCCCGGACGGTGTCCCACTCCTCGGGGTCGGAGGAGTTGACCGTGCGCGCCCGCACGCCCGCACGGGCGCACGCCCGCACGGGCGGCGGCCTCGGCCTGGTCGCGCAGCAGGGCCGGCAGCGGGGAGACGGCCACGGTCGGCCCGCTGTCCCGCGCGCGCGGCAGCGAGGCCGCCACGAAGTGCACCGCGGACTTGCCCCGGCCGGTCCGCTGCACCACCGGCGCCCGGCGTTCGTCCGCGACGAGTGCCTCGACGGCCCGCCACCGGTCCTCCCGCAGCCGGGCCGGGCCGCTGGGGGTGGGCCATGCCCCCATGCAACCCGGTGGGACCGACAAAGCGCGAACGCTCCGCCCCGGGCTGTGGACAGAGTTATCCACAGGGGTTTCGGAGATCGGGCGGCGCGTCGGAAAGTAGCGCCATGAACACGAACAGTGACTCAAGCGGAAATCGCGATCTCTCCCACGGCCCCACCGCCGACCTGTCCGCAGGCGTGGCGAAGGGCTCCGTCCCGGCCGTCACCGCCGCAGACGGAGTCGAAGAACAGCAGGTCACACTTCGCGGACCCGCCCAACTCGCCGACTGTCTCCCGTACTTGATGGGGTTCCATCCCTCCGACTCGGTGGTCCTGGTGGCCTTGCACGGCCGCCGCGGCAGGTTCGGCGGCAGGCTCCGCGTCGGCATTCCGAAGTCGCCCCAGGAATGGGCCCCGGTCGCCGCCCACCTCGCCGAATGCCTGCTGGCCAACAGTGAGCGGCACGGCCGCCGCCCCGACGGCGTCGTCGTCTTCCTCTGCCAGGACCCGGCGGAGGGGGAGAGCGGCCGGCAGGTCATGGAGCGGCTGCGCGCCTTCGCGCAACGCCTGCGCACCGCGTGCGGGGTCCTGGACGTGCCCGTGCTCGAAGCCCTCTGCATTTCCGACGGCCGCTTCTGGTCGTACTGCTGCCCCGACCGCCGCTGCTGCCCGCCCGAGGGAACGGGCCTCGCCCTGCCCGGTACGTCGGTGATGGCGGCGGCCGCCGCCTACGCGGGAATCCAGGTCCGCGGAACGCTGCGGGAGATGGAGGCCAGATTCGCTCCCCGCACCCACGTCCCCGAACACCTCCGCACGACGGTGAGCGCCCTCGACGACGCGGGCAGCGCGGTGATGCCCCGTCTGCTCACCCGGGCCGGCCGCGAACAGGTGGGCCGCGAGACCCTGGCCCTGGCCAGGACCCTGCTGCGCCGCCTGGGAAGCGCCGCGCCGCCGCGCGGGTCCTGGCAGGACGCCGACAGCGCCGACGACGCCCTGATCGACGACGCCGAAGCGGGCGCCGTCCTGCACGGCCTCCAGGACCGGGAGACCCGCGACCGGCTGGCGGAGTGGATGGAGGGCCCCGAGGCCGTCCCCGCGCTCAGGCTGTGGCGACTGCTCGCCCGCAGGTGTGTCGGCCCCTACGCCACCTACGCGGCCCCGCCCCTCACTCTCGCGGGCTGGGTCGCCTGGTCCACCGGCGACGAACCCGAGGGCCGCGTCGCCCTCGGCCTCGCCCTGGAGGCCGACCGCGACTACACCTTCGCCCAACTCCTCCACCAGGCCTGCAACGACGGCCTGGACCCGGAGAAGCTCCGCGCCTGCCTGCGCCGTGAACGCGCCGGACGCGCCGAGGGGCCGGTGCCGCACTCCTTGAAGGGCGCCCGGAGCGGCCCGGGCGGGGGCGGGCGCCGTACCTCCGTCGCGAGCCGTGCATCCGGCCCCGGCCGTACGTCCCTGGCGAACGCGCGACGGACCCTCCGTGCGGGAAGCGCGCGTACCACGACCCGGCCGCCGGGCGCCCGCACCAAGGACCGCCAGGTCGCGGGGGCCCGGGGCCGCCCGGCCCGGGGAACCGGAGCCGGGCGGCGCGAGGTGCCGCACCGCCCGCGGCGCGGCACCCGGAGCGGACGATGAAGGCCCGGTGCCCGCTCGGCCGTGACCCCGCCGCCCACCGCGCCGTTCACCTGAGTGGCGGCACCGCTCGCACCGCGTCGCCACATCCGTCGCCACCCTCCGGAGCGCAGAGAAGGCACCGCATGGCCCTCACCGTCCCGCAGTCCTCCGCAGGCCGCGGCGCGCCGCCCACGCCCCGGCGCACCGCTCCGGCACCCGTCGGCGGACCCGCCGGCCGGGCCGCCGCCCTGCCCGCCACGCACGGGATGATCATCTGCGCGGACCTGCCGTCCCTGGCGCTCTCCGCGGACCACGGGCAGCTCACCGGGCACGGGTTCGACGGCTTCTACCAGTCGGGCCGCAGGCTGCTCTCCCGCTGCGTACTGCGCGTCGCGGGCCGCGAACCCATCGCCGTCCAGGGCCGCTCGCTCGCGGCCGACCGGGCCCGGTTCGTCGGCGTGGTCCGCACCCAGGGCGACGGCGGCCCCGACCCCGGGATCATGGTCGAGCGGGTACGGACCGCCGACGGCGTGGAGCGGATCACCCTGCGCAGCTCCGCCCCGCGCCCCCTGCGCGTCCCGGTCGAGATCACCCTCGGCACCGACCTCGCCGACCTGGGCGCCATCGGAGCCGGCCGCCCCGGCCCCGAACTGCCCGCCAGCGTCCACGACTCCGGCATGCGGTGGGCCGCGGGCCCCGCGCACTGCGTGGTGACGGCCGACCCGCCGCCGGGCGACGCGCTCGCCTCCGCCGGACTGCTGCGCTGGGAGATGGACCTGCCGCCCGGCGGCTCCCGCACCGTCGAACTGCGCGTACGCACCGACCGGCCCGTGCGCTCCGCGGGCAGGACCGGCGGCTGCCCGCTGCCCGAGGTGAGCGCCGAAGGAGACGATCCCCGGGTACGGGACCTGCTGCGCACCGCCGTCGAGGACCTCCGCTCGCTCCTGATGCGCGACCCGGCCCACCCCTCCGACGTCTACCCGGCCGCCGGCATCCCCTGGCGCTGCGGCCTCGCCCCGGCGGACGCCCTCTGGGCGGTGCGCATGGCGCTCCCCCTGGGCACCCGGCTCGCGGCGGCCACGCTGCGCACCCTCGCCCGCACCCAGGCCGGGGGCGACGGCCGCATCCCCGGCCCGTTCCGCGACGCGGGCCCGCACCTGCCGCCGGGCTGCACGGGCCTGGAGGCCACGCTCGCCTTCCCCGTGGTGCTCGCGGAGGCCCGCCGCTGGGGTCTGCCCGAAAGCGACCTCGCGGAACTGCTGCCCGCCGCCGAACGCTGTCTCGACTGGCTGCGCACCGCGCTGGGCGACGGTGTCTACCTGCGCGACCCCGGCCCCGTCGGGCTGCGCCGCGCCGAGACCCAGGCCCACGCCCACCGGGCCGCGCTGCTCGGCGCGGACCTCCTGGAGTCCTGCGGCCGGCCGGGAGCCGCCCACTGGCGGGACCGGGCCGCCGACCTGCGCCGCGCCTTCCGGGAGGACTTCTGGATCGAGGACCGCGCGGGCGGCCGCCCCTGTGCCGCCCTGGCCGCCGACGGACGCCCCGTCCCGCACCTCGGCAGCTCCACCGCACACCTCCTGGACACCGGGCTCCTGGGCGCCGGCCGCGCGGCCCCCGGACTGCTCGACAAGGTCCAGACCGAGCAGTTGGCCCGCCTGCTGGGCGGCCCGTCCATGGACACGGGCTGGGGGCTGCGCGGCCTCGGCGCCAAGGAGGCCGGGCACAACCCCTTCGGTCACCGCAGCGGTGCGGTGCGGGTGCACGAGACGGCCGTCGCGGTCTCCGGACTGGCCGCGGCGGGATACGAGAGGGAGGCGGGCTCGCTGCTGCGCGGGCTGCTGGACGCCGCGCAGGCCTTCGGCCACCGGCTGCCGGAGATGTACGCGGGGGAGCAGCGCACCGCCGACAGCTCCCCGCTGCCGCATCCGGCGGCCTGCCGTCCGGCGGCGGTGTCCGCGGCGGCCGTGGTCCACCTGTGCGCCACCCTCGTGGGCATCCGCCCCGACGCCCCCGCCGGGACGGTCCGCCTGACGCCGCTCAACAGCGCCCCGCTGGGGGCCCTCCAGCTCTCCGGGCTGCGGGTCGCCGGCGAACCGTTCGCCGCCCGGGTCAGCCGGCTCGGCCTCGGCATGGTCGAGGAGGCCGCCGACGGCCTCCAGCTCGGGGTGTGACGCGTGACCGGCACGGGGAGGGCGACGGCCCGGGGCGCGACGGACGGGCCGGCCCGCGAAGAGACTGTTTATCGTCAGGCAGACGACTATGATCGCCGCATGTCGCCCTACGACCCGTCGGCCTTTCCGCCCTTCGCTGTCACCGTGGATCTGGCCGTGCTCACGGTGCGTCGGCACGCGCTCTGCGCACTGGTCGTACGCCGTGGAGAGCCGCCGTTCCAGGGGCGGTGGGCGCTGCCCGGCGGCTTCGTCCGGAAGGACGAGGACCTCGCGACGGCGGCGGCCCGTGAACTGGCCGAGGAGACCGGCCTGATCGCCCTGTCCACCCGCACGGCTCCCTCCGCCCCCGCCGCGCACCCCGCCACGACGACCGGGGCCGCCGCACCGTCCGCGGCCGCCCCGACGGTGCCTCCCGCCCCGGCGCCCCCGGCCGCCCTCGGCAAGGGCGCCCACCTGGAACAGCTCGCCACCTACGGCGACCCCGCGCGCGACCCCCGGATGCGGGTCGTCAGCGTCGCCCACCTCGCACTCGCCCCCGACCTCCCCGCGCCCCGGGCGGGGGGCGACGCGCACAGCGCCCGCTGGGCCCCCGTGGAGGCGCTGCTCGGCCACGAGGACGCGTTCGGCGGCGACGAGGAGGCGGCCCCGCTCGCCTTCGACCACGCGCAGATCCTCGCCGACGGCGTCGAACGGGCCCGCTCGAAGATCGAGTACTCCTCACTCGCCACGGCCTTCTGCCCACCCGAATTCACCGTCGGCGAGCTGCGCCGGGTCTACGAAGCGGTGTGGGGCGTGGCCCTCGACCCGCGCAACTTCCACCGCAAGGTGACGGGCACCCCCGGGTTCCTCGTCCCGTCGGGCGGGACGACGACCCGTCAGGGAGGACGCCCCGCGCAGCTGTTCAGGGCGGGCGGCGCGACCGTACTCAATCCGCCGATGCTGCGTCCCGAAGTCTGACCGGAGGCCACGTCGCGGACCCCGTTCCCGCCCCGGCCCGGACCTCCCGGGCCGGGGCCTCCGCAAAAAGTCCTAAATGTCGCGTTATCTTGCTGCGGTACCCGCCTCGGCCGCCGAGCGTTCCCTCCACCGCGGGGAGCCGTGGACGTCGCGGGAGCCGCACGAGACGCGAGGGAAGCGATGCTCCAGGCCATCGGACTCACCAGCACGCCGCGACGGGCCCGCCCGCCCGCCGTGGACGACCTGACCTTCGAGGCCCGTCCCGGCACCGTCACCGCCCTCCTCGGGGCCCCCGGCTCCGGGAAGACCACCGTCCTGCGCCTCATGCTCGGACTCGAACGGGGCCGAGGCGTCACGTACTTCCGCGGCCGCCCCCTGCACCGTGTCGCCCACCCGGCCCGCGAAGTGGGCGCCCTCCTCGGTGACGTCCCCGGCAACCCCTCGCGCACCGCCCGCGCGCAGCTCCGGATGCTCTGCGCCGCCGCCGGAGTGCCCGCCGCGCGCGCCGACTCCCTCCTGGACGTCGTCGGCCTCACCGGACTCGGCGGTCAGCGCCTGGGCAACCTCTCCCTGGGCATGGACCGCCGTCTGGGCCTCGCCTCCGCCCTGCTCGCCGACCCGCACACCCTCCTCCTCGACGAACCCGCGGCCGGGCTCTCCCCCCGGGACAGCAGTTGGCTGCACGGACTCCTGCGCTCCCACGCCGCGCACGGCGGCACCGTGCTGTACACCACCGACGACGCCAAGGAGGCCGCCCGCACCGCCGACCGCGTCGTCAGCCTGGACGAGGGCCGCCTCGTCGCCGACCAGGCCGCCGCCGACTTCGCCCGCACCCGGCTGCGCCCCCGCGTCGCCGTCCGCACCCCGCAGGCCGTCCGGCTCGGCGCGCTCCTCAGCAAGGAGGCCCGCGTCGCGCGGCGCTCGGTGGAAGTGGTCTCCGAGGAGGGCAACCGTCTGTCCGTGTACGGCAGCACCTGCGCGGAGGTCGGGGACACCGCCTTCCGGCACGGCGTTCCCCTGCACCAACTCGCGGATGAGACCGGAGACATGGGCCCGGGGCGCACCCCCGCGCAACAGACGCCCGTCACACCCCGCGACGCGAGCCGCGCACGGCTCGCAGACGCCCGCCGCGCACCGTTGCCCGGCGGGGACCGTGCACCGCTCGCAGACGGGAGCCGGGCGTCGCTGACAAGTGCGGGCCGTGCACCGCTCGCAGGCGAGAACCGCGCGCCGTTGACCGGCGGAGACCGTGCACCGCTCGCAGACGGGAGCCGGGCGTCGCTGACAAGTGCGGGCCGTGCACCGCTCGCAGGCGAGAACCGCGCGCCGTCGACAGGTGCGGACCGTGCACCGTCCGCAGACGGGGGCCGCATTCCGCTGACCGGTGAGGACCGCGCCCCACTCGCAGGGGACCCTGCAACTCCTCCTGTGACGCGCCCCGTTGCGGCGAGCCACCGCGACAGCACCCCGCTCCGCCCCCTCCGCGGCCCCCTGCGCCCCTTCCGCTACGAAGTGCTCCGCACCTTCAGCACCCGCAGCACCTTCCTCGTCGCCCTCACCTCCCTCGTCGCCTCCGCCGTCCTGTGCGTCCTCGCCGTGCACGCCGGCGGCAGCGGCGGCTCCCTGCCCGTCGCTCTCGCCGCGTGGCCCGCCCTGCTGCCCCTGCCGCCCGCCGCCTTCGCGGCCGGCCTGCTCGGCGCGCTCTCCTTCGGCGACGAGTTCCGCTACCCGGCACTCGCCGCCTCGCGCGGCACCTCGCCCCGCCACCTCGGGCTCCTCCTCGCCAAACTCGCGGTATCGGCCGGCCTCGCGCTGCTTCTCGCCGCCCTGACGGTCGGGGTGAACCTGCTCCTCGTACGCCTGTTGTACGGGGCCGGGGCGACGCCGCTTCCCGCTTCCGGCCTGCCCGGCAAGGCGGCGAGCTGGGCCGCGCTCAGCGTCGGGTGCGCCTGGGCGGGGGTGTTGGGCGCCGGGGTGTTCCGGGTCGCCACGGCGGGGCTCGCGGCCGTGCTCGCGGTGCCGGTGGCCGTCGCTCCCGTCGTCCAGCACCTGCTGAGCGGACCGGCAGCACGTTCGACGGTCGGACTCCCGGGCAGGCTGCGGGAGCTGACGTGGATCCGGATTCCGGCGGAGGCGGACCAGTGGCTGCTGGCCGCGATGCGGATCGTCGCCCAACCCGTCGGCACCGCACTGGCGTTGTCGCTTCCTGTGCTCCTGTGCACATATCTGATCACGGACCTTCGCCGCAAGGCCCGTTGGTGATCGCATTCTGACGTCGAGACGTCGATTCGCCCACAACTCCCCCTGGAGCACACGCTTCTGCCCGGCAAGGCGTCAATGGGGGAGAGGACGGTGATCACCCTTTCGTGTGCTTTTCACCAAAGACCTCAAGGGGCACGAGCAGGACGCCGACAACTCTTCCGTGAGTACCCTTGCGCACACCATGATGACCGCCGCCCGCTCTGTCGACACAGGTCTCGCCGGCCCCGGCGACCTCGACCGTTACCCCTTCGCAGAGGTGTCCGCCGCCGACCGGGTCGGACCCATCGGCTGGGACAGTCCCGAATCCGACCTGGGCCGGATCGGCCGCCGCGCGGCGGGCAACCGCGGCCGCGGTCTGCACGGCCAACTCGTCCAGCAGCTCGGCCAGATGATCGTCTCGGGCGACCTCGGCGCCGACCGCCCGCTGGTGCCGGAGGAGATCGGGCAGCGCTTCGAGGTGTCCCGCACCGTCGTCCGCGAGTCGTTGCGCGTTCTGGAGGCCAAGGGGCTGGTCAGCGCCCGCCCCAACGTGGGAACCCGGGTCCGGCCGGTCAGTGACTGGAACCTGCTCGACCCCGACATCATCGAATGGCGCGCCTTCGGACCCCAGCGCGACGACCAGCGTCGTGAACTGACCGAACTGCGCTGGACCATCGAGCCCCTCGCCGCCCGGCTGGCTGCCGGCCACGGGCGCGACGACGTGCAGCAGCGCCTGGGCGACATGGTCGACATCATGAGGCACGCCCTCGCCCAGGGCGACTCCCTGACCTTCTCCCGGGCCGATGCCGAATTCCACTCCCTGCTCATCCACCTCGCCGGCAACCGCATGCTGGAGCACCTCTCCGGTATCGTCTCCGCCGCCCTTCAGGTCTCCGGCGGACCCATCGTCGGCTGCGACCGTCCCACCGACGTCTCCCTCTCCCACCACGCCCGGATCGCCGACGCGCTCGCCGCGGGCGACGGCTCGGGGGCCGAGGTCGCGATGCGTCAACTCCTCACCGTCCACCCGGAGGTGGAGCGCGTCGTTCCGGCTCCGCGCGAGCACTGACCCCCTTCGTCCCCGGCCGCTCCTCGCCCCGTACACCGTCAGCGGTTCCCCACGCCGTGTCCCGCGCGGCCGTACCCCCTTCGTGGGGGCGGGCCCCCCCGGGGGGGGGGCCCCCCGGGGGGGGGGGCCCCCCCGCGGGGGGGGGGGGGGGGGGGGGGGGGGGGCGCCGGCCCCCCCCCCCCCCCCCCCCCCCCCCCCCCCCCCCCCCCCCCCCCCCACGACTGTGGGGGCCCCTCCCCGGGCGGGAGTTCATCGCGGGCAACTGTGCGCCGCGGCCCGCCGCCGTGCCGCACATCGCCCGCGCGCCGCGCGCCTCCCGTGACTCGGTCCCTTCGCCCGTGCCACCGACCCGGACCGCGAAGATTGAGGCGTAACACTCCGTCGGATCCCGCGATGACCTAAGAGGTGACAGCCGAGGAGGGAATGCGGAGGCCGCTCGCGGCATCGCAGACGGTCCCAGGTTCTCGCCCGGTCCGCCGGTGCACCATCCCCAGCCGGTGGTCGTCGGCTCAGGCCCTCCAGCGGGCTCGGGGCCGGACGCCATTTCCATCGCTTTCGAGAGGTTGTTCGTGTCGGCCAGCACATCCCGTACGCTCCCGCCGGAGATCGCCGAGTCCGAGTCTGTGTTGGCGCTCATCGAGCGGGGAAAGGCTGATGGGCAGATCGCCGGCGACGACGTGCGTCGGGCCTTCGAGGCTGACCGGATTCCGCCGACCCAGTGGAAGAACGTCCTGCGCAGCCTCAACCAGATCCTTGAGGAAGAGGGTGTGATGCTGATGGTTGCCGCCGCGGAGCCGCCCAAGCGTGCCCGCAAGACCGTTGCGGAGAAGAGCCCGCCCCCCAGGAGCCCCGTCCAGCGGACCGTGCCCCGGACCTTCGCGGCAAGTACCTTCACGCCCAAGGCAGTTGCCGCCGCGGCTTCCGTCACGGACCCCGGGGAAGCGCCCGCCGACGAGACCGCCGCTGCCGCCCCCGCGAAGAAAACCGCAACGAAGAGGACCACCGCCAAGAAGGCCGTGGCGAAGAAGACCATCGCCCGGAAGACGGCGGCGAAGAAGACCGCCGCGCAGCAGGCCGGGACCGCGGACGGCGACGATCCGGTCGAGGAGACCAAGGCCGGGACGGGCGACGGCGAGGAGAGCGCCGAGTCCGGCGAGTCCGGCGAGTCCGGTGAATCGAAGGGCTTCGTCCTCTCCGACGACGACGAGGACGACGCGCCGGCGCAGCAGGTCGCGGTCGCGGGCGCCACCGCCGACCCGGTCAAGGACTACCTCAAGCAGATCGGCAAGGTCCCCCTGCTCAACGCCGAGCAGGAGGTGGAGCTCGCCAAGCGCATCGAGGCGGGTCTCTTCGCCGAGGACAAGCTCGCCAACTCCGACAAGCTCGCCCCCAAGCTCAAGCGCGAGCTGGAGATCATCGCCCAGGACGGCGGCCGCGCCAAGAACCACCTCCTGGAGGCCAACCTCCGTCTGGTGGTCTCCCTCGCCAAGCGCTACACCGGCCGCGGCATGCTCTTCCTGGACCTCATCCAGGAGGGCAACCTGGGCCTGATCCGCGCGGTCGAGAAGTTCGACTACACCAAGGGCTACAAGTTCTCGACGTACGCCACCTGGTGGATCCGGCAGGCGATCACCCGCGCGATGGCCGACCAGGCCCGCACCATCCGCATCCCGGTGCACATGGTCGAGGTCATCAACAAGCTGGCCCGCGTCCAGCGCCAGATGCTCCAGGACCTGGGCCGCGAGCCCACCCCGGAGGAGCTGGCCAAGGAACTCGACATGACCCCCGAGAAGGTCGTCGAGGTCCAGAAGTACGGCCGCGAGCCCATCTCGCTGCACACGCCGCTGGGCGAGGACGGCGACAGCGAGTTCGGCGACCTCATCGAGGACTCGGAGGCGGTCGTTCCGGCCGACGCGGTGAGTTTCACGCTTCTCCAGGAGCAACTGCACTCCGTCCTGGACACGCTTTCCGAGCGCGAGGCCGGTGTCGTGTCCATGCGCTTCGGCCTCACCGACGGCCAGCCCAAGACGCTGGACGAGATCGGCAAGGTCTACGGCGTGACGCGTGAGCGCATCCGCCAGATCGAGTCCAAGACGATGTCCAAGCTGCGTCACCCGTCGCGCTCGCAGGTGCTGCGCGACTACCTCGACTGAGCTGTTCGAGTTCGACTGGGCTGTTCGAGTCGGCCACCGGGCCCGGGTTCCGTCCGTTCGCACGCTCGTCCGTGTCGTACGGGACCCGGGCTCGCGGCGTGCCGTGCGGGTGCGGCCGGTACGGCACTGGATGACTCTGGGTGTGCACATCACACCCCTGAGTCAGGAGGACCTATGCGTCGCCCCATCACCAGATCGCTCACGGGGGCCCTCGCCCTCATTGCCGCAGTGGCCGGGCCGCCCCTGGCGGCGGCCGGCACGGCCGCCGCCGACGGCGTGATCATAGGGGGCCAGGCCGTGAAGGTGGCGGACAGCCCGTGGGTGGTGGCGGTGGCCAGCCGTGACCGGTTCGGCGGTATGCGGGCGGGGCAGTTCTGCGGCGGAGTGGTGGTGGCGCCGACCAAGGTGCTCACGGCCGCGCACTGCCTGGACAGGGACGTGCTCGGCGTGCGGCTGAGCGAGGTGCGGGACCTGAAGGTCATCGCCGGGCGCGAGGAACTGGGCGGCGCCGACGGTCAGGAGATCGCCGTGCGCAGCGCCTGGGTGAACCCGTCCTACGATCCGCGGTCGAACTCCGGCGACCTGGCGGTGCTGACCTTGGAGGAGGCGCTGCCCGCGGAGTCCGTGATCCGCACGGCCCCGGCGAACAGCCGCCTGACCGACCCGGGGACCGTCGCGTCGGTCTACGGCTGGGGCGACACCACGGGCCACGGGACGTACGCGTCCTCCCTGCGCTCCACCGAGGTGCAGGTACTGCCCGACGAGGCGTGCGCCCGGGCGTACCCCGGCAACCTCGACGGAGCGTATCTGCCGGCGACGATGCTGTGCGCGGGGGACCCCGAGGGCGGTCATGACGCCTGCCAGGGCGACAGTGGGGGGCCGCTGGTGGCGCGGGGGCGGCTGATCGGGCTGGTGTCGTGGGGGAGCGGGTGCGGGCAGGCGGAGAACCCGGGGGTGTACACGCGGATCCCGGCGCTGTCGGAGGTGCTGGCGGAGCAGATCTGACCCTCGCGCGCGGGGCTGAACGGGCGGCCCCTCGCCCAAGCGGGGGACGGCCGCCGTCCGCCGTCCGTGCGGAGGGGCGGCCTGGGCGCGTGACGACGCCGGGGCCGTCGGGGTGGGGACGGGCTTCCGGGGCGGACCGGGGGCTTTCGGAGGGGGCAGGGGCTTTCGGGGCGGGGCAGGGGCCGTGCACGGGCAACCGGGCGCGGCCCCTCACCTGCGTACCCGTCGGCGGGGCCGGCACTGCGCCCGGGGGGCGGCCCCTCTGGTGGCTGCCGCTGGACCGCTCCGCCCGGCGGCGGCTGCTCCGGGGGCGGGTCCAGGGCTCCGGGGAGGGGCTGAGGGCACTGGCGTGATGCCGGTCGGGGGACGGCCCTGGCGGGTCTGCCGCGGTGCGCTCGCCCGACCCAGGATTCCGACCCTCGGCTCCGGGGCCCTGCCTCCGGCCTTGTTTCCGGGCTCCGCCCCCGGCTTCCGGCCCCGGTCCCTCCCCGCGCGTTCCGGGACCGTACCGGCCCATCACGTACCCGGCGGACAGTCCGCCGCGCCCGCGCCCGCGCACGCGCACGAGAACGGGCGGCTTCCCCCGCACACCCGGGGGAAGCCGCCCGTCGACCGTCCGTATGCGGTCCTCGGCTCGTCGTCGACGCTCTCAGGGCGTCAGTGTTCGTCGTCCTCGACGGACGAAGGCGTGACCGTCAGCCGGTCCGTCTCATCCTGTATTTCCGCGGCGATCTTCTTGAGCTCGGGCTCGAACTTGCGACCGTGGTGGGCGCAGAAGAGCAGTTCGCCGCCGCTGGCCAGGAGAACGCGCAGGTAAGCCTGGGCGCCGCAGCGGTCGCATCGGTCAGCGGCCGTCAGGGGGCTCGCGGGGGTCAGAACAGTAGTCACGTCGCCTCTTCTCTAGCTCGACGAGCTGTCGTACCAGGGTCAACATCCAACCAGGCCGAAAACGTTCCCGCTCGTGGCTTTTTCTTGAAACTTCTTCCGAAGGTCTTCCGGAGTGGTTGTCTGTTGCCGGTTGGCGGCGAATGAGCCGTATTGCGTCGCTTTACGGTTTCGCGTTGCTGGCTTGTCTTGGTGGGGCGTCCCCCCGGCCGGATTGCCGGGTTGTTGATGAGGACGTGCCCGGAGCCTAAATGGTTCATGCCCGGAAGGGAACGTGACATGTGCTTCACTCCATCGAGGGATCGAACATGTGTACGCCACTGGACTAGCATGAGTTTTCCCGAGGGTGGCGTTACACCCGCTCTACCAGGCCCCGTTACCCTCTGAGCGGCGACAGACGCCGACCCCGTACCCCATCGGGGCCCATTTGAAATTCAGCGAGGAGCGAACCGCGTGACCGCCGATACGACCGTCCCGTCCACCGCACTGCTGAGCGGCGCGGACCGTGACGGTTCCAACTACACCGCGCGGCACCTGCTCGTCCTCGAAGGTCTTGAGGCGGTCCGCAAGCGTCCCGGCATGTACATCGGGTCCACCGACAGCCGCGGCCTGATGCACTGCCTCTGGGAGATCATCGACAACTCCGTCGACGAGGCCCTCGGCGGCTACTGCGACCGCATCGAGGTCATCCTCCACGAGGACGGCTCCGTCGAGGTCCAGGACAACGGCCGCGGCATCCCCGTCGACGTCGAGCCCAAGACGGGCCTGTCCGGCGTCGAGGTCGTCATGACCAAGCTGCACGCCGGCGGCAAGTTCGGCGGCGGCTCCTACGCCGCCTCCGGCGGTCTGCACGGCGTGGGCGCCTCCGTGGTGAACGCGCTCTCCGCCCGCCTGGACATCGAGGTGGACCGCAGCGTCACGCACTCGATCAGCTTCCGCCGCGGCGTCCCCGGCGCCTTCACCGGAGAGGGCCCCGACGCCCCCTTCGACCCCGGCAACGGACTCCGCAGGGGCAAGCGCGTTCCCAAGGGCCGCACCGGCACCCGGGTGCGCTACTGGGCGGACCGGCAGATCTTCCTCAAGGACGCCAAGCTCTCCCTGGACACGCTCTACCAGCGCGCCCGGCAGACGGCCTTCCTGGTGCCGGGACTGACCATCGTCGTGCGCGACGAGCGGGACCTGGAGGGCGTCGGCAAGAGCGAGGAGACGTTTCGCTTCGACGGCGGCATCAGCGAGTTCTGCGAGTACCTCGCGCAGGACAAGGCGATCTGCGACGTCCTGCGGCTCACCGGCCAGGGCACCTTCAAGGAGACCGTCCCGGTCCTCGACGACCGCGGCCACATGACGCCCACCGAGGTCACCCGCGAGCTGTCCGTGGACATCGCGCTGCGCTGGGGCACCGGGTACGACACCACGGTCAAGTCCTTCGTCAACATCATCGCCACCCCCAAGGGCGGCACCCACGTCTCCGGCTTCGAGCGCTCCCTCACCAAGACGGTGAACGAGACGCTCCGCTCCGCCAAGCTGCTGCGCGTCGCCGAGGACGACGTCGTCAAGGACGACGCCATGGAGGGCCTCACGGCGGTCGTCACCGTGCGGCTGGCCGAGCCGCAGTTCGAGGGCCAGACCAAGGAGGTGCTGGGCACCTCCGCCGCCAACCGCATCGTCGCCAACGTCGTCGCCAAGGAGCTCAAGGGCTTCCTGACCTCCACCAAGCGCGACGCCAAGGCGCAGGCCCGCTCGGTGATGGACAAGGTCGTCGCGGCCGCCAGGACCCGTATCGCGGCCCGCCAGCACAAGGACGCCCAGCGCCGGAAGACCGCCCTGGAGTCCTCGTCGCTGCCGGCGAAGCTCGCGGACTGCCGCAGTGACGACGTGGAGCGCAGCGAGCTCTTCATCGTCGAGGGGGACTCCGCGCTCGGCACGGCCAAGCTCGCCCGGAACTCCGAGTTCCAGGCACTCCTGCCGATCCGCGGCAAGATCCTCAACGTTCAGAAGGCGTCCGTCTCGGACATGCTGAAGAACGCCGAGTGCGGCGCGATCATCCAGGTCATAGGAGCGGGGTCCGGCCGGACCTTCGACATCGACGCCGCCCGCTACGGCAAGATCGTGCTCCTCGTCGACGCCGACGTCGACGGTGCGCACATCCGCATCCTGCTGCTGACGCTCTTCCAGCGGTACATGCGCCCGATGGTGGAGGCGGGGCGCGTGTTCGCGGCGGTCCCGCCGCTGCACCGGATCGAGCTGGTGCAGCCCAAGAAGGGCCAGGACAAGTACGTCTACACGTACTCGGACAACGAACTGCGCCAGACCCTGCTGGAGTACCAGCGCAAGAACATCCGGTACAAGGACGACATCCAGCGCTACAAGGGCCTCGGCGAGATGGACGCCGACCAGCTCGCGGAGACCACGCTGGACCCGCGGTTCCGTACGCTGCGCCGGATCAACATCGGTGACCTGGAGTCGGCCGAGGGCGTCTTCGACCTGCTCATGGGCAACGAGGTGGCGCCGCGCAAGGAGTTCATCACCAGCGCGGCGGCGACGCTGGACAGGTCGCGCATCGACGCCTGATCCGCGTATGCGGTGCGATCCGCGCGTGCGGTGGCGGAGTCAACCCGTGGGTGGAGCCGAAAGCTCCACCCACGCTCCGATTCGCGGGGGCTTCCCGCTCCGTAACGTCGAAGCATGAACACGCAGACGGCAGTGCCGGCGCAGTCGACGCGGTGGGGCGGCGGATTCACCGCCTGGCCCTCCCGGGAGGCCCTGACGCGCATCGGGGTGCCCCGGGTGCGGAGGGTCATCGACGTCGCCATGTGGCTCGGCATCGGCGCCTGGATCCTTCTGGAGGCGTACGCGGCGCGGGTCTTCGACGGTCTCGCCGTCGTGGTGCCGCCGCTCGCCCTGGTCGCGGTCACGGGGGCGGCCGAGCTGTACGACCGGCTGACCCTGCGGCACCGGCTGCTGCCCTCGCTGGCGGTGCTCGGGGCGGTCGCGCTCCTGGCCGGCGGAGCGTACGCGGTGGACGCGCAGGCGTCCGGGGCGATCCTGCTGGTGGTCTGCGTGGTGCAGGCCATGGTGCGGCTGCCGTTGGCGGCCGGCGCACCGGTGGGCGCGGTGCTCGTGACCGGCATGTCGTGGCTGGGGGACGTCAGCCTGCGGGAGCAGTTGGTGGTCAGCTTCGGTGTCCTGGTCACCGGGTACATGCTGCGGCTGGACGCGCAGGCGCGGGGCTCCGGGTTCCTGCTGCTGGCGCAGGAGCGGGCGGCCCGGGCGGCGGAGGCGGAGAGCGCCGCGCTCGCCGAGCGGGCCCGGATCGCCCGGGAGATGCACGACGTCCTCGCGCACAGCCTCTCCGCGCAGGTGGTGCACCTGGAGGCGGCCCGCCTGCTGGTCGAGAGGGAGCCGCGGGGCCCGTTCCGGGACGGGCTGCTGGAACGGGTGGTCGCCGCCCGCAGGATGGCCCGCGAAGGGCTGGCGGAGACCCGGCAGGCGCTGTCGGCGCTGCGCGGGGACACGGCGCCCGTCGAGGACTACCTGCGGGAGATGGCGGCCATGGACCGGGCCGACGTCCAGGTGGCCGGCGCGCGGCGGGGGCTGCCCGCCGACGCCTCCCAGGCGCTGCGCAGGGTGACCCAGGAGGCCCTCACCAACGTGCGCAAGCACGCGCCGGGAGCGGCGGTACGGATCCTGCTGGCGTACGGGAGCGACGAGGTGACCCTGGAGATACGGAACTCGGGCCGTCGGGACGGACAGGCGGCGGTGCCGGGGGCGGCGGCGGGGGCGGCGGGACCGGCGACCGGACCGGCCGGGGACGCCGGGTCCGTGACGACGGCACGGCCGACTGAGGCGACCGAGCCGCGGAACGCGGACGTGCGAAGGGAGTTGGCCGCGACCGGAGGCGGGTACGGTCTGCTCGGAATGCGGGAACGGGCGGAACTGCTCGGGGGCACGCTGGAGGCGGGGCCCGAGGGGGAGGGATTCGTGGTGAGACTGCGGATGCCGGTATGAGCCGGGACGACGCCGAAGCGGGCACCGTCCGGGTGCTGGTCGTCGACGACCAGGCGATGGTGCGCGAGGGCATCGTCCTGCTGCTGGGGCTGCTGCCCGGCATCGAGGTGGCCGGTTCGGCGGGGGACGGCGACGAGGCCGTCGAACTGGTCGGCCGGCACGCGCCGGACGTGGTGCTGATGGACCTGCGGATGCCGCGCTGCGACGGCGTGGAGGCGACCCGGCGGATCCGGGCCGCGCACCCCGCGACCCAGGTGGTCGTGCTCACCACGTACGCCGACGACGACTGGCTGTTCCCCGCGCTGCGGGCCGGTGCGCGCGGGTACCTCACCAAGGACGCGGACGGGGAGGAGATCGTCCGGGCGGTGCGGGACGTGATGTCCGGGCAGGCCCGGCTCTCTCCCGAGGTGCAGCGCAGGCTCCTGGAGCGCGTCACCGCCCCCGAGCCCCCGGTGTACGGCGCGCCGGGCTCCGGGGACCTGCCCGACGGGCTCACCCCGCGCGAGGCCGAGGTGCTGGAGCTGATCGCCGAGGGGCTGACCAACGCGGAGATCGCCCGCCGGCTGCGGATCGGGTCCGCCACGGTGAAGACCCACATCAACAACCTCTTCGCGAAGACCGGCGTGCGCGACCGCGCACAGGCCGTCCGCTACGCCTACCGGCAAGGCCTCGCCAGGCCGCCGCGCACGGGCCCGCCGGGTGCGGACGTCACCTGATGGGGTGAAGAGAGGGCATTGCCGAACCGGGGGACTTGCTTGTCTGCCCATCCTGGGGCGCGCGGACCAGTCCGGCCGCGGACAAGGAGTGTTGTTCGGTGGACAAGCACGAAGGGCGCGACGCCGCGGCGATGCGGTTCGACGACCCGTGGTATGACGCCCTCGCCTCCGGCTGGGGGGAAACCGGCGGCCCGGGAGCCCGGCCGCCCGCGGTGCCGCAGCAGCCCACCGCGCCCGGGCCGGGCCCCGGCGCCGCCGAGATCTACCTGGAGGTGCAGCGCAGCCCCGCCTTCCAGGAAGTGCGCCGCCGCTACCGGCGGTTCGTCGTCCCCGCGACCCTCGCCTTCCTCGCCTGGTACGTCGCCTACGTCGTCGCCGCCACCGCCGCACCCGGCCTGATGGCCAGGCCGGTGGCCGGCGCGGTCAACGTCGCGCTGGTCGCGGGTCTCGGCCAGTTCCTCTCCACCTTCCTGCTGACCTGGGCGTACGCCCGGCACGCCAGGCTGCGCAGGGACCGGGCCGCGCTCGAACTGCGCTGGGACACCCAGGAACTGACCCGGCTGACCGAAGCCCGGGGAGCCGGCCGGTGAACCATGGCCACGAGACCCTGGCACTACTGCTGTTCAGCGCCTTCGTCGCGACGACGCTCGCCATCACCACCTGGGTGAGCCGCCACCGGCAAGGCTCGGCGGAGGAGTTCTACGTCGGCGGACGCCTCTTCAGCCCCATGGAGAACGGTTTCGCCATCGCAGGCGACTACATGTCCGCCGCCTCCTTCCTCGGCATCTCCGGCCTCATCGCCCTCTACGGCTACGACGGGATGCTCTACTCCGTCGGATTCCTGGTGGCCTGGCTGGTGGTGCTGTTCCTGGTCGCCGAACTGGTGCGCAACTGCGGCCGGTTCACCCTCGCCGACGTCGTGGTCTCCCGGATGCGGGAGCGGCCCGTGCGGATCGCGGCGGGCACCTCCTCGGTCACCGTGTCCGTGCTGTACCTGGTGGCCCAGATGGTCGGCGCCGGCAGCCTCGTCGGGCTGCTGCTCGGCGGCAGCAGCGGGGCCGCGCAGACGTGGACGGTCGTCGGGGTCGGCGCGCTGATGGTCGTCTACGTGACGCTCGGCGGGATGCGGGCCACGACCTGGATCCAGATCGTCAAGGCCGTCCTGCTGATGGCGGGCGCGCTGGCGCTCACCGTGCTCGTCCTGGTGCGCTTCGGGGGCGACTTCAACCAGTTGCTGACCACCGCCGCCGCGCGCAGCGGGCACGGACTGGACTTCCTCGCGCCCGGCCTGCGCTACGGCGGGGACTGGACCGCGCGCCTCGACTTCATCAGCCTGGGGCTGGCCCTCGTGCTCGGCACGGCGGGGCTGCCGCACATCCTCTCCCGCTTCTACACCGTGCCCACCGCGCGGGCCGCGCGCCGTTCGGTGGTCTGGTCGATCGGGCTCATCGGCAGTTTCTACCTGATGACGATCGTCCTGGGCTTCGGCGCCGCGGCACTGCTCGGCACCGACAAGGTGCGGGCGTCCAACGCGGCCGGCAACACCGCGGTCCCACTGCTCGCCAACGTACTGGGCGGCGGCGAGGGTTCCGCTGGAGGAACGGTTCTGTTCGCGGTCGTCGCCGCCATCGCCTTCGCCACGATCCTCGCCGTCGTCGCCGGCATCACCCTGGCCTCCTCCGCCTCCGTCGCGCACGACCTGTACGCGTCGCTGCGCAGCCGCAGCAGGCGCGGCAAGCCGTACAGCGAGGTCGCGGTCGCCCGGGTGGCGGCGGGCGGGATCGGGGTGGTGGCCATCGGGCTGGGACTGCTGGCGAAGGACCTGAACGTGGCGTTCCTGGTCGGCCTCGCGTTCGCGGTGGCCGCGTCCGCGAACCTGCCGGTGCTGCTCTTCTCGCTGTTCTGGCGGGGGTTCACCACGCGCGGGGCGGTCTGGTCGGTGTACGGGGGGCTCGTGCCCGCGGTGCTGCTGGTGATCGTTTCGCCGGTGGTCTCGGGCAGCCCGGAGTCGCTGTTCCCCGGTGCCGACCTCCAGTACTTCCCGTTGCAGAACCCGGGGCTGGTGTCGATCCCGCTGGGGTTCCTGGCGGGCTGGCTGGGGACGGTCACCTCGCGCGAGGAGCCGGACGCCGCGAAGCACGCGGAGACGGAGGTGCGGTCGCTGACGGGGGCGGGGGCGGTGTGAGGCGCGGCTCAGCCGGGCGCGGTCAGCGCCTCCGGGAGGACCACCGTGAACTCCGCGCCACCGCCCGGCGCCCGCGCCACCCGGGCGCTGCCGCCGTGCCGCTCGGCCAGACGCCGTACGAGAGCGAGACCGAGGCCGCGCTTGCCGTGCGACGGGAGCGCCTTCGTCGTCCAGCCCTCGGTGAAGATCGACTCGCGTTCGGCGTCCGGCACCCCGGGGCCGCTGTCCGTCACCCGTAGCACCACTTCCCGGCCCCGTGCGTACAGTGCCACCTCCACGAAGGCCGCAGGCGAGCCGGCCGCCGCGTCCAGGGCGTTGTCCACCAGGTTGCCGACCACCGTGACCAGCCCGCGCGGGTCCACCAGGCGGTCCGGCAGCATCGTCTCGGCCGCCGGGCGCAGCACCACCGCCCGCTCGGCCGCGACCGTCGCCTTGCCGACCAGCAGAGCGGCGAGAAGCGGGTCGTGGACGCGGTCGGTGAACTCCTCCGCCGTCGCCCGGTGCACTCCCGCCACTTCCGTCACGAAGTCCATCGCCTCCTCGTGCATGCCGAGTTCGAGGAGGCCCAGCAGGGTGTGCATCCGGTTGGCGTGCTCGTGGTCCTGGGCGCGCAGGGCGTCGATCAGGCCCCGGGTGGAGTCCAGCTCACGGCCCAGTTGCTCCAGCTCGGTGCGGTCGCGCAGGGTGGCCACGGCCCCGCCGTCGTCGGTGGGCATGCGGTTGGCGACCAGCACCCTGGGACCTCGTACGGTCAACAGGTCCTCGCCCGACACCCGGCCCGCGAGCACGTCCGCGGTACGGCCCTGCCCCAGCACCTCGTCCAGCGGGCGGCCCGTGGCCTCGTCGCCGATGCCCAGCAGTCGCCGGGCCTCGTCGTTGACCAGCCGCACCCGGCCGGCCGGGTCGAGGGCCACGACCCCCTCCCGGATGCCGTGCAGCATGGCCTCGCGTTCCGCGAGCAGCGCCGCGATGTCGGAGAAGGCCAGGTCGTGCACCTGCCGCTGGAGCCTGCGCGAGATGAGGTACGCGGCCAGGGCCCCGACGGCGAGCGCCCCGCCCGCGTACGCGAGGAGCCCCGGGATCGCGGCGAGGAGCCGGGCGCGCACGCTGTCGTACTCGATGCCGACCGAGACCGCGCCGACGATGCGGTCGCGTGCGTCCCGCAGCGGGACCTTCCCGCGGGCGGACGGGCCGAGGGTGCCGCTGTCGATCTCCATGACCTCGCGCCCGGCCAGGGCGCCGCTGGGGTCGGTCGAGACGACCTGCCCGATCCGGGCGGTCGCGGTGTGCGACCAGCGGACCCCGCGCCGGTCCATGATCACCACGTACTCGGCTCCGGTCGCCCGCCTGATCCGCTCGGCCTCGGCCTGCACGGGCCCGCCGGGCGCGGCGGGGGAGTCGAGCAGCGTCCGCGCGACCTGCGGCGAAGCGGTGGTCTGCGCGATGGCCAGGGCCCGCCGCATCGCCTGGTCGTCGAGCTGGGCCCCCAGGGGCGCGAGGAAGAGCCCGGTGGCGAGGACGGTGATGCCGGTGGCCACCGCCAGTTGCAGCAGCAGGAACTGGGAGACGACGCGCTGGGGCCAGGTGATGCGCATGGACAGGAACGGTAGGGGACGCGCCGCCGGGACCGCGCCGGGCGTCCGCGGGAAGGGGCCACAGGGCAATGGGCCCTGCAACGCCGTGCAGGCGAAGGGGCCCATCTGGTCCTGACCGCCGGACGGCGGCCGCGCGCCCGGCCGGCCTTGCTGCGCCCGGCCGGCCGGTGTCTACGCGTCGGGGATGTCGGCCTTCGCCCGGATCAGGGTCTCGCGGCTGATGACCACGATGCGTTCGTAGTCGGCACGTCCCGCGTCCGCCGGGAGCTCGTGGTCCAGGACGGCGGTCGACTCCGTCCCGATGACCGCGAAGTTCCCGTCGCTCAACTCGAAGATGTCGGGGCACGTCTGGCCCGTCGCACTGCCTCGTGCCTGGGGGGAAGCGCCGATCCTGCGGACGATCTGTAGGTTCTTCAACGGGAGTCCACTGTTCCAGTTCATGTGTGGCTTGCACGCACCTTGTGCACACCCAAGGGCGGAGGTGCATGCGCGCGATCTGTGGTGTGCGTGCAGGCCGGGGCCTCTGCGCACGTAATGTACCGGACGTGAGATAGATCACCCGCGTGCACTCCGGGGCGCGCGGGACGGCACGGCCTCGTGAGTCGCTTTTCTCCCCTCGGACCTCCTCCGGCACACACCGGCGCGTGCAGGGGCGCATGGGTGCACGACGGTCATGCGTGACGGGATCCGGCGCTGTGACGCGGCCTTCTCACGCGATCCACCACTGATCGCCCTCGTCGCTGGCCCGGGCGACGATCTCGTCCACCAGCCTGCCCATGGCCGCTTCCGCCGAGTCCGAAGGCAGGCTGGCCCGGTGGTGACCGGTGGCGTCCCAGTACTCCCGGAAGACCTTGCTCTGGCAGGTGATCCTGAGATGGCCGAGCGCTTCTTCGAGGCTCATCGTGCCGACGCGACAGTCGTGCAGGATGTTGCCGTAGAGGGCGTTGGCGAAGAGGAACTGCCGTTGCCGGTCTGCGGGCACTTCCTCCTCGTAGGTGTCCAGCACAGCGGCGAGCTGTGGATCGGCCATCGCTTTGCACTGGAGCTGGAGCTGCAGTTGCCGCTGGGCGGTCAGTGCGATGCGCCGGTGGATCCGCTGTTGCTGGATGAGCATGGCGGTGAAGGCAGTCGTCCCCAGGACGAGCCCCACCACGACCCCCCGCTGCTGTCCGTGCTTAGCCATCCCAACCCCCGAAAATCACAGGCGACCGCACTGAGCACCGGGTGGGCGGACGTGGAGTACGGGCCGGCCGGCGGTCGTTGACTGCGTGTCCCGCCTCCAGAGTGCCGAGCGGCTCCGGTCGGCGGAAGGCGGAGCAGAGGCGCACGGAGTCAGAGACGTGCGAAGACGTGTCGTGGCAACGTGCGCCCTACTCGCATATGTGCCCGTTGGGTGCCACCGACAACCGTTCACCGCCTGCCGCGTCCGAAAAGGGGCGGCCCCCGATTTCGGGAGCGGCCGGAGTGCGGCAGCCGCGACAGCCGGTGCGTCTACGATCGGGACCATGTCCAGGCCACACATCCCCGTCGTCGTCCTCGCCGGATTTCTGGGATCGGGGAAGACGACCCTGCTCAATCATCTGCTCAAGCGGAGTCGTGGTACCCGGATCGGGGCGATCGTCAATGACTTCGGGGCGATCGAGATCGACGCGATGGCCGTGGCGGGACAGTTGGGGGACTCGACGGTTTCGCTCGGGGACGGGTGTCTGTGCTGTGCGGTGGACGCGAGTGAGCTCGATGCGTACCTGGCGAAGCTGACGGATCCGGCGGCCGGGATGGACGTCATCGTCATCGAGGCCAGCGGGCTGGCGGAGCCCCAGGAGCTGGTGCGGATGCTGCTGGCCAGTGAGAACCCGTATGCCGTGTACGGGGGGCTCGTGGAGGTCGTGGACGCGGCCGAGTTCGGGGCGACCAGGCTGCGGCATCCGGAGATCGTGCGGCATGCGGCCGTCGCTGACCTGGTCGTGCTCAACAAGACCGACCGGGTGGGCGAGGAGGAGCTCGCCGCGCTGCGCGAGGAACTGGCCGGCCTCGGGAGCGGTGCGGTCATCTGCTCCGCGTACGGGCGGATCGATCCGGAGGTGCTCTTCGACCGGCGGACCGCCGCGCAGCACCAGGAGGACGGCTGGCAGCTGAGCTTCGAGGACCTGCGGGCCGAGGCCGAGGGCGACGGCGGTGAGGAGGGGCCGTGCTCCGGGCACGCCGGGCCCGGCGAGTGCCCCGCTTGCTCCGGGCATCTGCATGCCGCGTACGAGAGCGTGGAGTTCGTGTCGGACGTCCCCATGGACCCGGGGCGGCTCATGGCCTTCCTCGACGCGCGGCCCGAGGGGCTGTACCGGATCAAGGGATACGTCGACTTCGGTGCCGCCGACGCGCGCAACCGGTACGCGGTGCACGCGGTGGGGCGGTTCCTGCGGTTCCGTCCGGAGCCCTGGGGAGCGCAGGAGGAACGGCTCACGCAGCTCGTGCTGATCGGGACGGGCACGGACGGCCGGGCGCTGCGGGAGCGGCTCGCCGGGTGCGTGGGCGAGCCGGACGCCCGGGACGTGCCACCGGGCGAGGACACTCCCGCCGAGCGCGCCATGTGGGGCGTCCTGCGTTACGTACAGACGGCGGAGACGGAGGGGCCGCCCCCCGAGGAGTGATCTCCCCGGGGGACGGCCCGTCCGCGAGGAGTGATCCTCCCGGAGGCGGCCCGCCCGCGAGGAGTGATCTCCCCGGCAGGCGGCCCGCCCCGTGCGGCGGAGCCCCTACACCGCCCCCGCCAGAGCCGCCACCGGCTTCGGCAGCGGAGTGCCCGAGCCGTCGCGGCGCGGGTCGAGCTCCGGCAGCTCGGCCGGGGTGCCGTTCTTCTGGGCGGCCCGGGCCGGGGCCGCGCCCGCCCACGCCAGCAGCAGGGCGTCCTCCCCGCGCAGGAAGCGCTGGCAGCGGACGCCGCCCGTGGCGCGGCCCTTGCGCGGGTACTGGTCGAAGGGGGTGAGCTTGGCGGAGGACTCCGCGTCACCCATGAGGGTGCCCTTCGAACCGGCGACGGTGAAGACCACCGCGTCGGCCGCCGGGTCGACGGCCGTGAAGGAGATGACCTTGGCGCCCGCGGCCAGCTTGATGCCTGCCATGCCGCCGGCCGGGCGGCCCTGCGGGCGCACCTGCGAGGCCTGGTAGCGCAGGAGCTGGGCGTCGTCGGTGATGAAGACCAGGTCCTCCTCGCCCGTGCGCAGCTCCCGCCCGCCGACGATGCGGTCGCCGTCCTTGAGCGTGATGACCTCCAGCTCGTCCTTGTGGGCGGGGTAGTCGGGGACGACCCGCTTCACGACGCCCTGTTCCGTGCCGATCGCGAGGCCGGGGGAGGACTCGTCCAGGGTGGTCAGGCAGATCAGGGTCTCGTCGCCCTCCAGGGAGAGGAACTCCGCGACCGGGGCCCCGCCCGAGAGGTTGGGCGCGGACGCCGTGCCGGGGAGCTGGGGGAGGTCGATCACGGCCAGTCGCAGCAGCCGGCCCGCCGAGGTCACCGCGCCGACGGTGCCGCGCGCCGTCGCGGGGACGGCCGAGACGATCACGTCGTGCTTGGTGCGGCGCGCGTCGTCTAGGGCGAGGGGCTCGCCGTTGGGCGTACGGGCCAGGAGACCGGTGGAGGAGAGCAGGACGCGGCAGGGGTCGTCCGGGACCTCCAGCGGCACCGTGGCGACGGCCGAGGCGCCCGACTCCAGCAGGACCGTACGGCGCTCGGTGCCGAACTTCTTGGCGACCGCGGCCAGTTCCGCCGAGACCAGCTTGCGCAGCTCCGCGTCGGACTCCAGGATTCCGGTCAGCTCGTCGATCTCGCCGTTGAGGCGGTCGCGCTCCGACTCCAGCTCGATCCGGTCGAACTTGGTCAGACGGCGCAGCGGGGTGTCCAGGATGTACTGGGTCTGGATCTCGGAGAGCCCGAAGCGCTCGATCAGGCGCTCCTTGGCCTGCGCGGAGTTCTCGCTGGAGCGGATGAGGCGGATGACCTCGTCGATGTCGATGAGCGCGACGAGCAGGCCCTCCACCAGGTGCAGCCGGTCCCGGCGCTTGGTGCGGCGGAACTCGCTGCGCCGGCGGACCACCTCGAAGCGGTGGTCCAGGTAGACCTCCAGCAGCTCCTTGAGGCCCAGCGTGAGCGGCTGGCCGTCGACCAGGGCGACGTTGTTGATGCCGAAGGACTCCTCCATCGGCGTCAGCTTGTAGAGCTGTTCGAGGACGGCCTCCGGGACGAAGCCGTTCTTGATCTCGATGACCAGGCGCAGACCGTGCGAGCGGTCGGTGAGGTCCTTGACGTCCGCGATGCCCTGGATCTTCTTCGCCCCGACCAGGTCCTTGATCTTGGCGATGACCTTCTCCGGGCCGACCGTGAAGGGCAGTTCGGTGACGACCAGGCCCTTGCGGCGGGCCGTCACGTTCTCCACGGCGGCCGTGGCGCGGATCTTGAAGGTGCCGCGGCCCTTCTCGTACGCGTCCTTGATGCCCGTGAGACCGACGATCCGGCCACCGGTCGGCAGGTCGGGCCCGGGCACGAAGCGCATCAGCGTCTCCAGGTCGGCGCCCGGGTGCTTGATCAGGTGGCGGGCCGCGGCCACGACCTCGCCCAGGTTGTGCGGCGGCATGTTGGTGGCCATGCCGACCGCGATGCCGGTGGTGCCATTGACCAGCAGGTTCGGATATGCGGCCGGCAGCGCGACGGGCTCGCGCTCCTTGCCGTCGTAGTTCGGGCTGAAGTCGACCGTGTCCTCGTCGATCGACTCCGTCATCAGCGACGTCGCGTCGGCCATCCTGCACTCGGTGTACCGCATCGCGGCCGGCGGGTCGTCGTTGCCCAGCGAGCCGAAGTTGCCGTGCCCGTCGACCAGCGGCAGCCGCATGGAGAACGGCTGCGCCATGCGCACCAGCGCGTCGTAGATGGACGCGTCGCCGTGCGGGTGCAGCTTTCCCATCACCTCGCCGACCACGCGGGCGCACTTCACGTACCCCCGGTCGGGGCGCAGGCCCATCTCGTTCATCTGGTAGACGATGCGGCGGTGCACGGGCTTGAGGCCGTCCCGCGCGTCCGGCAGGGCGCGCGAGTAGATCACCGAGTAGGCGTACTCGAGGAAGGAGCCCTGCATCTCGTCGACGACGTCGACGTCGAGGATCTTCTCCTCGAACGCCTCGTCAGGCTGCGGGGTCTTCGTGCTGCGGCGGGCCATCGCGGCTGCGGCTCCTTCTCACTGTTCAACGGTCGGTGGCTGGACTGATCGTGCGGACACGGGGGTTCCTGACGCGGACCATTGTGGACCGCCGCACTGACAACGCCGACCTCGGCCCGTCCGTAGCGGTCGTGGAGCCGTCCGGGACGCGCGCCGTCGGCGGGGGAACAGCGCGTCGAAAACACGGGAACGAAGAGTCGGGGATCCGGGAACTTCGCGGACTGTCACTGCGCTTGCATACAGTGGCAGGACTTAACAGCAGGACTTGTCTCATACGCGATCGAAGGGACGTACATGCCCATGGGTCACACGGCCACAGCGCAGGCCGGCTCCGGCGGCCTGACAGCGACCGAGCACCGGCTTGCGAACGGTCTGAGGGTGATCCTCTCCGAGGACCACCTGACCCCGGTCGCCGCGGTCTGCCTCTGGTACGACGTCGGCTCGCGCCACGAGGTCAAGGGCCGCACCGGCCTGGCGCACCTCTTCGAGCACCTCATGTTCCAGGGCTCCGCCCAGGTCAAGGGCAACGGGCACTTCGAGCTGGTGCAGGGCGCCGGCGGCTCGCTCAACGGCACCACGAGCTTCGAGCGCACCAACTACTTCGAGACCATGCCCGCGCACCAGCTGGAGCTGGCGCTGTGGCTGGAAGCCGACCGGATGGGCTCGCTGCTCACCGCGCTCGACGACGAGTCCATGGAGAACCAGCGCGACGTCGTCAAGAACGAGCGCCGCCAGCGGTACGACAACGTGCCCTACGGCACCGCGTTCGAGAAGCTCACCGCCCTGATGTACCCCGAGGGACACCCCTACCACCACACCCCGATCGGCTCCATGGCCGACCTGGACGCGGCCACGCTCGAAGACGCCCGCGCCTTCTTCCGCACGTACTACGCGCCCAACAACGCGGTGCTGTCGATCGTCGGCGACATCGACCCCGAGCAG
Source organism: Streptomyces sp. NPDC088745 (assembly GCF_044751045.1). Taxonomy (NCBI): domain Bacteria; kingdom Bacillati; phylum Actinomycetota; class Actinomycetes; order Kitasatosporales; family Streptomycetaceae; genus Streptomyces; species Streptomyces sp. NPDC088745. The sequence continues at coordinate 132,266 of NZ_JBIVLB010000004.1, forward strand.
ACGCTCGCCTGGGTGGAGAAGTACTTCGGCTCGATCCCCTCGCACGACGGCAAGCAGCCGCCCCGCGACGGCTCGCTGCCCGACGTCATCGGCGGCGAGCTGCGCGAGGTCGTCGAGGAGGAGGTCCCGGCGCGCGCGCTGATGGCCGCCTACCGGCTGCCCAGCGACGGCACCCGCGAGGCGGACGCCGCCGACCTGGCGCTCACCGTCCTCGGCGGCGGCGAGTCCTCCCGGCTGCACAACCGTCTCGTACGGCGCGACCAGACGGCCGTCGCCGCGGGCTTCGGCCTGCTGCGCCTGGCCGGGGCCCCCTCGCTGGGCTGGCTGGACGTCAAGACCTCAGGCGGTGTGGAGGTCCCGGCCATCGAGGCCGCCGTCGACGAGGAGCTCGCCCGGTTCGCCGCGGAGGGCCCCACGGCCGAGGAGATGGAGCGCGCCCAGGCCCAGCTGGAGCGCGAGTGGCTGGACCGGCTGGGCACGGTCGCCGGCCGCGCCGACGAACTGTGCCGGTACGCCGTCCTGTTCGGCGACCCGCAGCTCGCCCTGAGCGCCGTCGGACGCGTCCTGGAGGTCACCGCCGAGGAGGTCCAGGCCGTGGCCAAGGCCCGGCTGCGCCCGGACAACCGCGCGGTCCTGGTGTACGAACCGACGGCCGCCTCCGACGACGCAGCCGCGGACGCAGTCGCAGCCGCGGACGTGCGGGAAGGCGCGCAGGAGAACGACGAGCAGGAAGGGGCGGACCAGTGACGGAGACCGCAGCCACCACCGGCGGGAGCGCGGCCGTGACCAGCGCGATGCAGTTCCACCCGCAGCCGCAGCCCGGGCCCGCCACCCCGTGGGCCTTCCCCGCCCCCGAGCGCGGCGCGCTGCCCAACGGCCTGACCGTGCTGCGCTGCGACCGCCCCGGCCAGAAGCTGGTGGCCGTCGAGGTCTTCCTCGCCGCGCCCCTGGAGGCCGAGCCGAAGGGCCTGGACGGCGTCGCCACGATCATGTCGCGCGCCTTCACCGAGGGCACCGACAAGCACTCCGCCGAGGAGTTCGCCGCCGAGCTGGAGCGCTGCGGCGCCACCCTCGACGCGTTCGCCGACCACCCGGGCGTGCGGGTCTCCCTCGAAGTCCCGGTCTCCCGGCTGCCCAAGGCGCTCGGACTGCTCGCCGACGCCCTGCGCGCACCGGCGTTCGCGGACGGCGAGATCGAGCGTCTCGTACGCAACCGGCTCGACGAGCTCCCGCACGAGGCGGCCAACCCGTCCCGTCGGGCCGCCAAGCAGCTCTCCCACGAGCTGTTCCCGGCGGACCTGCGCATGTCGCGCCCCCGCCAGGGCACCGAGGAGACGGTCAAGAACATCGACTCCGCGGCCGTGCGCGCCTTCTACGAGACGCACGTCCGCCCGGCCACCGCCACGGCGGTCGTCGTCGGCGACCTCACCGGCATCGACCTGGACGCGGTCCTGGCCGAGACCCTGGGCGCCTGGACGGGCGGCACGGCGGCCCCGCGCCCCGTTCCGGCGATCACCGCCGACGACACGGGCCGCGTGGTCGTCGTGGACCGCCCCGGCGCGGTCCAGACCCAGCTCCTGATCGGCCGCATCGGCGCCGACCGGCACGACCGCGTCTGGCCCGCCCAGGTGCTCGGTACGTACTGTCTCGGCGGCACCCTCACCTCCCGCCTGGACCGCGTCCTGCGCGAGGAGAAGGGCTACACCTACGGCGTGCGTGCCTTCGGCCAGGTGCTGCGCTCCGCCGAGGACGGCACGGGCGCCGCCATGCTGGCCATCAGCGGCTCCGTGGACACCGAGTCGACCGGGCCCGCCCTGGAGGACCTGTGGAAGGTCCTGCGGACGCTCGCGGCCGAGGGACTCACCGACGCCGAGCGCGACGTCGCCGTGCAGAACCTGGTCGGGGTCGCCCCGCTCAAGTACGAGACGGCCTCGGCGGTCGCGGGCACGCTGGCCGACCAGGTCGAGCAGCACCTGCCCGACGACTTCCAGGCCCAGCTGTACGCGCGGCTGGCCGCGACCGGCACCGTGGAGGCCACCGCCGCGGTGGTGAACGCCTTCCCGGTGGACAGGCTGGTCACGGTCCTGGTCGGCGACGCGTCCCGGATCGTGGAGCCGGTGCGCGCGTTGGACATCGGCGAGGTCACGGTCGTGAGCTGACCGGCCCGCCGACCGGTTCACCGGCCGCTTGACCGATCAAAGGTCATCCGGGCGGCCGGTGGAAAGCAGGACGAAAAGGACCCCGACGGCTTCCCGGTCGTCGGGGTCCTCCCGTATGCCCGATTTGTTGCGGAGGTTGCCTGTCTGCCGTGTGGGCTCCTTCACAAAAGCGGCCGTGTGTTTGGAGATTGAAAGAAGTGCCGCTTAGCGTCGACCCGGCTGCCCGTCAGAGTGCGCCGCAACCGCGGCACCGGGCAGTCATCGCCGAGTCCCCGTCAGGCGCGAGCCTGGGGAGCCGGGGACCCACTTGAGTCCCTGGGGTGAATCGGACGCCATCGCCCGCACGGGCGGGTGGGGTCCGTAGGAGACCTTCCTGCTCCGAACCCGTCAGCTAACCCGGTAGGCGAGAAGGAAGGAAAGGAAACAGCCACTCCATGGCGTTCACCCGTGCCGCCGGGAAGCACCGGCGTCCCTCCGTGCTGTCGCGCAAGAGCGCCAACATCGCCGGAGTCGCCGCACTCACCACGACCGGTGTCATCGGAACCCTGGCCCCGCAGGCCTTCGCCGCCGAGCAGGACCTGGCCGCGGAGGACACCGGCACCATCCGCGCCGTCGCCCTGGACCACTCCGCCGAGGTCGTGGCCGAGCGGATCGAGGAGCAGGCCCAGGCGCAGCAGAAGGTGCTGGACGAGGCCGAGGCCGCCCGCAAGGCGGAGGCCGAGCGCAAGGCCGAGGTCAAGCGCAAGGCCGAGGCGAGGGCCAAGAAGGAGCGCGAGGACCGCGAGCGCGCCGCCCGCGAGGCCGAGCGCAAGCGCCTCAACACCTTCCGGCTGCCGGTGGCCGGTTCGTACGTCTCCACCAGCTACAAGTCCGGCGGCGCCCTGTGGTCCTCCGGCAGCCACTCCGGCGTCGACTTCCACGCCGCCTCCGGCACCTCCGTGGTCGCCGTCGGCGCCGGCACGGTCGTCGAGGCCGGCTGGGGCGGCGCGTACGGCAACAACATCGTGATCAGGATGAACGACGGCTCGTACACCCAGTACGGCCACCTCTCCTCGATCGGCGTCTCGGTCGGCCAGAGCGTCGGCTCCGGCGACCAGATAGGCCTGGCCGGCTCGACCGGCAACTCCACCGGCCCGCACCTGCACTTCGAGGCCCGCACCTCGCCCGAGTACGGCTCGGACATCGACCCCGTCGCGTACCTGCGCGCGCACGGCGTCAGCGTCTGACCGCGAACTCCACAAGGAAGGGCCCCGGCTCCCCGTGAGCCGGGGCCCTTTCGCGTTCCGCCGGACGCCGCGGCCCGCTCCGGTCCCGCCGGACGCCGCGGCCCGCTCCCGGCATTCCCGGGAACGGCACGAGCCGCGGCCCCCGGAATCCGGGATGCCGCGGCTCGTGCGCGGGAATTTCGCCCGTACGGGCGCGGCCTCACGTGGCCGCGGGGGTCTCAGACGGTCTCGGGGAGCTCGTCCAGGCCCTCGGCGACCAGCTTCGCGAGACGGTCCAGGGCGGCGTCCGCGCCCTCGGCCTCGGACGCCAGCACGATCTCCTCGCCGCCCTGCGCGCCCAGGCCCAGCAGCGCCAGCATCGACGCGGCGTTGACCGGGGTGCCGCCCGCCTTGGCGATGGTGACGGGGACGCCGGTGGCCGTGACGGCGCGGACGAAGATGGAGGCGGGGCGGGCGTGCAGGCCCTCGGCCCAGCCGACGGTGACGCGGCGCTCAACCATGGTGTTGCCCTTCATGTGCTTATTGGTTGTCTAGACCAGTCTCTCATGTGGTGCGGGCTGCTCTGCCCGGCGAAAGTCCCGGGGAGGACCGGCCGAACAGGACCAGACTGTCCCGCCCTCCGGACCCCCGCGAGTCGTAGGCTGCACACCATGGCCAAGGCTGCGGACGATGCGGATCAGGTGGGCGGGGCGCCGGAGCGGGCGCGTCCCGACCAGTCGGAGCACGCGTACCCCGACCACTGGGAGGCCGACGTCGTACTGCGCGACGGCGGAACGGCGCGCATCCGGCCCATCACCACCCAGGACGCCGACCGGCTGGTCAGCTTCTACGAACAGGTCTCGGACGAGTCGAAGTACTACCGCTTCTTCGCGCCCTACCCCCGGCTGTCCGCCAAGGACGTCCACCGTTTCACCCACCACGACTACGTCGACCGGGTGGGCCTGGCCGTCACCGTGGGCGGCGAGTTCATCGCCACCGTCCGCTACGACCGCATCGACGCCGACGGCCTGCCCGCCTCGGGACCCGACGCCGACCAGGCCGAGGTCGCCTTCCTGGTGCAGGACGCCCACCAGGGCCGGGGGGTCGCCTCCGCCGTCCTCGAACACATCGGGGCCGTGGCCCGTGAGCGCGGCATCCGGCGCTTCGTCGCCGAGGTGCTGCCCGCCAACACCAAGATGATCAAGGTCTTCACGGACGCCGGCTACCAGCAGAAGCGCTCCTTCGAGGACGGCGTCGTCCACCTCGAATTCGACCTGGAGCCCACCGACCGCTCCCTGGCCGTGCAGCGCGCCCGCGAGCACCGCGCCGAGGCCCGGTCCGTGCAGCGGCTCCTCGCGCCCGGCTCCGTCGTGGTCGTCGGCGCGGGCCGCTCCCCGCGCTCTGTGGGCCGCACGGTGCTGCGCAACCTCGTCGGGGCGGGCTTCACGGGCCGTGCGTACGCGGTCAACGCCGCCCTGCCGGAGGAGACCACGGAGCTCGAAGGCGTCCCCGCGTACCGTTCCGTCGCCGGGATCGGCGCCCCGGTGGACCTCGCGGTCCTCGTCGTACCGGCGGAGAAGGTTCCGCAAGCGGTCGCCGACTGCGGCGAGAGCGGGGTGCAGGGGCTGGTCGTCCTGGCCGCCGGATACGCCGAGAGCGGGGCCGAGGGGCGGGAGCGGCAGCGGGAACTGGTGCGGCAGGCCCGTTCGTACGGAATGCGCATCATCGGCCCCAACGCCTTCGGCATCATCAACACCTCCGACGCCGTACGTCTGAACGCCTCCCTCGCGCCCCGCTCGCCCGACCGGGGACGGATCGGCCTGTTCGCCCAGTCCGGGGCGATCGGCATCGCGCTGCTGTCCGGGCTGCACCGGCGCGGGGCGGGCGTCTCCGCCTTCATCTCGGCGGGCAACCGCGCCGACGTCTCCGGCAACGACTTCCTCCAGTACTGCCACGAGGACCCCGACACCGACGCCGTCCTGCTCTACCTCGAATCCATCGGGAACCCGCGCAAGTTCACCCGTCTGGCCCGCCGTACGGCAGCCACCAAGCCGGTCGTCGTGGTCAAGGGGGCGCGCCACAGCGGGAGTACGCCGCCCGGGCACGCGGTACCGGTGGCGCGCATTCCGGACGCCACGGTCTCGGCGCTCTTCCGCCAGGCGGGCGTCGTACGGGTCGACACCGTCACCGAACTCGTCGACGCGGGTCTGATGCTGACCGGCCAGCCCCTGCCGCGCGGCCCGCGCACCGCCATCCTCGGCAACTCCGAGTCCCTCGGGCTCCTGACGTACGACGCCTGCCTCGCGGAAGGGCTGCGTCCGCTCGCTCCGCACGACCTGACCACCGGCGCCACCCCGGCCGACTTCCGCGAGGCCCTGGCCGCCGCCCTCGCGGACCCGGGCTGCGACGCGGTCGTCGTCACGGCCATCCCCTGGGTGGGGGAGGGCGGGACCACGGAGTCCGGCGACGGCGAGGTCCTGGCCGCGGCCCTGCACGAGGCGGCGGCCACGGCACCGGCCAAACCGGTCGCGGTGGTCCACGTGGAAGTGGGCGAACTCGCCGAGGCCCTCGCGGCGGCGACGAGCACGGCCCCGGGCAGGAGCGGAGCGGGCGCACGCCCCGGGCCGCCTCCCGCCCCGGGGGAGCCGGCCCCCGCACCGGTCCGGCCGACGGGCGCACCGGCCGCGGACACCGGTGCGGGCCCGAACCCGGGCCACCCGGCCCCCGGCTCGCCCTCCTCCCCGGCCCTTGGCGCACCCTCCTCCCCGGCCGGGACCTCGCCCACCACCACCGCCGGGACCCCGGCACCCGGAACCCCGGCACCCGGCGCCCCGGCCCCGGTCCCCGCGGCCGCCCCCGTTCCGCCGCCCGGCTGGGCCCCCGTGCCCCGGTGCATTCCCGCCTATCCCGCCGCGGAGCGCGCCGTGCGGGCCCTCGCCGAGGCCGTGCGGTACGCCCAGTGGCGGCGTGACGCGGCCGAGCCCGGCAAGGTGCCCGAGTACGACGACATCGACGAGGCCGGAGTCGGCGCCCGGATCGACGCCCTGCTCGCCGCCGACGGCGACCCGCGCGGCCTGCCCCTCCGGCCCGACGCCGCCCGGGAGTTGCTCGGGCGCTACGGCATCCGGGTGCGCGAGGCCCTGCCCGCGCCCGACCCCGGTGCGGCCGTGGCGGCGGCGGAGCGGCTCGGCTACCCCGTCGCCCTCAAGACCACCGCCCCGCACCTGCGCCACCGCCCCGACCTCGGCGGCGTACGGCTCGACCTGGCGGACGAGGACGACCTGCGACGGGCGTACGCGGAGCTGACCGACGCCCTCGGCAAGCCCGCCGAGCTGCTGCCGGTCGTGCAGGCCATGGCCCCGCGCGGCGTGGACACCGTGGTGCGGGCCGCCATCGACCCGGCGGTCGGCGCGGTGCTCTCCTTCGGCCTCGCCGGAGCCGCGTCCGAGCTGCTCGGCGACACCGCCCACCGGCTGGTCCCCGTCACCGACCGCGATGCCGCCGAGCTGATCCGGTCCATCAGGACCGCACCGCTCCTCTTCGGCTGGCGGGGCTCCGCGCCCGTGGACACCGCCGCCCTGGAGGAACTGCTGCTGCGTCTGTCGCGGCTGGTCGACGACCACCCCGAAGTGGTCGGCGTCAGTCTCGAACCCGTGGTCGTGGCCCCGGACGGACTCTCCGTGCTGGGCGCGACCGTGCGACTGGCTCCTCCGGCGGTACGGGACGACCTCGGCCCGCGCCGCCTCCCGAGCTACTGAGCCCCACCGGACCCCCGGCCCCGCCCCGGCGCAAGGGACATCCGCCCTCCCGGGCCCCGTAGGATGGAAGGCATGGCGAAGACCGGTACGACGACCCAGGGGCTGCGGGCAGCGATCGAGCGCAGCGGCTACTACCCGGCTCTGGTGGCCGAGGCGGTGGAGGCCGCCGTCGGCGCGGAGCCCATCTCGTCGTACCTCGTGCACCAGGAGACCACGTTCGACTCGAACGAGGTCCGCCGTCACGTGACCGTCCTGGTCCTCACCGGCACCCGCTTCATCGTCAGCCACACCGACGAGCAGAACGCCGACACCAGCTCCCCGACGCCGTACGCCACCACCTCCACCGAGTCCGTGAAGATCGGCCGGATCTCCTCGGTGGTGGTCAGCCGCGTCGTGGCCAACCCGGAGAAGTACGTTCCGGGGACGCTGCCCCGCGAGGTTGTCCTCACCATCGGCTGGGGCGCGGTCTCCCGCATCGACCTGGAGCCCGCCGGCTGCGCCGACCCGGGCTGCGACGCCGACCACGGCTACACCGGCAGCTCCACCGCCGACGACCTGAGTCTGCGCGTCAGCGAGGCCGGGGACGGCCCGGACACGGTCAGGCAGACCCTCGTCTTCGCGCAGGCCCTGTCCGAGGCGACGGCCGCGACCGGCTCCTCCGCCCGCTGATGGCGCTGCCCGCCGCCTGGCAGGACCCCGTCCCCCTCGCGCTCGACACCGCACCGGTCCCGCAGTACGGCTCCGGCTCCCTCGCGGACCTGCTGCCGACGCTGGCGGCCGGCATGGACGTACCCGGAACGACCGCGTCCCTCGACGGGCTGACCCCCGCCGACCGCAACTGCGTCTTCCTGATCGACGGTCTCGGCTGGGAGCAGATCAAGGCCCACCCGGACGAGGCGCCCTACCTGCACTCCCTCCTCCCGACCTCGCGCGGCGGCACCGGCCGCCCGATCACGGCCGGTTTCCCCGCCACCACCGCGACCTCGCTCGCCTCCGTCGGCACGGGCCTGACCCCCGGCGTGCACGGCCTGGCGGGCTACACGGTCCGCGACCCGGCCACGAACGCCCTGATGAACCAGCTCCGCTGGCGGCCCTGGACCGACCCGCACGTCTGGCAGCCGCACCCCACGGTCTTCCAGCTCGCGGACGCGGCGGGCGTGCACACCGCGCAGGTCTCCTCCCCGGACTTCCAGCACACCCCGCTGACCAAGATCGCGCTGAGCGGCGGCACCTTCCAGGGCCGGCTGACCGGCGAGGACCGGATGGACCTCGCCGCGCGCCACCTGGCGGCGGGGGACCGGTCGCTGGTCTACACGTACTACAGCGAGGTCGACGGCGCGGGCCACCGCTTCGGCGTCGACTCCGACGCCTGGCGCGGCCAGTTGATGCACGTCGACCGCCTCGCCCAGCGCCTGGCCGAGCAGCTCCCGCCGCGCAGCGCCCTGTACGTCACCGCCGACCACGGCATGATCGACGTCCCCTTCGACGAGCAGTCGCGGATCGACTTCGACGAGGACTGGGAACTGGGCGCGGGCGTCGCCCTGCTCGGCGGCGAGGGCCGCGCCCGCCACGTGTACGCGGTCCCCGGCGCCGCCTCGGACGTCCTGGCGGTCTGGCGCGAGGTGCTCGGCGAGCAGTTCTGGGTGGCGAGCCGCGACGAGGCGATCGACCTCGGCTGGTTCGGACCGTACGTCGACGAGCGCGTCCACGGCCGGATCGGCGACGTGGTCGCCGCGGCCCACGACGACGTGGTGATCACCGCCTCCCGTAAGGAGCCCGGTGAGTCCTCGATGGTCGGCATGCACGGCTCGATGACCTCGGCGGAACAGCACGTCCCGCTCCTCGAAGTGCGCCCGTAACTCTCCCCCCTTCCCCCCCCTCATGACGGCCCGAAAGGCTCAACTCCTCATGTCCGAGCTGGTGTTCTTCTCTGGAACCATGGATTGCGGGAAGAGCACCCTGGCACTCCAGATCGGCCACAACCGCTCCGCCCGGGGCCTCCAGGGCGTCATCTTCACGCGGGACGACCGGGCGGGCGAGGGCAAGCTGTCGTCGCGGCTGGGGCTGGTGACGGAGGCCGTGGAGGCCGGGCCCGGGAGGGATTTGTACGGGTATGTGGTGGACCAGGTGTCGCGCGGCGGCAAGGTCGACTACGTGATCGTGGACGAGGCGCAGTTCCTCGCGCCGGAGCAGGTCGACCAACTGGCGCGGATCGTGGACGACCTGGACCTGGACGTGTTCGCGTTCGGGATCATGACGGACTTCCGGACGCGGCTGTTCCCGGGTTCGCAGCGGTTGATCGAGCTGGCGGACCGGCTGGAGACCCTGCAGGTCGAGGCGATGTGCTGGTGCGGGGCGCGGGCCACGCACAACGCCCGCACGGTGGGCGGTGCGATGGTCGTCGAGGGCGAGCAGGTCGTGGTCGGCGACGTGAACCGGCCCGCCGAGGACGTCGGTTACGAGGTGCTGTGCCGCCGCCACCACCGCAGGCGCATGACGAGCGCGTCGGCGCAGGCGGGGGCGTTGTCGCCCGACGTGCTTCCGGTGAGCGTGGTCTGAGGTCGCGGACGGTCCCGGGCGGACTCGGGCCGAGGCGCGGGCTGATCCGCTCTCGCCGGCTTTCTCGGCGCACCGGAGCGCGTCGCTGAGGCCGACGGCGGAGTGAGGGCGGGCCGCCCCCGTTGCGCAGGAGCACCGGGCGCGCGACCGGGGCCACGACGCGCAGCCCCCCCGCCATCACCACCACCGTCAGCGGTGCGACCGTACGACCGTGAAAACGGCTCCCTCCGGGTCCGCGACCACGGCCGTCCGGCCGGTGGTGCTCTCCCTGGGCGGCTGGAGGACGTGCCCGCCGAGGTCGCGCACCAGCGCGGCGGCCTCGTCGGTGTCCTCGACCTCGAAGTACGTCATCCAGTGCGCCCCCCGCTCACGCGGCAGCGCATGGCCCACCCCGTGCAGCGAGGCCACCGGCTTCCCGTCGAGCAGCAGCGTCGTGAAGTCGAAGTCGGCCGAGACGACCGCCTCCGCGCCGTACCCGAACACCGCCTGGTAGAACTTCACGATGCCGGCCGTCTCCCGCGTCACCAGCTCGTTCCACACCGGGGTCCCCGGCACCCCGGCGAGCCCCGTGCCCAGGTGTTCCGCCGCCTGCCAGAGGCCGAACACCGCGCCCGCCGGGTCCGCGACGATCGCCAGCCGGCCCGCCTCGCCCGCCTGCAGCGGGCCGACCGCGACCGTGCCGCCGCTGCTGCTGACGGCCTGCGCGCTCGCCGTCGCGTCCTCGGTCGCCAGGTACGGCGTCCACGCGGTCGTCAGGTGCCGGTCCGGTGGCAGCCGGCCGAGGCCCGCGATGTCGCGTCCGTCCAGCAGGGCCCGCACATAGGGGCCGAGCTCCTGGGGGCCCGGCCGGAACTCCCAGCCGAACAGGGCGCCGTAGAACTGCTGGGTGGTGGGCAGTTGGTGCACCATCAGACTCACCCAGCAGGGGGTGCCGGGCGTGTGCCGTGCGGCAGCCTCGGTCATTCACGTCTCCTCGGACCATTCGTGGTGGCCGTTACAGGATCGGGGCGGGCACGCCGTCGCGCGGTGCGGACCGTGGCCCCGTGCAGATGCTTGCACCACCCGGCGCGGAGCGCGCCCCGGCCGCGCCGCGCGGCTCGTTTCCGCCTCGTTACGACGGGGCTCCGCGACGGAAGTGACGGCCGGGTGCGGCACTGCGCGAGGATGGCCCCATGAACGCCATCATCTCCGCAGCCGCCCTTGCGAGCGAGTCGGCGGGACCCCGCCCGCCCGTCCTCCTCGACGTCCGCTGGCAGCTCGGCGGCCCGAACCTGCGCTCCGAGTACGCCGCCGGGCACCTGCCCGGCGCGGTCTACGTCGACCTCGACGCCGAACTCGCCGGGCCGCCCGGCTCCGGCGGCCGCCATCCGCTGCCGGACCCGGAGGCATTCGGCGCGGTCATGCGCCGCGCGGGCGTCTCGGCGGACACCCCGGTCGTCGTGTACGACGGCGGGCTCGGCTGGGCCGCGGCCCGCGCCTGGTGGCTGCTGCGCTGGGCGGGCCACCGTGACGTACGGGTCCTGGACGGCGGTTTGGCCGCCTGGGAGGGGGAGCTGACGACCGAGGTCCCGGACCCCGCCGAGGGCGATTTCCAGCCGAAGCCCGGCGGCATCGGCCTGCTGGACGCGGACGGCGCCGCCGCGCTGGCCCGCGAGGGGCTGCTCCTGGACGCCCGCGCCGCCGAACGCTACCGGGGCGACGTCGAGCCCATCGACCGCGTCGGCGGCCACATCCCGGGCGCGGTCTCCGCCCCGACCAGCGAGAACACCACCGCCGACGGCCGGTTCCGGCCCGCCGCCGAACTGGCGGAACGCTTCACCCGGCTCGGCGCGCGCACCGCGCCCGCCGTCGGCGTCTACTGCGGGTCCGGGGTGTCGGGCGCGCACCAGGTACTGGCCCTGGAGCTGGCCGGCGTCGAGGCGGCGCTGTACGCGGGGTCCTGGTCCGAGTGGTCCTCGGACGAGTCCCGCCCGGTCGCCACCGGTCCCGCCCCGCAGTAGGCCCACCGTCGAGGAGGGGCCCGTACACGAAACGTACGGGCCCCTCCTCGCCACGGCGTACCGGCGTCCAGCAACCGCGGCGCCTGCTCGTCGTGCCGCCCCGGACACCGCTGCTGCCCCTGCTACTCCTGCTTCTTGCGGCGCGTGCCGAAGACGATCTCGTCCCAGCTCGGCACCGCGGCCCGGCGGCCCGGACGCACGCCGTCCGCCTCCGCCTGCCGGTCCGTCGTCCCGACCAGCCGGTCGCGGTGACCCGCCACGGCCCTCGGCATCAGCACGTCCGCGTACGCCGCGCCCGCCCCGGCGGCCGCGGGCGGCTCCTCGGGCACGGACTCGGGCTCGTCCGCGTCGAGCACCGTCGGCGGCTCCGGCGGCGGCGGAACCTGACGCTCCGGCACCACCATGTCGCCGCGGAAGCTGGGCACCGCCTCCAGGAGGCTGGTCAGCGAGTCCCGCTCGGACCCGGAATCGTCCGCCTCCATCGCGGGCGGCGGCCCGGGCCGCTCCAGCTGCCGGTCCAGGGCGCGGTCCAGCGGCCGCTCCAGGGAACGGTCGAGGGCCCGGTCCAGCGGCCGGTCGCGCGGCAGCCGCGCGATCCGGGGCACGAACGGGAAGCTCGGCTCGGGGGCCGCGGGCAGGTCGTCGCTCTCGCCGATCAGCGAGCGCGCCTCGTCGTCCACCGCCGCGACCAGCCGGCGCGGCGGGTCGTACGTCCAGCTCGCGGAGTGCGGTTCGCCCGCGACCCGGTAGACGAGCAGGACCTCCCAGGTGCCGTCGTCGCGGCGCCAGGAGTCCCAGAGCACGGTGTCCTTGTCGGCGCCGCGCAGCAGCAGCCGCTCCTGCACCGCCTCGCCGAGCTGGGGTCCGGCGTTCTCACCGGGCCTGCGGACGGGGGTCTTGCGGGCGCGCTCGGCCATGAAGGCGCGCTCGGCGAGCACGGGCCCCTCGAAGCGGCGCACCCGGTCGACCGGGATGCCGGCCATCTGGGCGACCTCTTCGGCGGAGGCTCCTGCTCGTATCCGCGCCTGGATGTCGCGAGGGCGGAGGTGACTCTCCACCTCGATCTCGATCTGGCCGAGTCGGGCGCGGTCGTTGCGGACGGCGGCACGCAGTCGCTCGTCGATCGGAAGCGTGTACTCCGTGCTGTCCGCAGCCTTCAAAACCAGCCGTGTGCCGTCGTTGCTGACGGCCACGACACGCAGTTCGGGCATGGGGACCTCCCGGGTGGTGCCTGCCGACGTCACGTGCGTCGCTGCTTCCGCTAGTCGAGTGTGGCCTGCCCGGGTGCAGCCTGCCACTACCTTGCCGTGTTGCCCGGCGTGTCGGGCATTGCGCCCGCGCTCGCCGTTATGGCACGGTGACCTGTTGTCGACGCAAAGTGACCACTGGTCACCCTGTGTAGCAGGTATCCGTTCGATGCCGTGGCGCCGCCGGTTACGAGTGCCGTTCGGCCCCCTCCCGAAGGGTCCGGACACCCAGGGGGAGACCGGATCCAGGGCTCGCAACACTACTCCATTTGGGCCACATGGGTGGACCGGCGCGCCGTCGAAGTTCTCCCCGGCCACGGGAGTTGTCACACCTCCGCGCGGGTCGTTCCCCGTCAACTCTTGTGAGCGCGCTCCTGCCCCGTGAAGGGCGAACTGACGCCCCTTGGTGTCCTGATTCACAGAAAGTCCAGAAGCGGAACTTTTGACTTCGCCCAAATGTCTCTTCCTGTAGCAAGGTGCAACGGAAGGACAAACAGAGGTTGGGGATGGACAAGAAGCTGGAAACCAGTGCAGAACCGGCGAAACGCCGCATCGATCTGAGCGTGGCGCAGGTGGCGGGCAGCGCCGTGGCGGCGGTGATCGCGGCCGTACTGGCGTCCCAGCTCGGCGTCTACGGAACGGTCATCGGCGCGGGCGTGGTCAGTGTCGTCGCCACCAGTGGCGGAACGATTTTCCAGCATGTCTTCAAACGCACCGGGGAGCAGCTCCGCGAGGTCACCGTCCACGCGAAGCCGAAGAGCCGGCAGCCGCACGTGGACGACCGGACCCGGGTGCTGCGCCAGGTGGAGGTGCCGACGGGCCTGGGGGAGGGGCAGCTCCCCGGGGACGGCGAGTTCACCGAGGCGTCCGTGCACGGCACCCGGGTACGGGGCTGGAAGCGGTCGGCGATCGGGGCCGCGGTGGTGTTCGCGGTCGCGATGGGCGGGATCACGGTCTACGAACTGGTCGCCTCGCCCCTCAGCGGCAACGACAGGCCCGCGCTCGAGAGCGTGTTCACGGGCAAGCAGCAGAAGCGGACCCCGCCCGCCGAACAGCCTCCGGCCTCCCAGGGCCCGGACCCCGGCACCACCGGCGGCACCGGCCGGACTGCCGCTCCCGACCAGGACTCCGGCGACAAGCAGACGCCCGACCCCGGCACCGGCGGCAAGCAGAGCCCGGACCCGGGCGTCACCCCGACGCCCGGCCCCAGCACCGGCGACGGCGGCACCACGGGCGACGGCACCGCCACCGGCGGCCAGACCGCGCCGCCCACCCAGGACCCCGGCGGCGAGGCCGACAAGGGCGAGCAGGACAAGGTCCCGGGTACCGCCGAGGGCGCCGAGGGCCGGCAGCAGCCCCCGCCGCCGCCCGCGGGGGGCGAGGCGGGCACGGAGGCTCCCTGAGGGACGCCGCATCCCGGGGCGGGGGCCGGTCGCGGGCCCTTGGCGGTCCTGCGCGTGCCTTTCCCGGGGCTTGTGCGGGCCTTCCGCGCCCCCTGCGCGGACTTCCCGCAGGCCCTCGCCGGGGCTTCCCCGGCCCGGGGCCGGTCCCGGGCCGGGTTCCGGGCCCGCCCCGGGGCCCGGCTCAGTCGCCCAGCACGCGCCGCAGGTAGTCGTTGCCGAAGAGGCGGTCCGGGTCGAGGCGGTCGCGCAGTGCGGTGAACTCGCCGAAGCGCGGGTAGGCCGCCGCCAGGTACTCGGCGTCGCGGGTGTGCATCTTGCCCCAGTGCGGGCGGCCGCCGTGCGCGGTCATGATGCGCTCGACGGCGGTGAAGTACCCCTGGTACGGAGTGCCCCGGTACATGTGCACGGCGATGTACGAGGTGTCCCGGCCGGAGGCGGTGGAGAGCGCGATGTCGTCGGCCGGGGCCGTGCGCACCTCCACCGGGAAGCTGATCCGCAGCGGCGAGCGCTCGACCATCGCGCGCACCTCGCGCAGCACCTCCACGGTGGCCTCACGCGGAACGGCGTACTCCATCTCCACGAAACGCACCCGGCGCGGGCTCGTGTAGACCTTGTACGGAATGTCGGTGTAGGTCCGCGCGGACAGGGCGCGGCTGGAGACCTTGGCGATGACCGGGATGGTGCGCGGCACGGCCCTGCCGAGCGAGCAGACCACCTGGAAGAGGCCGTTGGACATGAACTCGTCCTCGATCCAGCCCGCGATCCGGCCGGGCGGGGCGATGGGCCCCAGGGTGCGGTTGTTGCGCTTGGTATTGCAGTTGCTGGTGTGCGGGAACCAGTAGAACTCGAAGTGCTCGTTCTCGGCCACCAGGGCGTCGAAGTCCGCGGTGACCCGGTCGAAGCCCATCGGCTCCTCGCGCGCCGTCAGGTGGAAGACCGGCTCCACGGCGAAGGTGACGGCGGTGATGACGCCGAGCGCGCCCAGGCCGATCCGGGCGGCGGAGAAGACCTCCCGGTTCTCCTGCTCGGAGCAGGTGAGGACCCGCCCGTCGGCGGTGATCAGCTCGAGTGCCCTGATCTGGGCGGCCAGCGAGGCGGAATCGCGGCCGGTGCCGTGGGTTCCGGTGCTGGTGGCGCCCGCGACCGTCTGCTCCATGATGTCGCCCATGTTCGTGAGCGACAGGCCCTCGCGGGCCAGTGCCACGTTGAGGCGCTTGAGCGGGGTGCCCGCCTCCACGGTGACCGTGCCCGCCTCGCGGTCGATGCCGCGGATGCCGGTCAGCAGGTCGGGACGGACGTGCACCCCGTCGGTGGCCCCTATGGCGGTGAACGAGTGGCCGGTGCCGACCGGCTTGACCCGCAGGCCCTCGGCGGCCGCGGTGCGCACCGCGTCGGCCAGTTCCTCGACCGACGAGGGCGTCACCGCCCGCGCGGGGCGGGCGGTGACGGTGCCCGACCAGTTACGCCAGGCGGTGCTCGTCTTCGTGGTGTCGCTCATCGGCGCCGTGCCCTCCCCGATTCGGTGCCGGCCTGCCCAGCCGGCGGTACCCCAGGAACGCCACCGCGGCCGCGAGAGCCCCCGACGCGACGGACACCGCGTACGCCGCGTCCGCGCCCATCCCGTCGACGGCCCACCCTGCGGCGGACGAGCCGAGCGAGACGCCGACGGCGAGCCCGGTACTGGTCCAGGTCATGCCCTCGGTCAGCTTGGTGCGGGGTACGTGCTGTTCGACCAGGGCCATCGTGGTCACCATCGTCGGTGCGACGGCCAGGCCCGCGACAAAGAGCGCCACGGCCAGAAACGGAAGGTTCCCGGCCAGTTGGAGGGGGATCATACTCACGGCCATCGCACACACGCCCAGCAGCCACCTCCTGGTGGGGGAGCCCTTGAGGTGCAGCAGCCCGAACACTGCTCCCGCCAGGCACGATCCCAGCGCGTACGCCGCCAGCACCAGGCTGGCCGCGGCCTTGTGCCCCTGCTCCTCGGCGAAGGCCACGGTGACCACGTCGATCGAGCCGAAGACCGCACCGGTGGCGACGAACGTGGCCACCAGCACCTGAAGCCCCCGGGACCTGAGCGCCGAGCCGCCCCTCCCGCCCGGCTCGCGCGGATGCGGCACCGGCTCGGTGGCGCGCTGCGCGGTCAGCCAGAAGACGCCCACCAGCAGGAACACGCCCGCGATCAGCGGACCCGCCTCCGGGAACCAGGCGGTGGACAGACCGATCGAGGCGATCGGCCCGAAGATGAAGCAGATCTCGTCCGCGATGGACTCCCAGGAGTACGCGGTGTGCAGCTCGCGCGGGGAGTCGCGGTAGATCGCCGCCCAGCGGGCCCGGACCATCGATCCGACGCTGGGCACCGTGCCCGCGCCCGCCGCGAACACGAACAGCGTCCAGTCGGGGGTGCCCTGCTGGGCGCAGACCAGCAGACCCGCCACGGCGACGACGGCCACCAGGGCCGCCGGGCGCAGCACCCGGCTCTGGCCGTGCCGGTCGACCAGCCGGGAGATCTGCGGACCGAAGACGGCCGCCGACATCGCGAGGGTGGCGGAGAGGGCGCCCGCCAGGCCGTAACGGCCGGTGAGCTGGGAGATCATGGTGACGATGCCGATGCCCATCATGGACAGCGGCATCCGGCCGAGGAGCCCCGCCACCGAGAAGCTCCTGGTGCCGGGGGCGGCGAAGATGGCGCGATAGGGACTGGACAACTTGAGGTTCCGCCGATCAGGCGCGCGCTGGGGGCAGGCGCCGCTCACACATGTAGATGTCTCGTACAGGTTTTCGTACAGGTTACGTACCGAAGGCCCGCACCGGCACTGTGATCTGTGTCGGGTGCGGCGCTGTCGGAGGCGGGTGGCAGGATCGACGTATGCCTGATCAGCCCGATGCGGTCCCCACCGGCACGCTCCTCGCAGCGTCCGACGCGACCCCCTACGACGCCCTGCTGCTGCTCTCCTTCGGCGGTCCCGAGGGCCCCGACGACGTGGTCCCGTTCCTGCAGAACGTGACGCGTGGCCGCGGCATCCCCGAGGAGCGCCTCAAGGAGGTGGGGCAGCACTACTTCCTCTTCGACGGCATCAGCCCGATCAACGAGCAGAACCGTCACCTCCTGGACGCCCTGCGCGAGGACTTCGCCGAGCACGGCCCGGCGGACCTCCCGGTCTACTGGGGCAACCGCAACTGGGCCCCGTACCTGACGGACGCCCTGCGCGAGATCACCCGCGCCGGACACCGCCGCGTCGCGGTCCTGGCGACCAGCGCGTACGCCTCGTACTCGGGCTGCCGCCAGTACCGCGAGAACCTCGCGGAGTCGATCGAGGCGCTGCGGGCGGAGGGCCTGGAGCCGCCCCGGGTCGACAAGCTCCGGCACTACTTCAACCACCTCGGTTTCGTACGGCCGATGGTCGACGGCGTGCTGAAGTCCCTGGCCGAGCTGCCGCAGGAGCTGCGCCGGGGCGCCCACCTGGCCTTCACCACGCACTCCATCCCGACCGCGGCGGCCGACACCTCCGGCCCGCCGGAGGCGCACGGGGAGGGCGGCGCGTACGTCGCCCAGCACCTGGACGTGGCGCGGCTGATCGCGGACGCGGTGCGGGAGGCGACCGGGGTGGACGACCGGCCCTGGGAGCTGGTCTACCAGTCGCGGTCCGGCGCCCCGCACATCCCGTGGCTGGAGCCGGACATCTGCGACCACCTGGAGGCGCTGCACGGGGCGGGGGCGCCCGCGGTGGTGATGGTGCCGATCGGGTTCGTCTCGGACCACATGGAGGTCCTGTACGACCTGGACACGGAGGCGACGGCGAAGGCGGCGGAGCTGGGGCTGCCGGTCGCCAGGTCGGCGACGGTCGGTGCGGACCCGCGGTTCGCGGCGGCGGTGCGGGAGCTCCTGCTGGAGCGGGCGGCCGCCGAGCGGGGGGCCGCCGTCCGGCCCTGCGCGCTCGGCGCGCTGGGGCCGAGCCACGACCTGTGCCCGGTCGGATGCTGCCCGGCACGGTCGCCGAAGCCCGCGGCTGCCGGGGCGGACAGCCCCTTCGCGTGACGGGGGGGGCGGGGCGGGGTGCCCCCCCCCCCCCCGCCCCCCCCCCCCGCCCCCCCCCCGCCGCCCCCCGGTCCGGGCGGGTTCGCGGC